>CAZCJL010000129.1:0-18176 GCA_964498785.1 uncultured Cytophagia bacterium | reverse complement strand
TGGACAGACGGCACTCGATTTCGACGAGAGCGCATGATGCGCACCAAGGGAGGGACGATGAGGGGCGGCACCAAGGACGGCAAACAGAAGAGGCCAAGTCGACGATTGATGAGATCGGTGGAGTTGTTCACCGGAGCTGGGGGCCTGGCGCTGGGCGCCTCACTCGCCGGCTTCAAGCATGAGATCCTGGTTGAATGGAATAGATACGCGTGCGATACCCTTCGGCACAACTCCTCGCATAAGCTCGCGAAGAAGTGGCGGGTGCATGAGGGCGACATCGCCAAGTTCGACTTCGGATCGATTAAGGCGGACGTCGACCTGCTCGCGGGCGGTCCACCGTGCCAGCCATTCAGCATCGGCGGCAAGCACAAGGGGATGGACGATAAGCGAAATCTCTTCCCCGAATACTTCCGAGCGGTCCGGACCCTCACCCCGAAGGCTCTCATCATTGAAAACGTCCGGGGACTGACGCGCAAGGCCTTCAGTTCTTTCTTCGAATACATCAAGTTGTCGCTCACCTACCCCGAGTTGGATCATCGCCAGGGCGAGGATTGGACCTCACACCACCAACGCCTTCAACAGCACCATACCAGCGGCTCCAATCACACCTCGGAACTGACCTACAACATTTTGGCCAGGGTCGTCAACGCCGCCGACTATGGCGCGCCACAGGTCCGCTGGCGCGTTGTATTCGTTGGTTTCAGATCTGATGTTGCCCCAGAGTGGTCATTCCCGGAGCCGACACACACCTCGGAAGCGTTGATCTTGGACAAGTGGCACACAGGAGACTACTGGGAACGCCACGGTATCTCCAAGAGGCGACGCCCCGAGCGGCCCAGCAAGATCTCTGACCGATTGCTTGGCGCCCTGGTTTCGAACGGGGTAGAGGGCAGCCCATGGAGGACGGTGCGAGATGCGCTCGCGGACATCCCCGATCCACAGGGGTACTCTGGCGAACTCACCAATCATATCTTCCAAGATGGCGCCAAGGTTTACGCCGGCCATACCGGCTCACCCTTGGACGAACCCTCTAAAGCGTTGAAGGCGGGAGTTCACGGAGTGCCAGGCGGCGAGAACATGATCGCCTACCCCGATGGCTCGGTCAGATACCTCACCGTGCGTGAGGCAGCGAGAATCCAAACCTTTCCCGATGATTACCTGGTCACCGGTGCCTGGGGTGAAGCCATGCGCCAGCTCGGCAACGCCGTTCCGGTCTGCCTTGGAGAGGCGGTGGCCAAGGGCGTCGCCAAGCATATAAGGGCTGCATAACATACTTTGGAAGTGAACGCAGTTCTAGTTGCGGTTGCGTGAAAGATGTCCTCGCTCTATCAGAGCGCACCTATCGCTGCGACCATTGCGGCATCGAGATCGATCGTGATCTCAACGCTGCGCGAAATATCTATACCGCCGGCTTGGCGGGAATTAACGCCTGTGGACCGGAAGGCTCTGGCTCTGCTCGTAAGAGCAGAACGAAACCATGCCGGGTCGAAGCAGGAACTAAACCGGGAGCGTACTCACATACGCTCACAAATTAGAAAGCAGTTCTGAGGTGCGGGACAAGGTGAGCGGCCCACACTCGGGCGAGGACCACGAGCAGTCGCCGGCCCGCGTGGCGATCTGCGCTGATTGCCTGGACGCCGCGCTCTGTGCGCTGCTGATGAGCGGCATGACCGTCCGCCGCCACCACCTGCGCCTGCGCAGCTTCTGGGACTGCAGGAGCCCGCGCCAGCTACGGGAGCGCCGCTGCTCCACCTGACCTGCGACTGCGGGTGGCGACCGTCATCCTCCCGCCGAGCATCAACAAGTTCCAAACGAAGAACAAGGACACCTGACATGCAGGCCACCGACCCCCGTCTCGCCCGAGCCAAGAGCCTGATCGCTGCCAAGCAGTTCGAGGAGGGCCGCAACCTCCTGCGGATCCTGATCGAGGACGGCATCGAGACCGACAACTGCCACCTGAACTACGGCGTCTCCCTGATCCAGGAGGGCCGGGCGCAGGAGGCGATCGAGTACCTCGAGGGCTGCGGTTCCCAGGCGCCCGAGATCCAGATCAACATCGCGGCGGCCGCTGGCGGCCTGGGCGACGAGCAGCGCGAGTGCCAGGCGCTGGTCGCCCTGCTCAAGACCCGGCAGCAGGTCCACGCCCAGCCCTACCAGAAGCTGCGGGCGTGGGCCCGGAAGAACAAGCGGTGGGACGTGGCGTACGAGGCCCTCCACTTGCTGTTCGAGATGGACAGCGAGGACTTCGGCATCTGCTTCGAGCTGGGCGAGGTCTGCAGGGAGATGCGCAGGCACAAGCAGGCGGTGACCTTCCTGCTGAAGGCCCAGGAGCTGACGGAGGACGAGAACCAGATCACGGCCATCCACGGCATGCTGGCCGGCCTCTACAAGGACTGCGGCGAGCAGCAGAAGGCCCTGCGGTACTTCCGCTCGTCCTACGAGCGGAACCCCTGCACCGACACCTGCTCGAACCTGATCATGGACATGCAGTACACGCACGGTGTGACGCTCAAGGACTTCTACCGCCAGTGCAAGGAGTTCAGCGCTCGGTTCCTCCGCTACCTGCCGCGGTTCCAGCACGACCCCGCGCGGATGGAGCCGGCCCGGGCCCTGTCCGGACTGCGCATCGGGTGGATGTCCGGCGACTTCAAGACCCACAGCCTCACCAGCCTCATGCTGCCGCAGTTTAAGGAGTTCGGCAATCGGGGCCCGCACCAGCACTTCCTCTACAGCTCGATCCCCGAGGCCGACGAGACCGACCACTCGCGGGAGTTCCAGGCCTGCGGAACCTGGCGCCGGCTTCACGGCCTGCCCAACGAGCAGGCGGCGCAGGCGATCTACGACGACCAGATCGACGTCCTGGTCGACCTGGCGGGCCACACGGGCTACAACCGGCTGCCGGTCTTCGGCTACAAGCCGGCGCCCGTCCAGGCCGGCTGGATCAGCGGGATGATGACGCCGCCAGCCCTCGAGACGATCAACTACTTCATCACCGATCCCCACATCCGCCCGGACTGCGCGGACGAGGTCTGCGACGAACAGCTGCTGGAGATCGACAGCACCTGCAGCTACTTCCCGATCGCCGAAGCCCCGGACGTAGGTCCGCTGCCGGCGGATCGCAAGGGCCATGTGACCTTCGGCAGCTTCAACAACCCCTGCAAGATCAGCCGGGAGGTGGTGATCGGCTGGGCCAACGTCCTGCGGAACGTGCCGGGCAGCCGGATGCTGATCAAGGTCTACACCCAGGGCACGGAGTCCATGATCCGGCGCCTGATGCTGGGGCTGGGCATCACCGAGGACCGCCTGCAGTTCGTCAGACACCTGCCGCGGACCGAGGACGTGATGACCGTCCTCACCCAGGAGGTCGACGTCTTTCTCGACACCTGGCCGTGTGCCGGAATGCTGACGTCGGCCGAGAGCCTGTGGATGGGCGTGCCGGTCATCACGATGGTCGGCGAGACCTTCCTGCATCGCCAGACCTGGACCCTCCTCTGCCAGATCGGCAAGCGGGAGTGGGCGGGCACCGACCTGCAGTCCTTCATCAAGGCGGCCATCGACCTGGCGACCGACCGGCAGCTGCTGCGGACGGCCCGACAGGAGCTGCGGGGCCTGATGGAGGCTGCGCCTCTCCGCAAGCCCGAACAGCTGGCCGATCAGATCCTGCGGCGGCTGGAGGACGCGTGGGTCGACTGGTGCGAGTCTCGGCAGTCGCTGTGGGCGCTCACCGCTTGAGGAAGCCCTTCGCCCGAGTACGATAGGCGGCACAGGGGACTCGCCATGGTTGACTTTCCCGTTCCGCCTTCGCCCACCTACAAGGGTGCCTATCAGCGCGCGGTGAACACTCGGTTCGCGTACGGCCGGGTGAACGACTACAGGCTTCGTGGCCAGTTCGTCAGTCTGCCGAACCAGGTGGACGCGGCGAGTGTCGCTCCGGCCTCCGGCGAGGCGACGCTCAGCGTGACGGGCACGGTGCCGGCTGCCGACAGTACCGACCCGGTGCCGCTGGAGGACGGTGGCGCGAGCCCGCTCGGCACCCGACCCAGCTGGCCGGCCGAGGCCGGTATCGGCGGCGTGACCAACTACCCGGTTCAGGGTGGTATCGCGGTCAGCGACGACACTCCGTTCGACGTCGCGGGCTCCCGGTACGCGGGGCTGGCCAACGAGTCCTTCGCCCGGACGGACAACCCGTCTGCCGCCACGCCGGCGACCGCCGGCGAGTGGGCGTGGGGTGACGGCGACACCGACACGACCGACCCCATCCTCGACAACACCCAGGCCCACGACTACGACGCACCCGGCACCTACAGTCCGACGGTCGCGATCAGCGACAACCTGGGCCGGACCAACACCGTCAACACCAACCCGGTGGTCGTGACGGCGGGCGTCGCCCCGGTCGTCAGCCTCTTCACGTTCGTCGAGGACTACGGGACCTCGGCCGACTTCTCCTTCAGCTCGACCGAAGCCGGCACCTACTACATCGGCGCCTACACCCAGGGCTCCGCCACTCCGAGCGCCGCGCAGGTCGTGGCCGGGGCCGGCACGGGCTTCATCAGCAACAACAGCGGCCCGGCGGTCGCCGGCGCGAACACCGGGCTGGTGGACGGGCTGACGGCCAGCACCAACTACGACTACTACCTGGTGGTCCAGGACGCCAGCACCAACAACTCGAACGTCGAGTCGGTCCTCAACACGAGCTCCGGTACCCTGATCACCGTCACCATCGACAGTGCGGCGACCGGTGGGGACGGCGAGATCGACCTGGAGATCAGCCACGACAAGGCCGCCGGAACCATCTACTACGTGGTGGTGCCGAACGGCGACCCGGCACCGTCCGTCGCCCAGGTCCTGGCCGGCACGGACTCGGCCGACGCCCCGGCGCTCTTCGCCAACAGCAGCGCCACCACGCCGTTCACCGATACGGCGACCGGCCTGACCTTCGCCACGGTCTTCGACATCTACGCGGCGGCCACCGACCCGAACGGCGGCCAGACGGCGGCCGTCGTCACGGACAGTGCGACGTCCGGCGGGGTGTAGTGACACGGTCTTTCCGTACCAGCGACACGCACCGCGACGGTATTGCAACTCAGGAGGCAGGAGCTATGGTGGCTCCTGCCTCTTTTCTTGGAGCATCGCCATGCGCGCGTTCGGTGACGTCGACCTGACCCAGGACCACTGCCTGATCACCGTCAACCACCCGTGCACGCTCATGCCGCTCCACCGGGCTCCACTCGGTAAGGGCATCTATCCGATTCAGGGGGACGTCCGACCGCGTCTCTGTCGGCACCAGCGCGAAAAGCGCATGCTGTCGGCCGGGATTTTCACGGTCGAGTTCGTCCAAGGCCAGAATCTGTCCGCGCGGACAGAATCAGCCCCGACCACCCTGACCCAGGATACGACCCATGCGACCGCCGTTCCGGCACCACCCGCCCCGACCTTCGAGTCTCCGAACCTTCCCACCCCACCGGTGGAGGAGGAGACCGTGGTGGCGGCCGTGGAGGAGGCCCCGGAGCCGACGCCGGACCCCGAGCCCGTCGAAGAAGCGCCCCCGAAGTCCGAGGGCGCTTCTGCCTTCAAGGGCGAGATCCTGCCGGAGGACATGCTGCTCTACAATCCGATCGTCGACCGGACCAACGTCCTGCGAGTGGTCGACGGGGTGCAGATGATCGTGGGCTACTTGGAGGGCGAGGTGCAGCACCCGTTCCTCAAGGCCGAGGCCGACATCGTCCCCGAGCCGCCGCCCGCGCCCGAGGAGCAGATCGAGCCGATGCCCGAGACCGAGGTCCAGGAGACCGAGGTCCAGGAGACCGAGGTCCAGCCTCAGCCGCCGGCCGAGACCCCGACCAAGCTGGTGGACGTCGGGGCCCGGGTCGACCAGTCGACCGAGGAACCGCTGGTCGAGGATCCGACCTCGATCTTCGGGGAGACGGAGGAGGAGTTCGGCGGCGAGCCCGAGCCCCCGCCCGAGCCCGAGCCCAAGCCCCGGCGTCGCCGCCGGAAGAAGGCCGGGCTGCCGGCCGATAGCGAGTAGATCGACGGCCCGCGGCCCGTAAGCTACGGGCATGAAGACCACACAGCAGGTGCTCACACGATCGTTGGGGTCGCGCGGGCAGACGAAGGTCGGTCACGAGAAGACGGCGGCCCAGCGCTGGCTCGAGGACCACCAGCTCACGAAGCTCTGTCTGGCCTGCAAGAAGAGCAAGCGCAAGAGGGGTAGCCGATGACCGCGCCCGCCCTCCTGTCGGTGCAGTACATCGACAACAGCCCACTGGACTCGACGGTCTACGTGTTCTTCGACCGTGCGGTCTCCGGCACCGCGACCCTCGGCTGGACCGTCGTCCTGAACGGTAGCCCGGTAGCCGTCGGCGGCGGCGCGGTCCAGGATAACGCCCTCGCCCTGACCATCCCGACGGCCGTGGCCATCAGCACCCTGACCGTCGCCTACAGCGACGCGACCGGCGACCTGGTCGAGGCCGCGGCCCCGAACGACCCGGTGGCCACGTTCACCGCCCAGACCGCGGTCAGCTACCCGGTGCTCGGGCAGGCGGTGCGTGCCCAGGCCGGAGTCGGCGCGAACGACGTCCTGGTCATCTACTTCGGCGAGCCGGTGGCCGCGACCGGCGGCGACCTGCTGGCCGGCATCACGATCGAGGTCGACGACCAGGCCCTGGACCTGAGCTCGGCCACCGCCTCCCTGAACGCCGACCAGACCCAGCTCTCGATCGACACCGGCACGAACTTCAGCTACGTGGACGTGGTCGATGTGATCTACGACGCGGGCACCGGGACCCTCCGCACGTGGCCGACCGGCACCCAGGCCGACTTCACGTTCGACGCGATCGACAACCTGTCGACCGACGGCCTCCCGACCTCCAGCTACCCGCTGTCCTACGTGATCACCGGCCCGGTGGACGTATGCCAGCAGGTGGCCACGGGCACGGCCCAGGTCAGCCTCAACCCGATCGACATCGAGCTCGTCTCCCGCTACGGCCCGGTGAACGTGATCACCGGCGGGACGTTCGGCGTGACGGTCAGCAACCCGTCCGGCATCACGGTCCTCGGCGCCCAGGTCTCGATCGTCGACGGCCTGGTCATCACCCAGGACTTCACCTCGAGCATCATGGCCTGGGCGACGGACGCCGCCCTGGACTGGCAGGAGCAGATCAAGGACCGCATCGGAGTGGCCCTCGGCCAGATCCGCGCCATCGACCAGTCGGTCACGCTCGGCGACCGCACTGTCAACCAGGTCTGACCGATGCTCGGCCGTCTCTACAAGCAGTCGCAGGCCGCGCGGGCGGAGGCCCGGTCCGGCCCCGTCGTGCCGTTCGAGGCGGCGCTGAGCGATCCCGACATCCAAGCCGCGCTCCGGGCGAACGGCTACGACCAGCCCCTGGAGAACTGGCGTGTCTTGATCGAGGGGCCGTGGGAGCGGGGCGAGCTCAACGACTTCTACCTCGCCACCAAGCAGATCGGCAAGCAGGCACGAAAGACCAGGGAGCAGCCCGACTTCAGTCGTAGGAACATCGAGGCGACAGCCAAGAGCATGGCCGAGGCTCGCTCGGGCGACGACGCGCGGGTCAGCGAGCCGGCCGAGGCTCCGGCCGAGGCTCCGGCCGGAGCCGGCCCCACCCCTCCCGGTACCGAGGGCACGGCAGCCACGCCGGCCGGCGTCGGCGAGGGTGGCGGCGGAAGCGGCGGTGGTGTGGGCGTCGGCGGGACCGAGGGCGTGCCGACGGACGGTGAGGGCGGGGGCAAGGGCGGGGGCAAGGGCGGCGGCCAGGCCGCGGCGCCTGACTTCCTGGATCAGCTCAAGGAGTTCTTCAGCAGCGAGCGGGGCGCTCAGATCCTGGGCGCGATCGGCGCTGCCATCGGCATCCCGAACCTCGGGCAGATACTGGGTGTTGAAGGTGCGGCGGCCCCGGCCGGCCCGGCGGCGCCGGGCAGCGGTGAGGTGGTGCGGCCCGAGAAGCGGAAGCGCACGATCTCGCCGGAGCAGGTGAAGGAGCTGCAGCAGAAGGCCGACGCCTGGCAGGGCCCGGTGGCCGCGCGCACCGGCCTGAAGGAGAAGCAGCTCGGCGAGACGGCGGACCGCTACGCGGCGGGCATCGGCAAGGCGATGGAGACGGGCAAGATTCCGGCCTACCTCGCACCGAGCGTCGCCGGCTACCAGAAGGTGCCGCGGGCGGCCAACGCCATGGACAGCCAGGGCCGGTACTACTACATGGATGAGGACTCGGGCGCGGTCATGCGCTACGACCCGTCCGCCCGCGAGCGGGGCGAGAAGAGCAACTGGGTCCTGGACAAGTCCATGTCCCGGTTCGTCGACTGGGACGATCCCGAGACCCCGGAGAAGGAGGGCCGCGCCGACCGGGTGAAGGCCTACCAGGACTACTACGCGTCGAAGGACCTCAACAGCTCCCGCTACCGCAAGCTCTACGAGCAGAACCCGGAGGAGGCGGAGGCCTGGCTCAAGCGGCGGTCCGACCGTCACCTGAAGGACGCCCAGAAGGCCGTTCGGCGCGAGGCGTTCGGTGCGGCCTTCCGCGGTCGCGGTATCCGCCAGATCGACAACAAGGCCCTGATGGGCGCCGCGGGCGCTGTCTACCGCGCTCAGAAGGGCGACCCGAAGAACGGCATCCGCGCCGGTCAGTTCGTGCACGAGGGCCCCGACGGCAAGCTGACGGGTCTCCGTGTGCCGTCCTGGCGGCTGGGCGACGAGCGGGCGCGAGAAGACGCGATGAAGCAGCATGAGCTGGCCATCGCGCAAGAGAATCGGGCCGAGCAGCAGCGCAAGCTCGAGGCCAAGCCGACCTGGGAGTCGGCGAAGAAGCCCTACCGCCAGATCATCGCGCTCATGGACAGCACCGGGGCCAAGAACCTCGAGCAACTTGAACGCCTGAGGAACGAGGGCTGGCACAACTTCAAGCGGCCGACCAACGAGCAGGAGCTCGAGCGCTGGCGGCGCGACACCAGTCGACTGCCGTCCGACGTTCAGCGTGCGCTCAAGGACCCGGCGACCCGCCGGCACCTCGAGGCCCGGCTCAAGGTCCGGGACGAGATCGCCAAGCTGGCGCCCGGGACGGCGTATGACGAACGGGCGATGGTCGCACGGGCCGAGGCCGAGATGTACCGCGACGAGCAGCGTCGTGGCATTGAGGGGGCGCCGCCCCCGATCCTGGCCCAGCCTGAATCCGAGCCGCCGGCGGCGGAGCAGCCGCAGGTGAAGGAGGCGCCGGCCGGACAGCCGGAGGCCAAGGACTCCGAGGGCTTCGACATCCTTGCCGCCGGCAGGAAGCTGCTGGGCCAGGAGCAGGTGCGTGGAGCCGGCCTGAGCGCGGCCAGCCCGGCGCTCGGCGGCCTGTACGGCGCCTACCGCCAGGTGCGGGACGCGGCCAACATGTCGCCTGGCGAGCGTCAGGCGCTGAAGGAGCATGACGCTGTCCAGCGGGGCGAGGCCCCGGATCCGGCGACCGGCAGGTGGGTCGCGCAGGAAGGTGAGCGCAAGGGCAAGTGGGAGACGAGCAGCGAGCGCCAAGCACGGCTCGACGAGCGTCAGGCGCCTCAGGCCCGCCAGGCCCGCGGCAGGGAGCCGGAGGCCCGATACCGGTCGATGCCCGGCACCGATGATCCCAGGCAGACCCTGCAAGACTCGGCTGGCGGGCCCGAGGACACGGCCTCCAACACGCGGCCGACCGCCCTCCCGCCGATGTTCGAGGGGATTACGACCCATAATTGGGACCCCAAGACCCGGTCCTGGCGTGCTTACCGTCTTTCCAAGCAGCTCGATCGTAAGGTGCGAGTGCTGCAGGGCACGGTCTACACCGCTGAAAGTCAGGCGGAGCGGGCGCAGGCCCAGGCCCAGATCGACCAGGCCCTGGCCAGCGTGCAGCCGGTCGCCGTCTTCAACAAGGACGGGCAGGAGTGGCTGCCGGGCCCCGGGGCCAGCAGCATGCAGCGCGCCCAGTATCACGAGTACCGGAAGCTCGAGCTGGAGCGTCGGAGGAAGGGTGGAGAGCCTCGTGGTCGGTACGACCAGCTGCCGACCGCCGACTGGGAGCGGATCAAGCGTCTGGCAGCTGAGGAGTGGAATCTCGCCGTCGACATGCGGAACAAGGGGCTGGACCCGAACGACCCCCAGCAGGTGAGGGCCGAGAAGCTACGGCGGATGAACCAGAACTTCCTCCGTGAGGAGCGGATCAAGCAGCTTCGGATCGCCAACGGGCTGGATCCGGTCACCGGTAAGCCGCAGCAGCCGCAGCAGGCATCCGGTGCCGGCCAGCCGCCCCGCCAGTCCGAGCTTCCGGAGGCCACGACGGGTGCCCCCCACGGCAAGCTGCTGGAGCCTCCGACGTCGGTGCCCGCCAGCGCGGCTCCGGCCGGCGGGCAGACGCCCGTCCCCCAGCGCACTCCCGTCACCAAGAAGCCGAGGTCTCCGGTTGCAACTACTCCGACGACCGCCTTGTCCAGCAAGAAGCTGGCGCCAGGCAGCGTGGGCAAGCTCGGGGCGATGGGCCGCGCGGCCTGCGAGCCGGTTCCCACCCTCGGTAAGCTGGCCTTCGGCACGTTCAAGGTCCCGGGCCGCAGCCGCCACACCTTCAGCCGCGGCATCCCTGGCCGACCGAAGCTCACGCCTAAGCGGCTGGCCGACCGCCAGAAGTCCCAGCAGAAGATGCGCGACTACCAGGTCGCCACCGGGGCGAAGCCCGTCGGTCAGCTGGGAGGACAGCCGTGGGACCCGGTCCGCCAGTCCCAGCAGACCTACCGGATGGGTGGGCTGAGCGCACCGGTCGAGGCGCGGGCTGAGACCAAGAACTACGTCCAGAACCCGGGTGGGGCGATGTCCGGGGGCCTGGGCCGGGCCTACACCATGGGTCCGGAGCGGAACGCGGGCGGTGGCCGGACGCTGGGCCTGCGCCGCGGCCGGAAGACCGGGCTGGGCTTCGGCGGCCGGAGGATCTGAGATGCCGATCGCACCGATTGAGGTCAGCCAGGGCTACGAGCCGGCGCAGGTGAAGACGGTCGTCGTCACGCACCGGGCGCGGAAGCAGGTGGTCTTCAAGCTGACGGACGACAGCGGGAAGCCCGTGAAGCTGGATGCGGAGGTCGA
Source organism: uncultured Cytophagia bacterium (assembly GCA_964498785.1). Classification (GTDB taxonomy): domain Bacteria; phylum Zhuqueibacterota; class Zhuqueibacteria; order Thermofontimicrobiales; family Thiofontviventaceae; genus Mariaggregatimicrobium. The sequence goes on along the minus strand of CAZCJL010000129.1, from coordinate 7,072 downwards.
GAACCCGCCGGCCTGCAGCCCCGACTGGACCCCGAGCAAGAGCGCGACCGGCGCGAACGTCGCCCTGTGGCTGCGCTCGAGCCCCAGGTCCTCGCTCCACGGCACTTACAACCTCAACGTCCAGGGCGAGATCCTGGACCAGAGCACGCATCGCGGCTTCTGCAGCTTCCTGCTGGAGGAGGACCAGACGAATCCCGCGGGCATCTTCGAGGCCTGGATCGAGCGCGAGGTCCCGGGCCCGACCCGGGTCGACACCTGGCCCGTTCTCCTGCAGATCCAACCCCCGACCCTCGAGCTGCTGACGGGCAGCGGGCCCCTGACCATCCCTGAGATCCGGCTGGCGCTGCTGGACGTGGCCAGCCAGTCGGACGGGGCGCCGTTCAGCAACCTGCTGGATGATGTCGAGTTCCAGGACCTGGACATCGTCTACGCCATGCGGCGGATCGTGCAGAAGTGGAACGAGACCCCGCCGCCCGTCGCCTGCTACACCCCGATGAACTTCCCGTACCGCTACCACTGGACGATCGGCGCCTGCAGCCTGCTGCTGATGTCGAGCGCCGAGCGCTACCGGAAGAACTCGCTGGCCTATCAGGCCGGCGGCGTGGCGATCCGTGACCAGGACAAGGCCCAGGCCTACATGCAGGCGGCGCAGCTGAAGATGCAGGAGTTCGACCTGTGGATGCGCCGTGAGAAGGCCCGGATGAACATGAACCGGGCGTGGGGGACCGGATTGTGACGACCGCCGACCCGCGGCCGGGCGAGACGCGGATCTTCAAGCGGCTCACGGTCGACGCCTACTTCAACCTGATCGTGGACAACCGGGTGCTCGTCGAGTGGGCGCTGGACGAGGCGTTCGAGGAGGCCGGGCCCTACGTCTTCGTCCTGCAGCGGGGATACGGCGTCTCCTACGACGACGCCGACTGGATCGACCTCTGCCGGACGACCGACCAGCCGTGGGCCTACGACATCGACCCCTTCTTCCCGCAGAAGGGCCTGATCGTGTTCTACCGGGTCGTGATGACGACGGCCGAGGGCACGCACACCAGCCAGCCGGTGAGCCTCGGGACCTACTGGGACCGCTACGACTACTCGGTCGCTCGGGAGATCATCCGCAAGGAGACGATGCTCCTGCGCAAGCGGACGGGCGCCCCGGGCTGGCTGCTCAAGCGCCGGGTCTTCGGCGACCCGTGCACGGGCTGCGTGGACCCGGTCACCAACCAGGTCCTGCGGCCCGACTGCCCTGACTGCTACGGCACGGGCATCGAGGGCGGCTATTACGACGCCTGGGAGTACTGGGTGGCCCTCGATCCGGCCAAGCGCCTGATCAAGCTCGACGACAACCAGGGCATGAACACCCAGGTCATCGAGACGGCCCGCTGCCTGTCCTACCCGCGTCCCGCCCACAACGACATCTGGGTGCACGGCCACACCGGTCAGCGCTTCGCGATCACCGGCGACATCACGGCCGTCGCCCGTCACCGGGGCATCGACCTCATCCTCTCGATCCGGATGGAGGAGCGGTCCCGGTCCGAGCCGGTCTACGGCTTCCCCGTCCCCTGCCAGACCACCTACGGCAAGAACCGCCTGGTGACGGCCCACATCCAGGAGGAGCTGCGGGTGGCCGCCCAGCAGAGAGAATAGGACATGCCCAAGCGGAACGACGGTAACGAGCAGGACCTCCGGGTCCGCCCCCGTCGCCGAGCCCCGAAGCTCGACGCGGACAACCCGTTCACCGGCCAGCACCCGGCAGACAAGAACCCGTGCACCGACGGCTACGGCGAGCAGACCGAGCTGCCGGAGACCGGCCCCTGCGACCCGCCGACCACCGATCCGGGCACCGACCAGCAGGAGAAGCTCGAGAAGTACGATTGGCGGGACCTGTCCCGTGTCTGCCCGCGGGGCTTCGACAACCTGTCCCTGGACTGGTTCATGCTGGCCGTCCTGAAGAACCACTTCTCGAACCCCGACTGCATCCAGCAGCCGGGCCTGCAGACCTACATCTACGACGAGGACCCGACCAAGACCCAGATCGGCATCAACATGTGGTCGGACATCAACACCCTGACCGCGGACTTCGCCCCGTCGATCATCGTCCGCCGCGGCCAGCAGCAGCCGCAGCGCGTGGTGATGGGCGACCAGGGCCAGTACATGGACCGGGAGGCTGGCGAGCGCCGGTTCTCGAAGCTCGTGCAGGGCACGCACAAGATCATCGTCGCGGACAACGCCGACGGCCTGACCGAGCAGTTGGCGATCGAGGTCTGGGACCTGTTCAGCCGGGTGGGGGCCGTCGCCTACACCGACGACATCCCGTTCCACGACTTCGTGGTCGGCCAGATCGGCGAGCTCAAGAACCTGGAGGGCGTCGGTCAGCTCTTCGGCATAGCCATCGACCTGGTCTACGTCTACGTCTACAGCTGGACTATCGAGTACCGTGCTCCAACATTGGCCAGGGGCCGCACGGCCCCGACCGTGACCCTCGACAGGAGGACCTGAAATGGCGGTCTGCGACCCCGTGACCCGCGAGAGCCTGCTCGAGAACTTCCGGACGCTCGAGACCGGGACCGATGGTACGGTCACCGACAACCTTCGCACCCTGATCGTCGGCCGGGACCTGGCCTACCGCCAGTATGTGGACGGCGGCCAGGGCCTGATCGGCGCCTACGACGAGGGGGCCGGCGTCTCCGCGACCTGGCCGGGCCTCGGGGCCAGCGAGACGGTGGATTCCACAACGGTCGATGTCGTGATTCTCGACGGCCTGGTGAACTACTACTCGGACACCGCGACCCCGCCCACCGCCTCCCAGGGTGCCCGCAACGGCAGCTCGACCACCGAGATCATCCACGACTCCGGCAACACGATCTTCACCGGCCTGACCACCACCCTGCCGGTGGCGGCGGCCGTCGGCGACTACATCAAGCTGGACGACGGCAGCGGCAACACCCTCGAGACGACGATCGCCGCCTTCAGCGACACGGGCGGCGCCACCCCGTTCAACGTCATCCAGCTGGCGGACAGCATCCCGGCGGCCGTCGGCGCCAATTTCAACCTGATCTTCGCCGAGATCGCGCCGAACATCCCGGTCGACAGCGCCGACTACACGCCTACCGCCACGACCATCACCCTGGACCCGGCCATCACCTGGGCCACCGTCCGCACGGGCAGCGCCTACCCGGTGATCGCCGGCCAGACCTACGCCGGCGCCGACTACTCGGAGGCCTACACCTCCTACGGCGCCTTCCGCACGACCAACGCCACGGGCTTCCTCGAGATCACGTCGCCCAGCCAGCTCGACACGTACTTCGTCGGGTGGGAGTACCCGGAGTCCGGCCTGGGCTTCGCGGTCGCCCGGGCCCTGGCCCCGCTGGTCAGCCCGGAGACCACCGTGCCCTCGGTCATCGCCCTGGCCCTGGACGCCGACACCACGCAGGGCTGGACGGACGCCCTGGGCCGCGCCCAGTACCGCTACGACTGGTACTCCGTCGCCCCGCTCTCCACCAGCACCGCGGTCACCGGCCTCTGCGAGACCATGATCAACGCCCGGGTGGCTGCCGGCTACGCCAGCCGCATGTTCATCGGCCTGAGCCTGGCCACCTCGAGCAACCTGTTCACCGGCGCCCTGAACTGCAACGTCGATGACAGCCAGACGTCCGGCGAGCAGCGGACGGTCACCGCGGTCTCCGGCTCGCCGTTCGCCGGCGCCGTGGCCAGTGACACCATCGTCCTCGGTGGCACGACCTACGTCATCGCCAGCGTCCTCTCCAACCAGCTGATCACCATCACCACGGCCGTCGCCGGCGGCCCGGGCGTCTTCAGCCTGACGTCGGTCGACCACATCCTGACGGTGGCCGAGCAGGCGTCCGACTACTACGGCCGGGCCGCGGCCTTCGACAACCGGGCGGTGTCCGTCGTCTTCCCGCCGGACCCCACGTGGCTGGACCAGCAGGTCGACGTCTACCACCTGTGCGCGGCCACCGCCGGCCTCCGCGGGTACACCGTGCCCCAGCAGGCGCTGAAGGGCGTGGTCCTGGAGAGCGGGTGGGAGGTGCCGTCCTGCGCCTTCGAGTACCTGGCCGAGCTCGAGAACCTGGCGGAGGGCGGGTGCTTCGTCTACGAGGCGTCGATCAGCTCCCCGGACGACGCGGTCGTCGCGTTCACCAACACCACGGACCAGGGCGGCGAGATCATCGACTCCCACGAGGGGATGGCGGCGAACTCCGACGCCGTGGACCGCTTCTTCAAGGACTTCGTCTGCTCGTTCGAGGGCCGGAACAAGGTGACGCTCAACAACCTGGGCGCGCTCAGCACCCAGGCGTCGAGTGCCATGGAGAAACGGCTGCGGACCGACTCCCGAATCCTGCCCTTCGGCAGCGTGATCGTCAGCGGCTCGGTCGGCCTCGCCGTCCAGTCGACGACCAACGCCGACGAGGTCACCCTCCCGTACTCCGCCGTTCTGGCCGCCACCGCTCAGCGGGTGACGGTCGAGGGCGAGGTCACTGTCGAGACCGCCGTCTGAGGAGCTGATTCATGGCCGCTGCCGACACCTGCGTTCAGCGCACCCTCGAGGGCATCATTCGGGGGACGAACTTCGCCATCGACGGTATCGGGGACGATGCGACCCGGGGCCTAGTCCAGCAGTTCCAGCTGCAGTTCCAGCGGAAGCTGACGCGGGTCTACGACCTGGCGTCGCCCGCCTTCTACTACGTCGAGGGCCCGTCCGAGGGCAACATCACCCTGGCCAAGGTCGTCGGGCCGCAGGGCGCGCCGAAGCTCGACTGCACGTGCCAGGCCAACGACATCGTCCTGGACGCCGGCCCCACCCTCTGCCACACCCAGGCCGGCTCCACCGGCCAGCCGCAGCTGGAGGACGGTGCGGCCCGCTACGTCCTGAAGAACGCGCTGGCCTACGGTCTCCAGGGCCAGGGCAATGCCAACAACTTCCTGATCATCTTCAGCGTCAGCTACCTGTTCAACGACATCGAGTGAGGCGGTCGTGAGCTACATCGGCATCCAACCTTCGGACGCCGGGGCTGCGAACAGGTACGGCTTCGGCGGGCTGTTCAATCAGCCGATGTACTTGACGCTGGGGACCGTCCTCAACAGCTTCCAGTCCGCCCAGTTCTGTGAGGTCTCCCTGGACACGGGCGGCCGCCGGTCGGCCCTGTACCTGGGCAATGGCCGCGGTCGGCTCGGGGCGTTCGAGGCGGGCGGGCCGCTGCCCGGCGAGCGGGTGCTCGTCGCCTGCTCGTTCTCCGACACCTCGCCCGCGGTGATCGTGGCCCGCTACGACTACGCCAAGGCCGGCGAGTACGTGCCGCCCTGCAACCTGCTGGTCCAACCGCAGGTCGCGGGCTTCGAGTACGGCGCCCGGATGTCCGGCCAGACCTACAGCGACTTTCCGCGGGCCGGCCGGAACTTCACCAGCGGTCCGATGGACGCGGTCGACGGCGACTGGATCATGGCCAACATGTTCGGGGGCGCGGTCGGCGTCGAGGCCTTCCGGACATTCATCAAGGGCGGGCCGGCCTCCGGAGTCTACTGCTACACCGAGGACCAGGTCACCCGGATCATCGGCAGCCGAATCGAGATGATCAGCTTCTCGGAGACCTCGCAGGAGGTCGAGACCGGGGACCTGCCGCTCAAGCTCCTCTACCGCTACCTGACGGCCGGCGACCAGCTGGTCGGGTATCAGCCGCAGTACCTGCGGGCGGTGGGCAAGGCGGTGGCCGGCGAGCAGATCTTCCTGACGTACCCCGACGGCATGAACGGGTCGGGCGTTCAGGTCTCGAGGCCGGAGGAGGAAGAGGACGAGGAGCCGGAGGAGGGCAACGGCAACGGGGACGACGATTTCGACGTCGACACGGGCAAGGCCCGCATCGCCCTGATCCACGAGTATCGGGGTGCAGACGGCAGCTGGGCCCTGACCGCGGCCAACTCCATCCTCCTGCAGAAGACGCTCGACGTCCCGGTCCCGATCGACGTGATCGAGGCCCAGACCCGGATCGACCAGGAGAAGCAGAGGATCCGGGACGAGGAAGAGGGCGAGGAGACGGAGGAGGACGATCCTCCGCTGGCTGCTGGCACCTGCGGCTGCGACAGCTGCGAACTGACGGCTGATCCTCCGACCCCGCAGTGCGAGGACGACGACCCGCAGGAGCCGTGCGAGGAGAACCCGACCTTCCGCTTCGACTCCAACGCCAAGCCCAACCCCCTGGCCTTCGCGATGAACGCCCGGGGCCTGGCCGACCGCCTGATCCAGTGGCAGGCGGTGGGCGGCTTCACCAACCTCTGCCGGTTCGACCAGGGCGACGAGCCGAACGAGCTGTTCGGTGGCCGGACGCCGGGCGAGCTCCTGATGTCGAAGTCGCCGGACATGTGGAAGTGCATGCCGCAGTCCATCAAGCTCGGGCTGAAGATCGACGGGAGCGCCAAGCGCTACTACTTCGGTCGGGCCATCATCTCGATCACGGAGGACGGTTCGATCGTCTTGCAGGACGCCCACGGCAGCCAGGTGATGCTGTCCGGCGGCAACGTCTTCATCAGCGCCCAGCACGACATCATCAATTACGCTGGCCGGAACCTCATGGACATGAGTGGCCGGGACATGTGCAAGCGGGCCGGCCGGCACCTGGACCTGCATGCGAACGAGGGCCGGCTGACGGCCATCGCCAGCCAGCAAGCGAGTCTGGTCGGCGGGATCGACGGTCATGCCGGCGTCCTGATCGAGAGCCGCGGCAACCACATCGCGACCAACGACACGGGCGCGAACCCCGCGACGTCCGGCGGTGTCGTGATCAAGGCCGAGCACATGGTCGGGATCAGGGCCGGGCACGTCGCCCTGCGCGGGGTCTCGCCCACTGGCTGGTCGGGCTCGAGCGAGGGTGCGGGCCTCGTCACGCTGGACGCCGACGACCGGGTGACCATGCGGGGAGCCGAGGGCGGCGCCTACTGCACGGTCGGGCAGGCGTTCTACGTCCAGGCGGAGGAGGGCGGGCTGGCCTTCGACGGCCGGACGCTGCTGACCGACGCCAGCATCCAGACCAACCAGACCATGTGCTACCGGCGCATGCGCCGG
>CAZCJL010000128.1:0-18255 GCA_964498785.1 uncultured Cytophagia bacterium | reverse complement strand
TCAAACTTATGATACAGCTCCACGAGAAATTACCAACTTTTGGGAATTGCTCCCACTTTAATATGAAAACATATCTCTATTTTCTTGATATAATTAAGATTATCACGTTCAAAATTATTACAACCGCCACAGTTATAACGTCAATCAAACAACATCCTTATTATCGTTGCCTTTTTACAACAGACACTGGAATTGATTAAGCCAAACCGAAACCGAGTTGCCAGCATACTCAGCGATACTCCTGCATTGAGACGAATCGCTGTATTTAATATCCGGCCGTAAATCCTGTTAATTTTTTTGACTGAGATTCACCGCATCAGTTTATCATAGCTTTCGCCAACCCCTTTCCAGTTGATAATTTCAAAGGCTTTTTCTACAAATTCGGCGCGTCTGTTTTGATATTTCAAATAATACGCATGTTCCCACACATCAGTAACCATTAGCGGAATTGCACCCCATTGCGTCAGATTTTGATGCTTTTCCGCCTGAAAAATGTATAAACCACCGAATAATGGCTGAAATGCTAAAATACCCCAGCCGCTTCCTTCAACCGCCTTTGTAGCAGCAATAAATTGTGATTTAAATTCATCAAACGAACCAAACGATGCATTGATTGCTTTCGCCAGTTCACCGGTTGGTTTTTCACCGCGATTTGGCGTCAGATTTTTCCAGAAAATTGAATGCAAAATATGACCCGCGCCATGAAAGGCCAGTTCTCTCTCCCAATGTTTGATCAGACTGTAATCATTGCTTTTCCGGGCTAACATCAGTTTTTCTTCCGCATTATTTAATCCTTTCACATATCCGGCATGATGCTTATCATGGTGCAGCCGCATCGTTTGTTCATCGATGACCGGTTCCAGTGCGTCGTACGCGTACGGAAGCGGCGGCAACTCATGTTTTTCCTTCATTACCATCTGTTGCGACGCTCCGCCCGCTGCTTTTTGAGCATCCTGTGGCTCTGCCGCGGTAATCACATGATTTGCGAACAACAGCGCACTACTGCCCAATCCGATATGTTTCAAAAAATCTCTTCGTCCTGTTGACATTTTGTCCTCCGTTCTTTAAAATTGAGTAACTATCGATTACAGATTTCCGAAGTCTTAAAGACTTCGGAAATCTGTAATCAAAATAACAGTAAAATTTTATCCTCTCACAAAGACAAATTAGTACCCGGTCACCAATCCCATCGTTATCCTGTTATTTTCCATCCCGAGATCTCTGGTGTATTCAAGAATCAAACGCATATTCCGGGCGAGCAAATAACTACCACTCAGAGTTGCGGTTTCATAATTATATCCATCTAAATCAGAATCTACCTGATTATATAATCCCACAAAATAAAATCGTGATTTATCCAGTTGTGGAGCAATAACAACCTCGGCGACAATCCCGGACGCCTCATATTTCCTGGCATTCGCCAGATACGTGGGATTGCTATCCTCGCGAATTAAATACTGGCCTGTGAATTCCACCGGACCGACTCCGACGTTGATATCGGGGCCATAATAAGTAATAGTATTTTCCAGACCGTTACTCACTTCCTTTCCTTGATAATAAAATCCACCAACGCTTAATATCTTGCCGATTCCCTGACTCAACCTGAACCCGAAATTTTTATATTTATTATTATCAAATTTTAGATTTACATCGGCTTCATCTTTTCCGTTTCCGTTTACCACCATTCCAATAATATCTGTTCCGGTTTTCTCTACTCCATAAACGAGCATAATCCCTCGGTCATACGCCAGGTTCGTACTGGAACCAAAATTTGTTTTGTAAATCATATAGTCTTCAAAGGTCAATCTTAATTCGCGTTTCATCAGCGGATCTGAGGTTTGAAACTGGCCCACCATAATATCCAACGGAGTGTTGAACACCCTGTCAAAATGGATGTATGCATCTTCGATACCCGCGACTTCGCCTCGTTCTGACATATAAAAATAGAAATAATATCCGATGTTTTTATAGAGCGTACCACCGGACATTAATTTCAATCCCCAGGGAGTTTGCAGATCTTTATCAACATCTATTTTTTGGTCATAGATCGCATACGCATCAAACCGGACAGAAAGTGGGAAGTCCTTGTTCAACCAGAGTAAATCATCTCCCGCGGTGATATAATCGCGTTCTTTTTCCTCCTCAACCATGATAAATCCGCTCCCGGCAAATTCATCGCCATAAGGTTTCAGTTTCGGGAATGGTGCATGGCATGTGTTACAGGATACTTTGTATCGCCGAGCGAATGCCGGAATTGCATCTGAATTTTCCGGCGTGATAAAACTCGCGGCAATGATGACAAGCAGAAAAATTTTAATACGTTTCATGAAATCAGTTCCTCTCTATTTTCAAAATTAAGGTTAACAAAAATATGCTTTAAAAATACAAATATTACTCGTATACTTCAATCCACGTTGTTGCCTCATTGATGGGTATAATTTCGCTTTCATCTTCCGGGACACCGAGAAAATCAGCAACCGGTTTCACCAGTTTTTGATAATTTAACACCGCATTAAAAGTCACTTTTCCGATAGCGATATCATCGGGCAATTGCCAGGTAAACGTTTCGACTTTCGTTTCCCGGGGTCCGATCCTGTAATCGACGCCTAATGTTTTTGTATTCCACTGCATTATTGTCATCCGTCCCTGCGGATCAAAATACGGCATTCGAAATATACGGTTTCCCACCGGAACGCCATCCCGCTGAACGCCTTCGAAATCAGGAATCCCTTTGGGAATCCCCATATCCTGATACGCCAGGACATCTGCGGCAATCGTATATTCCTCTCCTTCAAAGCCCTTTTTATCCACCGGCAGATGATACTCTTTTCCGTCTGCATCTGTTGCTGTAACATGCAGCCAAACGATACGATCTTCTACCGATCCGGTGGGAATTTTGTGTCCTGCTTTCGCATTAAATAATTGAACCTTAAGTGCAACAGCCTCATCGTATTCCACTTCTCTCACCTCCGGATGCATCCGCAATTCAACGGATCCCTGTAATTTGCCTTTATCATGAGCGCCATGGAACAAATGTTGTGCAATCATCCCTTCTTCTGCCATCTTTGCATTTTTGCCCCATGCTTTTGGCATGTGGCATTGATGACAGGGAACCCCTTCTTTGGAATAGGGACCTTCCTTCCATTCAATCTGTGTGGATTTCACCCATATCCCAAACGGATCTTTTTCATTATGGCAATTTCCACAAAATTCTGCCTGAGACATAAAATCACTTTTACGTGTTTCATGATGCGGCGAAACCAATCCCGGCTTGGGGCCATATTTTATCCGTCCCGGCTCAGAGACATAACTGAAATTGAACGGGATATCTCCTTTGAATGAATTGATTGTGTGACATACATCGCAGCTCACACCTTCATTTGCCCGGGAATTTTCGCTGGGTCTCGGAGGTGGAACGTCGCCGGCTAAAAATGCCAGCGGCGCGTGACATCCGTTACATCCGTGCGAAACCGGCCAGAATTTTTCATCGGCTTTTCCATGGGCAACAGCAAGATCGAAATATTCGATTTCATCCCAATGATGTGTGTAAGACTGTGACATCATTGCCTGTGTCCATTGTTGATAAATGTCCACATGGCAACTTTTACATATTTCGGGTTTTTCATACTGGTCATATTTTTTCGATCCCAATGCTTCTTCTCCGGCAGGTATATCCTGAGTCAAAGCAACAGGAGCCAAAAACAAACACATTATGAGCCCGATTGATAGTTTTTTCATTTTTTTCTCAGTTTAAGTTTATTTCAGAACCTGCAAGTACTTGATTTGGCTGTTGAGAACTTGCAGGTTCTAGTTCTAATCTTTTCAAGAGGCTATTTTAAAAATTATGCTTTCCAGAGACCGTGCAGGTTGCAGTATTCACGCGCAGAAACATCTTTTGCAGTAATCTCAAAAGTTGCAACAGGTTTATCACCTGGTTTTAAATATTTTCGATACACCTTACCATCCGCCAGTAACTCGATCCATTCGATATAATGTTTTTCTTCCATCGGATGGTCGACACTACCGACTTTAACTGTTATTTGTGAACCGGATTTTTCAATAACCGGAACATGTTTTTCCTGGGCCGCATCTGTGGTATTTTCTTTTAAAAGCGTCATCGGCTGTCCACAGCACACCAACTCACCCTGGCCAGCATGAACAACTTCAACCATATTACCACATTTTTCACATTTATAGATTTGATTCAACTGAGTCATGCGATTATCTCCTGCTTCATTAAAAATAAACTGTATTTTAAATTCATTAGAATTTTTTAAACTTGGTTGATGAAACATTACAAACCGGGCATTTCTCCTCTGGTTCGCCAATATGAGTATAACCGCATACCGGACAGATATAAACATCATCAATATCCATATCTTTGTTTTTGGCGACCCCATCCTTTGCTTGTTTATAGAGATCCGCATGAATTTTTTCGGCCTCAATTGCGTAAAACATTGACCGTTCCGCGCCTTTTTCCTTTTGCAGTTTGGCAATTGCATCATAAGCCGGATACATTTCATCGATTTCAAATGTTTCGCCATCAATACCTGTCTGTAAATTTTCTTCTGAGGATTTTATCAATCCAAGCTCTCGGGCATGATTTGTTGCATGTACCTGCTCCGCATAAGAAATTGCCCGAAACATTCTCGCTAAATTCGGGTACCCGTCTTTTTCTGCTATCTCACTAAAAATCAGGTATTTCATGTGAGCCATCGATTCTCCGCCAAATGCATCCTTTAGTGCATTTTCAGTCATTTTTTTCATTCGTAAAATCTCCATTGATTTATAATTTAATAATTCCATTATAATTTTCAATTTTTATAATCCTCAATATTCGGGATAATTCGTTATGAGGCTGTCATAATAAAAAACAATATTACTCTTCACTTGCTGGTGGTGAAAACGTGCGTTGCCCCATTTGACTGTCCAGCATCAGGATTCCATGTCCTTTTGCGCCAACCATTTGAATTTTTTTGAGGATTCCGAGCATTGATGCTTCCTCTTCCACCTGCTCGTCGATATACCACTTTAACAGGCTTTGAGTCGCATAATCTTTTTCCTCAACAGCCAGGTCCATTAATTCATTGATTAATTTTGTCACCAGTTGTTCATGTTTCAAAGCCAGGTCAAATACCTCTTCGACAGATTCAAAATCTTGTTTTGGTTGATCCAGTTCATAAATTTTTACATCCGCGCCTTGCTCAACCAGATAGTGATAAAACTTCATCGCATGAAATCGCTCTTCCTGTTCCTGGATGATAAAAAAGTTTGCAAATCCATCCAAATCGACTGAAGAACAAAATGCTGCCATCGATAGATACAGGTGTCCGGAATATAATTCATTTTTTATTTGCTTATTAATTTTATCAATCATTTTGTTTGATAACATGGTAACCTCTCCTTTTGTTAAATTTAAAGTAATTTGATTTAATCAAAACGTAATAATCTCGTAGCCATTTTCAATATATCGGCTCATGGACGGATGTCCCATCAACTCATCACAGATCGGGAGATTCTGTTCCATCGCTGCATTTAGTGAGCCCATTTTATTGGAGCATGCTTTACACACACAATCGATCAACTGACGCTCTTTTACTTTTTGATACAAGTCTGCAAACAGCGCCTTCGGATCTGCCAGTTCCTCGACCAACCGGGTCGCCGAACCTTCAATAATGACTTTAACATCGTAATTCTTTTCGTTCATTTCCAGCGCGGTCAACAACACATGCACAAAGCACATTGTTTCACCATTAAAAGCAAAAAGAGCATATTTTTTCATCTTACAATCCCTTTCATTTGAAGTTTCTATTTGATACCATCCTCTTCAGTGGAGAAACAGTTCCGAATATTTAATCTGCGTTCATCAATGCGGCATAATATTCATCAAATTCCTCAATCGTAGAAAACGGTTGCAGGCACGTATAATTTTCGCACACATAAATTAGTGCCTGTCCATTTTGAGCATGTTTTCCTTCAATTAACGCCGGTGAAATTTTCGCTATTTCTATCTCCTCGAATTCTTGTGAACCTGCAAATAACAATATTTTATTTGGCAAAAATTTCCGGAGGACATGCATTTTCATTTTCTGCGTCTGTTCAGATTTTTTTTTGCCGGTAATAACAATTTCCGTACTTTTTCCCCACAAATAATCAAATGAACTGATTAATGCCGAATAAGCAAACGGCAATCGTTTCAATTCATTGGCAGACACGGTTACTGCACGCATCGCCATTTCCCTGTATTGTTCACTTCCGGTAAACACGCTTATTCTAACAAGATTCCCGATCGCAATAGAATTACCGGCAGGAACCGCACTATCATTTATTTTCCTGGTGCGGAGCAATAATTTTTCATGGTTATGTGCAGTAAAATAAAATCCATGCCCAGATTTATCCCAGAATTTATCAATCATGTGCTCATTCAACGAAAAAGCCTGATTCAGATAATCCGAATTAAATGTGGTTTCATATAAATCCAACAACGCAGCCGTTAGAAATGCATAGTCTGATAAATAAGCGTCGAACCGACCCTGGTTGGCGCGATAACTCCTGAGCAGTCTCCCATTTTGATAAAGATTGTGAAGAATAAACTGTATCGATTTTTCAGCAGATTCCAGGAATTTTTTATTGCCCAGCACCTGAAATCCTTTGCACATAGCAGAAATCATCAAGCTGTTCCATGCGGTCAGGATTTTGTCATCCGTTTCCGGAGGAATGCGTCGCTCTCGCTCTTTTAACAGAATTTTTTTAGCCTGCCCGAGTTGTGCTTGCAATTCTTCCGATGAGATATTGTACTCCTGCGCCACAACGTCCGTATTCCGACGCTTATTCAAAATATTAATGCCTTCCCAGTTTCCCGCTTCAGACACTCCATAAATATCACAAAACAATTTTGCCTGACTTTCATCAAGGAGAGATTCGATTTCCTGTTTTGTCCACACGAAAAACCGCCCTTCCTCACCCTCACTATCAGCATCCTGTGATGAATAATAGCCACCATGCGGAGCTGCCATTTCCCGCAGCACATAATTGAGGATGCCGGCGGCTGTCTCCGCGTACGATTGATTTCCCGTGAGTTGATATGCTTCCAGATATGCGATAGTTAGCAGCGCATTATCGTAGAGCATTTTTTCAAAATGCGGGACCAGCCACTGCCGGTCAGTTGAATAGCGATGAAAACCGCCACCGAGCTGATCATGGATTCCGCCATGCATCATGGCCTGCAGTGTGCTCTCCGCCATTTTCAGTGCGTGATTGTTCCCTGTATGAAAATAATATCGCATTAAAAAAGATAATTCAGTGGGTTGTGGAAATTTTGGAGCGTTTCCGAATCCGCAATATTGTGAGTCAAAATTGCTATTTGCTTCAGAATATGCCTGCTCCCAAATTTTCGGATCGATTTCGAGTTGCGATGTTTTTACTTCATTTAATGAATGAAGATGCGTCGTAATTTCTGCCGCACTATTGATGATTTCGTCACGTTTGTCCTCCCATAATTCGCGAATGCGCTTCAGCACATTCTTAAAACCCATTCGTCCCCAACGATCATCAGGCGGGAAATAGGTGCCGCCAAAAAATGGTTTCAAATCCGGAGTAAGCCACACAGACAGCGGCCATCCGCCATGTTGCGTCATTAATTGAACCGCGCTCATGTAGATATCATCAATATCCGGTCGTTCTTCGCGGTCCACTTTTATGCTGATAAAATGTTCATTTAAAATGTGTGCGACGTCTTCATTCTCAAAGGATTCCTTTTCCATCACATGGCACCAGTGGCACGCGGAGTAGCCGATGGAAAGAAAAATTGGCTTGTTTTGTTTTGAAGCCAACTTCAGCGCGTCCTCACCCCAGGGATACCAGTTCACGGGATTATGTGCGTGTTGCAGTAAGTATGGACTGGTCTCGTGGATTAATTTATTTGTATGTTTAAAATCTTCTGTTTTATCGCTGTTCAACATGTCCTGCCTTATAAAAAACGAGCATCCTTTTAAAATTTTGGTATCGATAATAAATGGCTATACTTTTTTCACATAAGCCTTGAATTCATCTTCCGTCTTTTCGACGCCTAAAAATTCATGGCCCGTTATTTTGCACCAATTTGGCATATCATCCACAATACCTTCGTCATCTGAAATCACTTCCAGGATTTCGCCTTTTTTAAGTTCTTTCATTTTTTCCGCAGTTTTAATAATTGGCATGGGACAAAATAAACCCAAACAATTTATTGATATATCTGATTTCATATTTTTCTCTATTAGATAAATAAAGTCATACTACTTTCTTTGGCTTCTGCCAGAAACGACGCCACACCAGCAACATTATTGACCTCCGGGATCAGGCTCTCTTTGCTGATTCCCATCACCTGCATACTCGTGGTACACGCGGTCATTTTTACACCCAGACTTTTCGCTGTTGCCATCATTTCGTTTAAAGAAGGTATATTAGATTTTTTCATTAACTTTTTCAACATCATCGGGCCGGCGCCGAGCATATTCATTTTGGAGAGAGAGCGTTTCTCAGGTCCTGGTTTCACCATCCAGCCAAACATTTTCTGCATCCAATTCAATCCTTTTGGTTTTACGCTTTCCTGCTGAATGAGCTTTAATCCCCAGAACGTAAAAAACATATTTACTTTCATCCCGGACGCCGCGGCTCCTGTCGCGATTGTGAAACTTGCAAACAGCTTATCCAGATCACCGCTAAAAGCAATGATCGTTACAGCATTGTTTTTAGTCATGATGAGTCCTATTCGTCGCCATGCGTTTCTTCTTCGTGCATTTCTTCTTCTGTTTTAATTTTAATAGGAGAAGGAATGCCATTTTTCTTGTAATAATTGTCTAATGCACTTTGCAGCGCCTGTTCCGATAGCACCGAACAATGTCGTTTCACCTTGGGCAACCCACCAAGCGCTGTGGTTACTTTGTCATTTGTGAGTTTAATTGCTTCTGTTACTGTTTTTCCTTTGATTAATTCCGTGGCCATGCTACTGGTAGCAATTGCGGCTCCGCATCCAAAGGTCTTGAATTTCGCATCGACAATCACATCATTTTCAATCTTAATATACATTTCCATGATATCACCACAGGCAGGATTTCCGACTTTGCCCACGCCATCGGCATTTTCGATTTCACCGACATTTCGCGGATTCATAAAATGATCCATCACAGTTTCATTATATGGACTTTTCATATATTTTTCCTTTATTTATAAACGACTACTTATATAAGGGAGACATTTCCCGCAACCGCTTCACAATCGGTTCCAATTTTTCAACTAAAAAATTCACATCTTCAACAGTATTATCGATTCCAGGGGTAAACAAGATTGTTCCATTGGCGATTGCATGAGATACCCCAATCGCCATCAAAACATGCGATGCTTTTAAAGCATGCGAGGTACATGCCGACCCACTGGAAGCCAGAATATTATGTGTTCCCAAAAACAACAGAATTGATTCTCCTTCAATGAACTCAAAGCCAAAATTGATATTATTTGGCAACCGCGTGCTTCGATGGCCATGCAAATATACATGCTCGATTTTTTCTTCAACTGCTTTTATTAACAAGTCACGCAGCGTGGAAACATGTTTGATGCGGCCTGGCATATCACGGGCAGCCAACTCTGCCGCGGTTCCGGTACCAATAATTCCGGCAACATTTTCAGTTCCTGCTCGCCGCCCGCCCTCTTGTGTCCCGCCATCGATAAGCGGATTGATGCGAGTCCCTTTGCGAATATATAAACCAGCACATCCTTTGGGGCCATAGAAATTCTGTGCAGCGAAACTCATCAGGTCCGCATTGATTTTGTTAATATCCACCGGCAGCGTACCGATAGTTTGAATCGCATCCACATGAAATAACACATCACGTTCTTTTACGACAACCGCAATTTCTTCAATCTCCTGGATTGTGCCAATTTCATGATTCGCGTGCATCACTGAAACGAGAATTGTTTTATCTGTGATCGCTTTTTTAACATCATCGGGATCAACCAGTCCGTTATTATCTACCGGTACCTGCGTGACTTGATAGCCAAGTCTGGTTAATGATTTTGCTGCCTGTAATACGGAAAAATGCTCGATTGCAGAAACAACGATATGATCGCCCTTTTTTCGGTTGGCAAAGGCAGCGCCTTTTAAAGCAAAATTATTTGACTCGCTGCCTGAAGACGTAAAAACAATTTCATCGGCAGAGGCATTGATCAGATTCGCTGTCTGTTGCCGTGCATTATCGACAGCCTCTTTCACTTGCTGCCCCGCACTATGTAAACTCGAGGGATTCCCATATAATGCATCAAGATAAGGTCTTATGCTTTGCACAACTTCCGGCAATGGCCGGGTGCCCGACGCATGGTCTAAATTTATATAACGTTCTTCCATTTTTTCTACCATATTCGATTTATTATCATCTGAAATTCTAAACTAAAATGAGCAGTTCATTTATTAATCATTAGCTCTTTGTTCAGTTATCTTGTTCTGAATAAACGTAATCGCCCGTAATGGACGGCAATCTTTTGGGCAAACTTTTACGCAGTTTGCGTATTTATCACATGCGAAAACGCCATCATCCGATGCAGCATATTCAATGCGTTCATGGAGATTTGTATCCCTGGGATCGAACATCTGTTTATAAATTTGAATCGATGTTGCGGGTCCGATAAACGCTGGCATTTCACTGACTTTGGGACAGTCGCTGTAACAACTGGCGCATTTTATACAGTCGGCGGCTCGATTAAGCTGATCGAACAGCCTTTTTTGAAGATGATCTTCATAATGCATTCTTTCATCCGGCATATCTTTTTCCCGGTGCAGCCATGGTTTGGTCTGCTTCAATCCTTCAAAATAAGAATGATGATCGACGACCAGATCTTTCACAACTTTCAAATTATTCAACGGCTCGATGGTGATTTCATCGCTCTCTTCTAACAAATCTCTCACCTGCGTTTTACAGGCTAACCGGGACGTTCTGTTAATCCTGACAGCACATGTCCCGCAAATTGCGCCCCGACAAGAGTAGCGATACGCCAGCGATCCATCGTGTTCCTCATGTACCTGATGTAATAATGCAAGCACAGACATTCCGGGTTCAACTCGAACGTCATAATCCTTCAACTGTCCGGTTTTTTCATTCTCCGGATTATATCTGAAAATTTTTACCCTAATCTTCATGAATAGCTGTCCTCAACTTTTAAATTTCAACGTAATCAACAGAACAAAAAATTAGTACTTTATTTCGCGCAGAGGTTCAATGTCTTCAATGACAACATCTTTGTAACTTACCTGTGATTTTCCGTTATTATCACGCTGAACAATCGTGTGTTTCAGGAATTTTTCATTGTTCATTTCAGGAAAATCTTCTCGAAAATGCGCACCCCGACTCTCTTCTCTCGGAATAGCTCCCACAGCAACAATGTGTGCAACATCCAGCATATTTTTTAATTCAAGCACCCGTATTAAATTCAGATTGTATGTTTTCCCGTTATCATCCACGATCACATTTTCAAAGCGCTGTTTTAATTCGAGTATGTTATCAAAACCGTGTTGCATCAATTTTTTATTTCGGAAAATGCCAAAGCTGTTGATCATCGTTTTTTCCATATCCTCACGAATGGGAGCTGCTTTTTCACCTTTTGAACGGTTCAGGAGTGATGTTAATCGGCTTTCTTCCGCCTTCAGAGAATTTTGGGAAAAATTGTATAATTTGCTTTCCTTTGCGAATTTTAGTGCTTCTTTTCCTGATCGCACACCAAAAACAACCGTTTCCAGCAACGAATTGCCACCAAGTCGATTTGCGCCATGCACGCTGACGCAACTACACTCGCCGGCTGAATAAATACCCTGTACCGAAGTTTCTGTTTTCACGTTCACATCAATTCCGCCCATGGTGTAATGTACGGTGGGTCGAATCGGGATCGGTTCATGCACCGGATCGACGCCGGCAAAATGCATGGCAATCTCCCGAATTTGCGGCAATCGATTCTTAATTTTCTCCTCTCCTATATGACGCAAATCCAGGTGCACGTATTCGTTATTAACGCCTCTGCCCTCGCTGATTTCCAGATGGATGGATCGAGCCACAAAATCCCTGGGCGCCAGTTCCATGTATTTTGGTGCGTAATTTTTCATAAACCGGTCGCCATCTTTATTAAGCAGATAACCTCCTTCTCCGCGGGCGCCTTCGGTGATCAGAATACCATTGAGTAAACCGGTGGGATGAATCTGAAAAAACTCCATGTCTTTGATTGGTAATCCGGCGCGCCATGCTAATCCGACGCCATCTCCGGTATTAATCAATGCATTGGAACTCTGCCCAAAAACACGCCCCGCGCCGCCAGCAGCAATAACCAGCGCCTTTCCCCGAATAAAATGAAAATCACCGCTGATGACGTCCAGCGCTATAATTCCTTTAAATATTCCGTCTTCGATAACAAGGTTTGTGACAAACCATTCCCAATAAATATTAAGATTTCGTTTCACCGATTGTTCAAATAATGTATGTAATAAATTATGACCGGTTTTATCAGCGACAAAACACGTTCTGTTTCGGCTTTGTCCGCCAAATGCTCTTTGCGCCAGTGTTCCGTCTTCATTTCTTGTAAATAATGCGCCATACTTGTCCAGCCAGGCAATCGCGTCCTTTGCCTCGCTCGTTAGCACGCGAGCGGCATCCTGATCTGCCAGAAACCAGGATCCTTTAACCGTATCGTAATGATGGCCCTTCCAACTATCATCAAATCGAATTGCAGCATTGATTCCGCCCTGAGCCGCACCAGAATGGGATCGCACGGGATGAACTTTGGAAATAATTGCAACATCCGCAGCCGCATCCATTTCCGCCGCTTCTAACGCCGCACTTAATCCGGAAAGACCCGCTCCGATAATAATGATATCATGTGTTTTCGATTCAGATATGTACATTCACCAATCCTCCGCCTGATTTGGAATATTATTTTACCCGCATAATAGTTAGCATAGTCGAGATGCCACCAACCACATAACTTATCATTTCTAACGACGCCAACTCATAATTTATTCGGCTAAAAAATGAAACACTGTAGAATTTCTAAAAAGCAACTCAAATGATACCTGAAAATTAAGTTTATAATAATTTAATCTAATCTCTGATTGCCAATAAGCTTACTTAACATCACTTCTAATTTGTAATGAATATAAACTAAAAATAATTCAAAGTCAAGATGTTTTTAACTTTAATTAACTGAAAACAGCGCCCGCCAAAAAAACAATATTTTAATTCTTAGTACATTTCAGGCGATAGAAAATCAGAAATGCCAGGGAAACATTAGTGGCGATTAATCCATCATGAACATAGAGTGTAGATTCAAGGATACCAATAGCAGAGACCTGTTCAACCGTACGTAATATAACATCAACTGTCCCCTTTTATTTACGGTAAGTTAATCAGTCTTGTAGTCTACAAATTTTTATCCACTGTGACGTGTAGATAATGAAGCCCGGAGCTGTATCAAAAGTCGTGTGAATTTCCGGTAAGATACATATATTTGTTAGCGTAATTGAAAAACACAAACGTGTTATCAACCGAATCAGAAAATACAAAAAATGCTATCCTCATCAGCGCTAACTTTTTCCACCCAGCCTGCTAGAGTTGATTGCACCAAAGCATTCCGTTCGGCTATTTTTCATTTCGGCTTCTTCGATAAATAGAAACAGAGCCACCCAGCAGCACCAATGTTACTCCCAGCCATAATACCGACATTCCGGGTTTTGTGCTTACTTCTGCATAGAAAACCGGCTTGTGTTGCACTGCTTCCTTATTTTCGGTTTTGTTTTCAGAACCAGTGTAATGCAGGTCAACTGTTTTCTTTGTCGCATCCATTCCCACAATACTGATAAGTGCGTCTTTCTGCCCCGGTAATTTCACCTGACTACGCGGATTTTTTTCGCCGTCAACTGAGAAATAAGGTATCAAGGTTACCGGTACGGCGCCTTTGTATGAAACAAGCAATTCTGCACCGACATTAATGGAGCCCTGGTTTTGTTCGGTTCCCATTCCGGAGATATCGTATTTTACGAACGTTATTTCATAATCCTTAAATTGTTTCGTCTCCCCTCGCCTAATTGTTAAATGCTGGGTTTGGTGAGTAGTTGTCTCACCACTTTCGAAACCTTCCGGAGAGACATATACATCGCTCCACCAGCCACGACTAATAAATGGATGTTGAAAACGATTATTTTCCTTGCCTGGAGTATTCTCGACATAAATATCTGGTTGACCAAAAATAACATTGCCATTTTTCTCAAGTTGAACAGGAAGATACAACCGGGTGCCTTTTCCCTCTTTGATCATTTTCGCATCGATAAACGTTATTTGATACCCCAAAGCTTTTTTCGGCTCTCCTTTTGGCAGGGCGACTCGTTGTGACTTATCATAACCGGCAGAGGCAACAAAGCCAATAAACATTAAACCGACTCCCAGATGAGTTATTGCAGAGGCAGAAGCCGGAAAACTTTTTCGAAGCAATTTAATCATCAGCTCCAAATTAACACCAGCAGTAAATCCGGCCAACACCACCATCAGGAAAACAAGAATACCAGGAAAACCATTAATTAATGTCGTAACTCCCGCGACAGCAGCCAAAATTAATCCAACGATCAGCCGTGGAATTAATTTTACCGGCTCATTTTTTCCGAATTTAAGCAATGGCACATAACTCAAGAAGAGCCCGATTAAAATTGCAATCGGTAAGTTGACTTTAACGTAAAAATCAGTGGAAACTTTCGATGCTTGCTCCATCAGCAGCGTAATTAACGGCGCAGATGTTCCGAGTCCGGTTAAAACAGCAGATAGCGCCAGTAACAAGACCGCGGCGAGCAAACCAAATTCCAGAGAGAAGAAAGAGCTTTCTTTTTGTTTTGCAGATTTTGGTACCGGGATTTCTTTTGCCCGGGAAATGAGGAAATAGGCTGTAATCCCAATAAATGCCAAAATAAAAAACACCAGCCATCCGGTAATACCAAGATCGACAAACGAATGAACAGAAAAATCTGCCAAAACACCGGAGCGCGTTAAGAAGGTGCTATATAATATGAGAACAAATGAAAGCGCGGCCAGCAAGTAATTCGTTTTTGCCAGTCGGCCTGTAGATTTTTGCAGTAACATGCTGTGTAACAATCCGGTCCCCATTAACCATGGCAGTAATGATGCATTTTCCACTGGATCCCATCCCCAGTATCCGCCCCAGCCAAGTACTTTGTATGACCAAACACCACCGATAATAATACCAGTTCCCAATGTCACAAAAGCAAATGAAACCCATGGCAGAGCCTGTTTTATCCAGTTATTATATTCACGGCGCCACAGGGAAGCCATGGCAATTGCAAAGGGAATTGCGAATGCCGCATAACCGATGAACACAATCGGCGGATGGATAACCATCCACGGATCCTGGAGCAGCATATTCAAGCCAAATCCCTCAGTAAAAGTATGCTCAGCGACTCTGAACGGACTTTGTTTAATGAGCAACACCGCTAAGAATACAAGGTTAAGATTATACAAAACCATTACCTGGGGTTCTGTTTCTTTCATTTTATACATCAAATAAACACCGAGCCATGCGCCCAAAAACACCCACAGCAGAAAACTTCCTTCCTGGCCGGCCCAGAAAGAACTGATCAGGAAATGCAACGGTAAATCGCTCGATGAATATTGTATCACATATTCAAGACGAAAATTGTGAGTCAGGAAAAAATACATTAACAAAGCGGAGGCGAGAGTCATAAATGATGCAAAAGCGATATAACTATAACGGGCATAATTCAGAATTTGATTTTGGTTTTGACGAAAGCTAAGAATAAGATAAAAGAGTGACGATAGAATGATGGTTATAAGTCCCAACCATAACGTACCCTGTGCGAAAATAATCATTTTTCAGATATCCTTCCTTCATATTTTGACGGGCATTTAACGAGTAGTTCATTCGCAAGAAATGCTCGTTGGTTTTTATCGTATTTACCAACTGCGACAATTTTATCTGCATTTTCAAAATTAGCAGGTTTGGATTTGGCGTAGTGCACAACCATTTTTTTATCTTCCTCATCTTTTAAAGTAAAAATGAGAAGATTTTTGTCCACATCATAAGTTGTTGTACCGGGCGCTAATAATCCGGCGACCTGTACATTGTGTTCGCCTGCCATTGCCTCAGCAATGGAAACATAGCTTGTTAATGTTGATTTAAATGATAACATTGCAAAAACAAGAGCAGCCACAATAACGGCTGCTCCCAAAAGATAAGACCTTTTCATAGAAATTACCTTTAATTACATTTATTCAATTAGATGTTTTTCCAGTCCAAATGATTCAATTTAGTGCGATTGATTTTTTATCTCTTGGTCTAATTGTTTTATCTTGCGATCCAAATTAAATAGATAAAAAACAATACCAATCCAAATAACAATATTAACTGCCATCACGTAGATTAATCCATCTCCCATTCGTCCAATCCTTTGTAAATTTTTTCCTTGATTTTGAGAAGTCTGTACTTCAAATTAAACATCCAGACAAACAGTCCGGTATATGCAACCATTGCTCCTAAAAATACAGCCATGAACCTGGAGTCCAGTTGCGGATCTACCGGATTCATGGTATTTTCCGGGTGCAATGACATCGTAATCCGGGGAATGATAAAAATTAAAAACGGGACTGTTGCAAAAGCCAGAATCGCGTAAGCCGCGGAAAATACCCGTTTTCTATCCGGATCAGGAACAGCCGACCGCAGGGCAAAATAGGCCCCGTAAATCATAAGCAAAATAACAATCGATGTTTCCCGCGGATCCCAGTTCCAATATGAGCCCCATGTTACTTTTGCAAAAATGGAACCACTTACTGTTGCCAGTATCGAAAACAGAAAACCGAGCTCTGCTGCGGTTACAGCAAGAAAATCAGCATTTGGTTGCCGTTTTGAGAGATAATGAATACTGGCGATCATCGATATAAAAAATGCTAAAGTAGCGATCCAGGCCTGAGGAACATGATAAAACATAATCCGAGACGTTTCACCGGGAAAACCCACCGCTGCTTTAGCATAAAGAAAAGAAACCACGATGATTAACATCATCCAGATTATCAATAGACTTTTCAATAGTTTTTCTGTTTTCATAAATCTCAATATAAACGATTTTGGTTTAAAAGTCAACCCAAATTTTTCCGACAGCTTTATCTCTTTTAATCATAGATAGTTTTCATGTTCCAAAGATGTAAAATTAAGACTCATTATTTAACCTTTTTAGCTGTTTGAGGCAAAAAAAATCCCTTCAGTACGAAGGGATTTTTTTAATAATTAAAGTGATTAAGAATAAAAACAATTATTCAAACACATCCATTTCTCTTTTTTTCAAACCTTTCGGAAGCTCAAATTCGCTATCAGAAACCGATGTGGGGACAATTTTTGTCACTGTGGTTGTCGATTCAATCTTTTTTCCCATACCAGCATCCATTTGCGTCTCAGACCGTATCGGAAATCCCTTCATATTTTTGGTAGCTTCGCTCATGTCACCTTTTAGCAAGCCCAATTGCGCATAACTTTTAGCAAACTCATCACCTAACTGATATTTATCAGTCAACCAAATATCCATCACAGGTTGATCGCCACTAAAGTAAACAACTTTAAAGCAATCATAGCCGTTAATCTTTTTTCTTTCATTCGTCTTTTTAACAGAAATTTTCATTCCTTCACCGGAAGCCATGGAACTTAAATTATCTCCCATCATTTTTTCCATCATCTTTCGTTGTTCCGGGGGCATATTTTTAAATTGCTCCTGCATCTCTTGCATGGCTTCATCAGCTTTCGCCATCTGCGCCTTCATTTCATCCATACGCACTTCACTGTAGCCCCCCTTTTCTTTATTGATCATCCAGGTAACTTCCTTATCCAGTCGGATGATAATAATTTCACCTTTGTCCTGATCTTCAATTTTCATCTTTCCGTTTTTGTAATAAACGCGTTGCGTTGTTTCTTCTTTTTCCTTATCCGAAGAATTCCATTTCGTCGTCTGCAACCAATATCCTTCAAATAATTTTTGAGCAAAAATATTACTATTCAAAAAAATAATAGCAATGAGTGCAAACAACAGTATTCGACACGTTTTTAACATGATTAACTCCTTTTATTTTATGTTTGATTTTATTATGTAACCTAAATTTCTAATATGAATTATAATAGAGATTTAGTATCTTCTCAATATTTTATGGTAGATATGGGCGCTTGCCGCTATGTCGT
>CAZCJL010000127.1:0-18369 GCA_964498785.1 uncultured Cytophagia bacterium | reverse complement strand
AGATAATTTTTAGAAAATGCAGGCTTCATCAATAATCATGCCACTGATTCAGGATTATTATAAGAAAAAGAAAATAATTTTTGTATGTCGACATTATCATCATCCTTTCAAAAACCTTTCGATCGTCCGACGTAATCAGAAGGTAAAATTGAAACCAAGCCTGGCGCTTCTTCCGTCTGAAATTCGTTTCGGATTTGCATCTAAATCCGGTGGTGTACCATAAAGTCCGTCATCATCCCATTTTCCGGTTCGATAATAAACACTGCGGACATTCCGTCTGTCGAACAAATTATAAATCTGCAAATAAAACGTTTGATTCATATCTAAAAAGTTAAAGTATTTGCTGAACCGCACATCCGTCGTAATTTCCCAGGGCATACGCTCGGTATTGAGTACCTCTGCCAAAACACTATAAGGTCGCCCGGATCGCGCATTGGCAATAATGCTAACTCCCCAGCTTTCAGGGTTACTGATCAGAAATAACGCGCTTAAATCATGGGGCCGGTCCCAATCTGAGAGAAAAGTACGATACGCGATAAACCGATTTTTTTGTGCTGCTGTCAGCGGACTGGAGGTGCTGATTTTAGAAATCGACCAGGAATAATTCACTCGGGCCGACCAGTAATCACTAAATCTTTTATCCAGGGTAAATTCAAGTCCTTTTGAATTTCCGAAATCGATATTGTCTAAATAAACGTATCCGCCGCCTCCCTCCATCCAGCGGACTCCCATCAGGTCAGCAAGTTCACGATAAAAGGCTGTTACATTCAATGTCATATTTGAAACTAACTGGAACTGAACACCGGTTTCATAAGACACTGTTTTTTCAGGTGTAGCATTTGGATTGGAAATTCCCGGGCCAGGATCGTTTAAGTTGGGGCGACCTGCAAAATATCCCTTATCGTTTAAACCGGAGAGCAACTCCATGTAGCGCGGCAATTGATAAAAATGACCATACGCAAGATGGAATGCGGCTTTGTCAGAGACAGGATACGAAATACCAAACCGCGGACTGATTCGGAATTTTGTTTCTGTTTCCAGCATTTCGGTTGAAAACGGAATATCCGGATCTTCCATAAATTCCATATTTTGATCCCATACTTCAAAACGCACGCCACTATTTAAAATTATTCCAATTTCTTCAAATTCCATTTTATCCTGTAAGTAGCCAGACACTTCATAAGGTGTTCGCCGAGCGTAAGCGATATGAGTTTCAAATATTTGGCCATCTATCTCCTGAATTGGCGATCCACCAGCCATGTCCATACGATGAAAGACGTTCAACCGGCGAAATTCCAATCCAGTTTTTATCTGATGATGCTTATTGATTTGGCTCGTCAAATTTAACACTGCCTGCCAGGTTCGGGACGAGTCTGTGTTATAATCATGCGGCGCTCCGGAATAATAGTAGTATCCGCTCGTAATACGGGCTCCGTAAATATTTTTTCGCTCGCGATCTTTATCAACACCATAGAAAAAATTAGTGCTCTGATACGATCCCATCGCTTCATAAAACGTTTTGGGACTTAAGGTATGCACCATTTTCACAATCACCCCCTGGTTTTCTGTTTCCCGAAATGGGAACGTATAAGGGATGTAGCGATATTCGTGCTTATAATTCACATCCTGAGACCATGATCGAAAGTAGCTTGCTGTCAGTTTAATATTGGTGACAGGATTGTAGGTTAATTTAAACATGCCATTCCATTGATCTTTCCAATCGCCGGCAACTTTTTCTCCTGCGGAAAACCGGTCAATTTGCCCTTTGGAATCACTCCAATTAGGAATAATGACTCCGTAAATATCGGGACGACCGTCAGTTGTTTTTGCCTGCGCGTTCAGGTAGAATTTCAGATCACTTAATAACGGTAGTGGTCCGCTGAAAACAACATCACCCTGGAATGTGTTTCTGTCAAAATCTTTAATGCCAAATTTATCTGTATAACCACTTATTTTTCCAGAATATTTACTTCCTCCATCTTTGGTCACAACGCTAATCACACCGGCCATTTTACCACCGTATTCAGCATTAAAGGTGCCAATAATCGTTTTCATTTCATTGATCGCGCTGCCGGAGGTATTTTGAATATAACGCGAACCGCCGTAAATATCATCGCCAACTTTTACGCCGTCAATTATAAATAACGTTTCGTTTTCACGACCACCGCGAATATGAATACCATCACCAGGCGCGCCGCTAACAAATCCGCCACTCTCGGAACCGACTTCATTGACACCGGATTGCAGGTTAATAATTTCAGAAAGATTTTCCACCGGAGCGGAGGAAATTTCAGTATCAGAAAAGGATTGGAGACTTGAGGTTAAATCCTTTTGTATGGCCGGGCGTTCTGCAACGACAGTTACTTCCTCGCCTGCAATAACAGTGCTTCGGATTTCAAAATCGACTTTCGTTGTAAAATCAGACCTTACTTTTACGTCTGTGATGCTCTTTACTGCGTAACCAATAATGGAGGCTTTAGCTGTATACATGCCCGGGGGAACGTTAATGATGAAAAAATACCCATTCGCATCAGTGGCAGCGCCCATTGTTGTACCTTCAATAATAACATTTACGCCGGGAAGAGGAGTTCCGGTGTCCGCATCCTCGACTGTTCCGGCAATTTTACCTGTGGTGCCCGTAAATCCCAATTTTCCTTGAAAAAGAATGTAAATTATTAAAACGAATACGAAGTGTTTAAATTTCATTATTAACCTCTCAGACTTATCAAACGTCAAATAAAACATACCAGGTATACCAGGTATATAGAAAATAATAAAAATTATAACGGTCATTCATTTTTTTAACACGATTTTCTGGTAATGAGTTCTGGTTTTAAAATAGTATGGAATTGAATTTCGTTACCGTGAATCTTTTGAATTAACAATTCAGTGGCCAATTTTCCAATTTTATCAGTAGGTTGAGAAATTGTAGTCAGAGGGACGGGCGCGTATTCGGTGCGTTCGATATTATCAAAACCAACAATAGCGACGTCGTCCGGCACATTCAGTCCGTTATCAATTACCGCCTGCTCAAATCCGAGAGCAGCGAGGTCTTTATACGCAAAAATCGCATCTGGCCTGATTTTACTTTTGCAATATTTTTCACCGATGTTATAACCAGAGTCATAATCTTTCCCACGTTGAGGCGATCGAAAAATAAAATTTCGATTTATTTCTTTATTATATTTTTTCATCGCCCGTAGATACCCCTTCTCTCGAAGTTCGCCAAGCAAATTCCCTTCTTTACCACTGATATAACCCACATTTTGATAACCAGATTTAAGCAGGTGTTCTGTCGCCATAAATGCGCCCTGTTCATGGTCTGTACCAACGTAATAAATATCTTTATCATCAACATAAGATATCATAATAAAGGGGAAATCTGCATTTTTTAATTCTCGAATTGTTGGGGAGGCCCGGTACAAATGGGTCAGAGAAGCGATGATCAAGCCAGCAACACCGATGGAGAGGAAATGACGGATAGCAGTATCTTCTTTATCCGGGTGATCTGAGGAATTTGAGAGAAGAATATTATAACCTAACTCCGAAGCCCTGGCTTCAGTGCTATTAATGATCAATGAAAAGAAAGGATTTTTTAAATCGCTAAGAACGAGCCCGATTGTTTTATGTATGGAAAGATCTATTGAAGATGGTTTATTTGCTACGTAGGTTCCTTTTCCGACTCGGGCAAAGAGGACTCCCTGATTGATGAGTTCCGCAATCGCTTTTTTGATTGTGATCAAACTCACATCATATTCACGGGACAATTCCTGTTGCGAACCGATTTTGTCACCTATTTTTAGCCGACCTGATGATATTTTCGTTTTTATATCATCAATAATTTGGAGATAGAACGGTTTTGGATTTTTGAGATCCAATGACATAGATTTATATCATCATCATTTATTGAGCATATTAGGTATACATAGTATACATAATTATTCATCATTTGTCAAGTATTTTTTAAAATTTTTTGAACAAAGCTGTTCCGAAACAGGATGGGCAATTTGATTTCTTCTCACGTATAAAGACAATTGAGCCCCAATCAAATGACAGGGGCTCAATTTTAATTTATTTGTGGAATCAATATTTTCCGATATATTCTTTCCCGGTACCGATAAGCTCATCACCGGGCTTCCACTCTGCCGGAGCAGCTTTTCCGGGGTTCGCAGCGACTGCTTGCATCGCTTTTATTTGCCGGACTAACTCATTTACGTTTCGCCCGACAGGACCGGTTAACACTTCGACGCCCATAATAATGCCATCAGGATTGATGATAAATCGTCCCCGTTGATTTAAACCAGAGTCCTTTTGCCATACACCATACGCGCGGGAAACCGCGCCGCTGGGGTCGCCGGCAATCGGATACTCTACGTTTTTAACAGTTGGCGATGTTTTTTTCCACATCCAATGAGAAAAATGGGTGTCTGTGCTAATAGCGATTACTTCGACATTTAATTTTTTTAATTCATTGTATTTTTCCGCAACTGCGGATAATTCGGTGGGTCAAACAAACGTGAACGCTGCCGGGAAAAAGCAGACAATGCGCCATTTGCCCTGATAATCGGATAATTTAATGTTTTTAATTTCACTTCCGACAACAGCAGGTAATTCAAAATCAAGCGCTCGTTGCCCGGGTAACGGCACCGGACGAATTGCCATTGCCGAACTGCCTTGATGTGCCTGTTGTTTGGAGAAAGTTGCTTGTTTATCAGTTTCCTGCGGGGCTCCACATGGTCCCAATACCCGGGAAAATGATGTCACTGATATCAGGAGTACGCAAGCCATAATCAGGAAGATGGTTTGAGTTATTTTTATCATAATTGACCTCTATTGGTTTTCATATTTGCGCTTTTTAGAAAAATGGCCGATTATTTTAAATGAAGATTTTCGCTATTAATAGCTTAATCAAACGCCATTTCTGTTTTCCAAACTTCCCATACTTTACCAACGAGATCTGGTCCTGGTTTTAATGTCATCTTACCTGGCTTCCATCCTGATGGGGTGGCTTCCGAACCTTTGCTCTTTCGAACCAGTTGAAAAGCCTGTATTTGTCGCAGCGTTTCCGAGACATTGCGTCCGACCGGAGGAGTGAGCACTTCAAAACCCTGGACAATACCATCAGGATCGATGATGAACCGTCCTCTGGTTTCAACGCCTGCATCTTCATTATAAATGCCGTAAACTGTCCCCACTTTTCCACCGGCATCGGATAACATGGGGAATGGAACTCCGCCCGAAACCATTTTTGATAATTCGTTATCATTCCACATTTTGTGAACAAATGTGCTATCAATACTCATGGATAATACTTCAACACCTAATTTTTGAAATTCAGGATATTTTTCAGCAACTGCTGAAACTTCGGTTGCTCAAACAAATGTAAAATCACCCGGATAAAAACAGAGGACAATCCATTTCCCCAGATGATCTGATAATTTTATATCAACAAATTTTCCCTTTAAATAAGCGGGAGCCACAAAATCCGGCGCTTTCTGACCTACTTTAATCATTTTAGGTTTCTCCTTTTTAATTTCTTTTTCTGATTTATTCGTATTTTCTTCTGCCGGTTCTCCGACAGGACCACCTGTTGGTCGCGCACAACCAACACTTGATTCTTCTTCCATAAAAGGTTCTCCTTATTTTATTTGATACTTCCTGGATTATTTTTTTAATACGATTGAACTATTGCATATAAAAATAATGGGAAATTTATTCCGGCAAAATAACAGGTCTGTGATTCTGAACTTGCTTAACATTAACAATTATCGCAGGTCTATTTCGGTGAGAAATATCTATATCCTTTAAAAGCAATTTTATAGCAACGCGACTTCTGTTTTTATAATTTAATTTTATAAACTTTTTATCTCATTTACAAGCTGTTTTTTAATTTATTCCGTTAAATGTGAATTTAATATGCCTTTTTAACTAAAATCAGCATGCCTGTTTTTGAATGTATTGGTAGTTGAATAAATATTTCTCTCAAATTTCTCTTGTTTTAACATAAAAAAAGATGTATCTTTAACAAAAGAAAACTCAAAATTTTAGTCACATGAATTATGGATACAATCGAAATTAAAATTCAACTGCCAAAAGATTTTATAAATGGAAATCTCAATAATAATACCAGTTCACAATGAGAAAATCAAAATTTCCCGTGATATTCATGCGACGGCTGATTTTTTGAATCGTCATTATGAATCGAGTGAAATTATCATTGTGGATGATGGCAGTGAGGATGATACGTCGACGATCGCTGAAAACACAGAGACTCCGGTATCCATAGCAAAAAAAGTTATCCGTTATGAAAGACAGCGCGGGAAAGGTTTTGCCGTACGGACGGGTATGGTCAACTCAAAAGGAACAATCGCGATGTTTATGGATAGCGGTTTATGTGTTCCTTTGGAATATATTTTAAGAGGATTGAAATTGTTATACGCGGGTGAGTGCGATATTGCTCACGGCTCACGATTTTTGCAGGAAAGCAGCATTATTAAACCCCACATTCAATCGCGACAAATCAGTTCATGGATTTTCCGACATCTGCTAACATACCTGGTCAAAATTCCCCTGCATTTAACCGACACCCAGTGCGGATTTAAAATGTATCGCGGTGAGGTTGCCCGACAATTGTACAACGAATGTCAAACCGATGGATTTATGTTTGATATTGAAATTATCCTGCGGGCTGTTCGGGACGGATATATCATCAAAGAATTTCCGATCACGTGGACAGCGGATCACGATTCCCGGCTCTCGCAAGTGCGGACGCCGATGCGGGCGATTTCAGAGCTGCGGCGGATTCAAAAAATGCTCGATATGGATTCATGATGCCGGACGATATATAAAATCGTACCTATTGCCAGAAAAGGTGCGAACGGAATTCTACTTATTCTTTCCAACTTTCCCATCAAAATTCCTGTTATTCCGATTATCGCGCCTGAAACTGCTGCAATGAAAATCACATATAATATTCCCTGCAAGCCAATATACAATCCGAGCATTGCTGCGAATTTAATATCACCCGCGCCCATTCCCGTTTTATTGAATAGCAATTGCCCTAACAATCCAGCGCCCAATAAAAGACATCCGCCTACAGTACCACCAATGATTGACTCAATAACGGCAGAGCGGGGCTCAAATAAATTAAGAGCGATTGCTGCCAATAAACCAAAAGCGATGATTTTATTCGGAATAATCATATATTTGATATCAATAAAACTAATTACAATTAATATCGAGATCAGAATGGCATATTTAAAAAATAACAGGGTGAATCCCCATTGCAAATAAATAAAATAAAAACTCAAACCAGTGAATAATTCCACAATCGGATACCGCCAAGATATTTCTTGGCTGCAGAATGCACATTTTCCTCCGAGTACAAAAAAGCTGACTATCGGAAATAGATGCGTCCAATGGAGCTTCACTTTGCAATGGGGACAGTGCGACGGTTTCCATACAATCGATTCTTTTCCTGGAATCCGGTAGATGCACACATTCAGGAAGCTTCCGATAACAGTCCCGGTTAATATGATAAAGATATCCATGTTTGCTTTCAGCTTCGTTTAGTCGACCACTTCTTCTTTAATAATTCCTTCCTGATTCACGGACCAGACATTAAATACTCCATCCTTATCAAAATCGATCACCGCGGTCGCTTTTGCCAGAAAACCGGTGGCGCCCGCTTCGATGATCTCAATTTTATAACGGGCATTTCCACCCTCTGTTTTCAATTTTTCTGGTTCATATCCGATTGAAATAAGATCGTTGGTATACGTATCATTCTCCAAATAGTAACTCATCTGAAGATTGTGAATCTGTTTTAATGCTAATTTTGCTTCTGTCGACTTTGCCTTTGTCGTGATACTGAGAAACTTTGGGATGGTCAAGGATGCCAATATTCCGATGATGACGATAACTACCAACAATTCAGTTAAGGAAAATCCTGCTTCATCTGTAAAAAACTTTTTCGATATCATTTCTCCCTCCGAGATAATTTAATTTTCATTTTTTTTATTTGACTTTAATGATTATTGAATAACATCCATTAAGTTGAAAATTTGTAAATACATCGCGACGATCGTTCCGCCGAGTACAATTCCCAGAAACACAATAATTACCGGTTCAATGACCGATGTCAGCGTATCGATCGTCGCATTGACCTCTTCATCATAGAAGTCCGCGATTTTGTGAGCCATAGTATCCAGTTTCGCAGTTTCTTCACCAACGAGAATCATTTGAATGACGACCGGTGGAAATATTTTTGTGGAAGACATCGACTCAGCAATTAGCGCCCCTTTTGTGGCATCGGATTTCATATCATAAATGCTTTTCTCAAAGACCTTATTTCCGGAAATCACGGCTGCGATCTCCAGCGCTTCCAGTAGAGACACGCCACTTTCAATCAATGTCGCAAATGTTCGGCAAAAACGAGTAATCATCATTTTTTTAATAAACTCTCCCCAAAATGGTAAATGCAATAGTAATTTATCTCTGGCATAGCGAGCTTTGCCTGTTTGGGTATGCTTTTTTATCAGAAAAGAAAGGATGATAAAAAATAGTAATATATAAATCCCATAATTTTTCGCGCCCTGTCCTGCATCGATAATTAATTGGGTCAAAAAAGGTAATTCAGCCCCGAAATCATGGAACATTTCCGCAAAGGTGGGAACAATCGCGACCAACAAAAATGTGATCGCGCCGATAGCCACGAAAATAATGATTGCCGGATAACTCATTGCGGTGAAAAATTTTCGTCGAAGTGCTGACATTTTTTCCAGATGCGTTGCCAGCCTGTTCAAAGTCAAGTCAAGAATACCTGCGATTTCCCCGACTTCGACCATGCTGATATAAAGATTTCCGAACACCTTACCATGTTTTTTTAAGCTCAGTGCAAAGCTTTTCCCTCCTTTCACACTCTGCAATATGTCTTCCACAATATTCTTAAATCGCTGATTATTTATCTGTGCGACCAATATTTCCAGTGCTCGTGTTAGTGATAATTTCGCCTCGATCATTGTTGATAGTTGCCGTGTAAAATTGCTTATTTCCTGCGCTTTCACCCTCTGAAAAAATCCGAGTTGCTCTCGTGCCGTTCTCACTGGTTTTGTATGATTGAGTTTTAGCTGTCTTTCTTTCAATCTTTTTCGAAGCGCTGCGTTTCTTTTGAAATTGGAATTCATTCTGAAAATCTCCGCCTGTTTCGTATTACCACACCCGTTTTTATTTTAAATGAATGTCTTCTAGTGGATAACGATAAATTCACCGCAACAAAGGAAACAAACTCACACTCTTTTCCATCTATTTCGCTATTATTATTGAGATCCATTTCTTCATAATCAACGACTCCATCCAGATTATTATCCAATGACAAATCGTATCCCAGATAGTTAAATCGTATCGAAGTCTTATCTAACAAAATTGCGTTACCATTTCTCACCAATCGCTCCTCCTCGACCCGATAATCGATCGTATCATCATCTGTCGTCATGAAACAAACTCTTCCTTCGCCGATACAATAAAATCTTTGTAATTTAAGGAGATCATTTGTGATGGCATTCACCGCAATGTGCGCTGAATTCTCCAGATGCACTCGATTTTGCCAGCGATTCATGCCTTTCCGGGCAAAAGAATAGACCGAATACGCAAAAACGGCTATCAAACCAACCATGCTCATCGCCACAATAAGCTCTATTGTCGTATAACCATATTCATTGTTCTGCATCGACAAACCTCAATGTCTTCAATTGAATAAGCGATTTGTTTCGATTCGATTTAAATACCGCTATGTTCAATTCAACGAGACGATCCATTTTGATTACCGATTTTACAATACGCCATTTTTTTTGATTCAGATTAATAACTATTTCATCTTTTTCAAAATCGTTCAGCGCGATTGCCTTTTCCATTTCCATAACTGCAAGCTGCTGAGCAATGATTAGATCACGAGAAAGATCATTGTACATCACGCGGGCAACAAATTGCCCTAATGGGATTAACACCGCGATTAAAATCGCCAGAGCAATGAGTGTCTCGACGAGAGTGTAACCGTTTTCGTTCTCAAACAATCGTTTCATTTAATTCGATTTTTCTATAAAAATATATTCTTTTTCATAGGCATGGCTGCCAGTATAAATAATTTTTAGCTTTTCAAGATTAAGTTTTTGATCATACGTATATTCTTTAATTAAATCACTCTCATCTTCCACTACAAATTGGAAAAGGGTATCTTCATTACTTCTATATATATTTTTCAATGTTATTTTTTTTAATATTAACGGATCGAATTCTTCGTTATCTGAATTCTTTTGTTCATATGAATACCAACAATTATTTAGAAAGTTTTTGTCTAAATAAAATCTTAAAAAAGAATTTGCTCTTAATGCAATTCCATCTCGGATTAAAAATGTATTATTAGATTCAACTTCTAAATAAATATCTTTCTTATTAACATATCTAACTAAAGTTTCGGAGTATTCAGTTGTATCACCAAATATGAAATTAAATGTTTTTTTGTCAATGCTATCAGTAACTTCTTTTTTAACTATTATTTTTATTGCATCATCCTTGCTATTAAGCATGATTATATCACTCGTAGAAGGTTGATTACAATTATTAATAGTTATAAGGAAGAAGACAAAGCAAAATAATGTTATTTTCATTGTATTTGCCCTTAATTTTTTTCATTCTCTTTTAATCTCTTCTCAACTTCTTTATTATATTGGTCGGCTTGAGTTCCTGGTGCCGCATTTTCATCAGTTCGTTTAGTCCCGTCAGGATTAGTACCTGAATATTTTGCATGATCCTGAGAAGTCGATCTTTTATTTTGCGGATCATTTGAAACGTGAGCTTGTGATTCATGGTTTAATATTTTTGATGCTTCACTAGGATTCATGATCTTGATCGAATTCTCATTAACTGTAACAATGATGATTTTTTGACCATCTTTTGCCCCGGTTTGTTTAACGGTTACGTTATTGTCCATTGCTGTAACCAAATTGGAACCTTTTCTTTTTGCTATTTTTACAATCCCTGGATCCTGATGATTAGTGACTCCATGCATAGTCTTAGATTGACCAACATCATAATAAACCATAATGGTTGAATTATTGGCAATTTGACTTAACACATTTTGTCCAATTTCTGTACTTTGCCAAAAACTCCATGTTTTGTTAAAATTTTGATTGCTATTTGCTGATGAACTAATTTTGAAATCTCGTCCATCAGGATCGACAAATTTCAATGGGTTGTTTACGCAGTAAACATAAGGACTTATCGAAGGATATTTCCCAGCTAAAGGATCAGGGACTAACCATCTACCGATTGTCGGATCGAAATACCTCCCCATACAAGGCAAAGTCAAGATTAATACAAATAGACCGATCAACAAAACCGTTTTCTTCATTTTCTTGCTCCTTTCATTAGAATAAGGTTTTTAGTGGATTATTTATTATGTTTCAAATCATACTTTAGCTTTTATCAGCTTGCCGTTGATAAAATTCTTTTGTTGTC
Source organism: uncultured Cytophagia bacterium (assembly GCA_964498785.1). Taxonomy (GTDB): domain Bacteria; phylum Zhuqueibacterota; class Zhuqueibacteria; order Thermofontimicrobiales; family Thiofontviventaceae; genus Mariaggregatimicrobium. Next base: position 6,855 of record CAZCJL010000127.1, on the reverse strand, counting down.
TCAAAGACCATCCCTAATTCTTTGGCATTATTTTTATAAAATTCAGATTGTTTCAATGCTTCCTTTATTAACGGAATTTACTTATCTTCAATTGTTATCATTTCAATATCAATTTCTGGAAGCCTGATGACCTGCTGTTGATGGTTCTGAATCTGATTCGAAAGATATTTTGCTCGAGATGAATGCGGAACAAGCTTTTCAATAAATTCTGATTGAAAAGGATTTGAATGTTTCATTTTCTGTTCAGCTTCTTGTTTCGTTCTGTTCTGATAATCCATTCCTGAAAAAATCCTTGGTCCAATATCGTATTGGAATTTTCTGTTTACAAGTGTCAATGTCTCTTGCTCAATTGCCAAAGAATTCTTTTCCATCAACATCAACCGTTCATAATTTCTGGCTTGAAAGAAATAAGTATTTCCCAAATGCCAATATAATTGAACATGGTTATGAACCATCGAAGCAAGATATTCTTTTTTTGTTAATGTTCTTAGATAACATCCATTTTTCAAACCATCTTTTGTTATCTTCATTTCATCAACATACAGCCAGTCATCCAATATCATCCCTTTTGATGTTGTCTCTATGTTATAGTATTTGTTTGAATCTGAATCAATGATATATCGACAAAAAAAGTGTTGTGGAGCTCTGACTGGATAAATCGGCCATCCTAAACGATCTGCTATCGCTAAATAGAGCATCGGAATTGTGACGCAATTGCCTTTCTTGGTTGCAATTAATCCGTTCAAATAACGATTTTCTGTTTTACGCCCTTGCATATCTTCAAAATCAAATGTAAAAGTTATGGAATCATTCCAATTTCCCGGAACAAACAAATAATGATTTAGAAGAGCAATTCTTGATTCAGGGTCTGGATTATCTCGATTTAGAGCTTTTATTACATCAACCATGTAATTCAAGGCACAGTCAAAGAATTCAATATTCATATCAGGGTATGCTTCTTTTGCAATTATTAAACAAGCCAATCCTAAATCAATTTCTTCTTCCGGCAATTCCAAGATTTGTTCGATAGTCTGACCTTCGTATTTTTCTTGAGCGAATGAGATTGAAAATAAGAATTGAATTAATAGGAAGATCGTTATTTTATTCACTTGTGTCCTTTCGTAATTTGTAGTAAACTGTTAACAAAAACTCTCCATTAAAAGACAACGGTAACAGAAAATGCCGGTCGGGCTGTGTCCGGTCAATCATTGCGTTTCGCATCCAATTCACATAATTAGTCGGGGATTCATAGAAGAAAAATTTGCCGGTAATCACTGCACCGTTCACAGTACCATCAAGCGTCGTGTTATTGCTTGATTAGCCGAAAATATTATTGGTATTAGCGATTTACTCTACACGGAAATTTTCCTTAATTTTTTTTAGTTTATTATCTTTGTCAAATTCAAAACTCAAATAGGATTGATGAATTTGACCTTCTTTTTCAAATGGTTCTGAATCGGGATCAAATTCTTTAAGAATTTTTATTACTTGTTCTTTTGAGTCGCCTTTTGATAATAATGGAGCTATTTTTAAGAGCTGCTTTACTGTTTCTGATTTTTGATGTATAGACAAATCAGTGTATTTATTGATTGAAGCTTGATCAAGCATTGAGTGTAACCAATATAAATTTGAAAGAATAAGCAAAAGAAAACTAATAATAAATGCATAAAACCAGAATTTTTGCGTGATTTCTAATTTAGCCATAATAAAAAAATCTCCTTGTTTAATTATGGATTATATTCCACTCCATCTATCATTACTCTATAACCAGCACTGTGATATCTGTTTGCTATATCCAATGCTTGATCGTGATTTTCAACAGTATAAGTTACTCCAGAATCAGTAATACTATATTGCAGATTAGGATACAAGCCTCGCAATTCATCAATGTAAGAATTGGGGCGAGGATCAATCATTGATGAGGAATTTGCTCCACCAGAGCTTAATACATTTTTCATGAAATGGCCACAGTTATTTGTCCAGATACTATATGGTTTCCTTTTGGGATCACTATTTTGTGAACGAAGGTTTTCCGCATATTCCATCATTTCTTTAAAATTATCATTTTGGATATACGCACCTGTAATCATTCCACCTTGACCCGATCTTTGAGATATTCTGTTTAGAACCATTTCTAATGATTTTGCCGTAGGCAAACCAGTTGCTTCATCCATAATCACATTTGGAACTGAGTAGGAATTAACAATCCCCATTCGTCTTTCGTCATATCTCCCATATTCATAATATTTTGTATAACCTGTTTGATTATCAACTAATAGAATTCCAGCATGGCCTAAATGTGGCAATTTTGTCCCAAAAGCACTTATTAGATAATCTTTAAAAACTATTGGAATAGCGTCTTTACCGTCGGGGTCGACAAAATTTAATGGGTTGTTAAAACTGTAAGAATAAGGACTTATGCTTGGATATTTCACGGCATTTGGATCAACTGTTAGAAATCTTCCTGTCGCAGCATCATAGTAGCGGCCTGCGAAAAGCAAATTGCAGAATAAAATCGAGATAATAAAAATAGACAAGATTACGACTTGTTTAATTCTCCATTTCATTGCTAATCTCCTTTTTCGTTTTAATTGTTATGGTGTTACGGTTGCAAACTTTCTTCAAAAAACTTCGATTGTTTATTTTGCTGTCAATTATCAATATCCTCCTTTCTCTTTAAATTTCTCAATGCTTTCTGCCTGTTTTTTAAAGAATTCAATAGGAAATTCATGGACAATACCCAGACTATCAGCTTTATTCCTATGCTCTCTATATATTGCAATTTTTTCTAAAATTTTTGGTTTGTATTTTTCTTCAATCTCAATTAGAGCTAAATCTAATTCCTGTCGTAATTCTTTACTCATTTGAATCGGTTTAGTATTATAAACAGGTGATTGGGATTGAGAAACTTCTGCCTGTTTATTTTCTCCCTTTACCAACGGTGAATGGAATGAGAAACTTTGAATGAGCTCATAGACACTCTTTTCTTCAGATTTTTTTGTATTTTGAATCACTAAATCATTTTGAGATTTGGCATTATCCATAGCCTGATAAACAAGGATTTCAGATTGTTTTTCTGAATACATCCTTTTTTCCAATTGCCTTGCTTCTGCCAGATGTATTAATCCATAATTCCAATGGGCAATTGACAACGTCGGATCGTATTTTATTGATAATTCGAAATATCTTTTTGCTTTTTCTACATCACCCTTAATTAAATACTCATTAGAACTTGTGATAAGCAATGAAGCAAGATATTCCTTTTTTGCTAGTGTACGCAAGTAAACTCCATTTTCTATCGCATTTTTTGGAATGTTTACACTTTTAATATATTCATCATCTGAAAAATATCCACCGCCATTTGTTGTTTCAATATTTGCTTGAAAATTCATTGAAATTTCTTTCAGAATATATCTTACAAAATAATGCCTTGCTGAACGAACAGGATATAAAGGCCATCCAAGTCTTTCACCCAAAATTAGATATAGCATCGGCATTGTAATACAAGAACCTTTTTTCGTCACTATATATCCATTTATTAATTTGTTACTGAGCTTTGTGAAATGCAAATCTTCATCATCATAACCAAAAGTTATCCCATCATTCCAATACCCTTTCTGATAAAGATATGTATTTAACGCTCTAATTTGTGAATCAGGATCTGCGTACTTGCCAAAGAAATATTTAAAGCGATCAGACATATAATCAAAAATATGTAGAAAGTTGTTTACATCAATATTGGGTTGAAATTCTTTCGCTAAAACAAGTGTAGCAATGCCAATGTTTATTTCTTCTTCCGGCAATTCCAAGATTTGTTCGATAGTCTGACCTTCGTATTTTTCTTGAGCGAATGAGATTGAAAATAAGAATTGAATTAATAGGAAGATCGTTATTTTATTCACTTGTGTCCTTTCGTAATTTGTAGTAAACTGTTAACAAAAACTCTCCATTAAAAGACAACGGTAACAGAAAATGCCGGTCGGGCTGTGTCCGGTCAATCATTGCGTTTCGCATCCAATTCACATAATTAGTCGGGGATTCATAGAAGAAAAATTTGCCGGTAATCACTGCACCGTTCACAGTACCATCAAGCGTCGTGTTATTGCTTGAATAGATAATCCCTGAAACATGAGCAGATTTTCCGATTTCAATAACACAATTATTTACCATCGAAGATGTGCGCACGTTTTCGTGATGCTGCAAAATTATCGTCCCTTCAACGACTGCCTGACCGCGAATTGCAATTTTGCCTTCAATTCGATCCTCACCAATTCGTCCCGAAGAATAGATGACAGACGGATAGTTCAGATATGAATTCCCGCCGATTTGAATATCACCGGGTGAAAAAATCTGAACTGTACCTGTTAAATTTGTAGTGGCGTCGATACCATTTTGGGCATAAATTATTGCATCTTCCAAGCGGACGTCTCCACGGATTATTAAGTGATTACCCGCTATTAATTCTATTTTACATTTAATATTCAATCCGCTTTCCAGATAGATATTGCCGCCTGCAACGAGCTGGCGCTTTCTGTTACTTTTAAATTCGGACATCAATGAATCCTTCAGATACGCATCGCCCTGCACATAAATTCGTTGATTCCGGGAAAAATCGAGCGGATTTTCATTGCTGAAAACCTGATTCGATGAATAGATTCGTCCGGCGGGATTGTGTACCATATTTTCAAATTCCTGCATCGATGCCTCGATGAAGGATGCATCAAAATATGGCATTTGTGGTGAATGGTTGATGCGAATTTGACCATTAACCGCTTTCTCACCTGAAAATTTGTCACCCTTTATTTCACCCTCTCTTACACCGCCAGGACCAGTTACAACATCACCGATTATCTCATTGGAACCACACACGACAAGCGGAAAATCTGTTCCGCCGATAACGACGGCGTTATTGAACACATCCGGCATTTTTTCTCCGACAAGCGACGTAACGCGTGCTGTTTGATTTTTATACTTTGCCCGGGACGTTATTTCAAGATATCCTCCCCATTGTGATACCGTAACCAGTGCGTGATCCTGATCGAAAAGCTGAATCCGGGAATCCACCGTCCGCCATCTTATATTCCTGCCACCATGTCCGGAAAGATACCACAGGGCTTTTTGAATTCCCGCTTCCGCCAGGTATCGTGCCTGTGTCCGGTGATGATCTCTGCGGATAAATCGCGATTGAACAGTAACAATCCCCATCAACGCCATTGCTAAAATTGTCAGGATGACGATCAGACTCAAGACAGTGACCAGCGCGGAGCCGTTTTGGTCTTTTAAGAAATTTTTCAAGTATTTTTTACAACTGCTTTTCCCAGAAAAATAGCCGGACATAGTTTTAAATCGTTGTCCTCCTCACATACACTCTTTTGGATTAATGCACTAATTCCACACTAAACTCCTGCTTTTCAAACCGGCAAAATACAGAATTGGATTCTATCCTTAAAATCTTTACATCCTCGATCACGTCTTTTTCCCTAACAAAATAGACTGCGCCATCAGGAAACTCGACGATTGCCATGGTTCCACTGGCATCTTTCAAAATTCCGGTTAACCGCAATGCCGGAGGCGGTTTCGAAGGCTGTTTTTTAGCCTGTTGCTTTTTGTAAGCCGGTTTTTTCTTTTGCGGCGCCTGCAGCCAATTTTGAAACGGATCCCGATAATCCGCATTGTAAATAAAAAATTTTGCAGTTAATTGAGAATCAGCCGCGATATTTTGTAGCGTCCAATGAAATGCTTGTACATTATCCGAAATCTGGTCTACCTTTAATAACCCGTGAAATATTCGATATCCATTATGCCCCCAGATGATTACAGCCAACAGCGCTAAAATATACGGCAGATATTTTTTATCAATTATTCTTTTCATATCATCACTTATTCAGATAATACACCGAGATTTTCATACTGATCTGCAATTCATTTTCCACCAGTCCCTTTGTTTTAATAGCCAATTGATCCACTTTAACTACATTCTTCGATGTTTCAATGATGTTCAGAAATTTTGCCAGATGATGATAACTGCCTGTGAGCTGTACCATAAACGGAAGCACCCGATATTGAGAACTGTGTTCTCCTTCTTCCGGCTCGATGGAAACAAAGCTCACTTTAGACCGGGTTGCAGCTTCACTGAAAAAATTGAGTATGTACGACAATTCATCATCCTGTGGCGCCTGCAATTGGATTTCCTGCAAAATGCCAGTGAGATTCTTATTCTCCGCCTTTAGCTGTTGGACCGTCACTCCCCAATTTTCCACCTGTTTAATTCGATTATTGTTTGCTCGCATTTCACCTGCAATCCGAAACGTGCCGATAATTTGTGGAAAAAGAGACGATATAAATGCCCACAACAAAAGCAACAGAAAAAAGCAGAGATAGAGTGTCCATTTTCTGGAATGGTATAGTTCGGTTATTTTTTCATACATGATTTTTAAATTGAATATTTGATTATATTCTCTGATGTTATCAGATTTTATCTTTCAATAGCTATATCTACATATTTTTTTAACTATTGAATCTTATTCATCTTTAAAATTAGAAGGAACATTGCCAATCCAATTTAAGTTGATTCGGATTTCGGAGTCGGTGCAAAATTCTTTGAAAAAAATTCTTTTGAAAAATGAAAAGAGCTTTACTACTTTGGCGAATATGCACAACGAAATCCTACAAAATTTGCTTCATTGGTTGTGTCATTATCGTCATTACCAGATCTCCAGGCACATCGAGCGAAAAAAGCATAATTAAATTTCCAGCCTCCACCCCTTACAACATGAGCCTCACCTTGAATAGGACCTCTGGGATTTTTATATGGACTTATTTTATAATAATCTCTACTATAATAGTCACTACACC
>CAZCJL010000126.1:0-18420 GCA_964498785.1 uncultured Cytophagia bacterium | reverse complement strand
AAAGAGAATCCGAAAGCTTTGATGCACACCATCAATTATTGAATGGATACATAATATATTACCTCATAACAATCAGTTTTTCAATTTTTTCCGTGAAAGTATTTCCGCTTCTGGCAACAATTTTGTAAAAGTAGATTCCGTTAGCGATTATATCGTTGTCCTCATCCCGTCCATTCCATGTGATCTGGTTATATCCAATTTCTCCCGGTGCAAAATTAATTACTTTTGTCAATCTTCCGGCAACCGTATAAATTTTAATTTCTACATCTGCCCGATCATCGTTGACCAGAAAATATGTAAATGTGGTTTCGTGAGTCATAGGATTTGGGTAATTGAGCACGCGTTTTAGGGAAACCGAGGAAAATAGCTGGAACTTAAAATCACAAACAGCTTCAAACGATGTTGTATTTGGTTTTTGAATTTCCAGACGAAAGTGATAGAGACCGTCGGAAAATTGTTTCAATTGCAAAGCAATCATTCTATTCATTAACGATAAGGAGTCTGGCGGGATACAAGAAAAAGTGCTTGCATTTACCTGTTTGTTATTCAAAAACAACCGTGTATTGATTTCATTCAATTTAAAGTTATTGTTACTGGAACCGATTTCGATTTGAGAATGGTTGAATAGCGGATCGCCATCAAAGAAATCGACTCCCAACATGCGATGGTCTACTCGTACCTGAAAGACATCGTTTTCCAGTGATGTACGAAAATCTTCGATTGCGACAAGTTCAATTTTGTGCTGTCCCGGAATCCACTGAACGATTGGTCGAACCGGAAGCGTATCTCCCATTGTCGTGACAAGCTGAAATCGAATGGAGTCGCCATAAACTCCGCCTTCTTTTTGAGGAGTTGCAGGATCGTCACAGGGGATTCTGACAGGACCATATTGTCCGGTAGTCCTTACGTGAAAATTGAATGGTCGTTCCACCCCTTTTATCTGTGCATTTAATTGAGCACCTACAGGCGCAGGTTTAGTTCTTACGGATAATCCGCCATAATAACTGGCGTAAGTATTCTGTTCAAGAGTGTCGCTTTTCAATCGCAGGGCAGGATCGCCAAAAAGATTGTACATGTCAATATGATCCAGATAATGGCTACCGCTTTTCAGGAAGCCAAATTTTGCTCGAAGGGCAAGCGAGCCTAACGTTACATCACCTTTGTTAAATAGTCCGTCATACAATTCATTTGCCATAAAAGTCAATGCGCTTGAGTTGGCAAATCCGCTTGGTGCAAAAGAGCCAATCGCCCCGCCTGATTGTCCCTTTACCAGGGCTTCGGCCAAACATGTGGGCAATTGCGCATGATGAAAAAATCCATTCAGACAACTTAGTGAAATGAAAAATGGTCGTCGGTTATCGTTTGTTAATTTCCCGACATCTGATGTTTTGAGTATCTTCGCACCAGCTAAATAAGCAATGCTTCCATGACCAAAATAATTGGTGATCAAACATCCGTTATTCAATGTAGCGATTAATTCTGTTTTGGCAAGATTTATATCTGTATAATCATCTAAATAAATTGCCGTCGTATTATAATCAGAGGGGATGGCGCGAGCAATAAGAGAGTCTGAATATGTTTTAAATAGCTGCACGTCATCTTTATCTGCAATAAACAATGCGTTTTTATTCCAATTATCCTCAACTAAATTTGTTTCATACGCAATTATTGTCGAAATAATTGTTTCTAATTCACGGGTCGATTGAACTGCGAGTCTGCCGATAAAGATGTCCGGAATTCTGTCATCGCCGGCCACACAGGCAAACCAGTTGTCTGTTGCTGTTTCTGTATTATAATGATAGCTTTCAAAGAGATGGGTTGGGACATAATCCTGATTTCCGGTTTTAAGGTAATCTTTGTAATCATAACTAGCGTCGCCAACTAATAAAACATACGTAGGCGCTGGCTGCTGCCAGTAACAAAATGCATGGTGTAAAAAATCCTTAATCGCTCTCGGATTTTTAATGCTATGATTGAATTCGTCGTAAATGTCAGTAATTTTAACAAGTTTGGTTTTCAACCCGTTATTTTCCCGGTACACTTGAAAACGCACCATTGTTGAATAAAAATCTTCGTGAGTGATAATAATGTAATCGGCCTGCTGATCCGTGTCTGATAATTTTGATGGTGTTTCTGCGATAATTTTGGGTACAATGCGTCGGGAGAACGATGTCGCGAAAAATTTGCCTGTAGGCGCAAGGTCAACCTGAAACGATGCTCGATATAAATCAAGTTCCGGGATGACTGTTATATTGTTTATTTTTTTAATATCCGAATAATTAGAGATATCGAAAATGCAAATGTCATCGCTGGTGAAACCATTTAAATTTAGTTGATGCCGGCCGTCCTGCTCACAATAAACGATAATGCTGTCATTTTCCGCAACGAAATTTCTCCAATAAGTAATATCAAAATAGTTCAGATAAATGATATCTGTATGTGCTCCGGTATCATCTGGCAAATTTAACCGGATGTTATTTGTTCCGTTTTGCAAAAGCGATTGCGAAAAAGCGGCGTTGTTTGAAAATCGGGTTGCTCCATCCCATTGTTCATCAAGGAGTTGGAATCCATTCAGTGTCACAATGATGTGATGGTCTGGCGAGATTTCTGTATCTGATAATCCATGAAATTCGATTTGCAGTAAACAATTGTCTGCTGTTGTATCTGCCACATGATTAAGGTCAAACGAAAGGTCAGCAAGAGTCGGCGCTGTATAAAAGTCCCAGAACCAGTGATCCGCTCCCTCACCATTAGGGATTCCAGTAAAATAATAAACGTCTTTCTCAAAATGAATTGTGTGTTGGGCATAATTTAAAACCGGCACATTGTCCGCCAGACTTCCATCAATTTCGTTCATGCGTTTTCCTGGTGTTGTTTCATCCCAGGTTAACCAATATACATTGGTATGAGTGTAATCATTACGGCACTTTTTTCCGAAAAATTCTATATAATCCAATTCATCAAAAATACCATCGTGCTCACCATGAACATAAATTGGTATTTCGATGCCATTGAGAAAAATTTTTATGTTCATGGGGTCAATCCCGCTTAAATTGATTCCCGCCTGATCCAGTGTTGTTTTATCAATATAATAGATGCCATCCCGATCAACAAAAATTTTATAAAGTCGTCCATGTTGTTGATAATCGTTAGATTTGCGAGGCGTTTTGGGTTGAACAGGTTTTGTTTTCCAAAATTTCGCCGCGTCATAATTTATCAGATTACTTTTTAAAATATTTTCAAACGGAGATGCAAACGCGAGATGCTGTACAACATCATCGGATGCTGATCTGTTGTGGCAAAATTGAAGCTTTACAACGATTTTTTTATGATGCCGAATTTGATGTGTTTCCGGATTGTACTGTATCGGGGAAACAGAAAGCGCACCCACTCGTTGATGTCGAAATCTCCCTTCAAAAAGTGTTATGACAGCTTGTTTCGGATAAAACGTGTTAACACTGTTATCAATAAAAAACTCTGACGTAAGCTCCTGCTGAACAAAAATATCACCATGATATTGTTGTGACCTGTTTTGAATAACTTTCGGAACCGGATAAATATTGTAGTCTGTTTTTTTGATAACCGCATCCTCAACAATTTCCATTTCAACGTTTTTTGAAGGCGGAATTCCGAACAGATACACTTTTTGTGGAAGCTGCGGTTTTCCGGCTTCTGCTGTTTGCGAAAAACCTGGTATGGAAACAACTTTGTATCCAGCCGATTGGATTTCTCTGGATTCAAAGGAAAATTCAGGAAAAGAAAACTCCACTACCAGTTCATTTTCATCTGATTTTACAATATGATATTCAGAAGAATAAATGGTATCAGAGTAGGCTGTTGTTTCTGCGATATTATTTGATGCTGGCGCCCGGTTTTCCCCGGAAGTCATAATTGGAAATGATATCAAAACAGTTACTAGTAATAGTACTAAAATGAATTCTTTCTGAATCATATCCGATTGTTTCCCTCTCCAGTAATACGGCGAATGTTTTTATGGATAGGCAGTTGTAATTGTAAGAAAATATCGGTAATTAAATGAATAATATAAACAATTGTTACATAAATTTCTAAATCAGAAAGAATGAATTTATCAATAATTAGTTACTATTCAGCATATAGCTGTCATTCCTGCGGATGCAGGAATTCGCTCAGATATCTGTTTTAACGAAATCATTGTATAAGTCTTTCCATTCCGGATTCATGATGTGGTTGATTTAGTCAGTTATCATAAATTTTGATAACGTTAATATTGTACTTACGCATTGGGAATTCTTGAAAAACGGGAGCAATTCCCAAAAGTTGGTAATTTCTCGTGGAGCTGTATCATAAGTTTGATTTTTTTGTAAAATGTCATTCCGGGCTTGTCCCGGAATCTCCTGATTATTATAAAATTAGGGGATTCCTGCGTTCGCAGGAATGACGCCAAAAAATGTCTGGTAGCAAGTGGCAATTGTATTTTTTTGTAAATCCCCCGATCAAATTCTTTTTATGTTCATACACACGTCTAATAAAGTTGTTTGTAACTCCGCCAATTCTGGTAATGATATGGCAACATAATTTCCAATCAATGGTTATATTTGCTCTTTCTCTCCGGAGGAATTGAACCTTCCGGAGAGGTTTGTTAATTTTTGGCGTATATGAATTTCCATGCTATTATTGATTCCATGAGTTTGAAATAAGTGGAATCAATATTAAAATGACAATCGAATCCCACCGATAATCTGTCGTCCTGGTTGGGGATAGCCAAACTCCTCTTCATAATACTCGTCCAGCAGATTACTCCCTTCCAATCGAAAGCAGAGATTTTTCGTTAGCTCCTGGATGATATTCACGTTGTGGACAAAATAGCCAGGCAGCGCTATCATATACGTGCTCGTGTAATAAAATTGTCGTTCGTCAAAATAAGCGGCCTCATAGTTGAGCATCGTACCAAAACCAGTTTTACCAGTCAAACCGATACGAACTTTATTGGCGGGCAGATAATCGGTAATTTCCAGCGCCGACTGCGGAAAATCGATGAAGCTGTAACTGAATTCACCGGCGATGTATCTATTCAGCGACCAATTGGTTCTGATTTCCAATCCCTGCATGGTTGCCTGAGAAATATTTTTATAGCGCAGTGAACGGGTGGCGCGATAGATGAGATCGTTCATCTTATTGTAAAACACAGCTATATCCATTGAAAAATATTGATCTGTATTTGTAAAGAGAAATATTTTATTAACTCCCAACTCAATTTTGCCAGCAGACTCAGGCCGAAGTTCAGGATTTCCGGATGTCTGGCTATAAAGCCGATGTAACGTCGGAAAACGAATTGTGTGGGAAAAGCTGGCAAACATTTTCCATTTGCCCTTCAGTTGGTGTTGCAGGCTTGCCATCGGTGTAAATTTTCCGTTGCTATTGCCGATTTCTGTTCGATGAAAATGATAGCCCATTCCCATTGTCAAGATGGTGTTTTCCCATGGTTTGAAGTCATCTTGCAAAAACAATGAACCAGTCAGAGCGAAATGATCTTCCCACGGTTTATCTACGTTCGCCTTTTTTTTTATTCGATCCTGTCGGAACTGAAAACCTGCCAGCAGTTGATGATGTTCTGACAGATGAAATTGTCCATAAACAATTCCGCCTGTTGTAAAATTTTTCAGTAACGAATTCCATTCTACCTGATCATCTGTCATTTTAGACGTTTTGTATTCAATTAAACGATTGTTGTGAGCATCCGCGAACATAACAGATTTCAAAGTCAATCGGGCATTCGTTTTCCATTCGCTGCTGAGTGTTCCGCTGTAACGCTCCCAATTCGGAAATTGCCAATAGCGGGGTATATCCCCCGGAGCGAAACGAGTGGCAACAGGGATGTCCTTTTTGGCCCAATGATAGTCTGATGCAAATGTTACTAATAGATTTTTATTGTGTTGATAGCCAAGCTTGCCGCTGATCCCCATTTTATGATAGAAACTCATTTCCCTCATTCTGCCATTTTCAAATTTGTTCGGCTGAAACTTATCGCTCATTTGAAAACCCCTGGCGTGATGTTCATACCCGGAAATCCAGTAATTAAACCGACCAATCTGTTGGCTGTGATTAAAATTCAACCGGCGAAACTGGTAATCGCCCAGTTTCGTTTCAATTACAGTGCGAGGCGTTTCCATGCCGTTTCGGGTGATGATATTAATAACGCCGCCCATACTGTTGGCTCCGTAAGCTACCGAAGCCGGCCCCTTGATAATAGTGATTTTTGCCAGGTTATCCAACGGTAACATGGAAAGATCAACTCTGCCGTAATAACCAGGATTGATGGGGCGACCGTCTATAAGCACCAGCACATCGTGCGATCGAAAGCCGCGAATTCGGGTTTCAGTTTCGCCTTTATAACCGGAAGTTAAATTCAAGCCTGGCTCCAAGTTTAAAAGTTCTGAAACCGAAGTGGAGTTTCTGGCTTTCATCTGTGGCTGATTCATTTTAATTAGCATTGATGAAGGAATCTGCTCCCGGTTACCATAAACAACAACTTCCTGAAGCCGATAAATTTTAACAATCGAATCACCTTTGAAATAATACATATCTTGAGAAAAGCCAGGACAGCCAATGATTAGCATTAGCAGACTCAGTAAAGTAATGATATTCTGTTTCATAAATTAGTTCACCAGAATTTTTTCTAATACTTTCAGTTTATATTTTGATGTATTCAGATCAGGATCGGTAAACATGGTTTTTTCACTGGTCAATAACCAGTAACCGGCTTGGAATTGATCCCATGTCAAATCTGCGGAAGGACCAAAATCATCCAATGTTCTTAAATTGTATTGCCGATTTTCGGGTGCGGTAACAATCTGTGCCAAACAATCTTTCAACAGTAGTGCATTTTCTGTCTGTCCCTCCGGGTTCGTAACCGAAGTTGTGGTTAACATTCTTAGCTCAATAAAAGTTGATGTGTCTGGAGTGATGACATTGAATTTCCGATGAATATAAATGTGGCGTGTGGATTTGACATTGAATGCGCCGGCCAGGTCGATCCTGTCATCAGGAAAGACAACCTGCCTGGTTGAAGTGAGGATGTGACCTGCCAGCAGATGGTCCCAGGTATTGTTGGAGTAACCCTTTTTTGAAGCGGAAAAACCATCATCGCCAGCGATCTGGTATGAATATAACCGGCGTGTTTCATGCGGATTACCATCTTTATCTCGAAATGGATGAATTAATGTTGTGTCGATAAATGAACTGAGCTGAATGGCTTCCTCGCCGTCAGCATCTATTTTAAGGAGCGTTTCAAATTTGATTTTTGTTGAATCTGAATTCATGTGAATCCAGAGATAATTTTCATGCTCCATAGTCGGAGATGTAGGATTATCCTTATCACAACCAGTCGTCAATACAATGCATAGAATAACACCTGTAAATAATGACAACCATCGAATACCTGAAAAATGCATGATACCTCCTGAGTTGGTAAGAGTGAATTTAGTTTTCTCCTCAGGGAATCGATTAGAAAATAGTTCAACTATACTCCCGTTCTTCGTATGACAGGTATTCCTTGTCCCAGAAGAAATATATTTGAGATGTTAAAAAGGACGTCCTTTGTGGTTCTGGTTTGCAGAAAATTTAAAGACAACATAAGGATCTCCTTTCCAAGTACGGGAGGCTTGACCGTTTCCAATCAAACCCTATCGGTCGATTTACCATAGGTTTTCCGGTAGGTAAAAGGACTCGGAGATTTGGTTAAAAGAACGTGACCACCATCCGCCAGTTCACAGATAATGGTCACGGTATGATTCTAATTAGAAATTAAGAATTCCGGCGATATCAAAAACCATGGCAGAGTTTGTGTCTCCGCCTTTAATTTTAGAAGAAATGTTCTGGACTTCTAAAGCAATTGAAAAACCGTGTCCAAAAGGAAAAATAACGTTGCCATAAATAACACTGTTTTGTTCGATGTGACCTTCGCTTAAATTATCAGTTTGGTTTTTATCCATTCCATAGCCCAGCACAAAGTTAACACTTTTTGAAGGTTTGGAGATGGCGTTGAACCAAAATCCCATGCTTTTTTTGTCAACGTTACCGTCACCATTACCGGTGCTGGTAAACAGGTTTGCGTTGTTTAAATTGGTGCCTGAATTAACTTCACCTTTAAGGGCAAACATTGGGCTGAACGCCAGATCAAAATCAACGCCAAAGCCTGACGTATTGTATTCGTCATCATCTGTTTCAGGATCGGGATCGAATTTGGCATGGACAAAATAGACGCCGATGCCGTAATTTTTCATGAATTTAGATGAAAGTCGTCCCTGAATCATGGGGAAGGCGGCTTTGTTGTCAGCGCCCAGGCCGGCTGCTTCTTTGGCAGCCTCACCGATTGATAATTGCAGCACCGGCGTCATGTTTTCCATTGGCATTTTGTAATGAAATTGAATCTGTGCGCGGCGGAAACCATAATTGCCGGCATACCACATATTACCATTGGTGTTATTGGTTTTGGCATTAACTGGTGAAAACAAATCCCATTGTTGACCAAAGCGCAGCTCCATATTGCCTTTTGCCATTGACGCGTAAGCCAGACGAATTCGGGGACGAGCGTTGGCGTCGAAACCGCCCCAGAAAAAATCAAGTTCAAGTATTCCTCCGACCTTTAAATCGTCATCGCCGGCGCTGCCCTTTAAACCAAAACGGGAATGCTGCGCGGTGAAGCCCAGGGCAGCCTGATCGATTCCGGTGGCAAGCTGTGAAGCTGAAATATTTTCTGAATTAAAAGACGCAACACTTTTGGTGCTATAAACCATATCACCCTTAAGAAATCCATAAGGTTTTAATTCCACTTGAGCAAGTAACGTGGGCACAATAATTAAGCTTAGAATTAAGACAAAAATCGCTTTTCTCATTTGGTCAAACTCCTCAATTTTTGTTTGAATGGTTAACACTATTTTTTATTGTTAGCATGTTTAATTATGGCCATGCGATTGAATAAACTGATCATACTGATTTTACAATAATTGAACGAACGATAATGAGCATGCCCGGCATCTCACCTCTGTAATAACGTCGTGTTCTTTTGTGATGTAAACTGATATTGCAATTTATTAATGATGTCAAATATCAGATATCGCTCTTTAAATTTTTGACAATCCTTCTCGCCCCATTGTTTGTTATTAAATTTTTATAAATAAATGGGGAGAAGTGATAGATTGTATCGTGTAATAAAAACAATACCAAAATGGGTGTCATGACAAATACCGTAACCAAGTATTCCGATAAATATCTGTAAGGAGAATTATATTCCTTTTAAATTTAATTGAACCTTAAACAAGATTTCTTGATTAGCTAATACAACTTGTACAAATTTTGTCAATTGATAGCCTTTTGAATTTAATATCCGTGACGAATCGCCAACTTTCAAAAGTTGTTTGTCAGAACCCATTTTGCTGCCGGGAGGATTGCCATCCCCAAAAAGAAGATGGCAATCAAACCGATTAAGCTAAATTTGTAATTAAACTTCATCTTTTTGTTTTGCTTTTATCCGTTGTTCCCGTTTTTTAAACAGCAATGCTAAACCGCCGGCTGCTAACGAAATCGGAGCATTCGGTTTTAGCAGATTGCGCCAGGCATACCGATCAAAGCGATCCGTTTCACGTAATCCGATCTGGTAGTATGTTTCAGGTTCATACAACAGATAAATCCAGCGTACGTCATCGGCATCCAACAATATTGCGTGTGGATAGTCTTTTTTTATCTCTTGCAGTCGCTGATTTCCTAATGCCAGTATTTCTTCGCGATCGCCAAAGACTAATGCACCAGTAGGACAGGCTTTAACGCAAGCCGGCATTTGCCCATTGGCAATACGATCATAGCAGAAGTCGCACTTGAGCCAGGATCCGGTTTTTTCATCTTTCCGCGGAATACCGTAAGGACACATTTCGTCCATAGGTTCAGTGATTTTTTTCGTTTCCTTTAAAAAGACCAGGGCTCCTGATGAATCCATTACGACTGATCCCGGTGCATAATCATCTGCTGCGGCCTTACATGGAGGTTCCAGGCAGTGACGGCATTGATCCTTAAAAAAGGTCCAATCTACCTTGTCATTATTTTCTGTTTCCTTGAACCGAACCAAAGTCCAGGTGCTGGCAGACAGATCCTGTGGATTTTGATGTGAACCGACATTTACCGTTTTTTCCGCCTGAAGTTGATTCCATTGTTTACATGCCACTTGACATCCCCGACAGCCAATGCATTTTGAGAGGTCGATTAATACAGATTTTCCGTTCATCATTACACCTCCTTCCTGATGTTAACCAGGAATGCCTTTGACTCTGGGATCATGGTATTGGCGTCACCGATTGCCGGCGCTAACTTGTTGGCGCTGTCGCCTTTTGCCAATCCCATAAATCCGAAGCACCAGGGCAATCCCACTTCGTGGATTATGGCATTATCTCCTATCTTGAATGGCTTGAATCGAGCGGTAACCATTGCTTTCGCGTGAACTTTACCACGAGCAGATTCGACGATCACTTTATCGCCATTTTTAATTTCCATCTCGATCGCCAGTTCTTTGCTCATCTCAACAAACATCTCTGGCTGTATTTCCACCAGCCACGATTGCTGACGCGTCATCGCTCCGGTTTGCCAGTGTTCCGAGACCCGATACGTTGTTGCAACGAACGGGAACCTGGGATCACTTGGTGCCGCAAACGTGTTCATACCGCCTTCAACCTGATGCCAGGCTTTGGTGGTAGGATTGAGCAGCACACCCGACATGATGTTTTTCTCGACCGGGCATTCCAGTGGTTCGTAATGTTCAGGGAACGGTCCATCGGCTAAACCCATACCAAATATTCGGGCAAATCCTTCATTTCGCATGATAAATGGATATTTGGTTTTTGCAGCATTTTTCAGCGGCGGCCATCCGCCATCCGGTACATCGCCGATCCAGGCGCCTGCGCCGTCCTTTGCCATTGGGTCCCAGCGAATGACAGGATGTTCCCTATCAAACGGCTGCCCATTTTTATCTACCGAAGCACGGTTGTAAATAATGCGACGGTTTACCGGCCAACACCAGGCCCAATTGGAATGCAGTCCGATTCCTGACGTATCTTTGTTATCGGTTCGAGCTGCCATATTAACGGCTTCTGTGTAACTGGCGCAATAGAGCCAGTTCCCAGAAGACGTTGTTCCGTCGTCTTTTAATTTTGCAAAACTGGGCAATAGTTTTCCGGTTGTTAAATCATATCCGTTAATTTCTTTTGCAAGCAGATGCGCATCGATGTGGCCCTCAGGCGCGTAATCCCATTTCAAATTCACAATCGGATTCGGAAATGCGCCGCCTTCGGTTTCATACAATTTTTTCAGACGAACAAAAATCTCATGCATCATGTCACCATCGGGCAGGGCGTCGCCTGGAGGATCAACTGCTTTATAACGCCATTGCATCCAGCGACCGCTGTTGGTTATGCTTCCTTCTTTTTCCATGGAAGCGGCACAGGGCAGCATAAATACTTCGGTTTTTATTGTTTTGGGGTCAACTTCCGGCGCCTTCCAGAATGCTCCGGTCTCTGTTTCCCATAGATTGACATTCACCAGCCAGTCTAATTTGGACATGGCTTTGATCGTGCCATCAGAATTGGGACCACTGCAAACAGGATTTTGGCCCCAGGCGAAAAAGCCTTTAATATTCCCTTTGTCCATTTCGTTAAACATGGTGATCCAGGAATAGTTAGTGCCGTCATCCAATTTTGGCATCCAGGCATAACCGAAATCATTGTCTTTATTCGCATTTTTACCGTACATGGCTTTCAATAAACTCACGGAGTATTTTCCATAATTGCTCCACCAGTTGGCGCTCATCGGATCGGCTGATTTCGGCGTTGACTGGTTGTTGTAATCCGTTAATGTTGCCTGAGATGCCTTTGGTGTTTTCAAATAGCCCGGAATAATGTGAAACAGCAAGCAATGATCGGTTGAACCCTGAACATTGGACTCCCCGCGCAGTGCGTTCACACCGCCTCCGGCAATGCCAATATTGCCAAGCAGCAACTGGATAATCGACATGCTTCGGATGTTTTGGGTGCCAACGGTATGCTGTGTCCAGCCCATGGCATACATAATGGTGCCTGCTTTGCCTGGTTTACCGGTCTCAGTATATGTTTTGTAAACAGCAAGGAGATTATCAGCCGGGGTTCCTGTTATTTTCGAGACTGTTTCCAAATTATATCTGGAAAAATGTTTTTTAAGTAACTGAAAAGCGCAATTGGGATTTTGCAGTGTCTTATCCCGCATCGGAATGCCGTTTTCATCGACCTGGTAACTCCATGTTGATTTATCGTATTTCCGATTTTTTGCATCGTATCCTGAAAATAGCCCATCATTGAAGCTAAATTCAGGGTTAATCAAATGAGCTGCATTGGTATATTCCGCGATATAATCTTCATTGTAGAGCTTGTTGTCCAGAATATACTTAATCATACCGCCCAAAAATGCAATGTCCGTCCCGGACCGCAATGATGCATAAATATGAGCTTTGGATGAGGTTCGGGTAAAGCGCGGATCCACACTAATAAGTTTAGCGCCTCGATCTATCGCTTCAGAGACATATTTGAAAGAAATAGGGTGATTCTCCGCCGCATTACTTCCCATAATAAGAATGCAATCGGCGTTGGCAATGTCATTCCAATGGTTAGTCATTGCCCCTCGGCCAAACGACTCTGCCAGAGCCGCTACAGTTGCCGAGTGTCATATACGCGCCTGGTGTTCAACATACACCAGGCCAAGTGACCGCAGCATCTTCTGGTAAAGCCAGCATTCTTCATTATCCAATGCCGCGCTGCCAACAGAAGCAATTTGCGTGGTACGATTGACAACCTGCCCCTTATCATTTTTCTCTGTGAACGATGCGTCGCGAGTCGTTTTGATGCGGTTCGCGATCTTATCGAACGCCCATTCCCAGGATTTTTCTCCCCATTTTTCACTGTACGGAGCGCGATACATCACTTTGGTAAGTCGCCTGTCGTTGTTAGCCAACTGATAGAGCGAGCTTCCTTTACTACAAAGGGAACCGCGATTGATCGGATGCTCAGGATTCCCTTCGGTGTTGATAACTTTCCCGTTGTGGGAAGATACAATTATACCGCATCCAACTCCACAATACGGGCAGATGGTCGTGGTTTCCGTCGCATATTTCAGTTTGTACTCTTTGGGTGATTTCGCATACGCGTTGCTCCACCCAAGTCCACCTAATGCGAGACTGGAACCAGCGACCCATGAAACTTTCAAGAATCCTCTTCTTGATACATTCATATACGCCTTTTCCTCCTTATGAGATGGTTAATTAAGCCTGATTTAGATATTTTTTTATTTTTAACTTTCGTTTATATTTACCTGTATTTGCTTCCGGATCAACCGCAATTAATACACTTTGAAGATTAAATCTGTCCACTGAGGCCGTTCTGACGTGCATTTTCAGTCTTTGGAATGGTCAAATTCATTCCACCACAACATGCTCTGATACCCTTCGGTGGTTGCGGTCTCATCCAAATAATGAGTGATTAAATATTCCAGAGCCATGTTAAGCGGCTGGTTGAATGTAAAATTATTTTCATCAATCGTTTTTATATAATGTTTGCAGTGATCGCATACATAAACGCGGTACAAGCTATCATTCTCATCAAAAAAATATCGGGACGGACTCGGATCTTCCTGGGAACAGAACGCGCATTGGCTTCGCTTAAACGGCCATTCTGTATGACATACCATGCACCAGAGATGCCTTTGTCCTGTTTCGTTTTCCAGGCGTGCCATGGCTGCGGCATTGCCACAGAGCGGACAAAAAGGCTGAAACCAAATTTTATCTTTTTCCGCTAAATAGGATTTTAATAAGTCGGCGTAAGTTTTAAGTAAAGGGAGACCGATTGTTTTCGAAATAAAAATCAGCAGGCCGGGTTCTATCGCGTTGGCCCGGGACGCCTGGTTAAAATAGCCCTTATTCTCAGAGACGAAATTTTGAATCAATTCAATCGATAATTTGTTATTGTTTGTTAGAGCATTCCGTAACGTTTCAATTTTATCGGGTGAGTAAGATTGGGGATAATGTTCAAAAATGGATAATAGTTCGACAAAACCGGATTGCGCAAAATTCGCTTCGATGTACAGGTTATTTTTATCAAGCAACGGTAGTCCGCTATACAGCCGCGAATCGACGTCACTTGTTTTACTAAATATGGAAATGTTTTCTTTTATTAGCTTTGATTGTTGATCGGCTTGCAAGGTTAAAATTTCTTTGTGAAAATCCAAATAATCATCGGTAAATTCACTCCGTTTTTTGAGATAAATGATTTGAGCTTCAATTGTCATGTTGCCACTCCTTCTCATTTGATTCGATCGCTATTGGTATAAATATTCAGTCGATTGCTGCGCACACAGCCGGTTTTAACGTTACTGAGAGCGCTGGTCATTGCGGTGCAGCGAATTTTATCATTAGCTAACTATGACCATTGTAACTGTTCCCCGTCGGTGCAAATATCATAAATTCAATTTTTTGTTTTTAAGACGGCATTTAATGTCGCTACAAAATTTGTTTTATTCGGGCTTACAATAATTTGCAGCACCCCTTCATTAAATATTTGGCCAGCTAATTTTTTATCGATTTTATCCGGTAAAACAATCAATGGCACTTTGGGACGCATACGCCGAATTAATCGGATCATCTTGATCACATCACCGCGAATTAATCGCGTATCGAATAAAATTGCCTGCAAATCTTCTTGTTGGACGTTAAGCAAAAAATCTTCAAGCGTTTGTTCAGTTCTGACATTAATTGCTTGATCAACAGAGATTTTTCGCATGGTAGCAATGATCGATTTGCTTTTGGTTCCAATAAGAATATGTAGCTGGTTCATAATCCGTCCTCATTGCATTCGTCTGTTTTAATGCTCAATTATTATGCCAATGAGCATAGATTAAGATTATTTTTGAAGATAAATTAACCTACTAAATGCAATAAAATCAATTATAAAAAACAGAGAGGACAATACAGCGCCGGAGAATAGAAAGCAGAATTATTAAAAATGTGAGACAAGGACGTCTCTTCAAAAGTGGTAATTTTGACATAACTTTAATATTTCGCACCGGTTTGGTGGAGCGGGACATTTAGCATGTAGTGGGACACTTAATTCTCACTTTTATCACGCCATGAGGATGGCTCCAGACCGTGTTTATTAAGGAGCCGATGCAAGTTACGCCGGGTCATCTGAGCCTTTTTTGCTACTTGAGATACATTTCCCTTGCATTCTTTTAAATATCTAATCAAATAGAGGCGTTCGATCTCGTCACACGTACGGTTTTTAAGTTCAACCAGTGATAAATTGTTCATCTGGTCGGTAATTAATAGTTTTTGCTCTTTCCGATTCAGTGCAGTGGGTAAATCGGCTAACGTTATTTCATCGCCTCGCGTTACGGCAATCGCATGTTGAATGACATTTTCAAGTTCTCGCACATTCCCGGGCCAGGGATAGTTTTCAAATTCTCTTAAAACCAGAGTATGGAAACCGCTGATATTTTTGGCCGAAGTTTTTAATTGCTGCTGCAAAAAATATTCTGCCAACAATGGAATGTCCTCACGGCGTTCCCGCAACGGAGGGATATGGATATTTACCACATTAATCCGATAATAGAAATCGTCACGCAGCAGTCCCTGCTTTCGTGCCTGTTCCAGATCTCGATTGGTGGCAGAAATTAGACGGACATCAACCTGTATTAATTCAGTTCCGCCGATGTGGCGAAGCTGTTGATCCTGAAGCACCCGCAACAATTTGGCTTGAAGCGCGGGCGACAATTCACAAACTTCATCCAGAAAGAATGTCCCTTCATCAGCAAATTCTAACAGACCAGGTTTTCGCCGGTTGGCGCCTGTAAACGCCCCTTTTTCATACCCAAACAGCTCCGCTTCAAAAAGATTCTCAGGGAAAGCGCTGCAATTCACTGGTACAAACGCGCGCTTGCGACGTGGACTATGGGCATGAATGCTTCGAGCAATTAATTCTTTACCCGTGCCGCTTTCGCCCGTGATCAGCACATTCGCATCGGTAGCGGCAACATTTTTAACCATATCAAATACCTTTCGCAGCGCCGAACTCTGGCCAATAATGTTACCAAAGCTATACCGCTCCTGTAATTGGTTGAGTAAATTCAATCGCTCAACATAAAGTTTCCTTTGAGCCAGTCCCTTTTTAATGATCACTTTTAAATGTTCGATATCGAATGGCTTTTCAATGAAATCAAAAGCGCCCAATTTCATGGCCTGTACTGCTCGGTCGATTGTTCCATAAGCTGTGAAAATGATAATCGGAGTGCTTGGTGCTAATTCGTTAGCCTTTTTCAAAATATCCATGCCATCGATTTCGGGCATGAACAGATCGCATAATATCAGGTCAAATTCATCTTGTGCGAGCAGCTCTATTGCTAATTGACCATTATCGACAAGGATAGAATGATAATTAAGGGCACTCAGGATTTTCCTTAACGCATTGAGCATATCCTTTTCATCATCAATAACCAGAATTCGCTCTTTATGTTTCATCATGTGCCCATCCTTTATTTTATCGGTAAAAAAATCGTAAATGTTGTGTCTATTCCTGGTTCACTGGCAACGCTAATTTTCCCTCCATGACGCTGAACAATGGCCCGTGAAATTGGCAACCCCAGGCCAGTGCCTTTATTGGGTTGCTTGGTGGTAAAAAATGCCTTAAAAATATTTGGCATCGACTCTTTGGGGATTCCTTCTCCATTATCCATAATGCTAATCTGAATTCCTTCTTGCCCGCTCTCTTTCTGGTAAGGATGAATGTTGATTGTTATTTGTCCATTAATATGGATTGCATCAATCGCATTGTTCAATAAATTAATAAACACTTGCTCAATTTGGCTTTTATCCACTATTGGAAACGACAAATTTGGCGCATAATTTTTACGGATAACGATTTTGTGAGCTCTAAATCGAGGCCCTAATAAATATAAACACTCTTCCATTATTTTTTTTAAATCGCCTGGCTTTGGATTGAATGGCATATTTTGGGAATAGTTTAATAGCCGGAGCGTATATTTACTGATTCGCTGCGCTTGTTCTTTTATTATTCGCAACTCGTCGGCAAAATCGTGTTGTTTGTTTGATTTGTTCAAATCCAGTACCTGAGTTTGTGCAACGATAATACTAACCGGTGTATTAATTTCATGAGCTACAGTATCAACCAATTCACCAACAGATGCTAATTTGGAAGACTGACAGGTTTGCAAATGCAACAGTTCTTTTTGCTCGCTTAGTCGTTGCGCTTCTTCGGCGCGAATACGTTCGATATTTAGTTTGTAAAAATATACTCCAACAACCATAGTGAGTAAAAGGATAATGAGAACAATGATAAAAAATAGCGAAAATTTGCTTCGCAACACAGAAGTGACGTCTGACAAATTGGAAGAAATAACCAATATCCAGCGCTCATTTTTTATATCCAGCGGCATGTGCGTCATAATTTTAGTTGGTTCGCTGCCAACCGAGTATTCACCAAACGCAGCGCTTGAGGCGAGCATCTGCTTTTGCCAGCCAAACGACGCATGGCATGTGATGCAATCAGGGGAATCCTCGGTAATACTTCGCAGTACCATTTCCGGATGCCGCGGATGGTACAAAAGCCGCCCATTTTTATCCATCAACCATGCGCTAACGGTTGTGCCTATATTTAAAGGAACAACATAATGATCAATCAGCCAATCAAAACTGGCAATCATGCCTAAATAGACTCTCGATTTTTCCTCTGTTCCGGAATCAACTCCCCCCATCGAATTCTCGATCAGGCGTACAACCATTAAATAGCTGAGCTGGCTGGGGCAATTTGCATTCGTTTGCGGAAACACTGGTGAGTACCAAACCTGATTGCTGTCGAGCTGCAAATCAATCAGATTATCGACCGGGAATTCAGCTAAACATTTTGAGATAGACTCTGGCATGGCATAGAGCATATTGAAATTCGAATCAGCAATAAAAATCGCTCTCAGGTTAGAGGCTTTATGAACATCAAAAAAATTCTCCAAAAATGATTCGTAATTCGATCGTACCATGCTTTTCAAACAAGGAGAATTCATCAAAAATTTTAAATCTTCGGACACATGGCTCAGATAATGATTGATTCCTGATACCGAAACCATAGCCATTTCCCGTTGGAGCAATTGGTGATTACGCTTGGTTTCATCAAGAGCAATTTTATATATCTTTATAGATGCATATATAATGAGAATCACAAAAAAGAGCATACCAATCAAAATCAACAATGTATGGGTTCGAATTCGATTGGGGATAAACTGTGATTGCAATTTAGATTTATAAAGCATTTCTGGTATCTTCTCAATATTTTATGGTAGATATGGGCGATTGCCTCTATGTCGTATTTA
>CAZCJL010000125.1:0-18885 GCA_964498785.1 uncultured Cytophagia bacterium | reverse complement strand
ATTTTTCTTAACTCAGTTTGAAAAGTAATGTGCACACACGTTGTTGTTTCTCTGTAACCTCTGTGCTTCTATGGCACGTTTTGTGAATAATGCAGGCTAAACAAATCTATTTTTAAAACTCAGTTTATATTCACGAATAGAATTACGTTTTAATTTTTTTGCGCCGTAGCGTTTCTACGGCAAATATTTATGAATATTTCAGGTTAAAAATAGTTTGCATTTTTTGATTATATTTTCTATTTTCACCAGAGTTTATTGAATCGTACTACCTTGGAGTGCATCAGACTATTTCAAAAAAGTGAATGACACAAAAAGTAAATTCTTGCAGAGGAGCTCATGAAAAAATACACACAGAAACTCAAAGTTCGCTCTTATGAACTGGATGCTCAGGGCCACGTGAATTATGCTGTCTATCTAAATTACTGTGAATATGCGCGTGTTGCCACCATGGAACAAGCCGGAATGCCGTTTGATGATTTCATAAAAAAGGGTAAATACGTTGTTGTAGTGGAGGCGAATATCAAATATCAGGCACCGGCTTTTTTAGGTGATGAACTGGAAATTACGCTGGAGGGAATCAATGCGGGTCGGACAAGTATTACGTTTCGGCAGGAGATTTTCAATGTAAAAACAGGCAAACGTCTAATCGACGCAGAAATGGTGGCAGTGTTCATCGATAAAACAGGCAAACCGATCCCGATGGATAACGATTTTCGCAATGTGTTTTTTGACGAATCATGAATAGTGAAATAACGTTTCTAATTTCAGGCATTGTGTTTGGCTTGAGTGGTGGTATTTCCCCGGGACCGCTTTTAATGCTGGTGGTATCAGAATCATTGCGTCATGGTGGAATAGCAGGAATGAAAGTGGCTGTGGCGCCGCTCATAACTGACCTGCCAATCGTATTGGGAACATTATTCCTGGTCGCTCAATTATCAGATCTTCAATCTGTGTTGGGAGGAATTTCGATTGCCGGCGCATTTTTCCTGACTTATCTGGCTTATGAAAGCCTGACGTTTAAAGGCATTGCAGTCAATGGTGCACGTGCTAAAAGCCATTCCCTGCGCACGGGAGTTTTGGTCAATTTATTGAATCCGAGCCCGTATTTATTTTGGTTTTCAGTCGGAGCGCCAACTATTATCAGGGCAGCAGATGTAGGTGCAACTGCGGTTCTTTTGTTCGTTTTGGCGTTGTATATTTGTCTGGTAGGTGCAAAATTAATTATCGCGCGGCTTATTGGAAGATCAAAGTTTATATTGAAAAGCAAATGCTATATTCATCTAATACGTGCATTAGGTCTGGGCTTGCTAATTTTCGCGATTCTATTTTTGAAGAATGGAGTTCACTTAATAATTAGTCCGTAATTGAAAACTCAATCCGTGTTGTTATGGTGTTTTCCGATAATATTGCATAACCAGAATGAAATCTATCACTGCTTGGCCGGGATCAGATTTCCGAAATCTCATAGACTTCGGAATCTAAGCGAAAGATTATTGATAAATTATTCATATTAAAAAGAACCGAATTTTAGCCGGACTTCAAATGTCGCGCCGCTGAGATCGGAGTTGCTGGTTCCTACTAAATCCACACCGGTGATATAGCGATAATTACCACCCAGCGTTATTCGAATGTGCTTATGCAAATTAAAGGCCAGACAAACTCCTGGTTCAAAGACAAAAAACGAATCGTCGTTGTAAGAGTCGGTTTGCTCATAATTTTTATCACGAAATGATACACCACCTGCTCCAACCAGTGAATTGATCGCAAAGTGCAATAATTTTTTCGGGGCAATAATGTATTCAATAAATAATCCGCCGTAGCCAAAATTCAAATACAAATCAGCGGTAGATTCAATGCTTTGCATACGAATGTCGTTGGTAAGGCCATAGCCCCCGCCTCCGAGGATGAACTGATGGTTAATTATCCACCCTCCCTGACCACCAACGAAAATACCGTTCTTTCCGTGGATCTGCCCGATTTTTACAACCGGCCCGCCGTAGCCTCCGCTTTCAATATCACCGCTAATTAAGGTTTGTGTATCATCCTGACCATAAACGGAAAATGCCAATGTAATTATTGTGACAACGACGATTAAACTTTTCATAAAAAGCCCTCCGATTTATTCCGAATGTGCATTGTCTTTTGTTCATAAACGATTTAAAAATAATTATGTTTCAATGATAAATCAGTTTAAAAGTAATCTGATTGCCTCAAATAGTAGTATATCATCTAAACAAATATTTTTAGATATTTTGTAACTATTCAGGTGTCAGAGCTGTATCATAAGTCTGATTTTTTTGTAAAATGTCATTCCGGGCTTGTCCCGCAATCTCCTAATTATTAAAAAGTTAGGGGATTCCTGCATCCGCAGGAATGACAGCTCTATGCTGAATAGTAACGATATTTTAATGAAATTAAATGAATCATCTACTAATTAATCTGCGTATATATCATGATACCTCCTGATGTTAAAATCGTCGCCGGACACGGTCGTGATTATTCCATTGACGAGTTGAAAGAGTATCGCGATATGATGATTAATTCGATCAATATCGTTCGTAATGAATGGGATAATGGTAAAAACATCGAAGACATGAAACAGGAAAGAATTTTAAAAAAATGGAAGAAATGGGAACGAGGAAAATTTACCTGTAATGATTGGATTGAATTGATTTGCAATTGTTTGAAAGGCTATACACAATAAAAAATATTGATTGTGGCTTAACTATTTTTCAACAATGAGGTTTAAATGAATTTTTTAAATCATACCAAAATAATAGTTATTTTCTCTCTAATTTTAATAACTGGATTATTGACGAGTTGTTCTCAACAGCGCCCGATTTAACGAGAGCGGTTTGCCGAAATCATTGAACGAAATGTAGTGCAGGAATTAAATATGGCGCGGCAGAGTCCGGCTCGATATGCAGCAATTTTAGAGAAGTTAAAACCGTATTATGTTGGTAAGTTAGTTCAACGTCCCGGAGAACCTGTAATTATCACTAACGAGGGAGTAGCTGCTCTGGACGAGGCGATCCGATTTTTAAAATATGCTAAACCAGTTGGTGCATTGCACTATTCGAAAGCATTATCTCGCGCCGCGCTTGATCACGTTTTGGATCAAGGGCCAACAGGAAAAACAGGGCATGTTGGAACAGACGGTAAAAATTTTCCACATCGAATTCAAAAGTATGGTAAATGGCAAAATACGATTGGTGAAAATATCGCGTATGGTCGTAACAATGCACGGGATATTGTCGCGGGACTAATTATCGATGACGGAGTCGTTGGGCGAGGTCACCGGAAAAACATTTTTAACTCAGAGTTTAAAGTCGTCGGGGTTGCTTTTGGTAGCCATACGCTGTATTCATACATCTGCGTTACTGATTTTGCCGGTGGATTTTCAGCGAAAAAAAGAGGTGATTTATGAAATTTTACCGTTCATTCTTCAATCTCTGTAATGGACTGGTCAAGTCTGCGTTGATTTTGTTTTCGCTCAATCTCCCGGGCTGGCAAATCAATTCCGGCTCAGTGTTCACCCGGACGATTGAGCTGTAAACGAAAGCCTTCCCGCTCTTCATCGAATAAATGATTATTGACATACAACAAACTCCATTTCTTAGAGCGTGGTTTCCATTCAGCCTGTAATGTGTAAATGTTCATAAAAAGCTATCTTGATTACACCTTATAAAGACAGAGAATCTTATACAACAACCACCATAAAGACAAATGCTTAACAGAACGAACTTTTTGTCGTGCAATTTATCCTGAGCCTAGTGCGATGCATCAATCATTGAGGCTTAATATTGCACTTTATTTTTTGAATTAAAGCCAGCGTTCCATTGCGCCAACTTTCGGTTTATGGCTTGCGGTTAAAAAGCACTTGAAAAACACAAAAAAGATCATTATATTTAAACTTAAATTGTAACTATTCAGATGTCGGGGCTGTATCAAAAGTCATTTTTTGGCGTCATTCCTGCGGATGCAGGAATGACAGCTCTATGCTGAATAGTAAATTTAAATTTAAGTTTAAACACGGAACAAAAAACTGAATGCTCTAAATGTGTCAAATGATATTATCTCAACCGGCGAATTCAAAATAAGTGGCTCAAATATATTCAGAATACTTGCCATCCTTTAGTGATAACTCAAAATGGAATACCTGCCAGAGTGATAATATCTCCGTGTTCATCCATAATACTTAACACGGGATTATTCAATGAATGAAACATACAAGGGCTACCGGGAACCAGCAGTATCCAGGCTTAAAGAATTCGGGATCAAGGTATGGAGTGACGCTGACATCGATACGACACGCGGTAAATTCAAAGGGATTGTATTGCCACGCTCTGAAACCGCTGATGAGTATCATCTGGTATTAAAACTGCGAAATGGTTACAACGTCGGGATTCATGTGGACACAATTTTAAGTATGAAAGAGCTCGGATTTAAGGAAGCGCGCTATCAAATTCCGGAAAAGGAATTTCCTTATAATCCGCGTAAACCCTGTGTAACGTTATTCGGAACCGGCGGTACCATTGCAAGCCGCTTAGATTACCGCACCGGAGCAGTGATTCCGGCTTTTTCGCCCGGAGAACTTTATGGCTCAGTCCCGGAATTAGCGGATATATGTAATCTTGAGACCGAAAAATTATACGGTGTATTTAGTGAAAACATGGGGCCGGAACAATGGATCGGGACGGCTCAGAAAATCGGCGAAGAAATCGAAAAGGGCGTGGATGGCGTGGTTATTGGGCACGGGACAGACACCATGCATCATACTTCAGCCGTTCTTTCGTTTATGATCCAAAATTCGCCGGTACCTATCGTGATGGTGGGTTCGCAACGTTCCAGTGACCGCCCGTCTTCGGATGCGGCCATGAATTTGATAAATGCGACAAAATCTGCGGCTGAATCTGATATTGCCGAAGTAATGGTGTGCATGTTTGGCCCCACAAGTGATCAATATGATTTACTTCATCGGGGAACGCGTGTACGAAAAATGCATTCCAGTTATCGGTCAACATTTCGGACGATTGGTGATATCCCGTTGGCAATGGTCAATCGAGATAAAATTATTCCGTTGCGCAATGACTACCGCAAGAGGCGACGGGATAAGAACGTGCTCATCAATACATCTTATGAAGAAAAAGTATCCATTGTTTACTATTATCCGAATATGCAACCCGATATCATCGAAGCGTTGATTGATAATGGCTACAAGGGAATCGTTATTGCTGGCACAGGTTTGGGTCATGTAAATAAGCCGCTATATCCGGCGATCAAAAAAGCGCACAAAAAAGGAGTCGCCATGTTCATGACGGTTCAGACATTGTGGGGATACGTTCAGATGTACGTATATGAAACAGGTCGAGAGATTATGGAATTAGGGGTTGTTCCCGCGGCTAATATGCTGCCGGAAGTGGCTTATGTTAAATTAGGCTGGGCATTGGGACAGACAACGGATTTAGAACGGGTCAAGGAAATTATGCTAACACCGGTTGCCGGCGAAATTACCGAACGAGAGCCGCATAACGGGTATCTAATTTTTCAGGGAGGAATTCCGGAAGTTGAGGATTTTATTAGCCGTTATTGGAAATAATCAATCGGTCTTTTTAATAACGACGATCGTTACATCATCAATCCATTTGCTTCGATTGCCAAATTTAAAAACTTCATGGATAATTTGTTCTTGAATCTGCGCGGCAGTCAGGTTTTTTTTCTCAAAAGCTAATTGTTTAAGACGTTGGATTTCGAAAGGGTCTCCCACTCGATTTTGGCGTTCCAGCAAACCATCTGTATAAAGAAGCAGTACGTCTCCTTTTTCCATGAAATTGAATCCGCGCTTTAATTTAACTTCTGGCATTGGTCCAAGGACAACTCCGCCGATGGTAAATTCCTCAATACCGTACTCTTTAATAAGCAGCGGTGTTGGATGGCCTGCATTTACATAAATAATGTTGCCATTGGTTTCAATTTCGGCGTAGAATAGAGAGATAAAAGAGGTTGATAATCTGCTTTGATAAATCACACGATTGAGCTTTTCCAGGGCATACGTCATTTTCAGATGTTTTTCCATGCCCATGCGCATGCCGGTAACAATATCTCGCACCAATAGCGCTGCTGGTAAGCCATGTCCGCTCGCGTCGCCAATTGCCACTCCGACATGGTTGGGATCATACAAAATAAAATCATACAAATCACCGCCTACAATTTCAGTGGAGATTGATTTCGCGGCGATATCATACGTTTCCACTTCTGGTATTTTTTCGGGAAGTAGGCTTCGCTGAATCAATTCTGCCTGATGAATGTAGTTTTGAAAATGATCCGTAGAAATTCGTGAATTAAGAATCATGCGCACGGTATTCAAACTCAAATCAATTTCTTCGCGTTCCCATCCAGGGCCAAGCTCAAAAATAAATATCCACTGTTTTTCTTCTTTTGCAACAACAAAACATGCTGGCACTGTTTGATAATTATGTTCAAGACATGTGCCTGAGACGTCATGTGATTCATTAAAAATATAACAACCATGAGAAAGAATGCGGTTTAAGGCCTGGTCTGTTTTAGGAATCAAGTCAGGATAGTTTCTATTGCCGGTACAATTGACCAGATCAAATTTCGTGACGTTTTCTTCATACAATCGACCATCCACGATATTGAGATCTTTTCCCAGGAAGTTTACTAATTCTTCCAGCACCGTAGATAAAATATCGGCGCCCTCAACTTTGGAAATTTCAGAAAGGAGTGCATCTAATTTTCGATAGAAATCTTTTGGATTTAACATAGCTTCAACAATTTTACACTGCTCTTTAGTAAAATATGAGCCCTCATAACAACAATGATTTTCGAAAAAATGGGGGCTTTAACGAATATGTTTTTATGTGTTTTCGGCTTCTTCAACAGTTTCGTAACACGTTAAAACATTATCTAATTTTGTGATTGTTAGCGCTCCTTTAATGAAATCATTTAGTTTAGCAAGCATAAATGTTCCGCCAGAGTTCGTTAACAAGTTAAATCCGGTTATTAAAATAGCTAATCCGGTACTATTAATTCGCTTCACCTGAGACAGATCAAGAATGACTTTTTTAATGCCCTGGTCCATTAAATTTGTCACCCGGTTTTCAAACAGTTTTGAATCCGCAGGATTACCCAAAATTTTACTTGAAAGGGCGATGATTGCCACTGAATTCTTTACATTACTTTCTATTTCCATTTCTCGCTGTCCCTTTATTATAAAGTTTTTGAAATTTCATGTTAACAGATCAGGAAGTATAAACGAATCAGGGTATAAATTGTTTCAGTTTATAGCTTCGTAAAACTTTCCCCAGTTTTCTGATCCAGACCTTTTATGAGTCCTATCACCAATTTAATACAGTTTTCAACATCATCCAAACTTAAAATACCAACATGAGAATGAATATGGCGTGTCGGAATTCCCAACACAAGACTTGGACAGCCGGCACGCTGAATGTGGATAACTCCGGCATCAGTTCCGCCACGTGCTACATGTGATAATTGATAAGGGATATCGCTTTTTTTGGCAGTCTCAATAACATATTCCTTCAAAGCTGGATTTGGGATCAGCGACGAATCAAATGTTAAAATTCCCGGCCCTTTTCCCATAACAGCCGGCGCCTGATGCTCCTCAATTCCCGGCACATCTCCGGCAATATCCACTTCAAGAACAAAACTGACGTCAGGGTCTGCTACCCAGCTTGCTGTGCGCGCGCCACGCAACCCGACTTCTTCCTGTGTTGTCGCTGCTCCGATCACGGTATTGGGGTGTGGAATGTTTTCTTCTGTTAACCGACGAACAACCTCCGCGGCAATGAACGCACCAATCCGGTCATCGAACGCTTTTCCGATTGCTAATTCGGTCACCCCTTTGGCCGTATTGTCCTTATTATTATTTCCGAACACCTTCTTTTTAATTGTTGAAAAATGTGAATACGGAACAACAGGATCACCGATCCGAATTCCCATTTCTTCGGCTTCTTTTTTATTTGAACAACCGATATCAATAAACATCGACGATTTTTGCACGACTTTATTTCGCTCCTCCGGTAACAATAGATGGGGTGGCCTGGCGGCAATTATGCCCTGCACATCTCCCTTATTTGTGCGAATAATTACCCGCTGTCCCAACAACACCTGATCAAACCAGCCTCCGACAGGATTAAATGTGAGAAACCCTTTTCCATTTACTCCGGAAACGACAAATCCAACTTCATCCACATGACCAGGAAGAAAAATGACCGGTCTTTCCGTTTCTCCATGTTTATAAAATAACAACGATCCCAGCTTGTCCTGGCGAATATCATCACTAAATTTTTCAACATACTTTTTCATCAATCGAATTGGTTCTCGTTCAAATCCAGATGGACCAAAACTGTTGCACAACTCTTCTAAAAATAAAAGGGATGATTTTTCCATGGTTATGTTCCTTTATTAATTTAGTTATTGAGTACGCCTTCAGCGTACAGGAAACGCTAATTCAAATAATAGAAATTATTGACATTTTTTTTAAAAAAAAAATTAGCGATTCGATCGGAACTCTATAAAAATATTTCAGATTGGAATTTTACATGACGCCACTGTTTCTATTCCATACAAACAGGCAAGCATCTCCCCCACTATCGCGACCGCAATTTCACCCGGAGTTTCCTTTCCGAAATTAAGACCAATAGGAGCATGGACTTTTGCCAGCAACTCTTCGTTCAATCCTTTGTTTTTCAGATTGGTCATAATTTCACCAACTTTCCTGTTCGATCCCATCAAGCCGAGATACGCATAGTCTTTAGAGATGAGAAGCTGGAGCACAGCTTCATCAAATTCATGCTTTGGAGTTACAATCACCAGCCAGTCATTCGTATCAAAATTTTTACCCTGAACAAAAACCAAATAATCCATTGCCAACAGATCGATATCAGCAGGGAAATAAGTCGGATCGAGCACACCCTTTCGATGATCAACCACACTTACCTGCCACCCCGCTATAACAGCCACATGAGCGATAGCCCGACCAACATGGCCACCGCCAAAAATCGTTAATCGACGTTGAGGAAGAATTGGC
Source organism: uncultured Cytophagia bacterium (assembly GCA_964498785.1). GTDB lineage: Bacteria > Zhuqueibacterota > Zhuqueibacteria > Thermofontimicrobiales > Thiofontviventaceae > Mariaggregatimicrobium. Next base: position 9,812 of record CAZCJL010000125.1, on the reverse strand, counting down.
TCATAAAAAAGACTCATGCTGCCGCCGCACGTCATCCCTTCTTTCACATCTTCTAACAGATATTCCTGTAATAACGGCTTGCCGGTTTTCAGAACTTCAACTGCCGTCTCGGTTGCTTCTAATTCAATAGAACCTCCGCCAACCGTTCCCTCAATCTTTCCATTGGGAAATACGATTCCGCGAGCGCCGGCTTTCCTCGGGGTCGTCCCTGTGGTAGCAACCACAGTAACAATACAAATTGGTTGATTTTGTTGTTGAAGCTCGGAAATACGTTTAAAAAGAAGCGCCATCGCTAACTCCGTTTCGTTTAATTGCAGTTTTTCAGATTTCGGAAATATCGTTCATACATTTTGGCGATTCGTTGCACCGAAATCTCCTGCCAACACATATTTAAATATCAACGACCGCTTTTAAAATGTCAGAGAAAAATGCGTTCTTACGGTACAGAGATTATAAGCAATTGAATCAAAAATATAGTGAAAATATTTCAAAAAATCAAGAAATCATTTAATAAAACTTTCGGGATAAATCAACCTGCTTTATTCACAAAACGTGCCACAGAAGCACAGAGGTCACAGAGAAACAACAACGTGTGTGTATATTACTTTTCAAACTGAGTTACGAAAAATTCGAGTTGCTATTGGTTGCGCAACGTTTTGAAAATAAGAAAGCTGTGTACTCTGAGCCTCTGTGGCTATGAATTTATCAGGTTAATTAAAATCAACTAAAATACAAAGCCAGCCAAAATTTACTCTTGACATTATAAAAAATAATCAATATCTTTCAATGTTAATAATCCTTAACAAATAAGTTTATACTGCATTGAACGTAGCCACAAATACATTGTACTTTGTCATACTGGAGGGAAAAATTGAAAAAGAAGTTAACGGCTTATAGTGTAATTTTGCTGATCCTGGCCGCAGCCTCATTTTTCATCATGCTTCAATCGCAGTTGCCGCAAAAATCTCCTTCAACACAACTCATTGTCGGACTTGAAGCTTTTTTTATTTTAACCTTGCTGGTTGAAATTTTCTCCATTCCCTTGTTTTCAAGCCAATCCACAGTTTCTGTGGTTCCTCCTGTTATCTGGTCGATGTTTGTATTATTTGGCCCCTTTTATGCGACCATCATTGCTGTTGTTTCCAATTTCATTTATGACTTTCAGGTCAAAAAATTGAATTACCAGATGATCATCACAAATACAGCCCAACAATTGACGTCGGTTTCTCTTGCCGGGATGACATTTCTTTGGACTGGTGGTATCGTGGGTCAGCAAGAATTATTAACTTTGATTAGTCCTTTTCTTGCCAGTGTATCTGTCTATTTATTTCTTGAATCAATTTTTTCGAGTTGTTCGCTGTCGCTAAGAGAAAACATTTCTGCTTATGAAGCATGGGCTGCAAACTTTCGCTGGTTGTTGCCTTATGAACTGGCATTGATTCCGTTCGGTATGCTTATGATCTTCATTTATCAGTATCTTGGACTCGTTGGATTATTACTTTTTATGATACCGTTATTAATGATGCGGCGATCTTACAGCCTGAATATTGACTTAAAAAAAACTTATAAGGAAACTGTCCAGGCATTTGTTCGCACCATTGAAGCACACGATCCCTATACATCCGGACATAGCATTCGGGTGGCTGATTATTCCAAACAACTTGCAAAAAAAATCCGTATGCCTTATCACGAAATTGAACGCCTGGAAATTGCCGCTTATCTTCATGACATCGGAAAAATTGCAAATTATTTTAGTGAAAAAATTCTAAACAACGGCGACAAACTGAATGATGACATGGAAAAGAAAAAAGCGATTCATTTATATCAGGGAGACCGGTTGATTTCTGGTATTTCATTTCTCAAAGAAGTGGGAGAAATTGTTCGGTATCATCATGAGAGATGGGATGGTACCGGCTATCCGGATGGGTTTTCTGGAGAACAAATTCCCCGTTCCTCGCGTGTGCTGATGATCGCAGACGCCTTTGATGCAATGACGACTGACCGCGCGTATCGTAAAGCAATGTCAATAAATAAAGCTGTAGAAGAATTGAAAAATAATGCCGGGACTCAGTTTGACCCGGAACTTGTCGATATTTTCATTAAAAAATGTATCCGCCTTACAAAAAATAATATTAATCCTGAAATAACGATAATAAAAAAAATCAATCAAAAAGAAACATCAGAAATCGCGAAGAATGAACGAATCTTGATAAACGAAAAAAAAATAGCAAAACAATCCATTTAAAAAAGCTCACGTTACGCACCATTTTTCGTACATTTCAGGTGTGTTTATATTAAGAACGATTCCTTGATCAGCCGTAGCAAATATTTTTATAAGATGTGAAAATTTTCCAACCACAAAACGCGCCCCTTGTTCCAGTGGCGCGTTTTCTAATTCAATAAATAAATGACGCGGGAATATTACCGGATGCCCGGATTTTTCCTTGTAAACCGGTTTGATAATGTGACTCGCATTCTGCTCATGCAATTTCTTCATGGCCTTATACGTCGCTATCTCCACAAGTGGAAAATCCACCGGATTCATCAAAATTCCGGTCGCCTGTTTCGGAACAGCTTGTAATCCGCACACAAGCGAAGATAGCATTCCTTGCTCCGGCTTTGGATTGATTACTATATGGGCGGCAATTTGTAAATTATACACTCTTTTTTCCAGCAGATTGTTTGTTACAACAATAATCGGTTCTATATTCACCCGCGTCGCCTTTTCAACGATCATCTCTAGAAATGTCTTTCCACCGCAGGTGAGTAGCGGTTTTGCACCCAGCGATGCAACGCGTTTCCCGTAACCAGCAGCCAAAATAATTGCGGCGAGATTCACAAGCCCTCCGTTTTGTTTCAAATTCTCATTTAAGTTAATTTCTTTGTCGGATAAATACAACTGAATTTTTATGAATTATGATTTTTACAATCAAATACAGTCTCAATAAAAAACTCTTGATATTTACCTTTGGTTTAAGTATTTTAGTAGAATCAATTCACTATTTTTTATGTGAACGAAAACTATTAAATGTCATTCTTTGCGACCGAACGAACTGAAAAATCTTACATCACGAAACGAAATAAAGACAAACGCTTCATGGTATAAAATTTTTCGTCGTCTCCGGAAACGGGCTTTCAGCTCCGCACTTTAGAATGACAAATGCAGGCGTTTTCGTTCGGACACTATTTATTTTTCAAGTGGTATTACATGTCCAGAACATTTCAATTTCTATTAACTGTTCTTATACTTACGCTCAGTTATTGCGCGTCTCAGCGTCGGCCCAGTGGTGGCCCTGTTGATAAAGAACCACCTGAAATCATCGGCGTTTATCCCGCGCCCAATTCTACGAATGTCGGGCTGGATGAAAAAATCATCATTGAATTTAGCGAACAGATTGACAAAAAGTCCATGACCGGTGCTATTTTCGTCTCCCCGAGACAGGAGGAGGATTTAAATTATCATTGGAAGGGGAAAAAACTGTTCATAGAATTTTCAGACTCGCTAAAAGCAGATCTGACTTATGTGGTTACTATTGGGACAGACGCCATGGATTTACGACGCAATCGAATGGCCAGGTCGTTTCATCTCGCTTTCTCCACCGGTGAAAAATTGGATCAGGGCCGGATATCGGGTAGCGTTCATGCAGACAATGCGATTGAAGGGGCTCTTATTGGTATATACACATTTATCGATGATAACGAACCGAATCCGTCAACACAATTTCCGGAATACATTACGCAATGTAATGAAACAGGCGAATACCAATTTTCTTACATAGCAGCGGGAAAATACCGTCTATTTGCACTGCAAGACAAAGACTATGACCAGAAATACACCCCTGGCTTTGACGGTGTTGGCATTCCAACCACGGATGTGACATTAACAGAAGAATTTCCATCTGTAATGGATATTAATTTTAAATTGACAGTGGAAGACACCATCCTGGTTGCGCTCCGTGGTGTTATTGAGATTGACCGTCATCATCTCGATGTGCGTTTTGATGCGCCGGTGGAACAGATCACTTATAAACCAAACCAAAATTATTTTACCATTATCACCGAACAGGCCGAAAGGGATACTCTTCCTATTCTGAATTTTTATCAAAATACGGAAGATCGCTCGCGATTTCACTTAAAGACAGCGGAACAGGATTCATCAACAAACTACCTGCTCCTTGCGCAAAACATTTTCGATCTGGCTGGTAATCCGTTGGATACTGCATATACCACGGCTCAATTTACCGGAAATCCGTTGCCAGACACCCTTCGCCCGCAGCTTGTTTTTCAGTCGATCATCAATGGCGCGAAAGACGTGCAGCTCAATCCCAAAATTGAGCTGCAATTTTCCGAAGCCCTCGCTGGCAGCACACTTGAAAATCATTTTAATATGACTGATACCAATAAAACGGAAATCCAGGGTGCGTTGCTCTGGCAAAATCCGGCAGATGTTATTTTTTCTCCGGAGAACGAGTTAGCAAGCCTGATGTCGTATACGATTTTTATCCCGGTGGATTCGGTATTTGATGAATTCGGAAATTCGCTTTCTGACACGAGTATTCAATTCACGTTTACCACGTTAAACAAAGACACATTATCCTCGATGAGCGGTACAATCATTGATAAAAAGCAGGATTCCGGCGGGCGATTTTTTTTGACTGCAACACATACCACCAACAAAAATATTTATTACAATACGGTTGTGGATAGCGCCGGCCCCTATTTATTCCGGGCGATTTTCCCTGGAATTTACACGATTTATTGTTTTAATGATGAAGATAATAATGGGGAATATACACACGGAAGCGTCATTCCGTTTCAGCCGGCTGAACGATTTTTGTTTTACCCGGATTCCATCAAAATCCGGTCGCGCTGGCCAAATGAAGGAAATGATTTAATTTTTAAAGAATATTGATTAAACATGTAAGGAGAGTACATGACTGGTTTTTATTACAAAAACGGAGAACTATTTTGTGAAGATGTAAAGATTAAGAGCATTGCCGAAAAATACGGTACACCTGCTTATCTTTACAGCAAAAATACTATTATTGAAAAGTATAAAAAATACGAACAGGCTTTTGCAAAAGTCCGGCACAATGTCTGTTTTGCGCTAAAAGCGAATTCAAATATGAAGATATTAGAACTGCTGGCTTCTCTCGGCAGCGGCGCGGATATTGTATCCGGCGGAGAACTCTACCTGGCATTGAAAGCTGGATTCGATCCAAAGAAAATCGTATATGCCAGTGTTGGCAAAACAGATGCGGAAATTAAGAGCGCGATTGAAAACGGCATCTGCGCGTTTAACATCGAATCGACTCAGGAATTGGAAGTCGTAAATGAGATCGCCTTGCAGATGGGTAAACAGGCGCCGGTGGCCATCCGTGTGAATCCGGATATTGATGTGCATGGTCATCCCTATATTTCCACTGGTAAATCCGTTAACAAATTTGGGATTGATATTGATGCGTCTGCTGATCTTTTCTTAAAAGCGTCTAAAATGGACGGGATCAAAATTGTGGGCGTGCATTGTCACATCGGATCCCAAATCCTTAACGTTGAATATTTTGCTGCCAGCGCAAAAAAACTGTTTTCCCTTGTTGATTCATTGAAAAAAAATGGAATTGAAATTGAGCATATTGATATTGGCGGTGGGCTTGGTGTTAATTATAAAAGCCTGCTTCCTGAGCTTGCCGAAGAAAACGTCGTTGTTCCCGAACCTGCCGATCTGGCCGGGAAAGTGCTGTCCATCTTAAGCCCACTTGGATGTGAAATTTTCTTTGAACCGGGGCGCTCGATCATCGGCGAGGCTGGCGCGCTTATTACAAAAGTCCTTTACTCCAAAACCATGAAAGGGAAAAAATTTGTCATTGTCGACGCCGGGATGAGTGATCTCATTCGGCCCAGCCTTTATGATGCATATCATCAAATTGTGCCAGCAGAATTGAAAGACGGTGAGAAAGAAAATGTGGATGTCGTGGGACCTATCTGCGAGACCGGCGACTTTCTGGCAAAAGACCGACAAATGCAAAAAACTGTCCGCGGCGATTATCTGGCGGCAATGACAGCCGGCGCGTACGGATATTCACTTGCAAGTAATTATAATACCCGTCCACGGCCCGTGGAAGTATGGGTGGATGGCAGCACCCATGAAGTCATTCGAGAACGGGAAAAATTAGAGATGTTTTTTTAACGGGAGACGAAAGACGTGAAAAGTGAGACGCCACGTGCTGGAGTTCAGTCCCTTTAGAGCCTGTCCATGAACTTTAATATCGTCGGGAAAACCCTTGCGAAGGTTTCGCGACAACACAATATATAGATAAATTCATGAATATGTCTCAATATACAGCTTGTCCCGTTTTGAAAAACCTTCGCAAGGGTAGTTCCTGGACAGCCTGTTTATGGACTGCGTGGCTGAGAAACGTAGGACAACGAACCATATTTCCGAAGTCTTGAAGACTTCGGAAATATGTCGAGTGAGAAAACATTATGAAATTTACAAAATTATCTGCAACTGGTAATGATTTCATTTTATTTGATAATCGCACGCGTCAATTAAACGGTAATGAGCACGATTTTTTTCAAAAGATTTGTCAACGCCGGTTATCCATTGGCGCAGACGGAGTTTTATTGTTGAATAACAGCGCGCAGTATCACTTTTCAATGGTGTATTACAATTCCGATGGCCACCTCGGAGAAATGTGCGGCAACGGCGCCCGGGCGGCAAGTTGGTATGCGTATCAGAACGGAATTGCCCCGAATAAAATTACGTTCGATGTGCTGGATGTTTTGTACCACGCCGAAATAATTGAAAATAACGTTCGTTTGCAAATGCCGCCACCAGTAGAAATTATCATGCACCCCGGCGCGGTGGATGAATCGTATCTTGAAGAAGGAGGCTATTTAAACGTTGGCGTCCCCCATTATGTTGTGTTCGCTGAAAATATTGACGAGATTGATGTTTATTCAATCGGCAAAAAATATCGCCATCATTCAAAATTTCAACCCTGGGGCGCCAATACTAACTTTGTCCAAATCGTCGGGAAAAATGAGCTTAACATGCGCACGTATGAACGGGGTGTGGAACAGGAAACGCTTGCCTGCGGAACAGGAACGATTTCTTCTGCCATTGTCGCTTACAAGCAAAAAGGAATTCAGCCGCCTATTAAAGTGATTGCAAAAGGCGGCACGCTTTTTGTCGACTTTGATCTCGATTTTAAACATATTACACTCACCGGGAAAGTGAATATAATCTACGAAGGAGAACTGCTGCATCAATAGACCAACAACAGGTACTCCCAGGAGAGCACAAATGAATCGGAACATTATAAATCAACTGAAAGTTAGTGCGATTATCGCAGGAATCGTTGTTATCATCATTTTCGGATTAAGCCAGAAATTTTTCCTGGCTCGTTTCGTTGACTTTTCCGAGAATACATTTCTGGATTGGATGATTCACAAAAAAATCGCATCTTCATCAACAGCGCCCAAAGTTTTTGAAAATATTGTAATCGTTGATATTGATCAAATCACAGTTGATAAATTTGATCAATACAACCATATCCCTCGCCAAATCCACGCGCGGGTGATTGATTTCCTGGCTGCTGCCAAATCCCGGATAATCGTTTTAGGAATCCTTTTTTTTGAAACAGATACCACAGAGGTTGCCAACGATTTGCTGATTTCCTCAATATTCGAAGCAAGAAATGTTATTTTAGCGGTTCCGTTTGTCAATGCACAGCCGAATTCATTTATTTACAAAATGTATGTGCCTCCCAAACAATTTTATGCAGAAAATTTCTCATTTAATTTGGATTCGAACGTTACCAAAATCTTTCCAGCGGCAGATTGCATTTATGGGAATTTTTTTGATCTGTATAACAATGCACGAAATATCGGATTTATCAATTATTTCCCGGATCAAGACGGCGCCATTCGCCGAACGCCGTTGTTTATCAATTTTGCAGGACGGCAAAATCCCGTGATCGCACTGGCTGCTTTTTGTGATATCCATAACATTGATCAAAAAAATATTCACATTGATCCCGGAAAAGCAATCTGTATTGATAGTGACGGAAAATCACTTCAAATTCCGGTAGACAGTAATAACCAAATGTTGATCAATTATTATGGTCAATCACATACTTTTCAATATGTTTCATTCTATGATATTGTTCAAAAACGAATTTCACCTCAGTTCTTTGAGAATAAAATAATATTCATTGGTTCCTCCGCCGGACAGTATCGGGATTTACGGAAAACTCCTGTGCAACATAAATTTCCTGGCATCGAAATTCACGCCACGATTCTACAAAATTTAATGGAAAACAATTTTATTGGTTTTTTCCCGCAAACCGCAATGTATCCAATCTTTTTCATATTGGTGATTATCGTCGTTTTCGTCACATTACAGTTTCGATCATATCTCGGAATTTTGTCCGCAATTTTGCTTTTGCTAATATCGGTATATTCTACTTGTCTGATTTTCAACCGGACACAGCAATTAATCAATCCGTTGCTACCGATTACAGCGCTCATGCTTGGAAGTGTTTCAGCTTTTATTTATCAAAAAAAACAACAAATAAATCAAAAGAAGAAATTAGGCCACATTTTTAAAGGGGCAATTTCAGACAGCATGTTGACTGCAATCAGCATTGAAAAACAATTTTCTGCTTTGGCCCAAATCCCAAAAACCGGTACTGTTCTCCATGCAGAACTTGACGATTTTACCGCGCTTTCAGAACACAAAAAAGCATCGGAAGTTATTGAATTCCTGGATCAATTCAACACATTGATTTTGAAAAACATTCTCCGCACGAATGGTTATCTTTACAGTAATCATGGTGATAAAATAATGGCTTTCTGGGGGATCCCTTTAACAAATGAAGATTATGCTAACCAGGCTTGTTACAGTGCGCTTCACATGCTTGCTGAATTTCAACAATTTGGCGAAAAGTGGATGAAAAAAGGCTGGCCCGCCCAGCGGTTGGTTATCGGAATTACGACCGCAACATTTTTAACAGGACAAATTGGCACATCATCGCAGTTGAGGTATATTGTTTCAGGCGCCGGAATCGAACTTTCCAATCGGCTCAAACTGGCAAATAAAATGTACGGAAGTCATATCATCATTTGTCAGGAAACGTTTAAACAGGTTCACGATAAACTGTGGGTCAGGGAAATGGACTTTATTCGATTTCGAAAAAAAACCGACCCGATTCGAATTTATGAATTGCTTGGATTTAAATCATCGAATATTGATCCGGGTCGAATTAGTGGTCTGGAATATTTTGTTCAGGGTCTCGAATTATATCGTCACGCGCGCTGGACCCAGGCGTATGATATGTTCCGGAAGGCATTGCAACTCAATCCTGATGATGGTCCATCAAAAGAATTCATGCGTCGCTGTAAAATTTTCATCGAGCGCCCTCGATCTGACGAATGGGATGGTGTGTTTGATTTACGTAAAACCTGAACTTCTAAAATGAAAAATTATTTTCCCATAAATTGAATGTGCGTTTCGGAGCGAATCGTTTTTACAGGCTGACCATGAACTTAAGAATCGTTGAAAAAAAACCGTGCGAAGGTTTAATACAATATCCGGACGATTGCATAGAATTATATCCATATAAAAGATGTTTCATTATTAAAAACCTTCGCAAGGGGGCGTTCGTGTACAACCTGTTTATGCAATTCACTGCAATGCATAAATGCTCCCGAGACGCGCAGAAACATTGCACTCCAATTATAAGATAAAATAGTTGTATCCATTCAATAATTGATGGTGTGCATCAAAGCTTTCGGATTCTCTTTAAATT
>CAZCJL010000124.1:0-19023 GCA_964498785.1 uncultured Cytophagia bacterium | reverse complement strand
TGATGGGCATAAATATTGGGATTGAGATGAGCGTATTGATGGGTATTGTGCTGACTTTGATGCCCCAGAACGAATTGGGTAATTTCCAATCCGGCGACTTGATTGAGTTGTGTGGCAGCGGTATGGCGAAACAGATGGGGATGGAGTTTTTTATCGATGCCCACTGTTCGAGTCACATTATAAAATATCGACTGAAGGGATCGCCGGGCCAGTCGCTTGTTTCGTTTAGACATGAAGAGTGGTTCCTGTTTTTGATCGATGGTTTTGAGATATTCAGTCAGCAGTAGACACACCAGTTGCGGCAGCGGAATGTATTTTTTAATGTGTCCCTGGTATCCTTTTTCTTTAATGCGGATCCGGCTTTCAGTCAGATCGATGTCAGAAACATTGAGATCGGTGATAGTTGCGGTGCGTAATCCGAGAAAACCGAGCAGGGAAATGATGACGAGGTTTCTTAGTCCGATTGGTGTCGTTGCGTGTTGGACAAAATGTTTGAGGATCAGCTTAAATTCATCGGTGGTCAAGAACTGTGGGATTTTCTTTTCAATTTTGGGATATGGCAGATTCAATGCGATATTGTCGTTAATCAGTTTCTGCAACTTGAGGTAATGAAAGAACTGGTGCAGGCTCCAGATGCGTGCTTTTTTGACATGGACAGATGGCTGCTTAAAATCGGTGACGAATTGGACCAAATGCGGAAATTTGATCTCACTGATGGAGTTCACAGGAATGGTATTTATGAAATTGCTAAATTCATTTAGACGGAATGTGAGTGATTCGATGGAACGTTCGGCAAAGGAAGAGTTCTTGCAATATTGCAAAAAATTACGTATATTATTTTGAAGCATAGGAGAACCTCCTTACATTTAATTAAAAAATGGTCTAATTAAATATAATTAGAGTTTCCTTATGCTTCAATATATTTTTATTTTTTAATCGCACATAACTCTAACTGCGGGGTTTATGGGTTAGTTCGGTAAAATCACAACAGGGCGGAACCTGCTGGACGCACGGAGCAATGGCCGCCATTGAAGGCAATTTAATGATGACCGGAATCTGGGAACAAACCGGCGAATATGGGGAACCGGATTTGGCCGAATACCATCTGGATTGGTGGAACGGATTTAACCAGTTTAATAATGATGATATCCTGCCGAATTCGGGAGTTGGATTAGAAGTTCATCAGGGGGGTGATTATCGGGTTACATCAGCCTATATTTCCCGCGGAGAAGGCCCGGTGCGCGATGTGGATGCACAATCTTATTATTCTGCACCGGATCGTCAACGGTCGGATTATCATTATTATTATGTGCGGGACATCGAATGGTTTATTGCTGGCGAAAATCTTCAATACATAAACAAGATTAAACGGAAAATAATGAACCACGGTGTGCTTGGCACCTGTATGTATTCTACTGGAAGCCTAATGACGAACTACGTGCATTATCAACCGCCGGAAAATCCCACTGATCCCAATCATGCTATCGCCATTGTCGGGTGGGATGATGATAAAGTCACGCAAGCGTCTTATAATGGCGCCTGGCTCTGTAAAAATAGTTGGGGATCAGGCTGGGGATTTAATGGCTACTTCTGGATTTCGTATTATGATAAACATTCCTGTCAACAACCTGAAATGGGAGCTGTTTCATTCCAGGGGGCAGAGCCGATGGTTTATGATAACATTTATTATCATGATTACCACGGATGGCGCGATACGATCGGCGATATTTACGAAGCATTTAATGCCTTCACCGTAACTCAGAGCGAATATCTGAACGCTGTCAGTTTTTTCACAACCACAGATAATGTGGACTATGTTCTGAAAATTTATGATGGGTTTGAAGGTGGGGCGCTTTCAAACGAACGCGCCGCTCAATCAGGAACCATCGAATTTACCGGATTTCATACGATTGACCTGCAAACACCGGTATATCTCAATTCCGGTGATGATTTTTATATCTACCTTTATCTCTCGGATGGAGGGCACGCCATTGATCGCACCTCGGAGGTCCCGGTTTTATTGGGCGCATCTTATACCGGAACCATTGTTGAATCCAGCGCCAGCGCCGGTCAGAGTTATTATAAACAAGATAACCAGTGGATCGATTTATATAATTATATTTTCTCGCAACAGGAATGGAATGGCACGGCAAACTTCTGTATGAAAGGCCTGGCGACTGATCCGTCAACAGTTATTTCATTGCCAGAAACAAAATTTACAGACAATCAAGAAACTGTCTCAATTCCACTAACTGTGAAAAATCTGTATGATGTCACGAAAATTCATTTGAAAATTTACTGTGATAATGAAAATATTCACTATAAAGGAGCTTTCAATTATCCGGCTGAAGGTGTATTTTTAGATGAATTTGCAGATAATTCCATGCAATGGTTGTGTACACAAGATACAGACCCGATTTCTCAAAATGATGATCTTCGCAGTTGGACCGGCGCCAGCCTCGGTACGATTACTCCGTCCGATACCGCCTGGACGACCTTCGCTATCGTTGCCGGTGATGATCTGAGCCAGATAAAAGCCAACGCCCGCGCCGCCAGCGATAAAGCGCAACAACTTGGCTGGCTGGACAACGACACCGATGTCCGTTCCGACAAACCGAAAGTTCAACAGCCACTGGAATATTCGCTGGATCAAAATTATCCCAACCCGTTCAATCCTTACACAAGCATCTGCTACACAGTTCCCAACGAAGAAAACGTCACTCTGAAAGTTTTCAACATCATCGGTGAAGAAATTGCCACATTGGTCAATGAGAAAAAGCAGCCCGGCAGCTACACCGTCCGGTTTGATGCATCTCTCTTACCGAGTGGTATTTACATCTATCAGATAAAGACACAAAATTTCAGTACAACGAGGAAGATGTTGTTGGTGCGATAATTTTCGGAATCCCTGCCAGTGTTTGGAACGCTGGCAGGGGTTGTATCCGGAAGTTAAAACTCCTGATTGATTATTTTGGTGGACAATTAAAACCACGAGATGAATCTCGTGGCAATTCATTCCGTTTATTTCCGATTCAATTGCTCAAAGCGATGGAATCGGTTAAAAGACGATTGCGGATATGGGCATGGTTGATTATAAGAGCAGAACCTGTTTGTACTTTGTATGATCATCGCTTTTAAATAGTTCGTTTTTCCGGTTGTCGGATTTCCGATAATTGCAACTCACTTTCATAATTTCATATTATATCTAAAATTCTAAAAAGAATATTATTATACAATTGTAGTCTACTAAACACACAAAAATACACGAAATGTTATTTTTTCATTATTATAATTCATTTTACCTGCATTATTCACAAAACATGCCACAGAAGCACAGATGTTACAGAGAAACAGCAACGTGTGTGCATATTACTTTTCAAACTGAGTTACGAAAAAATCGAGTTGCTATTGTTTGCGTAACGTTTTGAAAATAAGAACTCTGGGTGCTCTGAGCCTTTGTGGCTATGAATTTTTTAGGTTTAGAAATTTAGGTTATAATTCAATGATTCGGCAGATTAATTTTTAATAAACACGAACATTCCCTCAGAAACCAGATTAAAAAGTGTGATCACATCCCTGTTTTTCATCCGGATGCAACCATGGGACGCGGGTTTTCCGATTAATCCCTCTTCGTTTGGGTCAAGTCTTTTTTTTCCTGTAAAAAGAATTTTATTAAAAATGGTTAAGCAACCGCTTTCATAGAGATAAAATTTTCATCATAATTATTTGGATCATATAGTGACCGAATCTTTTTAAGTAATACTAAATCAAAGTCATTCATTGAAATTCGTCTCCATTTTTCACTGACTCGAATTAATGTGGAGTACACTAATTTCAAGCAACTATCCTCATCAAGAAAACGAGGAATGACTTTAGTGCGTCTTTTTTGTTCCAGAAAACATCGTTCAATTAAATTTGTCGTCCTTATATATTTATGATGCCCAGCAGGGAAATCCATATGATTCAGGCAAGCATCGATATCTTCTTGAAAGCACTTTATGGCTGCTGGGTAAATATCAGCATAGTTTTCAATGAGTTTTGTAGCTGCAAGTATAGCGATTTCTCGATCTGTTTGATAATAGACATTTTTTATTTTCGGCATCAATTCTTCAATACCAGCTTTAGGTAATTTATTAGCGATATTCCTAAGCTTGTGGACCAAGCATCGTTGCCGTTTGCTCTTTGGAAAACATTCGTCGATTGCTTTGATTAAGCCAGGCGCCCCATCACTGGCGATCAATAAGGGCATGCGAAGTCCTCTTGAAATCATATTTCGAAAAAAGTCTTGCCAGGAATCATAGGATTCTTTATTACCTAAAGCAAGATGGAAAAGCATTTTTCGACCGTCAGCGAGTATCCCCCAGGCGCAAAGGATGGCTTCTTTGGCTCCTAATGATAAACGGAGGCTTTCATAAACGCCGTCGACGAATAAGTAGACTACATCATAACTGGATAAATCTCGCTCACAAAATCGATTGTATTCTTCAGTCAAGGATTCTGTTATTTGGCTAACACCAGTTTTGCTAATAAGGCATTGACCCCTGTCATTGGTGAAAGTATCTTCAATGTCTCTGGTGGACAATCCTCGAACATACATTTCAGTTGCCAAACGTTCTAATTCTGATGTTCGAGAGCCAAGTTGCTTTAGTAATTTTGATCGGTATGGACTTTCTGTATTGCGTAGCTGTGGCACATCTATAGGGACAGCTCCTTCTGCTGTCTTCAGCTTTCTTGACTCATATCCATTCCGATATCCTTGCTGACTATTGGCTTTACGCTCAAAGTAATCTCGGCCAAGATAGTCTGATATTTCCTGTTCTAAGCTTTCTTGAATGATTTTACTAATCGATTTCCTGATCAACTGAGAGAACAAGTCTTCTGAATTATTACAACCGGAATACAAAAGCTCTTTTATTTCCTTGCTTATTCGTTCTGAAGGTCTTATCTTTTCCATGTGGCGTAGTCTCCTTTTAATTTATATTAGTTATGGGATATCTCTAATATAAAAGGTGCTGCGCCATTTTCAATTACTTTTTCTTTTTACAGGTAATATAAGACATTACCTTCGTTTGTTCCATGAATGTAAATACAACGTTCGGAGGAGTCTATTCCTTTTCCCTTATTCAGGCCGTCGTCCAGTCCTTCCAGCCATAAAACTCTTGTCAAGACAAAATCCTCTGCTAAATCAGTGCTATCTGTAAAAATTTTTGCTGTCTTGCCAATATATCGTCGTCCGTTCAGGATGCCACCAAAGGGCACTTTTGATCCGATTTTCCTTTTTATTCTATGCAAACCGGGCGGAGTTTTGTTGCTCCCACTCTGATTTCCAATGCCGTATTTTGACGTTGATATCGGAAAGGTGCTGTCTATTACATTTTCTTTGAGGACGTATAAAAGTTGTTCCGATACATCCACAACTAAAAATGTTTCTAAATTTATATCTAAGCGATCTTCTCTGTAAGACGCCATTTTAAAATTTTGAGCAAGCAAACCGTTCGATGAAATAAAAATTACCAGTGCAAATAGTAAAATTTTATTCATATCACTCCCACTTAATGAACCGAATCCGGGTGTCTCAGAGATTGTTCTCCTCAATACAACGATAACAAGCATTTTAGAATTAGATGGATTCGTTGAACATTGAAAATTAATTGACGACTTCATTGCATTTTGGGTGGGCTATCATGAAATGCTGACAATGAAGCCATTTAAACAAGCGTTCTTGATAAATGTATCTCAATCAATATTCTAGATTGTTTAAAATAAGAAATAAGATGCGCAACATGGCAGGTTAATCAATTGAAAATAAATTAATAAAGATATCGTAAAAAGTCAACAATAATATTAATTATCTTTAATAATTATGTATATAGTTTATGGTTTATATATTTTAAAAAATACTGTAACCATAAATAAAAGGAAATACTATTGTCAATTTAAGAAATCCTGAATTAAGTATTCCTGGTAATTCTGCACATAAAACCGTTTTCCTTTGGCAACGACTGTAAATTCCTCATTTTCCAGTAAATGTTTATGAGACTCAGCGCCACCCGGATATTTTTCGTTCAATAAGCCATCTGATTTCAGGGTTCGCCAGTAGGGAATATTAAGCTCCCGGTTTTCTCGTTTTGCCTCTTCAACTGCATTGGCGGCTGTCATGATAAATATTCCGGTGGTAAGCGAGCAGCAGCCCGTCACATTGCGTTTTTTAGCAATGTATTTACAAATCTCAACGATTGTGGTTAATTTTCCGTGTGGCACTTTTTTCATCAATTCAACGATTTCACCCGGATTCACGAGTACAATTTCATCGCCGACGTCCGCGCCCATTTTGTGGACTGCGTTGTAACAGGGGAATTTTTTCTCAAGAATGAGTATTTTGGGAAAATTATCTTTGTCCGCGAGTTTCTCGTGCCAGGTCTTTCTTCGGGATGCCATAAGAATCTCCTGCATTTTAAATTATGAAAATACCAGAACAAATTATTAACCATGAATTAGTGAATTCACTTTTTCAATCAGTTGGTTAGCAATTTCATCGACTCTTGCCATTTCCGAGGCAGAGCTGATCGTATCAAAATGTCGACCTTCCATTTTGGGTCGCCAGTTGCCGTCGCCAGAAGTGGTGAACACGATCATTTTGCCATGATCTTCATTTTGCGTCAGAAAATCGATTACATTACGGTCCAGGCTCCACGCCATGCATTTGCTGATCATCACGATGGCATCATATTGACTCGCATTCTCGTTTTCAAGATATTCTAATCCGATGACTTTAATGTAAACAGGTTGGTCGGCGAACGCTTTTTTGAACGTATCGATAACGGCAGCTTTATACTCGCTGTAGCGGGAGGCAATCAGGACTTTGGTTTTTGATGTGGGATCTTTTAACTCACTGGAAGGCATGTCTTCCTGCGGCAACACCCGCTGGGGAACTGAGCAGGAAATGTAAAGTAAGCTAACAATTGTAATGGTTGTAAACACCGATTTGAGGCAGTTAATCATCATTCGTTTCCTTTAGAATTCGGTTTAGAATCATTTTCTCTAAATAAAATCCGTTCAGAACCCGGATAAGGTTTTAAGAGAATTATTTCAAACTCAATTAGATTTGTTTGAACCAACGGCAGAGATTGCAGTATTTTCTCAGCATCTGCAACGCTGGCACATTCCAGCATCAGTACAGCCGATGCCCCATCATGCCGAAAATATATCTCCCGGATGATTTCTCGCAGATGCAATTCCCACACTTTCCTGGCTTCGTCTTTTAAATAGGGCTGAAAATCTTCAGATTTTGTTCCCGCGATTTCTTTTTCAATGGCTGATATTTTTATAAAAGTCTAAATTGATTTCATTTTTGTTTCGAATGTGAATATTGGCTTTCTCAGATTCAATTGTAATTTGATGCTTGATTACTGGATTTTTGCACGTTATGCTTCCCCAAAAATCTTAACCAAATCCTTTGGCAACAGGTAATAATACGACAACAACCTTCCATCATTAACAATACTAAACACACCGTAAGGAGACGGAGATAAATTCCGCACGTCCTGGCTGCTTGTAAGCTCAACAACCTGACTTTGAATACCTCGTTCACTGGCAAAATCCAAAATTGTGGTGGCGGCATCCGGGATGTAGGGACACTGATCCGAGCGAAATACCGTTATTCCTTTTGGGTAACGCGCTGCTTTTTGCTCCCAGCTTCCGGTAAAGGATGGAGCAGTTGCATCGTTAAATTTCCTGACCATCAGATTAAATGGTGGTTCTTCGGCAACAGATTCAAAGCCGTATTTGAGCAGCAGTTTTTTCCCGATCAGCCACACACGCTCGCTGGTAACCATTGCCATGCCATTCATCCCTGCTGCTTTTGCCTCATCAATGCATTGTTCCAACAGAATCCCTGCCAGCCCTTTTCCCCTGCTTTTGCCAACCACCCACAGGCAGTGAATGAACATGTATCCGGCGGCATCCGCCGCACGCCAGGCATATTCTCCGGGAATGTATTCGATGAAGCCCCGTTCCGGCAATTCAAACATTTTTATTTTCATTCCCTCTGAAAACCGGGCTTTAAGCCAGTCCAATTTCCGTTGATAGCCCTCTGATTTCCGTTTGCTCATATAGCAGAAAAATCCTGTCTGCTCAACGTTTTCAGCATTCACGTCGATGATAGAGTGATTAAGTATGCTTGTCATATTTACCTCTTTAGAGATTCCAGTTTTTTCAGCCATTGATCAAAATGCTGACACTCTTGTCGCATTTTGGATAGTCCGATTTCAATTGCTGCTAATATTCCATCAGTATTTTTATCATCGTATTTATAAAGATTGATAATTCTTTTCGAAGGAGCAGTATTGGGATGGTCATCAATATCTTCAGGAGATTCAAAAGTTCTGCATATTGCTTCAAATTCTGTTACCAGATCATTTCTGTTCATACCTTAAATACCCAACAAAATTCAATCCAATTATAAAAAATTATTCACTAAAAAGAAAGGTGTTTCTCTCAAATGAATTCTTACCTCCTTTAGCCATAATGAACTGCACACCGGAAATATGGTTCTGTTCCATTTTTGCCTGAATCAATGAATCCAGAAAAGACTCCAATACCATTATTTCACTATTCACCGGTGCACCATTCGTGAGATTATTATTCACAGCGAAAGTTGCCGATACGAACATCATCATAAAAATTAGAATCGGAAAAATTTGATAATTTTTATTTGAATTGAAATTCAAATTATACTCCTGTTAAGCACATCGTTGATCTCCCGCGAATAGTTGCGTATGAATTTGACGATTTTTGATTTAAGAACAAGGTTCAACGAATAATGATTTTTGAAGGAATTGAGATTTGCCAATTAAATTTTTTACAAAAACCATTTTTCAAAATCGAAAATCGTTAATCATCGTGTCATTCATTTTGCGCTGTTCGAATAATCCTGAACGAATCACTCACCAATCATTTTGACACATTTATACGCCGCGCCCACTGCGCCGGGAACACCGCCAATCTGGCTTGCCCAGCAGGAGCCAACGAGCAGATTTTGGACAGGCGTTTCCACGTATGTACTGGTGAATTTCTTGTGAAATTTATTAGCCGGATTCCAGCTCCACGCGGATGTTGCGCCATCAGTGTTGTGCGTATATCGCTCGTAAGTCAACGGTGTGGCAGCATCTTTATATTCGACATAGCTGTCTAAATCAGGAATAACAACAGACGCCTTTTTCAGGATCGACTGCATTGCCTTTTCCTTAAGTTCGCGGTATTTTGCATGATCACCAGCTCCCCAATTGTTCATCCAGCGATACGGAACAATCGCCTGCAGCATCAATGAAGATTTCCCGTCCGGAGCCAGCGAAGGATTCATTACTGAAGGCGAATAGAGCACAATAGAAGTTTTATCAAAAAAATCCGGATCACTTGAATTATGAATATCCACGCCCGGTTTATCGTCAAAATACATCACATGCGGGATTTTTAGAAATGAGGTCAACTGGTCGTTCGTAAGATTCAATCCCAGATAGACAGTGAAAAAACCTTCGGACACAGCGTTGTTCCGTATCTTTTCTGTCAATTCCGCAGGCAGCAATTCGGGCGAATCCAAAAGATTGATAAAGGTTTTCTTGTAATCACCGGCTGCAATGACATAATCCGCATCATAGCTGGTATCTCCACAGGAAACACCGACAGCCACGCCATCTTTTGTCAAAATTTTATCGACATGTGTATTTAGTACTAATTCTCCGCCATTGCTTTTAAATTGATCTGCCAGCGTATCTGCCCAGAATTGCATCCCGTTTTTCACAGTCCAGTAATCATAAAATAAAGTTACCACGGCTCCGCCCAGAATCCATGTCGCCATATCCGGATAACCGATATTGGTAAAAAATCGATTCAGTACTGTATCTTTCGGAAAAAAATTCACAGTAAATTCGCTGATGGGCTGCGTACCATATTTTCGATACACCCGGAACATATTTAATCCCCCGACAACCGAATCAGCGAATGATTTCTTTTCGCTCATAAACGGTTTAAATGCCCGCACCATTTTATCGACTTCCGTAAAATACGCTCCAAGTTTTTCCGTTTCTTCCGGATATGACGAGAAGAATATGTTTTTGAATTCTTCGTAGTTCTCCGGCACGCTATCGAAATCCGCAGAAACCCATCTCGATTTCTGTGGTACGAACTCAATTTTATCAAGCACACCGATTTCTTTCATCGCCTTGAAAATCATGCTCGATGACTCGAAAGATAGCGTGCCACTTTCAAAGTAAAATCCTTTACGTCGGAATCCCGCTGTGTAGCCTCCCGGACTTGTGTGAGATTCGAAAATCTTCACCTGGTGTCCTTTTTGCGCGAGAAGATTGCCTGCCGTAAGTCCGCCAATTCCGGAGCCGATTATTATTATTTTTTTCATTATGATTTTTTCCCTGTAATTTTCAAACCGATTGGATTGCCTGAAACAAAACAATTTTTAAGTTTTGTCTC
The DNA here is from genome assembly GCA_964498785.1 of uncultured Cytophagia bacterium. GTDB lineage: Bacteria > Zhuqueibacterota > Zhuqueibacteria > Thermofontimicrobiales > Thiofontviventaceae > Mariaggregatimicrobium. The sequence continues at coordinate 8,538 of CAZCJL010000124.1, read as the reverse complement.
TTTAATTAACTTTCCCACTTCCTGCGGCGTGTATGCCGCATTAATCGATGTTATTAATCCCGGACGAATTTCTTTGGGAATGGTATTGAGCCACATAAACCAGCGGAGCAGGAAAAATATATCGCGGCGCAAATCGGAAATGAACAGTCTGCCGCCCGGTTTCAGCACACGCCACATTTCTTCAAACGTCTTTTTCGGTTCGCTCCACTCGTGCAGAGAACCATTTGTAAACACAGCATCAAAGGTATTGTCTTCAAACGGCATTTTTTCACCGCTGCTCAATACATATTCCACCCGGTCCGAAAGACCGTATTCGTCGGCGTTCTTGGTCGCCATCGCAATCATGTCGGGGCTGATGTCCAGCCCTTTTAATGTCGTATTTTCTGTTGACTTCAGCCATTCCAGTCCCAGATATCCCGGTCCTGGGCCAACTTCCAGCGCCATCCCTGAATTGATACCGCTATTGATAATATCTTTGGTTTCCATCCAGCCTTTGTCGCGGAATCTGCGCTGCATCTGATCGTATTTTTGTACGGTAAACTCGCCCTGAATGCCTTCTTCAGTTTCAATAACCCGCGGTTTTGTCATGATACTTTTCTCCCTGTTAATACGCCTCATGGTTTAGATATACACAAGCATGATTCCCCTTTGAAGGGGGACGGTTTCGCCGCAGGCGGAATCAGGGGGATGTTAGAACAATCATGTAAATCATTAACTGTGTCAATAAATAGCACCGAAGATGCAAATACGTCACATGTTTGGCTACCCCAATTACTTTCAGCCGAAAGCTACCGTAATGCGGAGAGGCGCTCGCCGCGCTCTATATCCCCAACATGCTATACATTCCTTACGCCATATATTTCTTTAAATTGTATTTTTGCGCCAACTCGATCCGTTCCTCATCTGAAAGAGTGGTCATATATTCTTTCCATCCGGGACACCAGCCTGCATGCCAGCGCCAGATTCTTCCCAGAATGGATTTCGTATTGTTATCATATTTTGACCGAAAGCTGCAATTTGCACAATTGTTTTCTGCCATTTTGAATTCTCCTTTTTGTTATTTCATTTCCAAAATCTGACAATCGGCTCTTTATTGTTATCGCTTTTTAACGGAAATGTATTTTAGTTGTTTCATTCAATCTCAAATATAATTCAACTCAGCGAAGATAATTGAATGACAATCTGATTCGCCCAATAAATCGCGCGTTCAAGTTCACCCTCTTTCAACGGACCTTCTGTGTCCTCTACGAAAAATCCTTCCGGTTCGGATATTATTTCAGCGCCTTTTTTCTTAAGTCGATCAGAGATCGGCTCTGCTGCATATCCAAATAAATTTATCATCCAACGCAAGAACCGGGCATCGATGTCATTGGTCGAAATTCTGGTATCAAACGCCGCAGCAGCGACATTTTTCAGACCATTTTCGGGAATACGTTTCAAAAAGTGGGTTATTGCTGCTGACGCTTTAAATTGCCGCGTCGGAGAACCAACAATCAGTAATTTGACGTTGCTCAATTGGGCTGGTTGTACCTCGGCTGCCCGTTGTATGTTCACATCCAATTCAGAATTGAGTTCATTGCCAATTGCGCTGGCAATTGCTTCAGTATTTCCAAAATATGAATCATAAACAATAAGCGCTTTCATGTAAATGTACCTCACTAATTATTATCTTTTAAATCGAAGGGGGATGAATCTCGGCACCCTCTTTTTGTATTCACAATACTCCTCACCTAATAATTTGCTGAATCTCTTTAATGTCCCGCGAGTTATTGCCCATGAAGTTGAATCCGAAAATGAAATCGCAAGCTGCAGACCCGGTATTTTTTGTTCATTGACAAATCGATCCAATAATTTCTCAATACGCATAAAATTCTCATCTCTTAATTGCACATCAGGTTTCCCCTGGGAATTATTATCCGGCTCGTAATTCTTAATGGACGGACTACATGCAAAATTGAGCAAGAGTGCGACAATCAGGTACATCAAATTTTTTTTATTCATTATTATCTTAAATTCATGCTGATATTTTCTTCTGATTGTATTATAGAAACATTATCCCCGGACCGAGAATAAATACGTGCATAAAAAGCAGTATTGCCGCGGAAACGATCCAGTACCAATTACGGGTTATGGTTATTGGTTGATTATCAATTCTGGAGAACCAACTGGTTGAATATAATTGCGTCATCCACGCTAACGCTGAGGTCCCGCCAAAAGTAGATGCTGCCGACGTAATAACAAATAGCATTGATTCCGGGTTGAACAGAGCGCCGATTGTTGTTAAAAAACTTCCGAATAAATAGGGAATCAGCGACAATTTTAACGCCCGTTTGCTCCGATGCGGTTCATCTGAGCCGATAAATAAATTTAATTCCCGCAGTGAAATCCAGATCGCCAGCATGTAAAGCAATATACCGGAAATAATCATAAAAATTCGCCAGATCCGGATATTTTGAAAACCATGAAGAACAGTGATCCAGTCCCCGATTCCTGATACTCCTGAAAAAAGGAAATAACCCAAACCGGTAAATAAGTTGACACTCATTGATAACCAGAGAAAGAATGTCAGACTGTTTTTTTTATGATACTGCTTTTTCAGGATGATCCAGAATAATATACCTGCGACTGTATTGACTATCGGCCCTGCGGCAGCGACAATCCGCCGGCCCAACGAGCTGACAGGTTCGAGGTTACTTTGCAAATAGGCTGTGGTCAGCGAAACTAACTTGCCGCCAACAAGAATGGTCGCTCCGCCATGACCAATAAATTCATGAAGTACATTCTGAATGACATAAGCAATGACAGCAATCGAAATGATACTGAGCAAATCCAGTTTTATGGCTGTTTTTGTTGATTCATTTTCTATCATGTGCCTTCCCTCACATTAATTTTGTGCTACGGATAGCTTTTCCACATCCGAGCTAATCATTTACCGATCATAAATATTTTTGTCATGCGTCCACTTAATTTTAATATTAGTAACTTAACTTTGAAATTTTAAGAATCCATAATTCATTTTATTAAAGGTATCATTTTTCAAAATCATTATTTATCCTGCATTATTCACAAAACGTGCCACAGAAGCACAGAGGTCACAGAGAAACAGCAACGTGCGTGCATATTATTTTTCAATCTGCGTTAAGAAAAATTCGAGTTGCTATTGTTTGCGTAACGTTTTGGAAATAAATACTCTGTGTACTCTGAGCCTCTGTGGCTATGAATTTTTCAGGTTATGCCTTTTTGTAATTTTTTTTCCTTTCTTTTATAACGTGCTTCTACCACTGGTATCGTAACAGGTAAAGTCATGTACAAAAATCCGCCAAGCAAATCTAAGTTCGGCGGCATCAACCAGGCGTAAACCGCAGAAGTTAATCCGGTTAAAGAGACGACTAAATAAGAGGTAATTTCCAGATTTGTTTTAATGATTTCCAGTGGATTCAATTTGAGCGCTTCACTGGCGGACTTTGCCCGCCAATAGAGCAGCGCCATTAGTCCGCCCATTGCCGAAAGCCCAAACCCGTAAATAATGAACAGTCCAATCAACTCGTGTCGACTTTTCAGTTCGAATCGCGTCGGCAGCCAGCCATTGCTGAGAAAATTAAAAAGTGTGGAAAACATTAAACGAAGCGGATAAATGTAGACCAGCAGTACGAAAATCAGACTGATACTGATCAAGAGAGTAGTTCGGTCTTCCAGTCCATACCGTCTGCTCCATGCACGGTGTCCTGCCCAGAAAAGCATGATAATCAAAAAGCTGGCAATGAATGAAGGAATATCTTTGAGTGCGAGAATCATTTCCGGATAATTCTTTGGTATTTCGCCGCCGGAAATAACGAGCATTGTCGTGGCAAATGCAAAAGCCGCATCCATGAATGTTTCCAATCTCGTCATTTCCGTGCCGCGCAGACGAAAACCATTTTGTTGCGGCATTTTAACGATTTCTTCATCAGTAAAATTCATACCATCCTTTCATAAAAAATTCAATCGCCCATTCATAACTGAATTTATTTCGAATATGATGATTTTGCGTTTGATGAAATGCAGCGGCAGAATCCATGATAGATTGTGCAAATCCCGCCAAAAATGGAAATCAATCCCCAAAACAACGGACGTCCGGCAATGTGAACAAATATCGGCTTGGAATGGGGAAGCAAATAAATACCCCAGGTCAGCAGAAAACAACCCACCACAACAAGAACATGTCCAAACACAAGGAGTGATATACGACCAGGATAGATACCGATATAAATCAGTGAAAGTCCGATAAGAAAAGGGATGAGAAGGGGAAAATGATGTGACGAAATAAAAAGTAAAAGACTGACAAGAAACAGGAGCAATCCGAGGCTGAACGTGACAATATTTTTAGGTTTTTTCATTTAGACTCCTTCAGTATTATTTCAGATTTTTTGCTTAAAAAGATAACCCAGCGCAATCGAAAATATGAGAATCACGACAGGAAAAATTTTGTGAAGTATGAGTACAAAACCAGGTTGCGGTTTTTCAAAACTGAGCAAAGCGCCTGTTATAAATACTATCAGAAAAACGATGACCAGACTAACAATGATCACTACAACCTTTACGTCCATGGCGACAGTTTTCGATAGTTCGTAAATCGCCAGTCCTGCTAATATTACTGTTGCCAGGCTTATTAATTTATGAATATTGAAAAGCCAGGCATTCAGCGGTCTGCCAGTTTTGCTGAGCCAAATCCCTGTTGCAATTGAGATAAGAAAAAGTAGTCCTGCGGCGATCATTTTAATAGTCATTTCGATTTTTATCCTGACATTAAAGCTGATCAGATTTCCGAAATCTTGAAGATTTCGGAAATCTCGAGATCATTCCGATTTTTGAATTAGCCACAGCGTCCCCTCGATCTCGGTTTCGATGACATCGCATTCTTCTTCCTGAAGTCGAATATAGGTTGTGATATCGTCCTTTAATTCAGAATGCTTTTTGATTAATTCAGCGCCTCGTTTGCGGATCAAAGAAATATATTCATCATTAATTTTCAAACTAAATTCAGTGGTGCTTATTTCCCGGATGATCTTGTCATTATACATCGTCAATTCGTTAATGGTATTCTGATGATTTCGGTAATGGTCGTACCCTTTACGGTCGAGAGAATTTTTATCGCGCAGATAGCCGTCATCAATCAGTAAATAGCCGCCTGTTCGCACCTGATTTCGCAATCTGGAGACGGTTTGATTGAGATCACCTAAAATCCCGCCAAGCGAGGCCAGAATAACGACATCGAAATGATGGTCATCTGAAACAAATTCATGGATATCCTGATTGATGAACTGGCACAAGTGCGAAACATGATGCTCCTCCGCCTTTGTCCGGGCGTCATCCAGAAAAACATCCATAACATCCACGCCGGTGACTTTTAATCCGCATTTTTCTGCAAGCTGCACCGAAACTCCCCCTTTTCCGCAGCCCAGATCCAGCACTGTCGTTCGATCCGGCGGGAGATTTAAATCCCGGAGTGCTTCAAAAATGTGATCTTCAGAACTGCCCAAAACCCACATATCCTGAAGCAGATAAGGCATGTATGGAAGCAGATGTTTTTCGACTTCCAAAGAATCGGCAATGGATTGTTCGATGTGGTTGGTCATATTAAAAATTCCTCAATCTTTCATAATAAATAGCCAATGTTACAATTATTTTAACATCGGAGTGATAATGTTTATGCATTGCAATATTTTTTCAAAATGTTGCAGCACAGATAGGTAATCCAGGGAGAGGCTTCTTTCTTGTTGGCAAAATCCCAGCCCTTATGGATCATAAACATCGACGTCGGCTTGAATTTTCCTTCTTCATTTTGTGACTCCTGAATCCAATCGATTAATTCCCGGACGAGAATATCATTTTTTAGAAATTCGAAACGTGTGAGTACTTCTGCCAGATAAAGTGCATTGTACCAGACAAAGGGATATTTAAGGGTTCGGAATTTCTTTGATCGGCCAAAATAGTAAATGCTTTTCCCATAATCCCTGTGGAATCGAATGGTTTCAAAAGCATTTCTCGCGTATTCTGATTCCCTGAGCTCCGGTATCTGAGAAAACATTTCCAGCGCTATCAATCCTGCCATGGGACATCCGATTTGCAGTTTTTTGAACATGCTTTCGACAAAGAAGAAATGACAGAACCAGCCCTGTGTGCTGTTCCATTTTTCTTTTATCAGATCAACGGTTTGCATGACTGCAGGAGTTTTATATCCTAGAGACAGAAACACATAAGTGATGAGCGGCGAATCACATGGCAATGCGTGCCACTCGTCGCAGTCTGGAGAAGGCGTTGAAAATCCCTTTCCCTTTTGAGGCAATTCCTGCTTCATCGCGAACAGCCCGTCTTCGCGATGTTCACTCGCTTTATGCACAATACCCTTAATTCCCGAATCTTTGATTTTCAATCCAAAATCAGCCAGCATTCGCAGCTTATAATGCGACATTTTGGGATTATTATGCCGGGTAAATGGCTCCGGGAACCAGTCGGCTGCATCAGAAATCAGGTTCTTAATTCGCTCATCTGCCAGTAGTTCTTTCTTCGCTTCAATTACTTCGGAATCATCTGCCGGCAAATCGAGCAGGTCGATAAGCGTGCGGTAGCGTGTCCAGGGATTACTTTCTAGTAACCAGGGGATGGGATCTGCTTTGAGATTGGATTTCCAACTGTTTGAATTCATCTTATTAATCCTACATTGAATTTTCAATTCCATAATACTTCAACACCCTCAACGCGCGCAACGTATTCCAGCGACTTGCTGCTCCGCCCTCTTCCATGTCAAAATGCGTTTGCCCCACATGTTTTTCCTGCGTTGTCCAGCATCCGTCCTTCCGGCGCTTTTTTAAAAGGACTTCGATGGCAGCTTCCATCCGCGGGTCGTAATCGACATCGGCGCTGCGGAAATAATCCAGCGCCCGCAGGATGTCATATCGCCAGCGGGACGGGTACGACAGCCGTGTCATTCGTTTGTCGATAATCTCTCCGGTTTTATCGGATTTGAATAAATGATGTTGCAACATGAATTCACGGCATCCCTGTTCCGCGTGCTGTAGTTCCTTCAGTCGACAGGTAAATCCATTGCGGGCATATTCCAGAATTCCTTCGGCAACTGAAATGGTCGAATGTAGCGAACTGTGCAGCGCTCCTTTTCGATTCGACTGACAATTGAACCCGCCATCTGCCATGTGCTGAGAAAGCAGAAAATCGATGACGGATTCCAATTTTTTCTCATCAACCAGAAAATATGTGGCATAATTGAGCAGCATCCCGTTGATGCAGACATCGCTTTTTTGAACCGTACCGATGGGTCTGATTCCGCCATCCGGCCCTTTTTCTGTTTCGAAAATCATATTCAGCGTTTCGAGAATGAGCGGATTTTTCTGAGCAATTCCCAGATTTTTCAAATCCAGCAGAGTATAATGAGTGGACGTCCATTTGGGTTGATAGAATTTGTATCCCCAATGACCATTTTCCAATCGGCGGGAAAGGAATTCCGCGCCCCAGCCTTCGGTTTCAATGCAATTCTGTAAATCGACTTTCGCGGAGCCGAGCAGATCGCGATGCGTTTGGTATTGGATGGAGAGATCGCCTTGCAGGAGCCAGGTGATAACGTTTTTGTCGAACATAGTAATACTCTGTATTTTTAGTATCTGACAGGTTAATTTCTGCACATTTTTGGCAAAATATTTTTCTGATCGATTCTATGAGTTTTTCATTGTTAATTTTTAATTGCAGCTTGTCTGCGATAGGACAGGTAATAATTTATTAAAAATAGTCAGATATGCAAGTGTTTTATTTATCAATCAGAATTTAAAACGTGCTGGCTGTATCAAAAGTCCAGGATTTGTATTTTGCAAGTTCATGGGGAATAGCGATGGGATCGCTGGTCTGGTAAAATATTTTGCGTAAAAAAGATCAATTTTTGATACAGCCCCACTCCATGCAACAACTTCTAAAATCACAAATCGTTAATCTTTATTCGTATTTCAAAATTCTTTAAATAGATTTTCTGGAAGGGGATATAATGATGCTGCCCTTTCAGGGCAATTATTGGCCTTCACATACCGTGGTTTGTAAAATTCCCAAGCGAAATATTGCAGCCAAAAGAAGGCTGCAATGCAGCGCATAAAAGGCGCTGCACTCCGGAGTGAAATCCCTTTATGGATTTCATCTGTCCCGCGGGGACGCCCGAAAATAGCGGGCTGTATCAAAAGTTCAGGACTTGTATTTTGCAAATTCAGGAGAGATAGCGCTGGTCTGGTAAAATATTTTGCGTTAAAAAGATCAATCTTTGAGATAGCCCCACACTATGCAAAAACTTCTAAAATCAAAAATCGTTAATCTTTATTCGTATTTCAAAATTCTTTAAATAGATTTTCTGGAAGGGGATATAATGATGCTGCCCTTTCAGGGCAATTATTGGCCTTCACATACCGTGGTTTGTAAAATTCCCAAGCGAAATATTGCAGCCAAAAGAAGGCTGCAATGCAGCGCATAAAAGGCGCTGCACTCCGGAGTGAAATCCCTTTATGG
>CAZCJL010000123.1:0-19117 GCA_964498785.1 uncultured Cytophagia bacterium | reverse complement strand
TTTATTATTTTTATTAACTTAAATCTGTTTATGACTTTTTACGAGTTCATCAAAATTTACCATCTAAAATATCCATTAACGCTTTTTGTGCCTCCGGCGTGCCGATTTCGCCCAGCGCCCGGACAGCAGCAGTACGCACGTTTGTATTTTTATCATTTTTAATGATATCAACCAAAATGGGGACGGCGTCCGGTTCTTCAGAATCGCCTAACATTATGACTGCAACACGTCGCAATTCAGGGTCTACTTCTTCCTTTAATATTTTATGAATAATAGGCAATGATTTCTTTTCAGAGTGATCCAGTAACGCATAGAGAACTGCTTTGCGCACGTCGCTGAATTTTGTTTTTTTCAGAATATCATAAAGCGCGCCAACATCATCATCCAGCAAATCTTCCAGCGAGTAAACAGCAGCTTTTGCCAATTCAGTGCTGCTATTTTCCGAAGCGATTTTTATTAAAATCTTTGCCGCTTCCTCTGAATCCTGCTCACCTATCGCGTAAATCGCGGTTTTGCGAATCTCGTCGCTCAAATTCGACATTGCGAGATCTTTCAGGATTTCCAGTGCTTTGCGATGATCAATTTCCCCGATCGCGTGAACAGCCGCCCGTTGCACTTCTCCATCATCATCTTTCAGCGCTGTTTCTTTTAAAACCTCCAGGGTGGAAACGTCCTCAATATCACCTAATGAATAAATTGCTGACTTTCGTATTTCCCTGTCCCGTGATGATTTTAACACGTCCACCAGCGCTTTGGCAGCATCCCTGCTTTCCATATCTGCCAGCGCATATACCGCAGCTTTCGCCAATTCCGTGTTTTTTTCCTTAACTGCAATCTCTTTCAGAAAAGGAACCAATTCCGTAAATTCATCCATGTCTCCCAGCGAATACAGCGCTGCTTTCCGAACGGATATCGCGGCATCATCAGATCGGGCAATTTTTTTCAGAAATTCCATGGATTCCTTGTTTTCCCGGTCAGCCAGCGAATAAACCGCTCGTTTTTGAATCTCAAAATCATTCGTTTTTTCAGCGATTTCCATTAATTTTTTTTGAGCCTCTGGTGAATCAAAATCACCAAGAATATGAATGATTCTTGTTTTAACATTATCACTTTTCGTCTTCTCAAATAAATTCAGAATCGCCTTTAACGCGCGCTCATCCCCGATATCCTGTAACGCATAGAGTGCGGCAAGACTGATCTCATCGTCTGTGCTTTTTTCCATGGATTTCACAATAGCTGTATATTTCGTATTACCGGACTTTGCCAATTGATGACCAACCCGAATCATATTTGATTTCGCATCGTCGACCCAGTCGCTTCGGGAAAATTTATGGATAAATTCCTGGTAGCAATCAAAAACCTGTTCCAGATTTTCGCCGAGTTTTTCATTGGCGTAACACTGCCAGAACCGGGCGTCATCGATCCATGAACTGTTTGGATAGTCTTGCATAAATCGTTGTAATTCCTCAATCGCTTTCTTCCAGTTTTCATCCAGAATATAATTGTATGACTTCTGATACTCCTGTGTGGTCCTGTCCTGTGCCTCCTTTAACATAGGCACTTTCGCCGCATTCAGGACATTCAGAGTGAGAAATAATATTATTAACGGAATAAGTACCGCTACTTTTAATCTCATTTTTTATAACTCCTTTATAATTAAATCTTATTTTTTTGGGAATGCTTTTGTTTGTTCAATTCAGAATTAAACGATTCACTGGTTCGTTTTATCTCTTCCAGATTAATTTTTAGTAAAATCCCCTGGCGATCAACGCCGCTTTTAATCAGTTCGATCCCGTTTATGTCTCTCTCGGATTCCAAATTGGCGATTTGCATCAAAATGATCTCGAGATCAGAAATCAGCGAAACCAACCGATGGTTTGGAATATTATCTTTAAGGAATTGGGCTTCTGAAACAAGCTCTTCTGAAATTCGCTGTTGCTGACCGAAATTCAAACCATATAAATCGTCTTCAGATGAATTGAGATTAACCAATCCCAGCAACAACACTTTTGAGCGTTCTAAATAGCGTTCTGTGCGGACAGCGACGAACTGAGCATTTTCCCTGGATTCTGATTTTTCCGCGTATTGAATGACCTGGTGTCTCTGGTTACTCTCTGGTAAATAAATGATTCTGCCAATGAAAATCCCTGTTGCAATCAAAACAATCGCTATCGCCAATTGATAGACGAGGCGTGGTTTAAATATCCTGATTTCAGTAAAATGTCTCAACCAGTCTTTAAATCGTTTTCGTCGTGTCGGTTTCTGTTCGAGGTTTGGCTGCAATCGGTTCCAGTAGCCGTCCCAGAACGCCTGGTCCGGTTCATTTACTTGCCGGTGATTCATTGCAGTCGTTGTTTGTTTTAATTTTGTAAATTCCCGGGCGCACTCGTCACACGTCTGTAAATGTTGGTCAAATGTTTCCCGCTGCTGCGGCGACAATTCGTCATATAACGCCTCAACGAATAATTTTCGGATTGATTTACAAACTTTCATCTGAAACCTCCAGTCCGAGTTCTTCCCGGTAATATGATAATTCACTTCGGAGCCGCTGTAATGCGCGGAAAAGCGTGCTTTTAACCGTGCCGAATGTTACTTAATTTCTGTTACGGATAAAATAGCGACAGGTTTGATAATTCATCGTCGCATAGAAACAGCACTAAAATTTATTGTGACGGCGCAGATTTCCGAAATCTCAAAGATTTCGGAAATCTAAATTCCTGAACACCAATTAAAAAATTATTCCAATGTCAGCTTGACTTTTATAAAATATTTTAATATCTTTAGCACTAATTTGTTCTTAACTTAAACGATTTTAAAACCGTATCCTTCAATTGTTTTTTATTTCTGGAGATAAGAAATGAAACAGATTTATATAACAAAACATGGCGGTCCCGAAGTTTTGGAAATCCATAATGCGGCAAATCCGAAACCAGGTCCTGGCGAAGTCCTGATAAATGTGAAAGCTGCTGGAATTAATTTTGCCGATATACTGGCCCGGAAGGGTCTTTATCCGGATGCTCCGAAAATACCCTGTGTCGTTGGTTATGAAGTAGCCGGGGATATCGAAGCTGTCGGAAGTGGCGTCGATGAAAAGCGCATTGGGAAAGCCATGTTCGCACTGACCCGATTTAAAGGATATTCGGACAAAATTGTCGTAAAGATGAATCAGGTTTTTGAAAAACCTTCATCCATCAGCTATGAGGAAGCTGCTTCAATCCCTGTTGTTTATCTGACTGCCTACCAGCTTGTAGTTGTGATGGGTGGTTTAAAACAAGGCGAATCCATTCTGATCCATAACGCGGGTGGCGGTGTTGGTCTTGCTGCACTGGATCTGGCGAAACGCATTGGCGCAAGAACTTACGGTACGTCCAGTTCGGGTAAACATGTTTTTCTGATGAAACGGGGACTCGATCACGCCATCGATTACCGAACAAATGACTGGGCTGATGTACTCAATCAGCTCACAAACGGAAAGGGCGTTGAACTCATCATCGATCCGTTTGGCGGAAAGAGCTGGAAAAAAAGTTACAAAGCGCTTCGCAAAACCGGACGGCTGGGCATGTTCGGTATATCAACGACAACTGAATCCGGAAGTGCAAAAATGGGACTCGTGAAGATAATGGTGCAAACGCCGTGGTTTCATCCGTTTAAACTCATGGGAGCGAATAAATCCGTTTTTGGCGTTGATCTCGGTAAAATGTGGGGCGAAGGCGAGAAAGTAAAAGTCTGGATGCTGAAAATCCTTCAAGGCGTTGAGGAAGGCTGGATCCGTCCGCACGTCGATAATACATTCTCCTTTGAGGAGGTTGGTAAAGCACACGAATATATCGAGAATCGGAAAAATATCGGAAAAGTCGTGCTGGTACCATGATGTAATCAACCATTTTATAAAGACTGGAAAAAAGAATGAAATTTAGCATACCATACATTGATCAGGATCTTTCATTCTGGAATAATCTGGAGCATCATTTTCAGGAACATATCGATGAAATATATTTTCCGATCGGAGCCCATGTCTGCTCGTCGGGACGTCCCCGGCAGCCGCAATCTCATTTATATACATTTCTGCTGCGCTCCCGATTGCCTAAAACTGTGCTCATAAATCCGATTATCCTGTCCAAACCCATCGAAGAAATTCAGGAAGGGATATTTACAGAATTACGTCGCTTGCATCAAAATTATGGCCTAACAAAAGTGACAGTCAGTGATCTGCGATTGGCTCGTTTTATCAAAACGAATCTAAAACAGTATATTGTGTGCGCCTCGATTTTAATGGGAATCAGCGAGACTGAACAGATTAATTATATCAAAGACGCTGTGGATAGTATCGTACCAGATACATCAGTTGTTCGTAATATGCGAAAGTTGCGGGCACTTCGTTCTTCATTTTCAGGTCCGATTAAATTGATCGTGAACGAGGGCTGTCTGGCTGGTTGTCCCTGGCGAATTCAGCATTTTTACGAAATGGGCGTCAACCTGCCTTTGCCTGCGAGTTTGTGCCAGGATCATTTAAATCAAAATCCCTGGTTGCGACTAAAGAGCGCCTGGATTTTGCCGCAACATTTGCATCTTTACGACGGCTTGTTCGATGTCATCAAAATTGCGGGTCGTGTTACATTGCAAAATCCTGAAAAATATATGCGTGTGTTCAATGCATATCTCAACCGTTCTCCGCTGGCTGCCAATGAAATTGGCTCCGGTCCCGCCGGCGTCATGACAAATATACCTATTACGGAAGAATTCTTTCATCAAACGATTACGTGCGCTAAAAATTGCACCGAATGTACGATTTGTCAGGATTATTATGAAGCACATAAATAAGCCACAATTCATCGATCCGTTTGTCGATGCGCAATTTAGAAACGTCAGCCGCTATTATGATGTCACCCGACGTGCGGCGCCGGAACCGTATTTTCCGGCAAAGGATCAGCTTTTAAATGAATCTGAATTGATGCGGAAAATTGACGTCCTTCATCCCAAAAAAGATTTATCCATTTACCTGCATATTCCCTTTTGTGATGGGAAATGTCGCTTTTGCGATCTCTATTCGTTCCACGTTCCGGTAAAATACCGGCGTATTATTGAACACTATCTGCAAAATTTAATTGCAGAACTTCGGTTGTGGGGCGAGCGATTCGACTGGAAGCGCAACCGGGTGACCACTGTTCACCTTGGCGGGGGGAGTCCTCTCATATTAACACCTGACCAGTTACGCCGGCTGTTTTCCGAACTACGGCGCCATTTCAATATCGATACAGATACTGAGTTGGCGGTAGAAATCACATCGAGTGACATCAGTGAACAGACGATTCAATTGTTTCATGAGTTGAATATTCGGCGAATACACGTGGGGATACAATCGCTGAGGGATGATTTACGCGAATTTATCGGCAGACGGCAAGATGCGAAAACTGTCGAATCGAAAATAAAACTTTTAGTCCGGGATGAATTCATCACCTCAGCAGATATTCTTTACGGAATTCCGGGGCAGGATTTCGATGATGTGCGTTCTGATATTTCATTTTTAATTGAAAACGGACTGGATGGTTTTGCACTTTATGAATTGCAAATTTCCCGGGTGCTGGATAAAATCATCCGCAAAAATACGGATTTGATTCCTGATAAACTGAAAAGCTATCAAATGGTTTTAATGGGTAAAAAATTTCTGAATGAAGCCGGATATCAGAATGTCTTTTTCAACCATTATGGCAATCACCGGGATAAAAATCTGTATTTCACATTTCCTGCACGAAATGAAGACTGCCTGGCATTTGGCACCATTGCCGATGGCTTGATTGGTCCTTTGTTCTACCGCCATTTACCATTAAAAAAATATAACGACGCTATTAAATCCGGCAGCACCGGAATCGACTTTGCTTTCGCGGAAGATGACCAGCGAATCACAATTCGCGCATTTGAAAGCTACCTAATGGCGACACGAATTCCGGAATCCGCGATCGAAATGATGAGCAATACATTTGGTCATTCATTTCACGGTATTTGGGATATGTGGGTTGCAGCAGGACTCGTGAAAAAAACAGATGGAACACCTGATTATGCGTTAACCGGCAACGGGTGCTGGTTATTATCCACAATGATGGAACGACTGCGTCAATTGCATTAAACGAACCGGAATGCCGAGCAACCGCCACAACAGCGTCCCTCAATTAAATCCGTGCAATCTTCACAATATTCAAATAAATAACTCTTTTTGATGTTCTTCAGTTTTCTGTCGAGTTTTTCCTGAATATCATGCCAGTGACTGTTTTCATTAAAATCTACTGCAAATTTTGAAAGCGGGAAGCAGGGAATGACATTGCCATCTGGTTGGATATCCGGGATAATCCCACAATTAGAAGCAAATTCGATATGATGGGCCTCAAAAAACGCTTTTTGTTCAGCGTTGAAAAAACAGTAGGGGAAGCCGCAATCAAAGGATGGACGGATGTTGTATTTCAAACAATCCTCAAAAAATGAGAATAAATTTTCAGCAGTTTCCCCGTAATCCTGTGGTCTCAAATATTGATTATTCCGATTCGGATACATGGGCAAAGCAATCCCGACCCGTACTGCTTTATTCAACCTGTATTTTCGAATCTCATCCGTTATATGAACCGGCATGGCAAATTTCGATGAAATCGTTACTGACAGTCGAATTCGATACCCCAGTTTTTTATAAAAAAAAGTTATCCCCGAATCAAGAGCTGGTGAGGATCGGTTGACGCAAAAACTAAAATCTCCAATATGAAGATGTTGCAGTTTTTCCACCAGTTCGGGTTTTATTTTGCCATTCGTAAATATATTGACTCGGAGATCTTGCTGGAGCAGATAGTGTAGAATTTTATAGAAATCCGATGCGAGGGTCGGTTCACCGCCAACGAGATTCACGCCGCTGCGCTGAAAGGACTTGATGAATGGCATCATGGATTTTAAAACAGGCAATGTCAATTCGTGTTCATTATTTTCGGAATCAACAAAGCAAAACTCACAGTTATTATGACAGTTGAAAGTGGTGACTAAATTCGGCATGGATTCAACTCATACATTTATCGTGATGTCTATATTCGCAGGATTATCAATCATAAATCGATACGCGTTCAAAATTTTGTCCGCACCAATCCGGTGAATGTAGTTAAAATTGATGGTTTGAATATTATGTTTCGGAAGCTCCTTGCGTGCAGATTCAGCAAACGCAACCACCGCAGCTTTGCTTCCGGCGTACACCGAACTGCCCTCCCGTGGCACGATGCCGGCGATACTGCCTGTTATTACAAAGTGCTGAGTGATATCTTTCAATGCAGAAAAAATCCAGACTGGTAGAACAAAATTCGCATCTGCCATCTGTCTTATTTTAGGCAGATCAATATCCCAGATTGGATGCGGAAAACCAACACCCGCGGTAATAACCAAAGCATCAATTTCTCCGACGCGTGACCGAATCGTCTCCTGATCCGGTATCTCATTTTCAATATCAATAGCAATCGTTTTCTTCAAACCATGGATTATATTATCTGATGGATTCCTTCCGATCCCGATCACCTGATATTTGTCAGATAACAGATATTCTGCGAGCATCCTTCCGATGCCACTGCCCCGTCCTGAAAATAACCCCCAGATTCCCACTGTTTTCATAAACACTTCCTGACGCAGACAAGCTGCAATTAAATATTAAAAATGAAAAAATTCATAAAATCAATCAGAAAATTTTTTTGCAAAAAAGCGCTGAATTTATTCTTATTTCTCGCTATATCATTCAATATGAAGCACACGTAGTTTGCGATGCCTTCGTGTGCTTCATAGTTTCTTCATCAATTTATTTCAACAACGTTATTTTACGGCTCGCCTGTAAATTGCCGGCTTTCACCCGGACGATGTAAATGCCGCTTTCAACCATCTTTTCAGTCTCGTCCCTGCCGTTCCATTCCAACTCATGATGACCGGCATTCAGGTAATCGTTGTGCAACGAACGAATCCTTTGACCGACAACGTTGTAAATTTCGACCAGCACCTGCCCACTTGCGGGCAAATCAAATTGTATATGTGTTGACGGATTAAACGGATTGGGATAATTGGGCAACAGTACAAAATCTTCGGGAATCGTTGGTTCTTCAGGCGAATCGACGCCAGTGAGTTGACCCAGGTTATATCGGGCCATTTCTCCCATCGGACCGTCAGGATCCAATTCAATTGCCTGATTGAAAGCATCCACAGCCAAATCCGTGGATCCATCCCGAAAGCACGCCGCTCCTGATAACACACACGCCTTTGCTTTCAAATAGTCGCTTGCTTTCTCATGTGATAAAACATATTGTAAATTTTGAAAGAAATCAATGAAATTATCATTTTGATAGGCATCCCAGGCTTCATTGTAGCAAATTTGCGGCGCCAGAACGGAGCCATCGAAATTATCAACGACATCAGATAGCGCCGCGGAAAAGTAGTCATGAGAATCCACATACTTTTCCTGGTCCGATCGCGTCACGCCTAAATTCATCTTGATGCCGCTGTATCCATAATTTTGGTTCATACTTTTATTGATTAATTCCACAAAGATAGCATCAGCCTGCCGGACTTCTCCGAGTAACCGCAGTAATACGCCCTTGTTATTAAGTGTGGCGACTGAGTTTTCATCCTCGTGGACGCATAGATCGAACGCGTCAATCGCCTGTGTTGCGGTACGTAAAAGTTCCGGCTCATCATCACTCATAAAAACGCCATGTTGTAAAGTTATTTCAGCGGTTTTGAATTCAAAATTCATCTCATAATCCAGTGTCAACCTTGTTTCATATAGGGCAGTGGCATTCGGAGTGATTTGGACAGCAATCGTTCTGGTTTGCCCGGAAGTTATCGTCATTGGCAAACTCGACATCGTACTGAATTCATCATTCTGAAACTGACAGGCATGGATAATAATATCTGACCCCGAGTTGTTTTCTATATAAACATCATGCTGAATATTATTTCCGACATCACATAAATCAAATGCGAGGAAATCACTTATATGTAAATCACCCTGCACCCGGCCATTATTCCGCAAATTTTGATGACATTTCGGCCAGATAGAATTTGCCAATCCTTCGCTTCCGGTATAAAGAGCGTGAAATTGATTATTGTTATTGCAAATATACAATATTCCTTCTTCATTTATCGTTAAATCAGATGCTGCTTTTTCATTGATGTCATATTTCCATTTTTCAGTACCATCGGGATTAATTGCATACAAATATTTGTCCCCGGAAGCCAGATAAATAATTCCGTTATCATCGATAACCGGAGCACAAGAAATACTCAATCCTGTGGTGAATTCCCATTTCATCGTGCCGTCCGGATTGATGGCATATAGTTTGGAATCATTGGAAGGGACGTAAATTGTTCCATCAGCGCCGATCACCGGAGATGATTGCACCCATTTTCCCTCTGTGGTCACGAAACGCCACTTTTTTTCTCCGCTTGAGCTGACGGCATAAAGCCCCCCGTCATAAGACGGGATATAGATTGTCCCATCATTTCCGATCGCCGGTGCGCGACAAACCCGGATTCCATCCACTGTCCAGATGATGGAACCATCTGCCGGATCAATCGCGTAAAAGTTCGAGGTGGAAAAATCGGTTGAGGCAATATATAAAACGCCGTTTCCGCTAATGACGCCGGTGGAAAAAAAGTTACCCACATAACTTTTGCTCCAGACCACGTTGCCATCAGCGCCGATTGCATATAATTCTCCGTCATAAGAACCGACGTAAATTGTATTATCCGCGCCGATAACCGGCGTCTCTTCAAACATACCACCGGCTTCAAAAACCCACTTATCGGATCCGTCCGGATTAACAGCATACAATTTATTATCTGTAGAAGCAAGATAGATTGTACCGTCATCCCCGATTACCGGAGAGGCAGTGAGATAACTGGCATCGGTCGTTTTTGTCCATTTTGTCGAGCCATCTTCAGGATTTAGCGCAATCATTTTGCTACCATATAAGGCAAGATATAATGTTCCATCCGACGCAATCGCAGGACAGGAAACAGTCTTTTCAATAAGCTGAGTCGACCACTTCTCTGTGCCCGGTGTTTGCGCAATTACCGTCATGACGGAAAGAGCAACAAAAATTAACATAAAGTACTTTCTCATTATCAGTTCTCCATTTAGCGTAATAAGGTGATTTTATTCGATGCCTGAAAATCTGCTGCCCGCATCTGCAAAAGATAAACGCCGGAGCTTACATCCTGACCGGTGTCGTTTTTCCCGTCCCAGCTCGCATGATGCCACCCACTTTCCATGTATTGTGATAGAATCGTCCGGATTTTTTGCCCGCTCACGTTGAAAATCGTCAGTTCAACTTTGCATGGATTTGGTAATGCAAAACTCACTGTGGTCGATGGATTAAACGGGTTGGGGTAATTGGGCATCATCGTGAACAGACGGGGTATGGTTTTGTCATCATTTTCGTCTTCAACAGCGGTTATATTGTTGATATTTTCCTGAGCCATCCTGCCGATGGGACCATCGGGATCAAGCGATATTGCCATCTCGAATGCATTGTTGGCACTTGACGTATAACCCTGTCGAAAATAAATTGCCCCGCGCAAAATATATGCTTTTGCTTTCACATAATCTGTACTTTTTGTATGAGAAAACACTTTTTGCAAATGTACCAGTGCATCAGAAAATTTTTCATTTTTATAATCTTCCCAGCCCTGGTTATAATAAACCTGTGGCGCCAGCGCAGAACTACTTTCTCCTCCGGTGATATCAGATAACACTAAATCATAATAGTTATTTGCATAAGTGCTGGAATTTCGATCTGATTTTACCACGCCGTAATTCATTTTTACACCGGCATATCCATATTTATCATTGATACCTTTATTTGTCGCCGCAGCGAGGGTGTCCTGGGCAATCGATGATTCACTGAGAAGTCTGTAGAGGACTCCCATATTATTCAATGTCTCCACAGAAGACGGATCTTCTGAATAACAGGCATTATATGCATCAATTGCTTTATCTGCAACAAATGCGGTTTCGCCATCATCATTTACAAATAACCCGCACACAAATTCACATTGATGCGTTTTCGTCTGTCCGTTTGTCAGATATTCAATTGTGCTGCGGGAACGATAGAGCCCGTTACCATCGCCATTTACTCTGATACCTAAATACTTTGATGCACCCGCGGACAAATTTACTGGTAACGATGTTGCTAATGAAAAAGAATTGTTATTCAGAGAAAAACTCCTGATTGAGATAGAACTCATTGTATTATTTTTTAACAGGATTGCAAATGCTGCCGAATTACCAGTCCTGTAAAGACTGAACTGCGGATGAGTGTCTACCAGTAAGCTACCTGTTGGAAAACACCACTCCAACATGGAATCAAACAATTTCCAGCCATTGTCATTTAGTGATAACGCCGCGTCTTTGAAAAGAAAAAATGCCGCCCGTTTAGCCGGGGCTGTGAATCCGTTTTCCATTGTCTCATCTTTTTCATAAACGAAAAAGACAGCCCGGTCGCTGTTTCCATAAACCGTTGCCACAACAGTTGCATTGTTTCCGGGTGTGCCATAATTAAGCGTGGTATATTCTCCACTGTTACAGATAGTGACGGACCCGCTGAGTCCGGCAGCCAGCGATGAGCCCGGTGTCACAATGTCGATCTTATTTTGATCGCTTTCCGAACCAACGTCAGACGCCATTTCCATATCATCAAAAATAAAAGGTTCGCTGCAAATAACCGGTATTGGCACCTCCTTATATACTGAAGCGACTTTTGCAGCCGACACCCGCTCTGAAATGAAAACCATATCCATTCCATCTGCATCCTGGGCAGTACAGCCGTCTTGAGATTGCAAAGTAATTTCATGACCGGCTTGCGTCATTCGTTGTATGATTGCATTATCATCATCAAAAACAGTTGTTTCATTAATAACTGCGGTGACGAAAAGTATCTTTTTTGCTGCGTACAAATGTGAAAAAATCGAAGAACAAAAGAAAATCAGTAAAATCGAAAAAATGATTTGCCATTTCTTTTTAGCCTTTCCCATGATGAAAACCCCTTTTTTACGGTTGTTTTTCAGGTTGAATTAATTTGGATACCAGTAGTGCGTGCTGGTACAGGAACAGGTTGTTCCACACGTCGAAGTACAGCTACATGTTCCGGTACAACCACAGGTCGAAGTACAGCCACAGGTAGACGTACAGCCGCAATCGCTGTGGCAGGTACAATCCGGTTCACAATTACATGAAAAGGCAGGGCATCCGGACACCGGACTACAGGGATCATTAGTTGTACATACCGTATCGCATGTACACACCATATTGCAATTACATGTTGTAACCGGCACGCAGGTACAAACAGAATGACAGGTACAGGTTCCGCCACCGCTCGGAGCACCTTCATCAGGTTGTTTAATATGAACCTCTTTGTCCGGAATCTTGATATCAATGGAACTGATGATTTTGGGAGTGCCATTCACCTCAACTTTTTTCAGCAGGCGATCATTTGGTTTATTGTTCATGATGTTGTCTCCTTTTTTAAGCCCTGTTCGTTATGCGTCGATTTTTTATTTTTCTGATCAAAAGATTGCTCTTGTTGTTCTCCATAATAGCGGGTAAAGGGATCCTGATGCGTTCCCTCCACAAGTCCGACCAGATGATTTTTCAACAAACGTCTGTTTAAATGGCAACGTTCGTGTCCTCGCTTGCCGGCATAATTTTCATGCCCGATTTTATTGACACAATCGCCGGCACAATGCCATTTCGCGAAACAATTCTGGCAATATTCCAAATTTTCAACAGTCAGCGAATTGAGAAAACTCCGTTTTTCCGGGTTAATCTCAATCTGTCCCTCTTCAGTAATACGCCCGATAAAAAACGTGTCCGATTTCGGTTCGTCTTTGCTGGTCACTTCAAAGCAGGTGGTAATATATCCATCCGGTGTAACAGCAAAATTATCGCGGGTCGTACCACAAAACGAATTTCGCAACATACCGATCTGGTTACCGGAATACGTCAGCTTAATTCCGTACGGGATGCATTTTGGCTCTGCCCGGATAAAGTTTTCTGCAAATTTATCGATATCCGGCTGCATTAGCTCATTCGTCTTGCAGCGTCCGCAATAAAACAGCGGCTCCAGATGAACGGTCTTTGCTTTGTAATTCTGCCCGATAAAATGAATGGTTTCATCCATCAAATCGATATTATAGGAGCTAATTGTGCAACGAATGCCATAATTGAAATTGTGCTCATCCAGATAACGCATGGTTCTGTCAATCGCTGCGAATGAGCCTTTTCCATTTGGCATCGGACGATGATAATCCTGCACATGAGGCAGACCATCAAATGAAATATTCAGATTTGAAAAATGCCCGACGATCCATTCGAGCTGTTTTTTACTTAAAATACCATTTGTTGCCGCGTAAACAGTCAATCCCAATTTTTCATCCGCGCAGCGTTCTTCTGCGTAAGTGACAATTCTTTTAATTAAATCCCACGGATACAACGGCTCACCGCCGCCGTGAAATCCAAGACTAAAATGATCGCCACCGACTTTATGGATATTTTCGATAACCCGCTCAATGGTATTCGTTGCCACGCTCCAGTCCATTGTCAGCGGTTTCCAGTCGCCGGCCGCGGCATAGCAATATTTACAACGCAGATTACACTTGTTCGTGACGAACAGAGTTACCTGAGTCGGTGTATATTCCTGTGGTGCGTTGCTGATACAATTCACTTCATTCGATCCGTTCAGGATGCTTTTCTGTTCCAGGAAATCCAGAATATTCTTCTGTTCTTCTGTCAATTCATCTGTTTTCACAGAATCGATTTCCGAAAGCAAATTAATCACTTCCTGATTGACAGCGCATGCAAATCCCACACGGGGGGCGTACAAAATCAGATTATCGTCCTTGTACGGGATAGTGAACAAATCAGCTGTTACGGTGTAAGATTTATCCATGTTGCTCCTCAACAATTTTAACTTTCATTTCTTCGCCATGATAAATGATATTGGAATCCAGAAGTTCGCGCAGCGATTGATCGACTCGTTTGTGGCATTCTTCCGCGGAAATTGCATATTTTTGAGCCAGCGCCCCCATATTTGCACTCAAATCAACCTTTTGCTCAAGCGAGAGCAGCAGATCAGCCTCGAGGCCCGAAAATCGGTGAGAAATACGTTCGCCATCCTTTAAATGTGTGAATAACTCCACTTCCGAATTCGACACAGGATCAATTCGAAACGCAGGATTTAAATACCACTGATATGTCAGCATTTCTTGCTGTTCTTTACTTTTACCACAAAACACACCGGCTCCTGCCAGTGCAGCGGAACCAGTTACTGTTGCAGCCATTTTCAAAAAATCACGGCGGGAAAGGCGCCGATCGGTTGATTTTTTCATGGAGACTCCTCCTATTGATGTTTTAAGTTATCCTAATCGTGTTGCGTTAATTTCCGATTTAAAAATATTATCTTGTTCTAAAAGCTGTAACAAGCGGTTTGCCACTAATTTCCGAGTGGATGTACAGCGATCTCCGCCTCGCGGGCCATGATAATTAATATGTCCCAGTTTTAAAACACAATCACCCGCACACTGATATTTGGCAAAACAATTTTTACAAAATTCAAAATTTTCCAGATTCAGAGATTTTAAAAACGCCACCTTTTTTTGATCAATTTCTATTTTTCCGCCAGGCAATAATTTGCCAAATATGAAAATGTCCGCCGCAGGATGTGACATATCGCTCACCTCCCAGCAATTTGTCAGGTATCCGTCAGTAGTCACTGCAAAATCATCCGTCCCCACGTAGCAGAAATTGGTTTTCAACCGATCAAACTGGCAGCCTGAATATTCTAACTGTACATTTTGCTCCCTGCATATTGCATCAAGCTGTAAATAGACTTCTGCAAAATGATTCAAATCCGGCTGCAATGCCTCTGCTGCATCGTGCACATTTCCACAAGAATAAACAGGCTCAATATGAATCAATCCGGTATTGTAATTATCCAGAATGAATTGTATGGTTTCCGGGAGCAACTTTTCATTATGATGGGTGACGGTAATCCGAAGTGCGTAAGGAAAATTATGATCATCAAAAAATTTGAGCGAATTATCCACGATGCGGAATGAATTTTCTCCGTTTTTAAATGGTCGGTGAATACCCTGAATATGCGGCAATCCCTCGAAAGAAATGTTTAGCGAGTGAATATGTTCAATGATCCATTGCAGTTGCGTGTCATTGAATATTCCGTTTGTCCCGGCGACGGCTTTCAACTTAAAATCATTTTCATGGCAGCGTTGTTCTGCCTCTGTAATGATGAATTGCCCTAAATCCCAATCCGCAAATGGCTCTCCGCCTCCGTGTAATTCTAAATTAAAAACAGGCCGGTTTTCACGTGTCATTAATCCCACGTAATATTCAATCGCACTTTCTACAATCTCGCGGGACATGGAGCTGTTTATTTTGGTTTGATCCTCTGCGTAACAATAACAACAGTTCAGTTGACAGCGGTGTGTCGGAAAAAGTGTGAGTTTATTGGGGGATAATTCAGCGCTGGTTTTACATGTTATTTGTGAATCCGTGGTACTGTTAACGATTTTCTTATGAATTAGAAAATTGAGTACCACACGCTGCTCATCTGACAAATCTTTATCATCCATCTGCCGAATGTTCGTTAGCAAATTGAGGGTATCATTATTTATCAGGCAGGCGACGCCAACTGTCGGCGCATAAAGAATGTGACTGTTTTCTGTCTGATTAATTGCAAAGACTTCAGTTGTAATGTCAAATTGATTCATCTGCTGAAAATTCCCGAATGGTGATGCCTTCAAAAAATTCCTTACAATTATTTAATTGATTATCCGTAATTTCAATTCCCGCGGCTTCAATAATATTTGCCAATCCAATCCACTTCGCTATCGTACAATCGAATTCCGACTGTTCCTCCGGTCTTAACATGCATATTTCAGGACAGCCTTTCGCGCAATGCAACTGATTAAAACAGGATTGACATTGCTGCGGGAATTGCGATAATTTAGAAATCAACCTTTGCAATGAAATCTGATCAAATTGTGGTTCGTTTTCATCAGTTAATGAACCGAACATAAATTGCTCGGATGCATTGTTCTCGTTATGCGTCGCCAGAAAACACGATGTAAAGAAACCATCCGGCGTCACTGTCAAGTTTTCCTGAAACAGCGGACAGAATGTGTGGTGATAATTTTCGATCCGGCTCGCTGCAAAGCCGATTGTCATCCCCCGTTGGCGTCCCGATTTTCGGGCAGCTAAAAAATTTCGTACGAATTCAACACTTTCGGGAATGAGAGAATTATCCAGCGAATTATTCACATCCTGATAAATCGGATAAAATTCAACATGCCGAATTCGCTGTTGATCAAAAAAATCCACGATCTCGCTTAACCGGTGTACGGATGAATTCGTTACTGTCACTCGAACCCGAAATTGCGGGACATGTCCGTTGAGCAGATGAGCCGTCTGTTGCACAATATCACTTGTGGGAGCACTGTTTTTTTGCATTCGATGTGCATCGTGAATATCTGCTGGCCCATCCCACGACAGCGTAATGCCGCGGACATGATCCCTGGCCCAAATTGCTGTATCCTGATCCAGAACGCCATTTGTCGTACAATGCGGAAAGAGTTCCACATTGTGATTTTTAGCAACACTTTTACAGACCGACATTACGTCATTCATCAGCTCCGGGAAAAGAAGAGGCTCATTTCCCCCGTGAAAGCCGAGGATAAACGGCTTCTTACGTTTTGCGCTGTTACGGGCAATCCATTCTGCTATCTGTAACACCGATTCAGAACGAAAGATGGACAAAGGAACCTGTTCTTTACTGGCAGCATAACAATAGCGACATGCAAGATTACAAAGGTGACTTAAAAATATTGTCAGACAAAACGGTTCAAAATCGCTTGCTTCTCGCATAATCGAAAAATTCTGTCTTCCGGAAATCGAATTCACAGCCCCTGTCCGGTGATTTCGAATCCGGGACGCAGTCGGTTGATAGATTAAATCGCCATCGGGCCAGGTGATATGAAAAGCAGTTGATTGCATTTGTTATCGTATTTTATTTATTTGATAAAGAACTCGTTGATCATCAATTCCAAGTGGCGGTAAAAAAACAAGCTCATCAACACGGTGCCCGTTGCAGGAACTATCCGGTATGATACAATATTTTTTCCAATGTTCCGGCGTTGTTTTTTGGTGCAGCCTGCTGTGCACATCTTCTTCTGAAAATTGAGATGAATACACGAGCCATGTTTTTAATAAACCGTCTTCTGTCAATTTTTCATACGGTTTCCGAAAAATTCGTCCCATTGCCAGACGGCGCTGCAACATTTGATGGTCTTTTTTTTGAAGTGAACAATTATTGATTCGTATATTCAAATTTTTGGATCGGCAAAATTTAATAATTCGTTTTGTATTTGACAAACTCTGCGTATCGTAATGAACGACTGATTCTTTATTTAAAATATATTCACCCCGTTGTGTTTTACCAATATGCGGATCTTCCGGCATTAACATGAATTCATGTAAATTTAAATACGACACGCCAATAGAATCCAGAACAGGAAGCACTGCGATTAATTTTTCATAATCCGCCGGGATAGATGGAATCTCCACCGCTACTTTATCGAATAGCATCACAGAGGTTTCAATGCGTTTCAAAATAAGTGCAGAATTATAATCGGTCGCGGCGATATTAAATCGAATCTCATTAAGTCCGTTATCTGCCAACTGTTTCAATTTATCATCATTTGCTGCGAGACCGTTTGTATAAGCCCAATAGTAAATATCCGGGAATTTATGCTTAAACTCTTTTACCCATTTCAGCAGACGATCGAAAACAAGGAAACAATCCCCACCGGAGAAACTAACACCATTAAATCGTACGTCTTTCATGTATTGAAAAATAACATCAGGGTGGTATCCAAAAGCGCTGAATATTTTATCCTGTTGCTTAAATGGAGAGGGACAGAAGCTACATTTTGCATTACATAGATAGGTTAAAAATATGCACAGCCATTTTCCTGCCTGACATGATTTGCAACCTTCAGAGTAATTATCGTTGTATCCGCTATCTTCCAATTTAGAACCGTGTCCTTAAGCCTGATCTTCAGAAAATCGTTCTCTCACAATGAAAAGATGACAGGAAAAGTATTCCCTGATCTTGACGAATTTATTTCTTTAAATGAGTAGGAAAGAAAAAACATTTGTTACAAAGATGTTGCGAATGAAAAATAGTTGGCAATTTACCTAAAATAATAGAAAATGTCAAGTAATAAATATAATTCTTATAAATGTTAATGAAATAAAACAATTATGTAACTAATCTGTAACAGCCTGTCAATTATCGAGAGAATTCATTGGATATAATTCTCTACGTTTACCTGTAACTTCCAAACATAAAAAAAACGCTTCACTCCATAGCGGAATGAAACGTTTTTAATTACAATTTTGTATGATGCATCGATTTATCGCATATCGCGAATCCGAACATCAATTTGTTTCTGATCTTTCAGCAACTCGACTAATTTTTCAGGATCCGTATCTCCGTAATGGTACGGATATAAAATTTCAGGTTGAAATGCTTTTGCCGCGTCTGCGACCATTTCCGGGGTCATCGTGTAAGGCAGGTTCATGGGCAGGAAGGCAATGTCGATATTTTCCAATGCCTTCATTTCCGGAATATTTTCCGTATCTCCTGCAATATAAACACGCTTATCACCAAAGGTCACGATATATCCGTTGCCGACTCCTTTGGGGTGATACGGTTTTCCGTTTTCTCGTTTATGTGTGATATTGTATGCCGGTACTGCCTCAATTTTAATACCCTCAACTGTTTTTTTATCTCCATTTTTCATAACAATACATTCACCCAACTGGTCGACACAGCTTTTTGCTGCCACGATTTGTGTTTCAACAGTGCGAATTTCTTTCAACGCGCTTTCATCCAAATGATCACGATGTTCGTGAGTGATCAGGATCATATCAGCATCCGGTAATTTCGCATAATCAGCAACCCTGCTAAATGGATCAATATGAATGATGAAACCGTAAAAAGTCGGCATTGATTTTTAGTGTCGGGATAACAAATTT
>CAZCJL010000122.1:0-19149 GCA_964498785.1 uncultured Cytophagia bacterium | reverse complement strand
TTTAAAGAGAATCCGAAAGCTTTGATGCACACCATCAATTATTGAATGGATACTTGAATTAAGCACTATTTCGTGTGTTTCTCGGGCAATAAATCGATTTTTCCATTATTATAATTCATTTTAGAAATTTAGATTACAATTTAAATAATTTATTCCGCTGTTATTGAGCGATAATACATTTAATTTTTTCCAAAAGTTCTTGAATAGTATATGGTTTTTGAATAAAATGATATCCCCGCTTTCTAATGAGCGGCCATTGAGATTTTTCGTCTGTATAGCCACTGGATAGTAAAACTTGAAAACGATAGCCTTCTTTCGATAGTTTCTCAATGAGCGAAATCCCGGACTGATCCGGCAGAACAACATCGCTAAAAATGAGATCGAAATTTCCTTTTTCGTTTTTGAAGATTTTAATAGCCTGTTCTGAATTTATCGTGTCAGATACCTTGTATCCATTTTCTACAAGAGCACGAAATGCAAATTTTCGGACTGTTTCTTCATCCTCAACAAGCAAAATACGTTTTCCCATACCATTACAGTCCTTGATCATATCAGAGCTCTTTTTTCTTTTCTTTAAAAGATGTGTTGTAAAAACAGGTAAATATACTTTAAATATCGTACCTTTGCCCAACCCACTTTCTACATCAATCCAGCCCTCATGCTGCCTTATAATCCCGTAAACGACAGCCAGACCCAGGCCAGTGCCTTTGCCCTTTTCTTTGGTGCTAAAAAACGGTTCAAAAATTCGAGATTTCACTTCTTCGGTCATGCCTGGGCCATTATCAGCAAATGATATACAGACAAATTCATTTGTGTTAATGTGATTGATTTTTGTACGAATAGATTTATCAACAATAACGTTCTCTGTTCGAATGCAAATATTGCCACCATTTGGCATGGCATCTTTTGCATTTACTGCAAGATTTATGATCACCTGTTCTATTTGACCACGGTCGGCTTTTACTCGTTTCAAGTTCTCTGAAAGCTGCGTGGACAATTGAATATCTTCCCCCATTAATCGTTGAAGCATTTTATCGATCTCAACGATTACAGATGTCAGATCTACAATATCCATTTTAAGCGGTTGTTTTCTGCTAAAAGCAAGTAATTGTTGTGTTAGATTTGAGGAGCGCTCTGCTGCTTTTTTAATTTCGTTGATATCTTCAAGCATTAAATCCTTATCTGAAATATCGATCAGTAAGAGATCTGTATTTCCGATGATCGCGGTTAACATATTATTGAAATCATGAGCCACACCACTGGCAAGTCGGCCAATTGCCTCTAATTTTTGTGATTGTTGCAATTGTTCTTCAAGATTCTCCTTTTCGTGTTGTGCTTTCTTTAGAACAGTAATGTCTGTCGCAATACAGCAAATCCCACGTATCTTTTTCAATGTATCATACATTGGTACTTTTATAGAAATAACAGTCTTTTTTTCTCTGTTAGCAATAACCGATTCCTCAAACTGCATCGGGACGCCGGCAGTGATCACTTTTTGATCATTTTCTTGAGATTCTTTTGCATATTTTGGGTCGAGAATATCATAATCGGTTTTTCCGATAATTTCTTGTCCATTAACTTCATAAGTATTTTTAAACTGACGATTTACAAGAGTAAATCGACCGGTCATGTCTTTGATATAGATAAAAGCAGTCGTGTTGTCAAGTATTGCCTGCAACCGATCTCTGCTTTCTTGCAGGGCGTGTTCCGCTTCCCTGCGCTGGGTGATATCTTCACCGGAACTTAATGTCCCGATGATTTCATCATTTTCATCCCGAATAAACGAGTTATGCCAGGCGATAATATG
This sequence comes from uncultured Cytophagia bacterium, assembly GCA_964498785.1. GTDB lineage: Bacteria > Zhuqueibacterota > Zhuqueibacteria > Thermofontimicrobiales > Thiofontviventaceae > Mariaggregatimicrobium. The sequence continues at coordinate 17,342 of CAZCJL010000122.1, read as the reverse complement.
TTTCTGATTCTCTTTGCCCAAAATCGTATTTTCATAGTATTCTGCTAATTCTATTTCACCGGAAACCATTTTCCTGAAAACATTGAAATGCTTTTTTCCGTCCTGTGGCGTCATACACTTTTCAAACCAATTAACTCCGATGAGTTCACTTTCTGAGGGGTATCCCAGCACTTCAAATCCTTTTTTGTTAATCATTAGAACATTTCCTGCTTTATCCAGCACAATAAAAATGACAGCCGCAATATCAAGATATTTCTGCGCGGTTTCTTTTTCTTTTCGTAATTCCTCTTCAACAACCTTAATGTCAGTAATATCTGAAATTGTGCCGAATGCATTGATAGCGTTACCTGCATCGTCCCGTTTTACTTCTATATGCTGTTTAATGTGGCGTATCTCCCCATTTGGGAGAACGATGCGCATTGTATATTCAAGGGATTTCTCCGTATTCAGGAGTTTGTCAACCATTTGCTGGTTCTGTGCTTTATCTTCGCTATGGATGCAATTTTCGATATTATCATACGTTAATTCGAAAGAGTCCGGCTCCACACCAAAAATTCGATATAATTCATCAGACCAGATTAATGTCTTATTTTTTATGTCCCAATCCCAATTCCCCAGATGCGCCAATTCCTGGGCTTTTCGAAGTCTTTCTTCACTGATTGTAAGTGCTTTTTCTGCAATTTTTTGTTGTGTAATATCCCGCGTTAATCCGAAAAGGCCGATAATTTTCCCATGTTCGTTTTTTAGAGGTATTTTAATCGAAGAAATCCACCCTTCTCTGCCATTCAACAGGATCTTTTTTTGTTCTTTGGAAAAGGGAATACCTGTTTTAATAACCTGTTGGTCTTCGTAAAGCAACTCTTCGGCGTCTTCTTTTGTAAAAAAATCAAAATCTGTCTTTCCTAATGCCGCATTCGGATTATCCAATTTAAAACGTTGCGCCTGGGCTTTATTAACACGGATAAACTGGCCATTCTGATTTTTAAAATAAATGGAATCCGGAATGTATTTCATAAAGGTGCGCATTAAATATTGTTCACGGGCTAATGCTTTTTCTGCCTTCCTGCGTTTTGTGACATCCTGTCCGAACTCTATCAACCCGGTGATTTGGTGGTCATCATCGAAAACAGGGTAGCCTCGAAGGAGCCATATTCGACCGTCAGGAGTTTTTTGTTCCGATTCATGTGGTTCCTTTAATTCCATTGCTTTAATAACAGGACAATTATTACACGGTACATTTCGCTCATGCCATATTTCATAACAATGTTTCCCAATCATTTTATCAGGTGTCATGTTTACCGAATCTGCCGATGCTTTATTAACCCATTGGATTTTTAGATCAAAATCATAATAGGCAAACATTTCGTTCATACTATCAAGAAGAAGAGATTTTTCGCGTTGAGTTTGCTCCAATCGTTTTGTCATTTTTTTCCATTTCGTAATATCATGAGAAATAGTCGCAATCGCCGGGCTTTGAAGACTATTGCCTTCAATAAAGACATAGCGCGTCAGGAAACACCGTCTGCCAATCGGCAAATCGATGCAGTCCTCATACTCTGCTAATTTTTTTTGTTTAGCAATTTCTTCTAAGTGGTTGCTAATGAGGGTGGCTGCTTTTTCATCAAATACGTCAAACACATTTTTCCCGATAAAGTCTTCTAATTCACCTTTTAAATTTTTTAGCGCGGGTGTGTTGAAATATAGAATTTTGCCTGTTAAATCATAATAGCCAACACTGAAACCGGCATTTTCTAGAAGCAAATTTTTGTGATCATTTCCTATGGGCAGTTTTTGTTTTAATTCTCTACTTTTTACATGACGACTGGTAACTGGTTTTGATTCTGTTTGCCGATTTTTTTCCAATACGGTAAGTTTTTTACGTAGTGAATTTAATTCGCTAATGAGCTGTTTTTTGTTTTTTTTAAGATCATTCATATCGCTTCTCATTACCTGTTCGAAGGAAAATTATATGTACATAAAAAATATACTTTTAAGATATTAAAGTTCACTGTAAAAAGCAATCTTTGTGACAATTAAATAATAAATTATTATGGATAATTTTGAGTATTTTACTTGTATTGATGGTTTTCAGGCGGGGGTAAAAAAAATCCCTTCGATTTGTATAGCTGAAGGGATTTTAAATTTATTGAATGAATATCTCAGAGAATTCGATAGTCATAGACTAACTTTTTTTTACGCCGATTGTTACCACATCGCTACCCAATTTAATTTCTTTGGTTACAGCAGCGCTGGCAAGTGAGTCGGAAATATCCAGAGCCAGGGTTTCATTTTTAATATAGTCTGCATTCTGAGTGAACGCGTCACTGAATTTTTCTGCACCTTTATAGTACAGGTGAATCCGGTCGTTCATTTCAAAATCAGCTTCCTTGCGCAACTCCTGGATATGGCGCACCAGATCGCGTGCCAGACCTTCGGACAGTAGTTCCGGTGTGAGATGTGTATCCAGCCCCAGAATGCTGCCGTTTTCTTCCATAACGACAAAATTTTCTCGTGGCCTGGTTTCCGGTACAATTTCTTCTGGCTCTAGTTTTATAGTGCGACCATTCAGTTCGATCTCCACTTCCAACCCGGCGTGTATATTCCGCACAATAGTTTGCGCAGAGGCGGCTTGTAACGCCTTCTGAATGAGGGGCACGTCTTTTCCGAATTTTGGTCCCAATTTTTTAAAATCGATATTGAGTTCATATTGTAAAAGAGCGCTGTCATCAGTCACAAAGGTTACTTTTTTAACGTTCAGTTCTTCTTTAATATGTTGTTCGTATCCTTTTAATGCGTCTACATTGATGGAACTGTCCGGCCTGATGATCAGTTCAGCAACAGGCTGCCGTACTTTAATATTGCTTTTGTTGCGCAGCGAGCGTCCTGTTTTGACGATGGAAATTACCTGATCAATCTCTTTAACCAGCGCCGCATCGACCAGCGATTCGTCGACTTTGGGAAAGGCACAATGGTGTACAGACTCGGGTGCTGACGGATCAGTTGCACGCACCAGGTTTTGATACATTTCTTCAGTAACAAACGGAATAATCGGAGCCAGCAATTTAATTAACGTGTCCAATACGTGATGTAGTGTATAATAGGCGACCTGTTTGTCTGTATCCTTTTCGCTGCGCCAGAAGCGGCGACGATTACGGCGTACGTACCAGTTGGACAAATCATCAATGAACTCCTCGGCTTTTTTAACAAACGCCAAGATATTGTAATCTTCATAGTTTTTATGAGCGACTTTAATAAGCTCCTGAAGCTTTGCCAGCACCCAACGGTCGATTTCTGTGAGCTGACGTGCATCTACTTTCAGTTTCACCGGATTGATTTCATCAAGGATGGCGTAGTTTGTCCAAAATGCGTACGTATTCCAGAGTGTAATCAGATGCTTGCGCACATCCTTTGCCGGCCCGTAACCGAAATTCAGGTTAGTAAACGGATTATGTCCGGCGTACATCAAGCGCATGCTATCCACGCCCATTTTTTCTGCGGCGTCATCAAACCAGATGGCATTCCCCGAACTTTTGTGCATTTCATCACCATGCTCATCGCGCACCAGCGCGTGACCGAGAACTGTTTTGAATGGCTCACGGTTTTCCATGACGGTACTCATTGCAAGGATAGCATAAAACCAATTTCGGAACTGTCCCGGAAAGCACTCGGTGATAAAATCCGCGGGGAACCATTTTTCCCAATATGACCGGTCTTCCAAATAGCCCATGGTGGAGTAGGGGACTATGCCGGCGTCAAGCCAGGGATTACCAACATCTTTAATTCGGGAAACTGTGGCGTCACATTTTTGGCATTTGATTTTCACAAAATCGATATAAGGACGATGTGGTGAACGGCCTTCAAGTTTTTCCCAGCCTTCCGCAGCCCGTTCTTTCAACTCCTCGATACCGCCGATCACTTCAAAATGACCACATTTATGACATTCGTAAATTGGCAGCGCCAGTCCCCAATAACGTTTTTTGGAAATCATCCAGTCGCTCATATTTTTGAGCCAGTCCAGTTCAAGCTGCATTCCGTAATCGGGCATCCATCGAATTTTTTTGGTGACTTCCATGATCTGATGTCGCAAATCATCCATTTTGATGAACCATTCATCCACCAGCCGGAACACCAGTTCAGTGCCATGACGCCAGCATACCGGATAGCGGTGCGTAATTTTTTCAGTTCGATAAAGAATTTTCTTTTCGAGCAAATTATCAATGATCGGTTCAGCAACGTCCATCACATTTTTGCCGCTCAACCAATCGAAGCCATCGATAAACGTTCCGAACTGATCCAGGGGTGCAATAGCTGCCAGGTCATTTTCCCGACCCAGGGCAAAGTCTTCTTTACCACAGCCCGGTGCGACATGCACGATACCAGTCCCATCTTCAGCGCTCACTTCGTCCCATACAAGCACCGGGTGCTTTACTCCCTGTTGTGCCGGAAATTCTTCAAAGGGAGAATGAAATTCCAGTCCTGCTAACTCTTTTCCGGTCAATTCTGCCAGGATCTCATATTTGCCTTTGGGAGCAACCACTGCTTCCAGCCTGTTTTTTACCAGATAGAAAATTTCACCATTTTGTTTGACTTTCACATAGATAAAATCAGGATGCACCGCCGCGCCGACATTTGCTGGCAACGTCCACGGGGTTGTCGTCCAGACGAGCAGGCTTTGGTTTTCCCGTCCTGCAATGGGGAATCGGACATAAACACTCTGATGCTGCATTTCCCGGTAGCCTTCGGTGGCAATTTCGTGTTGAGACATGGCAGCGCCGCAATCAATACACCAGGGCATTACATCATGACCCTTGTAAATCCAGCCATTATCAAAACATTTTTTCAGAAATAACCATATTGTGTAATTATTAGTATCAGCCATCGTGTAATAAGAATTATCCCAGTCCATCCAATAGCCGAGACGAATGGATTGCTTGGTCTGGACTTCCGAATACTTGCGCACGCGCGCTTTGCATTTTTCTACAAATTTTTCAATGCCGTACTCTTCAATATCAGTTTTGGATTTGATGCCCAATTCTTTTTCTACTTCCACTTCAACCCAAAGTCCCTGGCAATCAAAACCGTTTTGATAGCGAAGTTCGTGGCCAAGCATGGCATGGTAGCGGTTATAAATATCCTTGTACGTTCGACCCCAGGCGTGATGAACGCCCATGGGATTATTGGCAGTTATCGGTCCGTCTAAAAACGACCAACGCGGGTTGCCTTTGTTTTTCTCAACCAGCTTTTTGAAGCTGTCATTCTCTTTCCAGAAATCAAGAATTTTGTGCTCAATAGCAACAAAATCAGCCTGTGTGCTAACTTTCTTCAACATTATGTTCTATTCCACATTTATTCGGTTAACAACAAAAAACCCACTGTGATCAAATCGCTTGGCAGTGGGTTTCTAATTTATAAATATGACAGAAAATTTTCAAGGTCCCTCTACCAAGCGAGGGGTGTGTATCATGATAGTAATTATCTCAATTATTTTTTCCATACGTATCATGTTATCTCTCATGATTACATGTTTTTTCATCGTGATGCTATCCACTCTTTTAAAAGTTAGAATTGGTAAATATAATACTTTAAATTAAAAATGTCAAGATTTAAATTGTTTTTATTTGCTAAAAATGTTGGGTAACGTTAGCGCATCTAATATTAACAAATATCCGGGTTGCATTTTAAAAATATTTGGCTTATTTGATGATAATACATTACAAGAATGTGAATAACTGAAATGCGATTCTGCATAAAAACGTCTTCTATAATTTTTTCAAAAACCTCTTGATTATTTATTCTCTATTCCATATTATACTGTTAAGTAAGAAAACCATACAGTAATTATTCGAAAAATCTCATTGAGATATTTTTTAGGACTGGAAATTGAATTAAGGGATATTATGGATATGGAACAAGTATATGCTTTTTTAACCTCGTTTACAATTTTGGGCATCCCACTGGCAACATTGGGTCTGGTGGTATTGATCATTCTTTTAACTCTATTACTGCGCCGGCTGTTAACAGGAGTTGTGATCCGATATCTGCGTGGTCTTGGAAAAAGACTTGATGCGAATCTGGATGACTATTTTACGCGTACGATTGAAGGCCCGGTGAAATGGGGCGTCCTTGGCGTCGGATTATATATTGCGCGGCTTTTTGTTCTTGAATATATCAGCGTTCAATTGAATGCCATGTTGAACCAGTCGTTCCAGCTTTATTTTATCATCGTTATCTGCTGGTTTTTCTATCGAAGTGTGGATGTTATCATTATGTATCTGCAAAAACTGGCACGGCGCACTCCGACGGAACTGGACGACCTGTTGTTGCCGTATTTGCGAAAAGTATTTCGGATTGTGCTGATTGTTCTGGTGACGCTAAAATTTGCTGAAATATTTTTGGGCATGTCCGTTGCCGCGCTGCTGGGAATTTTGGGTGGAATGGGATTAACACTTGGTCTGGTGTTTAAGGATATCGTTGCGAACTGGTTCGGCTGCGCAATAATTTATATGGATAAGTTGTTTCAGGAAGGCGACTGGGTCGCGCTGAATGATGGCAAAGTTATTGACGCCGACGTCGAAGAAATTGGACTGCGGAGTACAAAATTTCGTAATTTTGATAAAACAGTGTCTATTGTGCCTAATGATCTGATCGCTCGATCAGTTGTCAAAAACTGGTCACGAATGTTTAAACGACGAGTAAAATTCAATATTAAGATTGATGGTGTTTCTCAGGAACATACGATGAAAATCCTGGAAGGTATTCGAACTATTTTGAGCAAGGACCCGGATGTGCATCAGGAATTCCACATGGTCAACTTCCGTGAAATTGAAGGAAATACCAGGGTGATCCGGTTATATTACTTTACGAAAACCACCGTATGGAAAGATCACGAACAGGTACGGGAAAATATCAATCTCAGCATCTTGAAGCTGTTTGAAGATGAGCACATTGATAAACTGGCATACACAATAGTTGATTTAAGTGATGACAGACCACAGGATTTTAAGGTTGAAAAATAGTATAACATCACAAAAAAGGTCACAGAGATTCGTAATAGGTAATAAATAACTTCTATAAAAGATGAAATAAAGGAGGAAACAATGAAATATCAACTTTTTATACCACTGGTATCTTTTTTGTTTGTCTTGGCGGTTTACGCCGGAGAATATGAGAAGGATACTATTCAAACCTCTGGCGGCGATTTGGAAATTACGTTTCTGGGCCATGGAACACTGATGTTTACGTTTAATGATAAAATTATTCACATCGATCCGTATACCAGGGTCGCGGATTATTCAAAACTACCGGCTGCCGATCTGATCCTGATCACCCATGAACATCGGGATCATTTTGATCAAAGTGCGCTGAAGGTAATTCGCACAACTGAAACACTAATAGTTGCCACCGAGAATTGTGTCGACCAATTGGGTGAATGTATCGTTATGAAAAATGGAGACACAAAGACAGTCGCCGGATTAAAAATTGAGGCAGTGCCAGCGTACAACATTAAACACAAACGGGATAATGGAAAACCGTTTCATCCCAAAGGCGTTGGAAACGGATATATTGTGACTTTCGAAGATAAACGTGTTTATATAGCCGCAGATACTGAAAATACACCGGAAATGAAGGCCTTGAAAGAGATCGATATCGCATTTCTGCCGATGAACCTGCCGTATACGATGACGCCGGAAATGGTTGCAGTTGCGGCAAAAGCATTCCAGCCGAAAATATTGTACCCTTATCACTACGGAAATACCGATCCTGCTAAATTAGTCGAGCTGTTAAAAGATCAAAAGCAAATTGATGTCCGGATTCGAAATATGCAATAAATTGGTAATTCATGGGCAATTGTCATAATTGACAGGATATTCTTAGCCCGAAAAATTCATAGCCACAGAGGCTCAGAGTACACAGAGTAATTATTTTCAAAACGTTACGCAAACAATAGCAACTCGAATTTTTCTTAACTCAGCTTGAAAAGTAATATGCACACACGTTGCTGTTTCTCTGTGACCTCTGTGCTTCTGTGGTACGTTTTGTGAATAATGAAGGTTAGAAAAAAGGAGATATTTGATGAAAATAGTTTCATTTATAATGATTTTTATTGTCAGTTTATTTATGGGTTGCACAACTCAGGGGGAACGAATGAATGAATTAAAACATGCTATCCGGGAAATTATAGACAAGTCCGAAGGTACCATTGCAGTTGCCTATAAAGATATTATCACTGGTAACCAAATGCTAATCAACGATAAACGGGTAATGCATGCTGCCAGCACAATGAAAGTACCAGTAATGATTGAAGTTTTCAAGCAATCGCAGCAGGGAAAGTTCAGCATGAATGATTCAGTAAAGATCATTAATCGGTTTCATAGTATAGTCGACAGTTCAATTTACAGTATGGAATTAGAAGATGATGACAAAGATATTGCCGAACAACGGATCGGAAAGACAATGCCTGTCTATGATCTGGTTTTCCAAATGATTACCGTCAGTAGTAATCTGGCGACCAATATTCTCATAGAAATGGTAAAGCCGGAAAATGTTATGAAAACGATGCATGAAATCGGTGCAAAGACCATTCAGGTGATTCGGGGAGTACAGGACATTAAGGCATTTGAAGCGGGAATGAGCAACATAACAGATGCGTATGATTTGATGGTCATTATGCAGGCAATCGCGGAAAAAAGCATTATCACTCCGTCTGCTTGTGATTCGATGATCGATATTCTTTCATCTCAAAAATATAGCGATAAAATTCCAGGGTTGCTGCCTCCTGATGTAAAAGTCGCCAATAAAACAGGCCACATTACAGCAATTGATCATGATGCGGCCATCGTCTATTTAGAGCCGGATCATCCTTATGTTTTAGTCGTTCTCACAGATGGTATTTATGATCACAAAAAAGCTGCCAGGACTATCGCGCAAATATCAAGAGTAGTTTATGATTCGTATTTTTAAACAGATTCTGACCTAAGACAAACGTTCAGATTTCCGAAGTCTTTTCAGCTCTGGAAATCTGATCTTTGGAAAAAAATGTATTCTGGTTTGGTTTTCTTTCAATCAGATATAGAAATATCGTGCCAGGCATCAGGCATGGCCAGAGTAAAAAATTGTCGAGATTGTTAAAATGTGATTTTTGTTTAGTAAAAAAAATCCCCTGCTCGTGAAAGCAGGGGATGAATATACAGAAGGAGGAAATTTAAATGGCTAATTTATTTATAACCGCCGGAAATATTTTAAATTTATGCCAATAAATTTTTACAAAGAATTTCTTCAAAATTGGCCAGCATATTGCATAAATGCAATGTTACAAAAAACAAGAAAATCCCCCCCGTAAGCAACAATAGTGACGCCTCGAAATTTAGTTCCCAAATCCATAAGTCAGTGTTAAATAATTGTCCATTTGCTTCGAATAGAATATTAATAATTGGACTAACAGTAAAACTAATTGAAACAACAAGCATTGTAAATATCAAAGTAAAATAGAGCACGCCTAACGGGAATTCAATAACCATATAAAGAATTGATGTATATGTTCTGTTATCGGTGACTAATGATTTAATTTTTCCAATTGTATCTTTTTGATTTCTGATTGTTCCAAAGGTCTGTAGTTCAAATCCCAGTAAATTACTTGCGAGTAAAAGATGAAACCTGGAAATAACTCTGATTAAAGCAAGCAAACCAAGCCCGATAAACACTCCGATCACAATGACTAACAACCCCATCGAAAGCGAAAATCCGGTCACCAAAATCACAAAGTACAGGATTCCCAGGGGAAACATTAACAACAAATACAATAGATTCAGATATGTTCTTTTTTTCATCGCGATGCTGGTGAATTGATAAAATGGATCTTGCGCGGTTGTCATAACGAATTCTTTTATTATCTGATCATAATTTACTCTGAAATACGGAAAATGTAACATAAAGGTTTCAGAGTGGATTCAAATTTGTGTAATCACTCAATATATATTGTCATTTTTTGTTTATGAATTACTTCGCCGATGACATTTGTTGTCAACACGTTTTTTTCTTTTAATTTATGAACAAGCTCCGGACACTTATCTTTGGCTACAGAAATTAATAATCCGCCGGATGTTTGTGCGTCGCACAAAAGCATTTGAGTATCTTCATCAACATTAGCGTCGAATTCTACAGAAGGCCGTATGTATTTATAATTGAGCATTGTGCCTCCCGGATAGAGCGACAGGTGTGCATATTCTCTTGCTGCTTCAAAAATTGGCACGTTTTTTGAATAAATCCGCAAACTGACGCCACTGGCATCAGCTAATTGAGCGGCATGCCCCAGCAAGCCAAATCCGGTTACATCCGTACACGCGTTAACCCCAACATTGCTCATCGCCTCTGCCGCGGCTGCGTTTAATTCACGCATGGAATTATTGGCATCCCGGACAGCCTCACTCGACGCGACATCGTTTTTCAGTGCTGTTGATATAACTCCTGTTCCCAATGGTTTGGTTAAAATTAATTGATCGCCGACTGTTGCATGTTCATTTGTGATTAAATTTTTCGGATCAATAATTGCCGTTACCGCCATCCCAAATTTTAGCTGATCATCTTTAATGGTATGGCCACCGACCACCACAACACCGGCTTGCTTCACTTTTTCGGAGCCGCCCTGAATAATTTTTGCCATAATCGATAAATCAAGTTTTGGGGGAAATCCAATGATATTGAGCGCGGTTATCGGCTTTCCACCCATAACGTAAACATCGCTTAGTGAATTGGCAGCAGCAATTTCTCCGAAGGTAAACGGATCGTCTGCAATTGGTGTGAGGATGTCGACAGTTTGAATAATTGCCAGATCTGCCCGTAATCGATAAACACCAGCATCTCCAAATGTATCATAGCCAAAAATCAGGTTTGGGTCTTCAAATTTTGGTAATTGCCGCAGTACCTGCGACAGGTCTTCCTGACACACTTTTGCAGCTCAACCAGCAGCATTTACAAGCGTTGTCAAACGAACGTTCTTAATCATCGTTTCCTCATTTTAATAGTTTCATTGTCATTTTCTCGGAAATCTGTGTGCCAACCAACCACACAATAATTTTTCAATAGATGTTATTGAACCAGATAATAAATCTTCGTTAACCATTTCGATGTATCCGGCTCTTGTTCCGGATCCGTTACATAGGCTTCGATAATTGGTTGTTTTTGAGTTAGCCAGTTTTGCTGGATATGATAATCCAATGCTTTATGAGCGTATTCCGCCCCCTGATATGACCCGTAGTAATTCACCATAAATCCCTTTGAAGCCGGCAATTTTATTGTTTGGACCGCGCCTTCATTCAGCGAACCTTTGATTGGCACCGCAGCAGCCATATCGGTTGTGCCCTCTTGCTCATCCATTGAAAAATACAATCCTGATGGAACTCCGGTCATCCGTATTCCTGTTCGTCGCATGAGTGGTTTAATGATACCAAATGATTTTTTAAAAAAACCGTTAATATTTTCTAAGGCAACATTTTCACGAATAGCAGCGTAATTTGTTGCCGGAAAATTAATAGGATTGATGTCGTATTTACTGATTTCTGCCGCTTCTTTTTCACAAATCTGTTTTAACAGTTCCAGCCCGCGATTAAAATCCGGCGCCATCATTTTTTCCATGTTCATGAATAACATCATGATGTTCCAGGGAAACGGAGTTTCACCATAAAACCCCCAGGATGCTTTTGTGCCGCCATCGACGTCAGATACACGGAGATATCCGTCAGACTCGCTTTCCCAGGGTTCCTGGAAATATAAGTGATAAGTCACTTCTTCCAAATCCTTAGTACCTGTATTCGTCATTTCACCTTTACCGGTAACTTTCGGGTCTCCTTCCCACCTATAAACCGATCCTTCTGCGCCATCGGTACCTTCGAAAGTGATTTCCATCGTTGAATCGCGTTCAGCCCAGGGAGACCATTTTTGCCAGTTTTTCCAATATTTCATGTAATTAAATACAACAACTTTTGGGGCGTCAATTACAATTGACCGTTCCACTGCATACTTTTTGGGCGCAATCAGCCCCAGAACGATAATAAGAACTACCGCCGCCAGCAAGATGATCCCGATTATTTTTAACACTTTCATATAACCTCCTTATTTTAAAAAAAGTTAGTGTTAAATAATATAAACTTTTTTTTACTAAATATCAAGTGAAATATGAATTGCACCCAAAGGATAGATATGGGAGTTATTGATTGAAAGGTTGTAATCTGTAAAAGAAGAGAATGAATGTCGGGCGTTATGAGAAGTTGAAGGAAAATTTACTGCAAAGATCGTACAAATCCCCGCAGGGACATGCCCTGCGGAGTTTTTTTTAGAAATTTTAGTGTTTAAAAATCCTCGCCACCTTCCATGCCATTAGACTGGCCAGTGTTTCCGTTGCGTTCCCGATTGGCCTTATAATTATTTATATTGTAACGAACATTCAACATAACAATCGGAGATTCCACATCAAACTTTCGATGAAGGTAAAAATCAGGACCTTCGGATGTGTACTCATATTTCCGCTGGCCAAAAATGTCTCTTATTTGTAAACTTGCACTCAGCGATCTATTGAAAAAATCCTGTTTCACCGCGAGATCGGTTGAGAAAAATCCTTCTCTGCGTCCCTGAGATCTTACTGTTGGACTTCGGTAGCCACTATTAATCTGAAGCTGTGTGAATTGCGCAATTTTGAACACATTATTAAACCGGCTGCTCCAATTATTACTCTGGCGGGAAAATTCGTTTCCGTAAAGAATGCCTTCAATTTTATATTTATAAATATTTCCCATCAAATTAATATTCCAGAATTTTGTTAAATCAATATTCAACAACAATTCAGTTCCCAGCGAATGGTCAGTGCCGACATTTTCAACCGAGTGCAACGTCACATCGACATTGTAAACCGAACGTACTCGTTCAATTTTATTATTTGTTTTGCGATAATAGACCTCGGCTGAAAATAAGTTTTTCCCAAATGCCGTTTGATAGCCCGTTTCATAAGAATCAATGTATTCCGGTTTAATGGCCGGATTACCGCTGCGTACATTATATGCGTCCATCCAGGTCAGAAATGGTTCAAGATAATAGCCCCGGGGGCGATCAATTCTGCGGGTATAACTTGCCATTAATTGCTGGCCACGGGAAAATTCATAGGAAAAATGAGTTGTCGGAAAATAATCCCAGCGGTCTATTACATACTTTTTATTTTCACCTTCTGATTCAGTCTCACGATCAGTATATTCTCCGCGCATTCCTAATTGAAAACCAAACGCGCTAATTTTAGCAGAGTAAATAGCATAAAGCGAATGGGTGTTGCGGAGATAGCGCGTTGTATGCGCATATTCCGGAAGAAACTCGTAGATATTTTGATCCTGTTGATATTCAAGCATTTCTACAATATCTTCGGAATCGCGAAACTCAGTTTGATAGCCTGTCTCAAATTTATCGTCTTTATTTAATGGAAGCGTATAATCAATTTTAGCACGATACTCTTGCGAAGGTCCTTCTTCTGTGGAAGTTTGACCGCTAATTTTTTTTCCGTCCAGTTCAAGAAGTTCATTTGCGGATTTTTCTTCACCATGACTTTTGCTGTATAATAATTGGGCGGATAACTCATGACCTTTACGAGCAAATTGATGACGATATGACGTATTCATAGAATAATAATTACCGGACCGTTTATGGCTGTTGTCGCTGTTGTAAAGCGTATGCAGCAAATCTGGCTCTGCCCATGTATCAAAATTTTGTTCAGATTCATGTTGATGCGATCGATAACCATACCGACCGTTGAGCTGGAGATTATCTTTTGATGAGAGGTTCAATTCCAGGGCGCCACGGATTCCTCCGGAGATAAATCCTCGTCGGGAATCGCCGTCAGAGTTAATATATGATGCCAGGCCATCATAAGTTGTCTGATTCATTTCTTCATTAGACCCGTCAAAAAAACGCCTGTTATAATCGAGTCCCAGCACCATGCTGTATTTATTGGTACGATTTTCGACTAAAACTTCGCCTCCATATTTTTCATTCAAACCAGCATTAAGATTGACAAGCCCGCTGCGACCGCTACGCTGATTTTTTTTCATCACCAAATTGATGATTCCTGCTGTTCCGTCAGGATCGTATTTTGCCGACGGATTTGTGATAATTTCTATATTTTCGATGGTACTGGCGGGAATTTGCTGTAATGCATCATTTGGTTCTAACACCGTTGGACGCCCGTCAATAAGTACCTGAAAATTACTGCTCCCGCGTAAAGTTACATTTCCTTCGATATCAACTGTTACCGATGGTACATTTTCCAGAACATCTGCCGCATTTCCAGAAATTGCGGTTTGCACCTGACTGACGGAAATGACTTTTTTATCGATTTCATAAGTCAACGCAGGTTTTTCCCCTTCGACAGCCACGGTTTCCATACTTAATACTTTTCCTTCAAGTTCTATTTTTCCAAGATCAACAACAGGCTGCCGCGGATTTATTAGAATATTTTCTATTTCTTTCATGTCATAGCCCATAAAACGGATTTCAATATAATATGCTCCGGGCTGCACATTCGCTAATTGAAAATTTCCATTTTTATCGCTTATAGTGCCGGTAATTTGTGAATTATTCTGCTGAGAAAATAAAATGATATTCGCATATTCAACCGGATTTCCGGTCGCCTTATCATAAATAGTTCCGCTCATTGTTCCGTTAGCGCGCATGCGAGGCGCTTGTGTGAAGCCGGAATTTATAAGAAATAAAACCGTAAGAAACGTTAGGGTTAGTTTTTTAAACATCTGTGTGCACTCCTTTTAAACTAGATTCAATATTCATTCATCGCATCATATCCAGGTCATTTTGGTAGATAACGAGCTTCAATATACAATATGATTTTGTAGAAAATTGGTAGTCTTTTTATCGAGAATTTGTAATTTTAAAAATATGCTGTCCGTCCTGATAATGATAGTCGATTTGCAAATTGTTCAAAATGCAGATTTTTTGTACCAGCGCTAATCCCAATCCAAGAGATGCCTTTGTCTGATTATTTCGGCGAAACCGCTGGAAAATTTTATCAGGGGGGAAATTAAGCGGTGGCCCATAATTGCTAATGATCATGCTTTCTCCTGACGTCTCGATGTGAATTGAGCCATCTGATGTTCCGTAAATTATTGCATTGCGCAGTAAATTTTTTAAAACAATATCCAATAAATACGGATCGATATAAAGTTGGTGTGTTTCCTCTAATTTTGTCTCCATTGTGAGCGATTTTAATTGTACGAGTTCACTTATCGCTGTCAGATGTTTTTCGATGACAAGTTTGGTTTTTGTCAAAACCGAGTTGCTAAATTCATTATTTTCTATCTTCGTAATCAAATTAAGGGTGGTTCCCAATTTTGACAAATGGTTGGTTTCTTCATAAATCATTTTAACTGTTTCAGCCTGACGTTTCATCACAATTTCGTCAGCGATTAAATTTTCAGTTTTATTGCGGATAATAGTTAGCGGCGTTTGAATTTCATGGGCCATATTTTCTGTATATTCTTTTAAATTTTGATAATCATTTTCAATGCGGTCAATCATTTGATGAAATAAATCCTGCATTTTACTGAATTCTTTGGTCGAAGTATTTATTTTCTTGATCTTTCTGCGCTCTCCGACTTTGTATGTCCGCATGAGACGCATAATTGCGTTAAATGGCTGGAATAAATATCCGGACAGAAAATAATTGAAGAGCACTACACCAAACGCCAGTAAAATAAACGCAGGAATCAACGAGCCAAAAATATCGTCCCGCAACCGGACGTAATCGTTAATGGATTTCATCAGGACAAGTCTGTAATAGTGATCATTTGCCTTGATAACGGTGGTTTTTTTTCGATTATGATGATATTCATCAAGTTCGGTATTGTAAATCAATGTGTCTGTATAAACCGGATAGTCTGCTATCTGGCCGGAATCTGCCAACATGGTTACATGCAAACTTTTTGGTAAATGATCGGGCGATTTACCGGCTTCAATATAATATGTTAGTCGTTGTTCGGATTTATGAAATCGGTGCTCCAGTTCCCGGTCGATGAATTCATCGGTTTCACGGGTCAGAAATAATGCACTGCTGAAAAAAGCGATAAACGTGAATACCAGATAGATAAATGTCGTTTTTGATAGCAGATTAAATGTACGTCGTTTCTTCATAATAGACCTTCTATGTTTGGGTCACAAATTTATAACCCATTCCATACATCGCTTTGATGTAATTTTTTCCGCCGGCCTGTGTAATTTTTTTGCGCAGATTTTTAATATGATTGTAAATAAAATCAAAACTGTCTGCCTGGTCAATGTGATCGCCCCAGAGATGTTCGGCAATACTTTCTTTAGTCAGCATCCGGTTCGGATTTTGCATAAAATAGAGCAGCAGGTCGTACTCCTTTCTCGTCAGGGACAAGGATTTATCATTGACAAACGCCTGCATGGCAATGAAGTCCACCTTTATTTCGTTGATCTGCAAAATATTACTGCGATTGAATTTAGTACGGCGCAACAGCGATCGAATGCGGGCATTGAGTTCTGCTTTGTGGAATGGTTTTGTCATGTAATCATCCGCACCCAAATTCAGTCCGTTTACTTTATCTTCAACAGCATCTTTGGCTGTAAGAATCAGGATGCTTGTATCCGGTGCTCCGGATTTGATTTCCTCAATCAGCTCCAATCCGTTGCCATCCGGAAGCCCCAGATCCAGCAGAATGAGATCATATTGATAGACATCCAGTTTTTCGCTTGCCTCGTGATAGGTCGCGGCAATTTCCGCAACAAAACCGTTGTCTGATAAAAATTGCGACATATCTAGCGCCAGTCGATTGTTGTCTTCTACAATGAGTATTTTCATAATTCTATAGTAATTGTTTCTAAAGAAATATACAACGAAATTCTGTAGGAAATTTGTTGAAAACGATTTGTACTATTTTTAATAGATTTAAAACAGGATTGTTTTTGATATAATTTTTATATCAAGTAAAACGTAATAGAATTCTTTGTTTTATTGTAACTATTCAGATGTCACTCCTGCGAATGCCGGAGTCTCCCTTTTCAATGTGAATAAGTGAGATAAAAATTTATATTAAACCTGCAAAAAAAGGCATTTTCTGATTGCGGAATTATGAAGACCTGTTATGTGTACATGATGGCAAACAAGCATAACAATGTACTTTACATCAGAGTTACAAACAACTTTATTACACGTATGTATGACCATAAAAAGAATTTGATCGGGGGATTTATAAAAAAATACAATTGCCACTTGCTACCGGACATTTTTTGTAAAATGTCATTTTTTGGTTCAATGTCATGCCCGGGGCTGTATC
>CAZCJL010000121.1:0-19153 GCA_964498785.1 uncultured Cytophagia bacterium | reverse complement strand
TCTGTCCTGCTTTTCCCTGATATAACTTTCCTGTGATTTGCTTCTTGATATATTTATAATAATTTAGCTATCATTAAATTATTTTTTTAGACAATTGAAATAACTAAATCAATTTTATAATGAGGGTAAAAATGAAGAATTGTTATTTATTACTAATAAAAAGCGGTTTAATCTTCTGTTTGCTCCTTGCTTATAGTGGCTTTTCTCAAAGAGGAAATAGCAATTCATCGACTAATGAATCTATTTGGATCGATATTTACGAAGAAAGTATTAGTGTGATAATCCATAATAATGAGATTGAGGTTAATAGCAAATATGGTCTGCGGAATAACACAAGCGGACAAATTAATCTGACGCTTCAATTTCCTCTTCAAATCGATAAATACCATCCCTTTCCTTATGAAATTAATGTTGGACATTGAAATCTTAGGAAAGATTCAACAAATATTTTCATGAATCTTACTTTAAAGCCTAGAGAAAATAAAATATTCAGTTTTAGTTATAAACAGAAATATCATAAAAGAGAAATAAAATTAATATTTAGTTCTTCACAATTGGCGACGCCCTATAGAAAAAGCAGAATTTATCATATCTTTTCCAAAATATTTTAACAATATAAAAATGTCTTTCCAGTACGACAGATTAGAAGAATTATATGATAGGAAAACATATTATATAACTCGGCAAAATTTTTTGCCAGACGACAATCTGAATATTAATTGGAATTAATACATTTATTTTGCCTGGCTCGACTGAATATTAAAATTTTATGGAGGAACATTAAAATGAAAAACCTAAAAATTGTTTTCGGTGTTAGCTTTTTAATATCATTTGTGTTATGGGCTCTTCCATTTAATTATGCTCATGCACAGGTTATCGTTTTTGAAATGATAAAAGCTGAAAAAACCGGCAACAAAAGGCAAGCGGTAGCGCCTCGGAGCAATGGAGAAGATCCACTGACGTGGTATTACGAAATTGAAGTAGAATGGCAACTTTTGCATTATACTTCGTCTTTGGCTCCGACCAATTTATTAAGAAATAATAATATCATTGCCTGGGATGTCAGTTGTTCAGAGCCTGAACGATATTGGGATTCCTTGGCAAATGATTGGCGTTATAATCATTATTATTGTTACTATGATTGGCCTTCAGAAGGCACATATTGTTATAAAGCTAAACTTGGCAGCGTATATACAGGAAATCAATCGTGCGAAACGGTTCCGTAGTAATTTAAATAAAATTATCGAGCCAGGCAAAATTTTTATTTAAAAAAGCGCCTAACAATTTAACAATAGGAGAACCATAATGTATTTAAAAAAAAGTCAAATTAGCATTTTTATATATTATCTTTTTCTTTCGACCATAGTACTTGGACAGAATGAATGGAAAAATTTAAGTCCGAATGGTGGACGTGTCAGGGCAATTGCAATTAATCCACACGATTTTTCAAATATGTTTATTAATGTATCGAATCATGGTTTTTTTTCAACAATAAATTCTGGTGAAAAATGGTGTTTTCACGATAATTTGTTAGAATTCAGCTATACAGGTGGTAAAGGCACGTTAAGCAACATTGTCATTACTGAAAATCGAATTTTGTTCGCAGAACAATCCCTGCTATTTAAAAGTCCTGATCTGGGACAAAATTGGGAGATTTTATTTGGTGACATTTTTGGGCTCATCAATTCAATTGCTGTTGATAAGACGAATTCAAACATCATCTACATCGGCGTTGCTTTCGGAACTGGTGGTATATTCCCGGGTAATCCAGGTGTCTTAAAAACTATCGATGGTGGTGAGAACTGGTACCAGGTTAATGATGGTTTAACAAATCTGGATATAACGGATATCAAGATTTCACACCAAAATGCTGACAAACTCTATGTTGGTACGTATGACGGAATTTATGTAACATATAGCGGTGGTGAATCCGGTTGGCAGAAGATAAATGCAAATTTGCCTCCTACGTGTATACATGCCATTGCAGTGGATTCAAGTGATACAAATATTATTTATATTGGAACAGGAATGGGAGTATTTAAATCCGTTGATAGCGGAAATTATTGGAAAAATATAACTGGTGAAAATTTTGAGAATCGGTTTGTTAATCTTCAGGCGTTAACTGTCCTGGGGGACTCCGCTAAAATTGTTTTCGCCGGCACACAAAATGGTTTATACAAAAGTATGAATGGCGGACTCTCATGGTTGCCGAAGAATAATGGCTTAGCTAATCGAGCTATAAATACAATTCATCCCATTAATGAATACCAAATTTTGTTAGGCACTTCGGATGGATTTTACCAGAGCTATGATGGTGGTGAATCCTGGGCTAAAAATGTCATTGGTTTAAATGCATTTGATGTTAAGAACATTGCATTCGGAATCAATACGAATTCTTCAAGTATTATTATCGGTACAGGCGGTGCCGGGATTTATAGAAGCGAAGATTATGGTAATACCTGGATTGATGTAAACATGGATAGTGGATTGGCTTATGTCGACGCCATAAGTTGTGCTCCATCGAATCCGGAAATAATATTTGCATCATATATCTGCCCTTCGAAAACATCAGATGTTAACACTAAAATTAAAAAAAGTATTGATGGTGGAATATCATGGAATTCACTGTCGCAAACGGAATTCATTGATAAATTTATTCTCGATTTAGAAGTCTCCCCCAATAATCCATCTGTAATTTTCGCTGGTACTCTTAACAATAAAGTCTTTAAAAGTACCGATGGAGGATTCACGTGGCAACAAAAAAGCAATGGTATTAATATGGATGGTATCGAAAGCCTGGCGATCGATCCTCACAATCCAGATATTGTCTACGCAGGAACTGAGTTTAAGGACGGGATTTACAAAACAATTAATGGGGGTGAAAATTGGCAATATTCATCTATCGGTTTACCCATCGGGTCAAGCATGATTATATCCGATATTGTTATCAATCCGCTTAATTCGAATACAATATATGCAGCCATACCTTCGATGGGAATTTATAAAACCTGGAATGCTGGAAAGATCTGGCGTTGGATCACCCGCGGGTTAAATTATGTTGGAAACGATAATCTAATTTATACGGTAGCAATTGATCCGCAGGACACAAATCGTGTTTATGCGGCTGGTACAAACATTTATTGTAGTGATGACGCTGGTTATAACTGGCGTGAGATGGCGGATGGCTTACCCGATTTTTATGGAAGTATTAATCGAATTCGACTTGATCCCAATGATCCGGATTATATTTATGCAGCAAGTGATGGGTATGGGCTATTCATTTACCATCGGATACATTCAGCTCTCAATGATAAAAAAGAGAGTGTGCAAGCAAGTTCTTTAATTTTACAACAGAACTATCCCAACCCCTTCAATCCCATCACCACCATTCAATATCAGCTTCCCGAAGAAACAACTGTGTCGTTAATCATTTACAACATGAACGGACAAATCATTAATAAACTGGTGAACCACCAGGTGCAGCCGGCAGGAATATATCAGGCGCAGTGGAGTGCAACTGACATGGCTGGTAATGCAGTTTCCAGCGCCATGTATTTTTACAAACTCATCTGCAACGATTTTGTAGATGTAAAAAAGATGTTATTACTCCGGTAACGGAAACCCTCTCAAAGATGTCAATTCATGAAAATCACAGATCCGCTAACCTGAGCAGTGTGGGAATGTCAGCAGATTTTCGGGTACCCTTTGAGAGGGTGCTTTTTTTTTAGTTCAAAAATATGGCAGCCCGATTTACACGTTCGGTCGATCGCTGTTGTTTTTGACCTTATTCTTTGGTTTTTCAAACCTTCGTAGCCAAAGCAAAACAAAACAGCTAACCTTATTAACGCAGACAAGCTGCAAAACAATTTAAAATTAAAGATTAAAAATGAAAAATTAAAAGACTCACAAAATCGATTTTGTCGGGTAGGAATTCACGATGTTCTCAGAGAATAAGGTAATAAGGTTAATTGCACGGGGGAATTTTTGGCTATTAAGGTTTACAGCAAACGCATAAGGTTTTTAACAACCACCGGTTGCGATAGATTTCCGAAATCCTGGTATCGTTCTCTATGAGTGATTTTTTCACGTTTTCAAATTTCCGAAGTTTTTAAAACTTCGGAAATATCCTCTTGTATATCTTGTAATCCCGCCCGTTCGTTTAAATTTAATCAAATAATCAACATATTATTTTCGATTATAAATATTACTGTTCGTTATCGTATTCAAACTGATTCGAAAATATGCAAAATATATTACAAAATATAAAAAGTTAACTTGACAATTTAAAACATAATTTATATATTATTTTAACGATAAATGAACTTACATCATACTGCAACAAATCAGGGATGGAATACATCTGCTGGTGGTGCCCGTTTTTCTGTCCTGCTTTTCCCTTTTAGATTTTTTCCTGTGATTTGCTTCACTTTAGTTTGAAATGTTCTGAACTTTTTGTCTTAATTTATGTACTTTTGTATTCTTTACAACACTCGGAGGAATAATGAAAACTTTATTTTATTATTACATCTGTTCTATTTTTATATTTTTGCCAGTAACTTCAGATGCTCAAGAACAATGGACAGCCTTTACTTCTACCAGATCAATTAGTGGAATCGTAAAACAAAATAGTACGGTATGGTTGAGCACCGGCGGAGGTATTGTTAAATGGAATTTAAAAGATAGTAGTTATGTGAAATATCTTTATTTTGATGGATTGGCAGCCAAGGGTTTTCGAGACATAGTGATGGATTCTTCCGGAATATTATGGGCAAGTTCCTTTGGTCGGGGATTGTTCTCCTATGACGGATTAGTTTGGTCAAAATACAGTACCGATGACGGACTTCCTAGTACTAGAATAAGCAAAATTTTGGTCGATCATCAAAATAATAAATGGATAGAAACAGATAAGGGAATTGTGAAATTTGATGAAAGCAATTGGTACTTATACGATGAAAACAATGGTCTGATCAGCAATAGCATTAAGGATTTTGCAATTGATCATGCCAATAATATCTGGGTATGCACTGTAGGAGGCTGTTCTGTTTTTAATGGGCATACCTGGACGAAATATGACAGCCTTGGCGGCGAAGCTATCGCAATCGATTCTCAGGATAATAAATGGTTTTGCTGTTTCCGTCGTATAGAAAAATTTGACGGCGAAAAAATAACATCTGTTCCTTATGATAATAGTATTAGTGTACACGCTTTTTTATATGACATTGCAATTGATTCAAAAGATAATAAATGGTTTGATACTGAAAAAGGGTGGTTTAAGTATAATGACACCACCTGGACGCATTATATCGATCCTGACAGTTCTTCTATCGCAACAGTAGGTTGGACTATTTACTTTGAAACAGATAGTATAATATGGTTTGCGACTCCAAAAGGACTTTTAAGATTTGAGGATTATAAGTTCTGGAAAAAATTTTCAATTAATGAAATAGGAGGTAATTGGATTTCTGCATTGACCGTTGATTTAGACAATCATCTTTGGGCTGGTGTTTATAATACCGGAGTATCGAAGTTTGATGGAGTAAACTGGGAAACATATACAATGGACAGCGGCCTTGTTGAATCCAGGGTAACGACAATTACTGCGGATGGAAACAATAATAAATGGATAGGCACAGAATACGGCGGTGTTTCAAAATATGACGGAAATACATGGACATCCTATACGGTGTCAGATGGCTTGGCGAATACACATGTTACAACGATTGCAATTGATAGAAGTGGTAATATCTGGTTTGGGACAATCTGCAATGACTGGGATGGGACACCTGCGGTTTCTAAATTTGATGGCACGAATTGGCAAACATACACAAAGGCGGATGGATTAGCTGATAATATAGTAAATAAGATTGTTGTTGATCGAGATGGACATATATGGTTCGCTACTTCCTTTGGAATTTCAAAATATGACGGTAAAGACTGGAAAACCTATACTGAGTTAGATGGTCTTATTCACGATTGGGTTAGCTCATTGGCGGTCGATACTGATAATAATCTATGGATTGCGACATGGGGAGGCGTCTCAAAGTTTGATGGAGAAAACTGGACAAATTATACTGCCGCAGACGGATTAGGCGGGAATGTTGTGTGGGATGTGGCGATCGATTCGAACGGCGCCAAATGGTTCTGTCCGGAAAATGGCGGTATTTCCAAATTGACTGATTCCGGCTGGACAAATTATACGACACAGGATAGACTGACTAGTGACACTTTCAATTCTGTAGTTGTCGATAAAGATAATATCAAATGGTTTGGTTCACAAACTGGTTGTCTTATGAAATTAGACGATTCAATACCAAACGGCATCACTATCGAATCTGTTGTAAAACCTGCTACTATGTTCCTTCAAAACTATCCGAATCCGTTTAACTCTTCAACACAATTCATTTATCAGCTTCCGAATGATGCCCACATTAAAATTGTAATATATAATATCATCGGAAAGGAGGTGATAACACTATTTGATGGTAACAAGAAAGCAGGTGATTATTCTTTTAATTGGAATGGAAAAAACAATAGAGGAGGTGATGCTGCAAGTGGACTTTATTTTTGTACCTTTTCATTGACTAATAAGTTGTACACCCACAAAATACTTTTATTGCGATAACAATTAGCCTATTTACTAACAAAGGAGAGATAACATTTTACTGAATCGAAAATAAATTACACTACTTGTGTTCGTCATTTATTTCCCATGTAATTTTTTAAAGGCGGATCAGCGATTCTCTAAAAGATCGAATTAATGCTGCTATCCGTAAAAATAGACAATTTTTAAGCGTGATTTTTGAATTAATTAAATCTTCGAAGGAGGTGAAAAAATATGTCAAGATTTTTTAGCATTTTGTTTGTGATTCTTATTTTATTTAGTGCGAATAATTTAGAAGCACAACTTCCCAAAGCATCTGAATTCTTCCCTTTGCAAATTGGGAATGTTTGGGAATATGTTAGGAGTAGCGACTCTTTCCCGACTAGACATATCGAAATCGTAGGTGATACACTTTTTGCTGATACGGTTCGTATTTATAAAGCCTCAATTCGCTATCTTTATGATCCGGATGCTGGCGTCGGATACAATTATTATCATTATAATCAGGATTCTACTGTTGTGTACCATAGTCGCTACTTTCCAGAAGAGCCATTTATTGGAGATTTTCCAATTAACTGGCCGTTAATAAATACTAAAAATGGACTTAATACTCCGTGGGATTATTTTATGGGTGATTATCTTGCCTTTTTTGCTATTACGGATACCGGAACATCAGTTTATTTTGGAAGGAAATTTAAATGGGCACAAGTGAGAGAAGTAAGACTTAATGAAGATTCTCTTACTGTACTTCCCACTATTTATTTTGATTTTATAGCAGGAGTTGGGCAATTTCATATCCAAACGGAGCGCCTCGTATATGCTAAAATTAATGGCAATGAATACGGTACGGCAGTAGCTGTGAAACAAAATGAAGTGGAATCTACAACACCAAAAACATTTAATATAGATGTATATCCGAATCCGTTCTCAAGTTATGTCACTATAAGTACTAACAACATACCTGAACATCTGAACGAAATCAAAATCATAAATATTTTAGGGCAAACAATACGAGTTCTGCAAACCAATAATTCAGCAATTGCCCACCAACAGTTTATTTGGGATGGGAGGGACAACAATGGCTTATTCGTGAATAGCGGGATTTATTTTGTTGTCTGTCAGTGCTCGGCGATAATTAATTCAAAAAAAATAATATTAATTCGATAACGGAGAATACTAAAATGAAAATAATATCAAAAAAAGTCAACTATAAAGTCTCCTTATTCCTCATGTTATTTTATGTTGCCATGGCATTCGCACAAATTGATGATTTTGTTTGTGGTCACTCTGATGAAGAAGCGAGCGGCAGTCAATCGATGGATGCATCAGAAATTATACTACTGAAAGGAGGGCGTAACTCAAAATCAATTATTAACCGGATGGAGCCGAATCCAACAGGAAGAAATTACAAGGTAGCTGTGCTTTACTTTAAAAGAAATGATGATACCTTTGATGCTTCAGGCCCTGCTTACTCAGATGAAACACGGTGTCTCGTAAATGAGTAGCCAATCTCATCTGCCGGTCCGAATTGGATGGGCGAACTTTTAATTACTACACCATATAACGCTTTAACAGTAGATTCAGATATGGCATCAAAACCTAATAGCCTGACAACGTACTTTTATAATATGTCCGAAGGAAATCTATGGCTATACGGTGAAGAAATAGCTTACGAGGGACCACCCATAAATATTTCAACTGATAAAGCTGATTGGCGCAATAAAAATCAATCCATTCTACAATGGTATATTGATAACCACGATTTAAGGTCATTAGATAATAACAGTGATGGTTGGATCGATATGATAATACTTGCGTGTCGTGCGAGACAAAAATATCCTTATTCAACAACTGGTCATTACACTGGCGTTTCTGATGGTGATTATTTAACGCAAACTTCAATAACAATGGCTGATGCTTCTGATCCTGCTGAACCTGATATTTTTGGACAACGTGGCAATCTTATTAGTACATCTGGAACATATCAGACAGACATATATTCCATAAGTTCCAGATATATAATATGCCATGAATTAGGGCATCAATTAATGAATAGTGGTCATTTTAACGGACTTCATCGCTGGAATCTGATGTCCGGTGCTGGAGCTTCACAGCCCACCAGAAGTGGTGTTGTTTTCAGTGCGTATGAAAAATCAAGATTAAATTGGATAGTGCTAACCGATATTACTGATGAAAGAATAGCGTATGGTCTTCCGGATGTTACATCCTCAAATGATGCTGTTAGAATTCCAGTTGGGAGTGGTAATTATTTTTTGCTTGAACTTCGAAAAAATAATACAAATTTTGAAATCACTACAGAACCAAAGCAACAATAACAAAAAAGCCGACCTTCTTACCTTATTCGTGAATTCCTCAAAAGTATCAAAAATAAATTGACAAAATAATCAATTATTCATAAATTAGTGCCGGCGTTGATGCAAAGACCAAAATCCTGCAACAAAAAAATAGCTTGATATTCGATGGCGGTTTAAGACTTCCTTTTCCCGGAAATTTCAGAATTTCATTGAACTTACTGACATTTTTGACAATATTTAAGAATAGTGGAATCTGTTTCACTGTTTATCAATACTTAAAGATGGCTTATCCATATAAAAAAGCATAAATTCGTTATGGTAGATACAGGTTTTATTTATAGCTCACAAGCAAAGTACGCATATCATGCGCAGTATCGTGCATTCTTTTCTCATTTAAGTGGTACTACATGTTCATAACATCTCGATTGCAGAATGCAATGCTAATTTGGCATTTTTTTTGCCTGATTGAAAACAGCAAATAGAAGTCCTATTGGAGTTGAACAAGCTGGCATCCGTTTAATGCCTCCACAATTATCCGGTATGAATCATTAAAACCGGCAAAAGTAAAACTGTCAATATACAATATGCTTGGCCAACAGATTCAAATACTGTCGGATGGTATGGAACAAACCGGCGTTCATTCCATCACCTGGGATGCCCGAAATCTGCCTGCTGGTGTATATATGTTACGACTACAATCGACTGGATTTAGTGCGACAAAAAAAATTGTAATTTTAAGATAAAGGATAGTAGTATGCTTATTAATAAAATTTATCGATTTATTTTACTATTTATATGTATTTCATTTTTCCAGTCAAAAGACCTGTTTTCTCAATACTACTGGAAAATTGTACGGCAGGTTGACTTCATATCAGACTATAATGACGTTGACTTTGTTGATATCAGAAACGGATGGATTGTTGGTTATAGTCATGCAGGAAATAGTGGTGGTGGATTCGTTCTTCATACCAATGATGGTGGCGAGAATTGGGACTTTCAATTACAAGCATTAGAGGATGAGCTCGTAGCAATTGATTTCAGTGACTCGCATCATGGCTGGGCAGTAGGAATTTATCAAGCTACATCGGACAGCGACGGTGTTATTTTGTACACCAGGGATGCTGGTAAAAACTGGATTCCGGAACCTTCCATTATTCAGAACTGGTGGGAACCAGCTGATGTATGTTTTACTGATAGTCTCACTGGTTGGATCATTGGCAATAATCCTCAACGAATTTTTTTTACGAACGATGGTGGTAAAACATGGGAACTACAATATGAAAAAAGTGACGAAGCACGTGGATTAGCAAACGTAATTTTTGTCGATTCTCAATGTGGATGGGTCGTTGGTCATCATAGTATTTTACATACAATTGATGGTGGTGAGAATTGGTATGAACAACGTGAGCAAAATTACTACTGGTTATTCGCTGGTGGCTATTTCATAAATTCTCAACAAGGATGGGTTGTTGGTAATTTCCATGTTAATGATGTGGTACTCAAAACTTCGGATAGCGGAGCAAATTGGACGACATGTTTCACTTTTGATCTTGGTTACAATTTTGAGGATATTGTTTTTGTTGACTCATTAACCGGTTGGATTGTAGGTGAAAATACCGCCGGGGAAGATGTGCCTGTCATTCTAAAATCGTCGGATGGCGGTGATAATTGGTATCCGGAAGAGATCGAGATGCAACGCAGGAACGGCAGATTATCTTCCATCTGCTGTATTGACAGTAGCACAGGATGGGCAGTTGGCTATGAGGGGCTGGAAGCAGGTTGTGCAGTTATACTAAAATATACTCGCAAAATACCTGATATCGTACAAAGTAACTTTTCAAATACCGTCGAAATGGAAGCATTTAATTTACTTCAGAATTATCCGAATCCGTTCAACCAGGAAACTAAAATATCATTCTATTTGCCGAAATCAGGCTATACCAGTATCCAGGTGTTTGATATAAATGGACGACTGGTAAAAAAACTGATTCATGGGCAGGTTCTACAGCAAGGAAACCATGAAGTCTGCTGGGATGGACGAAATCAAAATAATGAAGATGTATCCAGTGGTGTTTATCTGTGCTCCCTTAGATGTCAAAATAACTTTCATGTAAAAAAACTGATTGCACTCAAATAAGGAGATGTTTATTATGAGGATACAATTCGATTTCATTCGGAATAAAGCATTTTTCTGTTTCACCCTGATAATTTTCAATTTGTGTCTATTCTCAAGTAATAAAGCAACAGCAACGATTACACGATGCAATACAGTCGCAGCATGTTCCGCCAATGATACGGATTATCTGATAATGACGGCGAATGAATTATATAACAGTCAGCATATTGATAGTTTGGCCAGCCATCGTTCAAATATCAATGACTTTAATATTGCCATTGTCGATGTGGAAAATATGTCTGGCTATAATTTTACGTGTGCCGGCATTCATGATTTTATCCAGGCGGTTTATAATACGCAAAGCGCTGAACATATGAGTGATGGTTACCTGGGATATGTTTTATTGATCGGCGATGCGTTTGAAGATGATAATGTGACTGAAATGGTCTGTGATTATGATGGTTATGGAGGAGACGAGGAAGCCTCTGATCATTATTATGCTTGTATATCCGGCAGCGATCATTTACCAGATGTTTTTATCGGACGATTATCTGTTGGCAATTCCACAGAGCTTGGCAACGTGGTAGGCAAAATTACCAATTATGAAACAGTTTATACTTCCGGCAACTGGAAAGATGATATTCTGCTATTTGAAGGCCAGGGATTTGCAGGTTATAGTGAATTCGGATCAATAGACAATTACCTGCAAACACGATCCCAGGAAACCTTTTTCCTGTACCGTTATACTCCTGCTCATGCGACAAACGCCGATCATTTTGATCGATATAATGATGTTTATCCGCCGCCAACAACCAATATTAATGATGCGACGCAGCGCTTTATCAACCAGTTAAATGCGGGAAAGCTAATTGTGAACTATGAAGCGGATCATGGCTCTGAATTCGGATTGCATCCTGATGGAGAAGGGCATTGTTATACCTATTTTGATGTTAACGATATCTCAAGTCTTTCCAACGGAAATTACTTGCCATTTATGTTGCTGGTCTGTTGTGAAACTGGACATTTTGATAATATAACGCCAGATGCCTGTTTCGGTACAAACGTGGATTGCCTTGCGGAACGGTTGCAATATGCAAGTAATAGAGGTGCGATTGCAGTTTTGGCTTCATCCAGAGATGATAATGTTGGTTCATACAACGAAGTCGACAGATACGTTTATGAGGCGATATTTGATCACTTCAGTACAACGATCGGAGAGGCAGTTTTGGAAGCAAAACTACGATATGATCGCGTTTTAAGGCAACGGTACAATTTATTTGGCGATCCGGCTTTAAATCTATTTCCTGATGGCTATTCGATATCACAAAATATCACCTTGTCCGATACGAATGATATCACGACCGATCTAACGGTTGATAATGGCGTGACCCTGACGATTTCTTCCGGCAGCATTCTTATTTTTGCTCCGGGAACTCGCCTCACCATCAACGGTACAATCCAGGCCGATGGCGCCACGTTTACATCATCAACTGCATCTCCCAACGCCGGGGATTGGGACGGAATTTTCCTGACCGATGTTGGCAGCAGTTCATCAATTGAAGACTGCACAATCGAATATGCTGTTTGTGGCATTGATTGCGATAATTCCGATCCGGTGATCGATGAGAATACTATTCAATATTGCAGCGGTGCCGGTAATTGTGTGCTCCTGGCGTTTGTTACAAAAGAGAAGGCTAAAAGAAGTTAGTAGAATGAACAGAGGAATACTGTTAGTTTTCATATTCTATTTTCCTGATTGAAAATTATCTCCCTATAAATTAACAAGATTTTTGAAAAAGTCAATAGGCAGTTGTGGGAATAACCTGAATGGGGGATTCCTTCACATCTTAAAGACAGAATATTGAAATTAGAAGCTATATTTAGAGTAATTAAAGCAGTAAGTTTTGAATAATTTGTGAATAATAATTACTTTTATTGTTACTTAATTCATTATATATGATTATACTGAAAAAATAATAACGCAAAAATAGTGTAAAAAAAATAAAAAACAGCTTGGCGAATTAAGTAATTAGTTGTATATTATTATTAATGTTGATGTACATACAAAATCCTACAACAAACAAATCCGGCTTATTTCTCAGTGGTGGTGTTAGTCTTCTTTTTTCTGAGAATTTTCGAACTATCTTTTTTTGACGCTAAATTATTTTCATAATCAAAAAAGCATATTTTATAATTAATATTGATAATCTTAGAGAATCGAATGTTAGCATTACTTCACTTAACATTAGGTTGCTGACCGTGGTAATTAAGTTTATTGAAAACCATTGACCTAAAAAAATCAAAAAACGACAATTTTTAAACGTGCCTACATTTAGAGGACAATTAAATATGAAAAGAAAAAATATCCTTTATGTCATGGTTATCCTATTAGTTTTAATGTTATTACTACTCGATTTTTCTATTGTTATTTCTCAAACTAATTATACTTTTAAACAAGTGATGCCTCGAAGTCAATGGATGGATTACTCACCAGATCAACCAGAAAGGGCCGTAATTTTAGATGACGAAGGTGGTGCTATTGTGGCAAGTGTGGCACTAGGACCTGTATGGTTACTGGTTCAGAAAATCGATCGTTATGGAAATGTAGTCTGGGCAGAACCGGGACAGGCGCGTAAGGTAGCATTGGATACGCCATACGAGGATGAAAATTACGCCCCAATTATGCTGAGCGATGGAGATGGTGGAGTCTTTATTACTTATGCATATTGTGACGTAACATACGATACTCTTGTGTATTTACAATATGATGTCTATGTTCAACATATTTCCAGAAATTTTGAACGTTTGTGGGGAGACCGAGGAATTGCAGTGGCTGCCAGTGATTCAATTATTCAGGAATACCCTTATGGCTTGGTGAAGGATGGTGAAGATGGACTTTTTATTCTGTATACAGGTCATAGTGAAGGACAAGGCGCTTATGGCACAAAATACGTTCAACATATTAGTGAATCCGGTAAGTTGCTTTGGGCAGACCTTGGAATTATATTAACGAAGAACGATACGGCAGGTGTTCAACGAATACTTCCGGATGACGAAGGTGGAGCCTTTTTATTTGGATATGAAAATTATGCCCAGCGGATCAATCATAAAGGAGAATTTCTTTGGGCTTTGCCATTTGTAAAAACTGGTTTACCAAAAGTTACCAGACTATGGCTTTATAGAACTATAGAACTTAACAAACCTTATATTACAGTCATTGGCAATTTTGTCGGTGCGCAAAAAATATCAGAAAATGATGGGTCAATTTTTTGGGGTGAAAATGGAAAATTATGGAAACCGGACAATAAACCAAATTCTGGTCCAACTATAATTACAAAAAATGGTAAAGGTGGTGCTTATATTTTTTTATATCATTTTCTCCAAGAAATGGATGAATATGGTAATTATCTTTATGAAACTCCTAAAGCAGTTTTAGATACTACGCTATTTGAAAGCAATCCCGTTCCGGTAAGTGGAGAATACGCTGAGGGATTAGGCGCGTTTGTTCTATATGTTAATTCAACGTCATTCGATGAAGGTGAATTGATCTTACAAAAAATAAATGATGATGGAAGTTTACCATGGGGACCGGGCGGCATCACTGTATGTGATACAAATGTTTTCCTAAATCAATCACATTCTATAATTCGAGTAGATGATCAACATAAAGAAGCCTTTGTATTTGTCGAGTTTCAACAAGGTATTTTTGTCAAAAAAGTTGATTTGACTACGGGAGAAGATATCACACATGTTCAACATAATAATAAAAATAAACCGCTCGATTTTCAGCTTTCTGTATATCCGAATCCGTTTATGCATTCAATAAATATACAAATAACAGGTTTGAAGGACAGTACATCACCAATAACTTTAAAGGTATATAATATCTTGGGAAAGGAGGTGGTTGACTTAACTGATAATTTAAAATCAAATAGTCATATAGTAAATTGGAAAGGAGGTGATTCACTTAATCGAGATATTGTCTCAGGAATTTATTTTATAAGAGTTGAATCCAATCACAGAGTAAACATTCAGAAAATACTCAAATTAAATTAAAATGGAGGAGTATCATGAAAAAAGTTATATATTTTATGTTGCTGGTCCTTTTTTGCACAAGTTTATCTATCTTGGCTAATAATATTGAGACAGATTGGATAACCTTTCAACAACCCAACGGTGTTTAATTTTTGGGCAGAGGTTGGGGGGATGAGTTTGAATTTTACTGGGAGACAAACGACGGCTATCGTTTTGTAAAAAATAATAAAACAGGATTCTGGTGTTATGCCGTCTTGTCAGAGCGAGGAGATTTCAAAGCGTCAGATTATCCAGTTGCGGTTTCAAGCCCCGCCTTAGCTGGAGTGAGCAAGTATCTACAATTTTCTAATGAGTATAAAAATATTATTAGTAAGAGAAGGGAAGAATTTGAAGAACAATTGCGGAAAATTCGAGAAGGAATAAAATCAAATGGCGGAGGTTTGACCAAAGTTACTGCCTCTCGAACAGTATGGGTGGATCTTCTGTTGGTGGAATTTGATGACGTAGAACATAATAATTCTTACACCAATTCTGATTATAACACTATGTTTGCCTCCGTCGATTCTTATGATGATCAAGTAGCTCCAACTCCTCATCCTGATAACAAACCCGTATATGGCAGTGTACACGACTACTGGGACGATATGACAAATAGTGATGTTGATATAGATGGTGCTGTTTGGAATACAGCTGGATGGATTACTTTAGATTATTCCAAGTCATATTACGACACACATGCAGAATTGATCTTCATTAATGAAATTGCGACCAAATCAGGCTATAATTTCGGTTCTTTAAGTTCTGATCATTTATGTGCCGTCATATATGCCGGGAATGAATATTTAGGTAACATGCTCCATCCACATTATACTGGAGGGGAATATCGTTATATGATGGCTGCTGAATTTTCACGTCCTCAAAGTCAAGAAAATGCCTATAATTTTTTCGCAAACATTGGTACACACTGTCATGAATTAGGTCATGCGGCTTTTGGATTGGTTGACAGATATTATTCAAACACTTACTATCAATGGGGCTTAATGGCTGTTGGTAATAAAAATGGCCCATCAAATGAGCTAGCATGCCCAGCAACATTGAATCCTTATGATCGTGAAGATGAAGGTTGGATATCATTTCAGAATTTTACAGGTGTGGAACAAAATAAACAGTTTTCATATAATTACAGTTCTCCACAAATATTTAAAGTAGCTGAAACTGGAAATGATTTATTTTTAGTTGAGAATCGACAAAAATCAAGTGGATTTGATAGATATCTACCTGCGCAAGGAATTCTTGTTTGGCATAAGTTTAGCACAAATTCACTTAATTTAATCGAAGCCGATAATATCCAGAGTGATGCTACGCAGACAGGAGATCCCTTTCCTGGGTCATCAGATAATAGACATTTAAACGATTTCACTACTCCAATTGTAATTACTATAGTGGTCTAAATTCAAATTTGATAATGCATGATGTTAGTAATTCTTCGTCGACAATGAATGCGGATTTAGGGGATAAATGGTTTGGTGAAATCCCGGAGGACCTAACATGGGATGATGATGTTGAGGTTGGTGGTGATATTTCTGTTCCTTCTGATATTGATTTAACCATAAGTACAGGTTCAACAGTTACATTCGAAGACGAGACCCGACTTACTGTAAACGGTACAATCCAGGCTGACGGTGCTACATTTACCTCGGCAAATGGATCCCCCATCGCCGGGGATTGGGACGGAATTTACCTGACTGATGTCGGCAGCAGCTCATCATTTGAAGATTGCACCATCGAATATGCTGTTTGTGGCATTGATTGCGATAATTCTGATCCGGTGATCGATGAGAATACTATTCAATATTGCAGCGGTGCCGGTATCTGGTTGGAAGACGGCAGCGTACCGGAAATAACCACCACGGCTATTTCTAACTGTGAGTATGGTATTATCGGTCTCAATTCAAGTATGAATATTGAGGATAATTTAATTGAAGATAATTCAAGTTTTGGTATTGTATTTGTCAATTACTCGGCTCCTATTTTTTACGACAATACAATACAAAATAATGGCAGTGGTGGCACAAGCTTTTCTGTAAGTTGCAATCCGGAGTTCGGTGCAAGTGATAGCAAGGATGAAGGACACAATGAAATCATCAATAATAGTGGTATCGGAATTTGGGCGGATGATGATTGTACCGTGCATGCCGGATGCGGAGATTATGCAGGTTATAATGCCATTTATGGAAATAGCGGATATGATGTTTGGGCACAGTACAGTAGTGACGTCTATGCAGAAAATAACTACTGGGGACAATATCCTCCCAGCGCTTCTCAATTTTTTGAGGATGGAACTTCCACAGTTGACTATAATTTTGCAATAAACTACGATCCAGGTGGAGGTTCTTCTTTATCTAAAAGCACTGGTGGTAACGGACTTTTTGCCGACTTTGATCCCAATAATGTCGATATGAACAATGTCGACGATGTATGGATGTTGGCGCTCTATTATCAAATACATGCGGAGCGGACCCAGGCACTGGAAACTTATAAGTTTATTGTGCAGAATTTTTCCGAATCGGATAAAGCCAGAAAAAGTATTGGTAACATATTTCACCTTAGCGAAAAGCTAAAAGTGAATGATCTAAGTTCATATCTGGATAATTTATCAACCAGTGAAAAGATAAATAATTCATTAAAGGGAACGGTACTAACGGCAGCCATTGCAAAGGATTTAAGAGATCGCCACTTTAATAGCGCCGAGGAAAATTGTTTGATATTGGTTGATAATTATCCGAATACCAGCAATGAAATTTACGCTCTCTATAACCTTGCTAATATAAATAAGAAACGCAATCGGTGGGATGATGCTAAACAATATATTGATATTCTTCAAAAGAAATATCCGGATCATAATCTAACCCATTTTGCACAAGTCATGCTGTCAGGAATGAGTGAGAATCCATCCAAAAGACAAAATGAAAATGAGCCGGAGGAAAGTGATCCGTCTGCTGAATCACCCCAAATGAAAACAGAATCAGGTTACAAATTGCAAGCTGCTTATCCCAATCCTTTTAATCCAACCACGACAATTTCTTATAATGTACCAGAGAACGCTCACGTTGCTTTAAAAATTTATAATACGACCGGACAGGAAATAGCGACATAGGTAAACGGCTATCAACAGGCAGGCAGCCACCAGGTTCGTTGGAACGGCAAAGATGATTTTGGTAACCACCTGCCGTCCGGAATATACTTATATCAGATTATTTCGGGAAATTTTAAGAAGACCGGCAAAATGATGCTCGTGAAGTGATGTTTTTCTTGTTTGAAAGAACAATATTATTACATTATTAACGGAAACCTTCTCAAAGATGTCAAACAGACAAGCTGTGATTAACAATTAAAAATTAAAAATGAAAAGACGCACAAAATTGATTATGTCAGGTACTCATTCGTGATGTTCTCAGAAAATAAGGTAATAAGGTTCATTATCCGGAGGAATATTGGGCTATTAAGGTTTACAGCAAAAACATAAGGTTTTTAACCGTCGCCGGGGGCGATAGATTTCCGAAATCTTTTAGATTTCGGAAATCGTTTTGAATGGAGTGGCGCTGTATCAAAAGTCCCCAATTTGCGTATTTAGCAAATTCATGAAGAATAGCGCTCCCATCGCTCCCAGCGATGGGAGCGATGATCTGATAAAAAAATCTTATATACGAAAGATTAACTTTTGGCGCAGCACCACATACAGGTATCGTTCTCGATAACTGATTTTTGCCCGACATCAAATTTCCGAAGTTTATTAAACTTCGGAAATTTTTTTCATTCAGCACTGAGCAGCAGCCGTTTTTGACCTTATTCTTTGGTTTTTCAAACCTTAATAGCAACTGCGCCAACAAAAACAACCAACCTTATTAACGCTGCAAAACAATTAAAAATGAAAAATTAAAAATGAAAAGACGCACAAAATTGATTATGTCAGTTACGAATTCATGATGTTCTCAGAAAATAAGGTAATAAGGTTTATTATCCGGGGGAACATCGGGCTACTAATGTGGACGGCAAAAGCATAAGGTTTTAAATAACCGCCGGGGG
>CAZCJL010000120.1:0-19261 GCA_964498785.1 uncultured Cytophagia bacterium | reverse complement strand
AAAGAGAATCCGAAAGCTTTGATGCACACCATCAATTATTGAATGGATACAAATATTTTAAAATGATTTGATGTAACAAACGTTCCCCAATAAAACGACCCTCCCGCGGGTGAAATTAGTTTTATTTAGATGGCATAAATATAACTCTCCTTACATTAAAAACCAATTATAAAATTGAGCCTGCGGGGGGACCTCGTTTTTATTTCTCACTTACTATTTTTTAAGCCTTATATGCGTTTTATCTTTTTCGATGCGCGTTGAAAATATTTTTTACCACATATTAAAGGTAAAAAGTCAAACCAAAAAATCATCATTTGCTTTAGAATACGCCAATAACACTGTTATTTTCAGGAGTATTCATTTAAAGATTGTTTATTTTTTTGATGTTGCCGTTTTTTGATAATGCTACGTGCAATCGGGCGAAAAACCGATTGCGGCAGCCATCGGACAAAGCGATATAGTAATCTCATTCTGTATGGGTAAATATAAACATACTTACGTCGGGCAACAGCCATCACCATCAAGCGGGCTGCTTTTTCCGGGGACATCAGCCATAGCCGCATCGGATTACCCGTGTTGATGGGAGTGTCAACAAATCCCGGATGGATGGTGGTAAACTGGATGTCTGGAATTTCCGCAGCAAGTCCTTCCAGGAAATATTCCAGACCAATTTTTGTCATGCTGTAGATACTATTTGCCGGCATCCCACGCATGGAAACCGCAGAGCCGATTCCAACTACAGCCCCCGATTTTTGCGGCGTCATAATTTCCAGACAGGCGCGAATGGTATAAATCGCGCCCTTTAAATTTGTATCGATTAATGATTCGACAGTGTCCCAATCCCAATGCTGAAACGCGGTACTTCCGGCTATACCACTATTGACCCAGGCAACATCCACTTGTCCGGTTTGTTTATAAAATTTATTGATAGCATCATAGACACTTTCTCTGTTGCGAACATCACAACTATTGATAAAAAACGTGCTACCGTAATCCTTTAATCGCAGCGCCAGTTCTAACATCTTTTCTTCATCCCGGCTTAACATGCAAAAATTTATCTGAAAAGGAGCCAGCGCCTCTACAACTGCCTTTCCCAGTCCGGAGGAGGCTCCGGTAACCACGACCGATTTGCCGGTCCAGTATTTCTCAAGAATTTTAGGCCTGAAATTTAGATTCATATTCACAGGATAATCATCATTAAGTTATTCATTTAAAAAATGGTCAGCGTTTCATCCACATAAAATAGCGCCACCATTAACATTTATAATTTCTCCGGTAATATGCCGCGCAAGTTCCGAACACAGAAACACGATAGGTCCGGCAACATCTTCTGTGGTAGCCACGCGACCAAGCGGAATTCCTTTCTCGATCTGTTGCAATCTGCCATCTGCATAAGCTGAGTGCGACATTTCCGTATCGATCCATCCGGGAGCGACCGCATTCACCGTGATATTGCGCGGGGCAAGTTCCACGCACAATCCTTTTACCAGTGCATGGAGCGCACCTTTTGATGCGGCATAATCCGCGTGAAATGCCTCGCCGCGCTGTGCGGCAGTGGAACTTACATATACAATTCGCCCGTTTTTGCGCATCCGTGCATCTGCTGCATTTGTGGCAAAAAAGACAGCATCGAGATTTACAGCGAGGGTCTTCCGCCATCGATCAGTTGTCATTTTTCCCACCGGAACATCTGCTGCTGGCCAAATGCCCGCATTTGCAATGAAAATATCCAAACCATCGGGCCATTCCTGATCAACTCGTTCGAATAGATTTCCAATTTCCTGGTGGGATTCCATATTCACCTGCTGTGCCCAGCCAGACGATCCTTGTGCGTGAATTATTTGTAATGATTTATGTGCTTCTTTTTCACGGCTGCAGTATGTGATACCCACCTTCGCACCCGCTCTGGCTAACAAATACGCCACTGCGCGTCCCACGCCGCGGGATCCGCCCGTAACTAAGGCTGTTTTTCCTGATAAATGGATTAGATTTTTCATTTGATTTTCAATGTTTAGTTAACCACAGAGAATAAAGAGATCACAAAGAAAAAAGAATTAAAAACTCTGTGTTCTTTGTAATCGCTATTGTTCAGTAAAATTTATTGGTTTGAATCCTGTTCCCAATATCACTTTCCTGTTTGATGTACAACCGCATTACCCGCTCTGCCAAATCTTCCAGCAAGTCCGGGCCGCGCTGAATCGCATCCGCCAAATTTATCGGCCCCGGACAGATCGAAAAATAACTTAACAACCCGATTTCGTATAATTTTAGCGACGGTTCAATCGTTCCTGCCAGTGCGATTACCGGTATGTTTTTCTGACGTGCAGCACTGGTAATGCCAGCGATTGTCTTTCCGAATACGGTTTGATAATCCAGTTTTCCTTCACCGGTGATAATCATATCAGCGCCAGATATTCGGTTCGGGAAATCGCTTGCATTCAGCACAAGTTCGATACCGGGTTTCAATTCAGCATTCAAAAATGCCATCAATCCGGCGCCTAATCCGCCTGCCGCTCCTGCGCCGGGCACATCTCGCACCGAATTTCCGGTCGCTTTTTCCGCGATATTAATAAAGTGCGCCATATCATTATCCAATTTGTCCACAATTTCTGGCGTCGCGCCTTTTTGCGGGGCATAGACATAAGCGCATCCCCGTGGTCCCAGCAACGGATTATCAACATCGCAGGCAACTGTGATATGGCTTTCTATTATAGCAGGATGTAAGCCAGACAAATCGATACTGGCGACGTCCCGCAGCAATCCGCCGCACATCAAATCCGTAATTTCCGACCCATCTTCCTGAAAAAATATTACACCGAGCGCCTGCGCCATGCCGGTTCCTGCGTCATTGGTGGCTGAACCACCGATTCCGATAATAAATTCCCTGCAGCCGGCGTCTAATGCATCACGGATCATTTCTCCGGTTCCGTACGTCGTGGTATGAAGTGGATTCTGTAAATCCTGTGGCACCAGCGGCAGCCCGGATATTGCCGCCATTTCAATGACCGCGGTTTTCTCATCTCCCAAAATTCCGTAAATTCCGGTTCTTTTATTTCCGAGCGGATCATACGCTGTTGTTTCTGCAAATCGGCCTTTTGTGGAAGCGACGAGCGCGGACACCGTGCCTTCTCCGCCGTCAGCCATTGGTATTTTAATGATATCAGCATCGCCAATAATCTTTTTAATTCCACACTCAATTGCTGTTGCAGCTTCGGTGGCTGTCATGCTTGCTTTAAATGAATCCGGGGCAATAATAATTTTCATTGATAGTATCCCTTAGTTTTTAGCCTGCATTATTCACAAAACGTGCCACAAAAGCACACAGGTCACAGAGAAACAGCAACGTATGTGCATAGTACTTTTCAAGCTGAGTTAAGAAAAATTCGAGTTGCTATTTTTTTGCGTAACGTTTTGAAAATAAAAACGCTGTGTACTCTGAACCTCTGTGGCTAAAAATTTATCATGTTAGCTAAAACACGTTTC
This sequence comes from uncultured Cytophagia bacterium, assembly GCA_964498785.1. GTDB lineage: Bacteria > Zhuqueibacterota > Zhuqueibacteria > Thermofontimicrobiales > Thiofontviventaceae > Mariaggregatimicrobium. The sequence goes on along the minus strand of CAZCJL010000120.1, from coordinate 15,778 downwards.
AAAATCTGATCGAATCAGAAGGCATCGCACACAGAACCTTTCCAGGAATAACCTCACGCAGGTTCAGTTTTCTATTTATCGCGTCTTGCAGCCAAATGACGACTATGTATTGTATTGTCGTTACGAATCCTGCGGGAGTTTCTCAGACAGTCTGCGAAGGCGCTCCTCCAGAAAAGCTATCGCGTTTCATAAACAGTGGCTCGATTGCTTTCAAACAGAATGGATTGACCATTCAATCTTAATTCGCCGCTTTCAAACTCAACTCGATCAGCCGAGGCATCTCTTCTTTAATATAAGTCGGACAATTCATATTCTCAGTCCATGGCTGCATTTCTTTGATAAATGGCTTTATATCGGCGAAAGATACTTTTCCCCTAACTGCCGAATCAATCATGCTGACGCGTCCGCGAATGGTGTTGTGTTCCATCGGAATTTCCGCAAATTTTGGGCTATCATTTTTGCAGAGATGGCATTTGGCACACAAACCACAAATCTCTGCAATTTCCTGATAGGTATCAACCACAGGATCCAATTCAATCGTTGGTTCATTAATGTCCACAACTTTTCCGGGATTCATAATTCCAGCCGGATCAAATGCTGCTTTAATGGCTCGTAAATAGTTCGCTGTTTTTCGCATGGCGCCCTGATCTCTGCCCAGAAAGAAGCCTACAGCATGTTCGCCGCTGTAACATCCGCCTTCGTTTTCAACCCAGGCGTCGAATTCACGAATGACCTTTTTGGCTTTTAATTTTTGTTTCGTATCATTAGCCACAATAAAACTGGGATGTAAATTTCCATCACCAGCATGTCCGTAAATAATCAACTCCAGATTTTCCCGCGTTGCAAGCATGCGCATTTTGCTAACGCCCTCGGCGAATTTATGCAGCGGTAACACCGGATCGAACTGGATAATTACAGGCTTGGTTTTATCCGCTTTTGCAAGCGCTCCAAGGCAACTACGGCGTTCGGAATAAAGTTTGTCCGCTTCTATCGGGTCATTCGTGTACTTCAATTCAAGCGGATGTAATTTTTTCAGGATGGTGACGACTTTTTCAGCATCTTTTTTAGCGTCATTCGGGCTACCCGCAGTCTGCAATAGCAACAGCATGTTTTCTTTTCCCATGCAACGCATCATTTTGTCATCCATATATTCGAATGAATACAGTGGAATCTGTTCGTCAGCAACTCCTTCATGGATTTTTTGTAAAACAGATTCGTCACTAAAACTTACACGAATCGTCCACAAATCCTTTGGTACAATATCGCAGCGCAGGGTCATTTCTGTAATTACGCCCATTGTGCCTTCTGAACCCAGGAACAGTGCGGTTATATCCGGGCCAGTGCTTTGTTTGGGACATGCTTTTCCGGTCTCAATCAAATTGCCCTGTCCGTCCACGACTTTTAAGCTTAACAAATAATTTTTGAATGTTCCTTTAGACATGCCCCAGGTTCCGCCGGATGCCTCAGCGATATTCGCGCCGATAGTCGAGATTTCGTGCGATGCCGGCGCCACCGGAACGATCATTCCGTAATCTGCCAGATATTTATTTAAATTCGCGCAGCTCATTCCCGGTTCTACCACAACCGTGCGGCTAACTGGATCCACATTAATTACTTTCCGCAATCGGGACGGATTTAGCAGAATTCCGCCATTACAAACAGCGCCGCCGGAGAGGCCAGTCAAGCCAGCGCCTGGCGTTACTTTGATTTTCTTTTCTTTCGCATAATTGATTACTTTTTGAATTTCCTCAACGCTCCCCGGATATACGACAATATCCGGCTGGGAGCGATACATTGTGGCATCGCCAAAAAGGTATGCGTAATATTCCGGCTTATCCGGCGCAAAAACATTATCCTTACCAACGATGCTCTCTAATGTTGCTTGTAGTTTTTCCATATCCATAAAACGACCTTTTGTTTGTAAATTTAATTTGCACCTAATCTTCAGCATATAATGCTTCTATTTCCTGTTGATATCGTTTTATAACGATATTTCGTTTGATTTTCAAACTCGGTGTTAATTCACCTTTTTCAATTGAAAGCGGTTCTGCTAACAATATAATCTTCTTCACTTTTTCATATCGGGCAAATTCTGTCTGCAACTTTTCGATTTCGTTCATTACCATTTTTCGGACAGCTTTATCGCGAACCAGGGCGGTGTTGTCCGAAATTCGGTATCCTTGTTCCACAGCCCATTTTTTTAAGCTATCATACACAGGGACAACAATGGCGCTGACGTATTTACGATGATCTCCGATGAGGCACACATCTTCAATAAAAGGACTTGTTTTTAATCTATTCTCAATTGGCGCGGATGCAACATTTTTCCCTCCGGATGTTACCAGAATATTTTTCTTGCGATCCGTTAAAAACAGGAATTGTTCATCATCCAGATGGCCGATATCGCCGGTATGCAGCCACCCATCATTGTCAATTACTTCTTTTGTGAGGTTCGGTTGATTGTAATAGCCAGCCATGAGCGTCTCTCCTTTGATCAGCACTTCACCGTCATCGGCTATTTTCAATTGCACTCCATCGATAGGTTTGCCGCAGGAACCGTATTTTGTTTTGCCAAAGGGCGTTAAAGTAATAATCAAATGCGTCTCTGTCATTCCATATCCTTCGATAATGCGCAAACCGATAGCTTCAAAAAATTTTAGCGTTTCCACAGATAGAGGGGCGCCGCCAGCGATAGGATAGCGAAAATTCCCTCCCAACTTATCTTTGATCTTTGTGAAAGCGAATTTATCGGCTAACCGGTATTTTCTTTCCAAAGAAGGCGAAACAGTTTTCTCGATCTTTTGTTGATGATACGTTAACCCGGTTCGCAATGCCCAGTTAAATATTTTCTTCTTAAGAAATGAACCTTTTTCCACCTGATCCATAACAGCGGTCGCAATCTTTTCGTAAAGTCGAGGCACACTTACCATAACTGTTGGTTTTGCTTCCGCAATGTCCTCAATTACTGTGTCGATACTGCGGGCATAATGAATGGTGCCCCCTCTGTACATCGGGCACCAGTGACCGGCAAGCCGTTCATACAAATGGCTGAGCGGCAGGAACGACAGAAAAATATCTTCAGGGTATAAATTCAATCGAGCTTCGGAATTAACGATGTCTGTAATAAAACCCTTATGATGAAGCATTACTCCCTTCGGATTACCTGTTGTACCAGATGTATAAACAATGCTGCAAATATCCATCGGATCAATCTCATCCACACTTTCATCAAAAAAGTCAGGATTTATCTGGCGGTGTTTTTCTCCTTTTATCATCAATTGATCAAAATGCAGCACATCTTTTTCGCTGTTCTTCAGTTCCTCAAATAAAAAAATAAATTCGAGCGCTGGCAAGTCGTCTTTTATTGAAACAATTTTATCATACTGTGATTGATCTTCCACAAAAATTGCCCGGGCGTCACAATCAGATAAAATGTAATGAATTTGATTTGAAGGCAATGTTTGATAAATTGGAACGACAATGCCGCGCAGCGAAAATATTGCAAAATCACTGATAGTCCATTCTGGGCGGTTGTTTGATAGAATGGCGATTTTGTCTCCTGATTTTAAACCGACAGCAGCCAATCCATGCGTTAAATAACGAATTTGATCGCCAAAATGTTGATACGTGTAACGAGTCAGTTGACCATCTTTGCGATAACGTAGCGCATCTTTTTTTCCGTGCTGTTCGATTGTCTGAAACAACATGTTTGGAACGCTTTGAAACATACTCCCTCCGATTTTTCCGATTTTATTTATTTTTTTTGAATGGAAGATGCCTGTCTTGTTGTTAGTCAATTTAAAAATGTATAAAATTTGCAATGCGAAAACGGTTAAAATTTTATTTGATTTTATTCGACATTCTCGAAGAACTTGTTAACTCCCTGCTTGCACCAAAGCGTCGATAAAACAAAATACAATCCACAAGATTCAAAATACCAGGATTATGCTTGGTGCGCCTCAGCCTTCGATATGGCGATAAACAGGATTCGTGAGGATATACGAAAAGTTATTCACATCGAGTTCATCGGACAAAATTTATACTTACTACTATTATTTTTAATTTTCTAATTGACTTTAATAAACCAGAAGCAAAGAAAAAGCACTTAATTTTAATATTACCTGAATTTCTAAAATGAATTATAATAATGAAAAAATAGATTTATTGTCTGTGAAACACACGAAATAGTGCTTCATTCAAAATAAAAAAATAACATTTCGTGTATTTTTGTGTGTTTAGTGGGCTACAATTGTATCATAATTTTCTTTTTAAAATTTTAGCCTGCATTATTCATAAAACGTACCACAGAAGCACATAGGTCACAAAGAAACAACAAATTGTGTGCGCATTACTTTTCAAACTGAATTAAGAAAAATTCGAGTTACTATTGTTTGCGTAACGTTTTGAAAATAAAAACTCTGTGTACTCTGAGCCTCTGTGGCTATGAATTTTTCAGGTTAGATATTACATAAAACTGCGTTTTAATTGTTCATCAAAATGATCAAAGCACACAACGACTCATTAAAATAATACCTTGCGCGTCTGCGTCTTTTCGGTGTTAAATTATGAGGTTAAAGATCGAGAATAATGTCTGCCAGCGCCCGTTTCGGTACATGATGAATTCCCTTGTTATCACGCCAGTACTTAATATCACCGTCCGGCCCAACATTTTCTAATTTAACTTCTTCTTTTGGCACTCCCAGCGCAATAACAATTCGGATTTCATAGCGTTGCGGAATGTTCAGCGCTGAGTTTAATTCAGACCGCTTTACCGAACCAATAATACAACCACCAAGCCCTTTTTCCACCGCACCTAATAAAATACTTTGACCGGCAATACCATGATCACAGCCAAATGACCGGCTAATTTCAAGATCTTTTAAAATAACGATATAGGCGGAGGGCTGTTCCCCTTTTGTTGGGCCTTCCCAATCAGTTAAATAGCCAGCCCAGGCAAGGTGTTCAAAAATAACGCTATTTTTCTCCGGTTCATTAGACAGGATATATTTCAATGGTTGCAAATTGCTACCAGATGGCGACAATCTGGCAAGCTCAATGAGTTCAATTAATGTTTCCCTTTTAATAGGAATTTCCTGTTTAAAACGCCGGTAACTTCGGTTGTTTAGAATCAGATCTTTTATCATTTTTTGTACCTCTTTGTGACGACTTCCCTGATGTTATATCTAATCTTTTTTCTTTGCCCGGATAGTGATCAACGAACCAATCATACAAATTGTATATACCGGGGCAAGACAGGTAAATTTCCCTGTGTCTTTAATGATTACAAATGTTGCTATTATTGCAATCATCCATAATACAAGAATGACAAGTTCATGAATTTCTTTCATAACGGTTTTATCCTTGATAAAAATGAATCAACATTCAATATAATATTTAATCCTTAAAATTGCCAATGATTTTTAAAAAAATTTATCCTATTTTCGATCCACGACCTCTATCGTCTGTCGCAGCTTTACTATGGAATCTGGAGGGAAGCAGCCCCGGATCGACACATTGGCATAAACAAGAGTGCGTTTACCAATCAAGGTTCCCGGATTCAATACAGCATTACAGCCGACATCTGCATCATCGCCCAGTATTGCGCCAAACTTGAGCAGTCCGGTGTCATATTTGAGTCCATCCACTATTACAGAGACAAAGGATTTATTGATTTTAAAATTGGATATTTTTGCGCCGGCGCCCAGATGCGCTCGCTGTCCCAAAACGCTATCACCGATGTAGGAGAAATGCGGTGCGCCGGCGTGTTCCAGCAACACACAATTCTTCAATTCCGTTGTATGACCAACCACAGCATTATCACCGACGATGACATTTTCGCGGATATACGCGCCTGATCCGATGCGGCAGTACCTCCCAATTAGCGCCGGCCCTTTGATGACGGCGCCAGGTTCCACAACTGTCCCAGACCCGATAGATACTTCCTTGCCAACCATCGCTTGCGGAGAGACCTCGCCGTCAATTTTGGGTAGTAACCGCAATTCGATGTAGTGTGGAATTCGTTTGATTACATCCCAGACGTACTCGACTGTTTCAAACAAATCGCTGTGCTGCGTTGTAGATAGATCGAAAAAATCAATTGGTTTAAGCGTAATGTTTTTCATTTTGTTGTTTTCATTTTTTTTAAAAAATTAAGATAGAGTTTAAAAAACTTCCATAATTCTGTCCACATTTTCCGGGAAAACAGGCCGGTTTTTGGTGAAATCCCACAGAGATTGAATTTTAAGATCAAGCAAGGCAATTTTATAATTGATTAGCGCTTGAATGTAGTTAATCTTTTGTTCTGACAATTGATTTTCAAATAAATTCAGATCCATGCTTGTCAAATCACCGTTTTTGTATCGTTCCAGATTAATATCATAGGTCAGTTGTGCATTGCGTACATTTTGCTGGGCAATCACGATCTGCGATGTCTGGTTTTTCATAGTACGGTGAGCCTGCCGAATTCCGTAAATGATGTTATTTTTTGTCTCTTCCTTTGTCAATTCACGGGAATCAATTGTGGCCTGTGCAGCCCTAACAAGCGATTTTTTATGTCCCCAATCGAACAACGGAATTTCAAAAGAAAGCGATACTTGTTGATTATCTTTTGGTTCCTGATAAACCTGTTTGAATTTTCCATCTTCTCCGGTAATTCCATAAACCAATCGCAGGTTACCAAGAAATTCATTTTCTGCTGCCGTGCGCGTTAATTCAAACAGTGAATTTTCGATGTCAATTTCACGCTGACGAAGTTCTAACCGATGCTTCACTCCGTATTCGATTGCTTTATCAAGATCAATTGGTACTTCCATGCGACTCACATCTGTAATAACATCGATTTCTTCAAATAACGAGATGCCGATCAATATTTTAAAATTATCCAGCACGTTTTGCAGCGAAACCTCTAAATTTTGAGCACTGGATTTACTCGTCGATAAATCCAGTTCCGCCTGATAAAGCTCCTCCATGGGCGAAAGCCCGGCGTCTACTTTGTTTTTAATAATGTTATAGCTAATTTCACGGTTATTCATCTCTTCGATTGCAATTTGAAGTTGCATTTTTTTTAGATAGGCGCTGTAAAATTGCTGAGTGATCTGTTTTTCCAATGAAAGCTGCTGCAAGCTGTAATCTAACAACGTATTTTCAAGATCAAGTCTTAATTCCTTTAATCGCATTTTGGTGCGATTATAAGTGAACAACGGTTGAGTAAACCGGAGATAGAGATTATTTTCATAACGCCACGGACCTTCCTGTTGCTCTTTGATATTTAACATGCTCCCTGGTATGCTAACTAACTGCGCATATTCGCTGTATGATTTCTGCAACGTAAGACTATTGATTAATTCGAGGGCGCCATCAGTCCATTTTACAGGCTGTGCTATTGAGAAAGTGGCTGCTGTTTGTTTCAGTTCTTCTTCATTCCAGTCCGAAATAAGCGAATTAAACCGTCGGACCCTGGAGTAATTATACGGACTTAATTGCATACTAAATTTAGACTTAAGGGCTGCATTTTGAGCATTCAGCAGTTGTCGGCTTCGTTCCAATTGAAATTTTGATTGACGAATTTGCGGACTGTTCTCCTGAGCAATTTCCAGTGCTTTTTCGAGAGTTATAATGTCCTGGCCTGAAACAATAGTCGCTAACAGAAAGTAGACACTGATGCATTTTATAAATAATTTCATGAGGTTCTCCAGTATTAATATAATAAATTTTTCTTTGGGAATAAGCCGAATAAGCCGCCGGAATGCAGAAACAAAATATTGCTTTTTTGGGAAAACCGTCCTTTTTGGATTTGATCCATCAGGCCAAACATAGCCTTTCCGGTATAAACAGGATCAAGGACAATGCCTTCGTCTTTTGCAACCGCCTTGATGAATTCGATCTCCTGTGGCCGATTTAGCGCATAGCCTTCACCAACATAGCCATCAAGAATCCGGATTTCATTATGGTCGATTTGCATATCAAGGGTAAAACGCTGTTGCGCTGTTTTGATGATGTTGAAAATTTTATGTTTAAAATAATCTTCATCATCACAAACATTGATTCCGTAGACTTCATATTTTAAATTATATAATTTTTTTCCCATAATTAAACCGGCCTGCGTACCGCCCGATCCTGTTGCACAAACGATAGCGTCGATCTCCAGATTCATTTCCGCGAGTTGTACCGCGATTTCCCTGGTTGCTGCCAGATAACCCATGGCGCCGATGGCATTGGACGCGCCCTCGGGAAGAATGTACGGCTGTCGATCGTAAGTACGCAATTCATCAGCAATGCGATCCATGATACCATTCACGTCATCCCGATATTGTTCCGGAGTGATAAATCGAATATCCGCACCCATCAGTCGATCCAATAATAAATTTCCGTCGATATCAGAATTTTTATCGCCGCGTAGCACAAGCACAGACTTTAATCCCAATTGGGTGGCAACGACGGCTGTGGCACGGGCATGATTTGATTGGACCCCGCCACAGGTAATCAATGTATCAGCATTTTGTTGCAAGGCTTCGGCTACTGAAAATTCCAGCTTTCGGATTTTGTTTCCTGAAAAAAGCATTCCTGTCATATCGTCACGTTTTATATAAATTGCAGGCCCTTCTGGTAATTCCGGAATTTTTAGCTTTTCTAATGGTGTCGGCAGGTGAGCCAATTTAATGCGATCAGGAAGGTTTAATGTATTCATGAAATATCCCTCTATTTAGTACGGTAGTGTTAAAATGTTTCCTATTACAATATTACTGCGCTGGCTTGAATTACCACAAAGCAAAACAAGCACCTTATAAAACAAAATGTTTTTGAATTATATTTGCAAATTTAATATCTGGGTTTCGTAAATGCGAGATAATTTATCAAATTCCATTGTTCGTGTCCTTCACTATTTTCGTGGTTTTCATTTTTTTATATAACTTTTGAAACTTCTGTTACTGCTTATCGTTTGTCTTACGTCAAAAGCGATAAAATGAGTTACATTAGAGATTTCAGAAGATTCGAAAACTTCGAAAAGCTAATACTGGCAAGCGAATTATCGTTTCACCCATTTCACTGCGTCAGCGATTACCAATCTTCCTTCGGATTCATCGGAAAGCTCCACTCTTGTCCCGCCACTGGAAAAATAAAATGAACCGAGATAATTCCAGCCGTCCAGTCCCGAACCTGTACGAAAATTGATATGTTCCACCCCGTCATCGTGGTGAATATAGTAATTAAGATTTTCCACAGGATTTTCTCGGCGACCTCTGCGCCCGAAAGAGCGGACTTCTGTCCGCGGCAGATAAAAATAGACGTCGTAATTTCCGTTTTCAGTTAGATTGGTATGCCAGGCAACTTTTTTAGTGCCATCTCCGGCTTTAATATAATGGGCTGAATGGATAAATTCACCCAAAAAATCAGAATTGGTTGTGGCTCGCCAGCGATTTGGCGGTCGCCACCAGAAAAAACCGATGTATTTTTCATCGTCATTCGCTGAACCGAATCGAGAGGTAATAAATCGTTTTAAAAAAGTGTCTTGTTCAAAGCTCAGTATTTTGAAATTCGGATCTTCATTGTCTACAATAATTTCATCAGGATTGGTAAACAGGGAAACCGGTTCATCAACAGTTTTTTCTCCGTTAAAAGGCGTTGCTTTCTGATTAACCTGTCCTTCTTCAAACCGAAAAAAAAGAGTGGATGGGAGATTCAACGATATGTGTGTGTCAATGGTCATTGCCCGTGCCGGCTGGTCCAGCAATACACCGATTTCACGGGTATTGTTACCATTTAATAAAATCTGTTTTTTAATATCCTCATTATCACCGGGGCTGGAAAAGCGTCCGCGGCCTCTGGTTCTGAAATGCAAGCTGATCAGCCCTGGCAAAGGACTGGCATTCGTAATTCTGAATTTTACCTGAAATCGTGTCCGGTCTCGGTCAAGTACTTTATACCCTTCCACATTATCTACCAAATAGCCGGGCAATTGCTTGCCAGTATACCAGTTTTCAAACGAAGATCCAAAGTTAAAATCATAAGTTGTTTTTATGGCGTTTACAAAATACGCTGCATCAAGAGTGGTAAACCGATTTCGATTTAAAAGGTTCAGGATAAAGTCCCTGAAATGCTGCTCTCCCAGTTGACTTTCAATGAGCGAGAATAAATATTCTCCTTTATTTTTAATAGCGGAAAATTGCACTTCTTTTTCAGTTGAATCCTGAAGAATTTGGGCAAGACTGTTATTTTGAAGAGCAATGTTAGCTTTTTCCGCATCAGTCAATCCAACGAAATTTCGGAAAAAAGGCGGCTCCTGTTCCCGGGTTTGGCTATCAAAATAAGCCTCCAGAGCTGTATTAAATACTGGCCACTTTTTTGAAGAAAAATGTGTTACATGGTAATAATAATTCGGAAGAATCGAATAATCTGGCGGCGCAGAACTGAATAATCCTGAAAAACGAAAACCGGATGAGGTTTCCAAAAAAGCTTGTCGGAGAAAAAATGAGAACATCTGACTCTGTGTTTCAGCCGGAGTTTCGGTTTGATTACCGCGGTCTAATCGACGCTCGAAGCGTCTTTGCGCATTGGCAAAATCTGCCGGCAGCATGTAAATACCAAATTCCGGAACCAGAATTTGTTCGGGTTGAACAACCTCTTGCGCAAGTGTCCATAATCTGGTATGAGCATAAAATTGAATTGGAACTTCGATCAATGATAACTTTTTAAAAGGATAGCTCAATCCGATTTTCCCTTCAAAATCATTGCGGGCCGCGCGAATTAAGGTTGATAGTGTGTCCCCGATTTCTGTGAAATATTGTGAAAAATAGTCATGACCAGGCGTGTAATATAATGAATAAGTCACGCTATCCACAACAATGCTTTTTTCAATATAATCACCGATAATTAAAGAAATTTGCGGCAATGCATTTTTATTGATAAAATGATATTTCACGCGATCACTGGTTGTCGTCTTCGCGACAATATCGCCAGGCGAAAGTACAACAAGTTGATAGTCAGTTTCCACCTTCACTTGAAATTTAATGAAATCTTTTTTCTTAAGTTTGGGATAATTGGCGCCATAAGTTAAACCAGCCATCGGATACCAGGTTGCTTCCGGCGTCAGGCAGACATAGTTTGGAGTGAGAAATGTGTATCTTTTTGCAATAAAATGAAAGAAAATCCTTAATGGCTGTTGTAATGTTTCATCATCAATATCAAGGTAGCAGAATTCAGATAGAATCTGTCCATGATAATGAATCGAGAGCGAATCGTTTGCACCGGGGCTTAATGGTTGTTTCGGGCGAATCAGAATCAGGTGTTGGTTTTGCTCAAATTCGATAGCTTCCCTGTGTGTGATTTTCGTAACTGAGAGCCCCGGATTCAATGTAAATAAATATTCCCGGATTGGCTGGTTTGTTTCATTTGTAAAAACAATCGCTGCTTCTCCGGCGATATCATAGCCATGGTGCTGAATGCTTAAATCGCAGTCAGATATGGTCACTTTCGGAAACTCAGCATACGTTTCATTCAATTGGCGATATGTTGTTCGAATGTCATCAAAAGTTGATTTTGATTGAAGATAGCTGTTCGCCAGGATCGCGCTGATCACAAACCCAACAACAGCGCAAAGCGCAGTAAGCTGTGTCATCCATCCGGATTGGGGAAGCCGTCTTAAATAGAAAGCAGTCAGAAAAATGAATGAAAGCCCGGTCATCATGTAAAATCCACGCAACAGGAGAATATCCTGCAAATTATCAAATCCGGTAATATCTGAAAACAGGAACGGCATCTGAAAGGCGAAGAAATCAAAGACTAAATAAAATTTTCCTCCCAGGAAAAACAGTGCTGCGCCAGCGTATCCAAGCAGCAGTACAGTTGTAACCGCCTGATTGCGCGTTAAAAGCATCAGGATGTATGCCAGTCCGATGACAAATATTAGCGTGGGCAGACTGATGTAAAGCGGATACAGCAAATACGGATAGATATTGAAAATGGTATTTGAAAAAAAGAAATGAATAATGAATGCAATGAAAAGAAGCACGAAATTTAACGCCATAAACATAAAAATTACGGCAATCGTTTTGCCAAACACATAATCCACATTAGCGATCGAGCGCATGTAAACGACTTCTGTGGCGTCGACTTTTTTATCACGTTTTAGAAAGTCTGAAGCCAGGAAAATTGCAATAATCGCTTGCGCCACGTTTAATAGTTTGATGTTTACATAAGGAATCATTGAGGGAATTCCTTTAAGCGCCCACGGAGCGTTAGAAAAACGGGCGAGTATACCGATTGTCATCAGCGTAATGATTCCCAGTGCAATACCACTAAAAATGCGAAAGAACCAGCTTCGCCAGAGTACTTTTATTTCGTATCTGGCGACGACCCGAATATTATAAAGTGAGAACATTTTATTTTTCCTGTTTTAAAATTCAGAAATATAAAGAAGTTGATGTTAAAATTAGCCAGGGATAAATTCCGGATCCAATTTTTCGATGTGGAAAATATAGGCATCTTCCAGGTTTGGATCTACCTGCTCGCGCTTAAATTCCTTTGGATTATCTGCGATCACGCGCACATCGTAGCCAAATTCAGACGGGATAGTGGAAATCACCGGAAAGCGTTCCTTGATATCTGTTAACTGACTATCATCAGCGGTAATTTTCCAGACATGTCCCCGGGCTCGTTCAATAAGTTTTTGCGGTGATCCGCTGAAATCAGCCTTTCCTTTGTAAATAAGCGCCATATCCTGGCAACTGCTGGAAATATCTCCGACAATGTGCGTTGACAGGATGATTATGATTTCTTTGCGGCTCATTTCTGACAGCAGATTTCGAAATCGCAGCCGCTCTTCTGGGTCAAGACCGGTAGTAGGTTCATCAACGACAACGATTTTAGGGGCGCCGATTAATGCCTGGGCAATCCCTAACCGTCGTTTCATGCCTCCGGATAACTTTTGTGCCAATCGATCACGGACATCAAAAAGCCCAACATTTTCCAGCATATTGTCCACAACTTCTGTCCGGGTTTTAGAATTTCTCAGACCGCTCAACGAGGCAATATAATCTAAAAATTCCCATGTTGTGAGCTTTGTAAAAACAGTGAAATTTTGTGGTAAATATCCCAGCATCGACCGGATTTCTTTCCGATTTTTTCGTAAATCAAACCCGTTTATTGTAACCTTGCCTGATGTTGGTTTTAGCAGGGTCACAAGAATACGCATGAGCGTCGTTTTACCAGCGCCATTCGGTCCTAATAGTCCAAAAATACCGTTTTCAATTGTTAAGTTGATATTGCTAATGGCCTGGTTCCCGTTTGGATAGATTTTACTCATCTCTTTAATTTTTATTTCCATCAATCCAATTCCTGTGTTTAGAAATATAGAGCGTATCATTCATTTAACCACACCAATCATCCAGTTTAAAAATATAGTGACAAATGTTTGCAAAGGCAAGATTTTTTTGTTTTGCCTGAAATTAAGACTATCCGCAAGACGATCGTTTATCTGTGCCGTGTTTTGAATCCTTGCAGGGATTGCAGATTTGTTCATTTTGGTTCAGATATTAAATAGTGCCTGAACGAAAACTACGTGCAACGCACTTTTATTTAAATAGAATAATTATTTATAAGCAATGTTAATTTAATAAATTACAATTTGTAATATCTTTTATTACATTTTAGTGTGTGACACGCTTACAGTAAAAGAACGAGTTTAAGTACAAACACTAATTAGACAATCGAAATCTCAATAATATTTCCTTATCATCGCATGATTACGAAAACAGCTAATGTAATTGATAATTAACTTGACTTTTAAGCGATTTTAACTTATATTTCAAATATTAATAATTTAATGAGATATAAGAAGGAGGCAGGATCATGAAAAAGCAAGTAATCGCAGTTATAATTTTGATGTTTGTTCTAATGACTGCTATTTTGGCAGTGGCTGCACAACAATCAATAAAAGATCGATTGTTTGCAAAAGCAAATGAGTTGTTCTCAGAAGCCAAATCAGCTCAGGCTGACTTACTTTCTCCTACAGTTCATCAAAAAGCATCGGAGAAAATGGAAGACGCAGACAGGGATTTTGAGAAGGGAAAAAATGTTGAGAAAAAACTCATCGAAATCGAAGGATTACTGCAAGAAGCCTTAAGAAATGCACGTCTTGCCAAAGTAACTTTCCCGCATTTATTAACTGCCAGGGAAGATGCTCTCGAAGCGAACGCTCCGCAAAATGCCCTTGATATTTATGAAGAAGCAGAAAAGCAGTTTTTGGATGCTGCAAAAACTGTTGAAAATGGCGATGTAAAAAAAGCCGGAGAAAAAGCGTTGAAAGCGGAAAGAACTTTTCGTGACGCCGAATTACAAGCGATTAAATCCAGCATCATCGGAAGTGTCCGTAAATCACTGGACCAGGCGTCTGCACAGAAGATTGAAAAATTAGCGCCATTATCTATTGCATCTGCACATCGGTTGATAAATGAAGCCGAGGCAATATTAAATTCCGATAAAAGCGCTAAATCCGTTGCCCGTGAAAAAGCAGAGCAGGCAGAGTATGAAGTAAGCCATGCCTTCTATCTTTCTGGCAGAATAAAGGAGTTACGCGGAAAAGATGAAAATTGGGAACGATTAATTTTAACACAGGAAGAACAGTTCGCCAAAATTATTAATGCCCTCAATTTTACCCCTAAGTTTGATGAGGGATTTGAAAAACCGGCAAATTCGGCAGTATTGGCAATCGATAATTTAAAAAACGAAAATAAGCGATTAAACAAAGACGTGGCAGAACAAAGTGAACAAATTGAAAAACTGTCTTCCGAGTTGAATACTATTCGTACAAAACTAACAGGAGTGCAGGCAGTCGTTGATCAGAAAAAGAAAAAAGAGGAAAAATACGAACGCATTCAAAAATTGTTCGCAGCAAATGAAGCTGACGTAATTCGGGAAGGCGATAAAATGACTCTGCGATTGGCCGGATTAAATTTCAGAAGCGGCAAATCTATTATTGAACCGGAATATTTTAGCCTGCTATCGAAAGTTCAACATGCAATCCAAATATTCCCTGACTATAATATCTCGGTGGAAGGTCATACCGACGCCATTGGAAATGATAGCTATAATCAAAAACTATCAACCAACCGCGCAAAAGCGGTGCGAGAATATTTAATTGCCAGTATGGGATTAAATGCCGGACAAATTACTGCCATGGGATTCGGTGAAAACAAGCCCATCGCATCGAATGATTCTGAAGAGGGAAGAGCTAAAAACAGAAGAATTGATATTGTCCTCGCTCCGAAAAAGTAAATTACATTTTTTCAGAAAATACAAATTGAAATAAATTTAACCCTCCACGGCTATAACAGGTGGAGGGTTTTTTTATTGTCTGCATTATTCACAAAACTTGCCACAGAGTCACAGAGAAACAGCAGCTTTTGTGCATATTACTTTTCAAACTGAGTTAAGAAAAATTCGAGTTGCTATTGTTTGCGTAAAGTTTGAAAATAATAACTCTGTGTACTCAGAGCCTCCGTGGCAATGATTTTTTCAGGCGAACTATGGTGTGTGTGTCTTTATAAAATCTATGAGTGTTTTTTGACTGACAGCGATGTTTTCCGCATTAAAATCAACGGTATGGCGATCACTTCTCTGAAATGCACTTACCAGCGTTTTGATCAATCTTAACTAAATCCCAAAATTTTATATTAAATGTACAATATAATTATAACTAACTATTTTATTGATAGTTGGAGAGCAATGTTTGTATCTTCTCAATATTTTATGGTAGATATGGGCGATTGCCGCTATGTCGTAT
>CAZCJL010000119.1:0-19383 GCA_964498785.1 uncultured Cytophagia bacterium | reverse complement strand
AAATACGACATAGCGGCAAGCGCCCATATCTACCATAAAATATTGAGAAGATACATTATTTTTTTTATTAATCTAAAATTTTCTTTACATTTATATGTTATCGTTGAATTTACTTTCTACTTTACAATTGAAACCCTTTGCCATTTTTACTTAAATTGCCAAAGATATGCTCGATTGAAATAAATCATAAAATTATGTAAAGTTATTGAACAGTGTATTTCATTATATTTATTGATATTATAAAGATCTTTTTATTTTTGTAAATATTTTACATAAAAACTACAAACATCCACCCAACAAGTAAAACAATTAAACAACCTATTTTTCTGTTTATTATACATTTATAAATTTATTGATTTTATGGTATGAAATTAGAAGCGTTTAATAATGCTCTCTCGAATGAAATTTTACTCAGCTAAATTTCTAATAAAAGAAAAGTAATAAATGATGTTGTTGAAAAAGCCTGTTTTCAAGAATTCCCAATGCGTAAGTACAATATTAACATTATCAAAATTTATGATAACTGACTAAATCAACCACATCATAAATAAATTAAAAATATTTTGACCTCATCCAACTTGTAAAACCAGGCTAATTGAAAATTAGAGAGAGTAAGTTTCAAACATGTTAATTATCCTGGTTTCAAAAAATAAGGAGACATTTCTTATGAAAAAAGTATTTATGTTTTTGTGTGTTGCAGCAGTTATTTTTAGTATCGCGAATGCTTCTAAGGCTACGGTTTTAACAGATCAACTTAATTTGAATCACTATGTCGGTTGGTTTGAAGTGTATAGCTATACACATGAATTTGATTTTGTTCCACCTTATTCAACAATCAACAGCGGAGTTTTAACTGTTGATCTGCATGATGATGGTGGTTTTCTCGATGGTTGGGAGCTGGCATTTGGTTGGGCAGAAGATGGTACCTGGGATTTCGGTGAAATCGATATGGGTTCTCATTCTTATCAGGTGGATGCAAGTTGGCTTGAAGATGGTGAGTTTACCGTATCGATTGCTTCTAT
Source organism: uncultured Cytophagia bacterium (assembly GCA_964498785.1). GTDB lineage: Bacteria > Zhuqueibacterota > Zhuqueibacteria > Thermofontimicrobiales > Thiofontviventaceae > Mariaggregatimicrobium. The sequence continues at coordinate 18,361 of CAZCJL010000119.1, read as the reverse complement.
ATTAGGTGACTTTTATGTTGACAGATCAACTTTAGAAATTGATTATACTCCGGTTCCGGAACCATCAACTTTTCTGTTACTTGGCGCCGGACTTTTTGGAATCGTTTTTATCAGGCGACGTTTCAAGAAATAACAATATAGCCTGAAAAATCATAGCCACAGAGGCTCAGAGTACACAGCGTTTTTATTTTCAAAACGTTTCGCAAACAATAGCAACTCGAATTTTTCTTAACTCAGTTCGAAAAGTAATATGCACATAGGTTGTTGTTTCTCTGTGACCTCTGTGCTTCTGTGGCACGTTTTGTGAATAATACAGGATAGATAATCTTTTAGAGTTTTTGAATAATGCGATCTGTTCGTTGAAGGTCGCATTTTTTTATGCTTAAATTAATGACTTAATAAAGCTCAAAAAAACTGTGGCTTCATTACAGACCAATATGAATACCGTCCTATTGATTCATAGACTTCTCTATTTGATATTGACAAATTAAGAAAAAAGTATTATGTTATGTTGAGTTGTAAAATATATAATTGGGAGATCTTTTTATAATGGATCGACTTGTGAAGAACTAGTGTATCAATTCCCTGTTTTAAAACTCGCCGATGTTTACGCAGCAATTAGTTATTATCTTAATAACAAGGAACAGGTGGAGTCGTATCTTTATGAACGCCAGCAGTCCGCTGAAAAGATGGAACAAGATATTCATTCACACTTTAATATCCGGGATATTCGAGAACGATTAACAAATCGCCGAAGAAAAGGGAAATAACGATGCTCCGCTTTTTAGCTGATGAGAATTTTAATAATAACATTATAAGAGGGATCGCGTTAACAAATCCAGAAATTGATATATTACAAATACAAGATGTGAGTTTATCAGGGGACGATGATCCAATTGTTATTGAATTTGAGATGAAAGAAAATCGAATATTTTTAACTCATGATGTTGTTGAAAAAGCCTGTTTTTCAAGAATTCCCAATGCGTAAGTACAATATTAACGTTATCAAAATTTATGATAACTGACTAAATCAACCACATCATGAATCCGGAATGGAAAGACTTATACAATGATTTCGTTAAAACAGATATCTGAGCGGATTCCTGCATCCGCAGGAATGACAGCTCTATGCTGAATAGTAACCAAATACATTAATAAGTCAAGTGATAGAAGATGTATTGTTAATTTACGTCTGTTGTATTGAAGACGAGTTGAAAAATAAAATATTATATTTACCAATTTAAGAATTGAATAGCATAGTCAGAATATAATCTGTGTGATGGGTCACGTTAGAAATAAAAACAGTACTAACCAAGCCAGGCACAATTTTATGTGCTCCTCCCTTTTTTTAAGAAAATAAACTTACAATAGCTCAGCGAGCCCCGCCAACCGAAAAAAACCGTTGCCCTGTAAAAAAACAATGCGTATATTCACATCATGTTCAATAACTATTTTTTCGGAGGATGTTATGCGATTGAGTATTGTTCTTATTCTGATGTTATCATTTGGTTCGCTGTTATTTGCGCAAATCAAAGTCGAGGATGTGAAATCATTTACATTAGCAAATGGTATGAAAATTTTTGTATTGGAAGATCACTCCATTCCCAATGCCACGATGTACATTTTCTGGAAAGTTGGTTCCCGTAATGAAGTGCCGGGGATTACCGGACTGTCGCATTTCTTCGAACACATGATGTTCAACGGTGCGAAGAAGTATGGTCCCAAAATGTTCGACCGGGTGATGGAAGCGAATGGCGGGTCCAATAATGCATATACTTCGGAGAATATTACAGCGTACATGGATTGGTTCCCGTCCTCAGCGACTGAGGTTATTTTCGATCTGGAAGCAGACCGCATCGCGAATCTGGCATTTGATGAAAAAATGATCGAAAGCGAGCGCGGGGTTGTATTGTCGGAGCGGATCACCAGCCTGGAGAACAGCAATTGGGAATTGCTGGAAGAACAGGTGAAGGGATCGGCATTTCTGGCGCATCCGTATCGCTGGTCAGTGATTGGGTATGAATCGGATATCAAAAACTGGACCCGGGGCGATCTTGAAAAATATTTCGGGACATATTATGCGCCAAATAATGGTCTGGTTGTGATTTCCGGGGACGTCGATTTTTATGAGGTGAAAAGATTATGCGAAGACTATTTCGGGAATATCCCGCCGCAGAAGCCGCCGCGTCCGGTGCACACTGTGGAGCCGGAACAGTTGGGTGAAAAAAGATTGTGGGTGCACAAAGCCGTATCCTCTCCCAATCTGATGATCGCGTATCATGTACCTGAAACGAAATCCGGGGAATATTATGCCCTTGATTTATTGAATGATATTCTTTCAAAAGGAAAATCATCGCGTCTGTTCAGCACATTGATCAATGAAAAGCAACTGGCAACAGAAGTGGAAACATACTTGCCGCTGGCGTTCGATCCGAATCTGTTGTATATTTACGCAGTTTGCCGGCAGGACGTGACTGAAGATCAACTGGAGCAGGCTATTTACGATGAGCTCAATAATATTATTTCAGATAGCGTAACGGATCAGGAACTGCAAAAGGTGAAAAATCGCAAGTTAGTTGATTTCTATCGAAGTATGGAGACGATCAATGGCAGGGCGAACAAAATCGGAACGTATGAGCTGTTTTTCGGCAGTTATAGCAAACTGTTCGACGCGCCGGATCACTATAAAAAAGTGACAGCAACTGATATTAAAACCGTTGCTGCAAAATATTTAAAAAAATCCAATCGCACAGTGGGCTTTTTAAAAAATCTGGAGGAGGAATAAAGATGAGAAGAGAGCTGATGATTTTTATATTTACGATGGCTGTCCTAATGGGCGGTATGTATTCTGCGCTTCCGGCTAAAACTGCGGGATTTAAACTTCCTCCGTTTCAAAAATTTTCTCTGAAAAATGGATTGACTGTTTATCTGATGGAACAGCATGAAGTGCCGTTGATTTATGTATCCATGGTATTTCCGGCAGGTTCAATAAAAGATGGAGGTCAACACGGACTGGCTTTGCTGACTGCTGAAAATCTGCTGTTTGGCACAAAAAATCTCACGAGAAAACAGATAGAAGAGCAGCTCGATTTCTTGGGCGCTTCTTATCGGAGCGCGGCAGTCAAAGAATATGCTGAATTAAGAATATCGTTTCTGAACGAGGATCAGGATAAAATTTTTCCAGTGCTGCAGGAGATTGTCCTGCACCCGGCGTTTGATGCGGTTGAATTTAACAAGCATAAACAGCGGCGTCTGGACCAGATCGATTTGATGAAAGAGCGCCCGGCTAAAGTCATGCAGTCGTATTACGATAAATTTCTGTTTGGAGACCACATTTACGGGAATTCGCTAACCGGTGACAAGCAGACAGTTACTGCGCTCACGATTGATGCCGTCAAAGAATTTTACCATCAAAATTATCAACCGGTGCAATCCGCTATCGCCGTGGTAGGTGATTTTAAAAGCAGTCAGATGAAAAAAGATATCCAAAAGTTATTTGCACAGTGGGAAAATGATAACACGCCCATGAAACCGGACGTCGGCGCACCGCCTGAAATGAGTAAAAGCCGGTTGCTGTTGATAAATAAGGACGACGCTACCGAAACCCGGTTCATGATCGGTGGATTTGGCATCACCCGCAGTAATCCGGATTATATTCCGGTGCAGGTAATCAACACCATTTTGGGCGGCAGATTTACCAGTTGGCTGAATGATGAATTGCGTGTGAATCGGGGACTGACGTATGGCGCACATAGCTATTTTGTACCGCACCGGTATTCTGGTATTTTCGCAATGAGCAGCTACACCCGCACTGAAAAAACAGAGGAAGCCATCGATGTCGCGCTGGAAGTTCTAAACCGCCTCCACAAACAGGGCGTGAATGAAGAAACACTAACCTCTGCCAGAAATTATATCAAAGGGCAATTCCCGCCGCAGTACGAAACTGCCGGTGATCTGGCTGAGTTGTTGACGGACATGTATGTTTATGATTTTGACGAATCATTCATCAATAATTTTGAGCAAAATGTCGACGAAATGACTGTTGAAAAGGCAGGACAAATTATTGATAAATATTTTCCCATGTCGGACCTGCAGTTTGTACTCATCGGCAAGTCCGATGAAATTCGCGATATTGTTAAAAGGTATGGTGAACTGTCGGAAAAAGAAATTAAGGTTGATGGATTTTAAATGACAATTCTTTTTCGGATTTAAAATCCTCTACAAAAAGGGAGGTTATTATGAGAAAATGGTTTGTTATTCTGGTCCTGCTGGTTGTAACTTGCAGTGTGAGTACTCAGGCGCAGATTACAAAAATCGGCTCCAAAAGTGTGCACATTACCCTGCCGCAGGATTTTGACATAAAACAAGCATATACCCTGCCGTTACTATTCATCAATACTGCGGCCAATGCGAGACCTGTCTATTTTGAAATATCCTCGTTTATTTCACGAGATAACCGATCTGCAATGGTAGAATTGTATGCGGATGATCGAGAAACAACGTTACTTGTTTATGATGGTGCAACGGCTGTTTCAGATAGCAGCATTGTATTTCGCGGAGGTGAAATTCGGGAATTCAGGCTATCAATTCGAATTCCTGATAAATCTGCTGAATATAATGGCACTCTCGTCATTCATTCATTAGCGGCAGGTCCGCAAAACACTGCCGTGGAATCGGAATCAATAACCTTCATCGTCCGTCGCCATGCACCGGCCCAAAAACTGCTTCCGGAGGATGCATTTAAAATTCATCATGGCAGTGACAAGCTAATGTATGTCAAACGCTTTTTGTGGGGCATTCGGCCGGATTTGTCTGATTTTTCACTAAACATCGCCAACATTTCAAAAGCAGATACGATAAAAAACCTCGTTGTGAAACCAATATCTATCATTAAAACAGATAACGATCACAACCTGAATCAACAATTTGAGCCAGATTCATTCATCACGTCAATTCAAAGTCTTTCTGCCCGTACATCAAAAAATATCGTGCTTCCGTTTCCGCCGGTGTACGAAGCCGGAACATATACCACAACATTTTCCATCGAATCTGACAATCTGGAACCGCAGCAGTTCCTGGTAAATCTGCAGCTCAAAAGGCCGGCTCTCTACGCGGCGCTCATCATTTTAATCGGTAGCCTCCTTTCTTATACTGTAACACGCGGCTTCATCAATCTTAAAAAGCGGGGCGACCGCAATATTCATATTCGAAAAATCCGCAAGGAATCCGAAGATTTGACTGACATCAACCGGATCGTTCGCGAGCGCATCCGCTCACTTGCGAGCGTTGCAAAGGATTTAAATCAAAAATTCTTTTTTAATAATAATGATAAAACGCTCTCGTTTCTGGAAATCGCTGATTTCCTGGCTACAGTCAGCCAACGTAAAGAGGCGATCTGGAAAGCGATTACCAAAAAAGACGTGCCGCCGGGACTGGTGGAAGAAGTGAAAGATTATTTTAAAGAAATCGACCGGTTGGCGATGAAATATGACGTTGCGCCTTATAAAAACGACATCACAGCGAATCTGAATGACGCGGAAAAATGTACCTCCGACGATAAAGGCGCCGCGTATGCCCTTGAATTGCAGAATCGGATAAAAAAAATACTGACGAAACAGCTAAAACCCGTTCATTCAAAAAACAACGAAATCGCTGAATTTGAGAGTAATTTGCGGCAGCAATTGACAGAGCGGCAGCAAAAAGAGAATCTCAGCTATACAGAGCTGAAACCGGCGGAAATTATATTGCGGATGTATAAACTGGTGACTGAATATCGGATCAGGGATCAGATATTGCAAAAAGCAATTTCCGGTTTTCTCGCTGCCGAAGACGCTGAAACCGGCTTGCAGGAAGCAATGAAAATCGCTTATTGGAACCACGAAAATCAGGCGGTGTGGGAGGAGATACTCAATAATAAAAATGACATTTCTATCAAAGCGCCGTTAAAGCCCACTACAAACGAGGTGGGAATTTATTCCATCGATTTTGGTAGCGAAAAATTGAATAACTCGTATCTCGTTCGCAAACTACTAACCTATTACTGGAGTTTCACGCCAGCTCATCAATACAAACTAACCAAACCTGTTTTGAAAATAGTACCGGAAGCAAAGCCACCCAGGGTGCGCGATCTCACACTGGTGAATAAGGAATTTTCATCCCAGGAAGAGCTTGTTAATATGCTATACACCACGTTCGGAACTGAAAACAAAGACGACATTCAAAAAATCTTGGAAAAAGCAGAAACACCGAATGCCCGAAAAATTCCAGTACCACCCAGTAATGACATGAAATCGAATTCTGTCCCCAAATATTTCCCGGAAGGTGGATCGTGGAATATCAGTGTGACTGTTCATTTCCCAAAGGATCTTTTACCTGAAGATGACAACATGATAACGTCGATTGCAATAGAGCCGCGCAAAATTGAAGTGCGAGAGAACGAGGATATTATATGGTATCGGCAATGGAATAAATACGAAATAGGATTGAGCGGTATTGCATTTCTATTTGCCGTCTTTTCAGGTCTGCAATCCGAATATTTTCGAAAACCGGATTTCGGTTCCTGGGACGATTTCCTCACACTATTCATCTGGGCAGTTGGATTTGATCAGGGTAAAAATTTCCTGACGCTGGTAAAGGATATGCGGGATAAGCAGAAGGAGGAGTGAGACATTCTATTTAAATTTAAAATCTACTTCACATAAATCATTTTCTTGCTCACATTATAGGGAGCATACGTCCTGCCCGAAAGAGGGGAGAGGTGCAACTGATAAAAATAGACGCCCGAAGCTACTGGTTTGCCGAATGCATCCGCGCCATCCCATGTAATCTGGTGAAGCCCACTATCTCGCTTTCCGTGCAGAAGTTGACGGACGTGAGCGCCGTGTACATTATAGATCGATACGGTTGCCTGCACCGGCTGTGATACCTCAAACGCAATGGTTGTGCCGGAATTAAACGGATTGGGATAATTCTGCCAGAGTTTGAACGAGAATGGGTTGCGGCTGGATTCATTATGAATTACGTCTGTTATGAGTGGCTGCAACCGTGTTTCCTCGATCATCTGTAATTTTTCTGCTAATCTCTTTCGTTCCTCGACAATCTCCGGATCATTGAATCGCGGGTGTAACGGATGCGCCAGATTTTGCAATTCCCGGGGATCGTTCTGCATATCGTACATTTCATACTCATTGGCAACCTGTCCCGCTGCATCAAAGTAGCGGGCAAATTTCCAGCGCTGCTCGCGGATGCACCGGATGCGATTTGGCGGAGTTACCATCTGCTCAATATTTTCCTGTCCTGCCTTAATATCATCAAACACGAACAGAATCTCCTCCTGCACTGTCGGTGTATCCGGATCGTAAATGATCTGTGAAAAATCCACGCCTTTAAACGTCCGGTTATTTCGATCCGGCACTTTTGCAAAAGTTGCCAATGTTGGCATCAAATCGATTAAAGAGACCAGCGCATCACTGGTGCGTGGTTGCGGGAATAAAACAGGATTGGAAAAAATGAGCGGCAGATGCATGGTTTCTTCGTAAGCATTGAACATTTTTTGTCGTAAACCGCCATGACTCAATCCCATTTCGCCGTGATCCGCGGTCCGAATCACCAGTGTCGAATCTGTCAGCCTGGAGCCATCGGGACGGGGTTGCTCCAGGGCGTTCAGAATGTGCCCGATTTGTGCATCCACTTTTTTCAACAGGTTTCCGTAAAAATTAAGATACTGCTTTTTACGAACCGGCGTCGCCAAAACACCCAGACCAAGCCCCAGTTTATTGAGCGTCTCCGCATGAGTATGGGGTTTATAATTTCGATCCAGGTCTTCATCAATTGTGGGCGGAAGTTCCAAATCGCCCTCCAACATGCCGGCCGGATAATCCTGTTCATAATCATTGGGAAATCCTGCTACATCGTGAGGATTGATAAATGAAATAATGAGAGCGAACGGCTTACTCGTGTCCACATTTTCCAGAAAATCGAGGGTGTCCTGCAAATAATGCTCGTCGAGATTGGCCCGTCCGCCGCCATAATTTTCCGACGCTGTATCCTCGCCGCCATCGGGTGGATTCCATTCGTCGAAACCGTATTTTGCAATATCTTCCGATGCCCATTCATCGCCGTCGGGATAGCTCAAATGCCATTTCCCTTTGTAAAAAACCTGGTACCCGGCAGATTTTAACATCCATGCTAAATTTTGTTGCGCCGGATTGAGTACTGTGTAATTTTCATGATTTTGTTTTCCCTCGCCCTCTGGTAATGTATCCGTCACGCCATGTTGCGTCGGATAAAGCCCTGTGAGCAGCGTTGCCCGGCTGGGAGTACACATGCTGGTATTACAGAAAGCATTCGTGAAAGAAAGACCATTCGCTTTAAGTCGTTGCATATTGGGTAAATTATTTTCCTCCCAATCCTGCGGAAACCACTGGCTGTACCGCTCCTGATCGGTGATAATTAAAATAATATTGGGCTGATCCGGCAATTCTGGTGTTTTGCTGTTCCCAAATAAAAGAGAAGGTACTCGTGCGAGTCCGGCGATGAGTGCAGAATTTTTTAGAAACGTACGGCGAGAGTAGGTCGGCATGTAAATCTCCTTAGCAATTGTTAACTATTCATGATTTCAGTATTCTCAATTCTCTCAACTATCGATAATTCCTTAAACAGAAAACGGGCGACGTCTCTTTCAAGGTAACTGTTACCTGTCTGGCAAAAGTTAAATTTAAAAACAAATATGGATAAAATCAACTAAAAATATGTGATTAGAAAAACAAAAATTATTCCTCCCTGTTAAAAAAATCCTTACCTGGTTTCACTTTGCTTTTCAGATAATTGAGTTGTGCAATATAATTGGGATGCAACGGAATTCCTTTTTCAGGGAGATATTCACTCAGCCAGTACGTCACTAAAAGTTTTGCTTCATCAAATTTGCCGGCATACGCGAACCGTTTTAATTTTTTCATGCCAACCCAGTTTTTTTCCGGTGCTAAAACATCCGCAATCCGCAGGCACCATGTTAAATTGTGATTGTCTTCTGATACAACATCGTATGTGGTATGGGTTGCGATTGCTTCCAATACGGATTCGTCAGTTATCTTCGCCACTGTTTTCGCCAGATACGCACTGACCTGGCCATGGATATATGGCATTCTTAATTCAATGTCATGGTTGAAATGCAAGTTACCGATCCGGGCATATTTCAACTGATCTTCAATGGATAAATTTTTGCCGATATCATGTAACAATCCAGCCTGAATTGCTTTATCCTTATTAAGATGATATATCCCGGATAAATCCGCCATTACCTTCATCACGCCGAGGCAATGGTTAAAGGTTCGCGGAATAACCCATTCTTTTAACTCAGCAATAAGATATTCTTTTTCAGTTTTTTGCATCATTGTAACTGGTTTTAATCCGAATGTCAGAAGTTTGAATCTTTAAATTAATTCAAAAATTTAATATAAGCAACAGATATTTGAAGAAAACAATAGCTTAATTCTATTGACAAATCTTCGCTTATGTATTAAGTTAGTCAAAAAATAGATAACTAAACTGCTGTGATGCACTCGCAAGACAATGTACAGTCGACACACATCGTGATATTTCAAAAATCAGACAATTTTTCATATGTGCATTGTTGCAAACATTTAATCTGATTTAGTTTAGAAAAGATCCTTTTTACCGAATAATGTAATGTTATACGAAGGATGTTGTTCAAGATAAGGAGGCTGGTGTGAAAAAATTATTGGCGATCGTATTATTAATTTTAATTGACTCATTTCTTTACGCGGAAAATGATTCTCCGTATAATCAATCATTTTATAAAATTATTGAATCAACAACTGAATATATCGTCATTGAGTATAACCTTTCGCAACTAATTCACACCCGAAAAGATGGATTTGACACCTTCCGGCTAAAAGGCCTGAAGCCAGTTGTAGTTTCAAAAGATATTTACTTGTCGCAAATTAATATCCTTCTTGGTTTGCCGTGCGACAGAACTCCTGAAATCAAAATTATTGACATTCAGCACGAACAATTTCCAGATATTCATTTACGTGCAGCCAATCCCGAAAAAGTCAAAACCATTCCAGGCTCGATTGAACATCTGTTACAGGCCAGGAAAAACAAGTATCAGGAAGACGATATCGGGAATCCCGGTCAGCCGTTCGCGTGCAGCGATCCTGTTATCATGCGGGATCAGATAATGTGTACATTGCAGTTTAGTCCGTTTCAATATGATGAACGCAGCAACACGATGACATTTTATCGCTATGCGAAAGTAAAAATCAATTATCCCAAAATTGATAAAAAAAAACTCAAAACATCGGATACCAAGAAATCATCACTTTTCAGGGGAGTTTTAAATTGTGCATTAGCCAATTATCCGGTGGCTCAAAACTGGATGCTTGATTCAAAGCCCGCAGCAGGAAAGATCTCGAAATCCGGACCAGCTCATTTTTTAACAACGAGTGCGGAGCAGGCTGTTAAGCTGCTAATTTCCAAAAATGGAATCTATAAAATTGATAAACCGTTGTTAATCAATTCCGGGATTGATGTATCAACTGTCGATCCGGAGAAAATTAATATTTATTTTGAAGGAGAAGCCATAGCCATTTTTATTGATGGAGAAGCCGATGGGCAATTTGACGAAAATGACTATATCCTGTTCTACGCGAGTAAAAATAACAGTTACTATTCTGATACAAACGTCTACTGGCTCTGCTTTGATGATGATGTTGGTAAACGAATGATACTGAAAAACAAAGATTTTGAGACCTTTTCCACAGTTACACGGGAATCAAAAATAAGCCGGCATTTTGAGAAAAATGTAATTTATTCAACAAGTATTGAAAATGGCGAGGGTGTGGACCATTGGTTCTGGGATGCAATTATTGCCCCGGATAGGTTGATGTTTAATATTCAGTTAAATAATATTTCCCAAAACGGTACGATGGACTGTCAATTTAAAATTGAGTGTCGTGGTTATACGAATCAGGAACAAAATCCGGATCATCATACACTGATTAATTTAAATGACCAGCAAATATGTGACGATTTTTGGGATGGCAGCGTCGTCTTTTCTAAAACCGCTGAAATCGGGCAAAATGTACTGCGAGAGGGGCAAAATACCATCATAATCGATTCGCCGGGTGACACAGAGGCAGCTTCGGATATTATTTTTATCAATTACATTGAAATGAATTACTGGCAAAAAAATATCGCGTCTCAGGATAGTTTTTTATTTGAATATAGCGGAACAGGAATACATCAATTTGAGATTGACAATTTTTCCTCAGATAAAGTCAATGTTTTTGATATTACAAATCCTGATCCTGTAAAAATTGTTAGCGTGCTCGGTAAAAATGTTGGGGATAGTTACACGATAAATTTTAAGGACGACCTGAAAGGTAGTAAAAAATATTTTGTGGCAGGTGAAAATTATTTACAAACTCCCGGAATTGAACCTGACCATCCGCCCCAACTTTGCGATGTTACGAACAGCGCTGATTATATCATAATTACACATCAACAATTTGCCCATGATGTTGAGCTTTTGGTTCAGCACCGCCGGCAGTACGGATTAAGAGTTAAGGTTGTGGATATTCAGGATATTTACGATGAATTCAATTATGGAAATAAAAATCCTGAAGCTATCAAAGATTTTTTGAGCTACGCGTATTTTAACTGGCAGAAACCCGCGCCAGCTTATGTGCTCTTGGTTGGGGATGCCAGTTATGATTATAAAGATTACCTGGGAACAGGAAACACAGACCTCGTTCCGACCCATCTTTTTGAAAGCCGGTATTATAATACGGAAACTGCCAGCGATAACTGGTTCGTATGCGTAAACGGCGATGACAATATGCCTGACATGCTCATTGGCAGACTACCGGTGCGAACAACCAATGAACTGAATGTCGTCATCAACAAAATAATCCTTTATGAAACCACGCCGGTAGATGGCCACTGGAATAAAAAGCTGTTGTTTTTTGCAGACAAGAAAGATGATAATAATTCATTTAAAGATTATTCTGACACACTAATAAGCAGACAGGTTCCTGAAGGTATTGATGTTGAAAAAGTATATTTAGACGACTTCCAGGCTGTAGCGTTAGCGCGCCAGGAAATTTTTTATACAATAAATACCGGATGTTTGGTTGCACATTATTTTGGGCATGGGGGAATTGAGTTTTTGGCAAAGAAAAAACTTCTGACCATAAATGATGTTGCGCAATTTACAAATCATGAAAAGCAGCCATTTTTGGTTTCGTTGAGTTGCTTAAATGGTTTTTTCCATCACGCTCAAATTCCGCGCTCACTTGCTGAATCTGTATTAATTGATAACGAACATGGAATGATCGGATGCCTGGCACCCAGCGGTTTTGCAACTTCCGGGATTTTATTTTCATTTTCCGAACAATTTTTTCACACGCTTTATCAAAATAATAATAATGAGCTTGGCGCGTTAACCGCACAAGCAAAACTTGGTATTTTAAAAGCCGGTGAAAATTTTTATGACCATATCGATTTTTATAATTTATTCGGCGATCCGGCACTGCAGCTTAGAACTCATTTTTCAATTGATGAGGCGCGAATTTCAGGCAATGTGATTATTGATGGGGAAAATGCTGATATAGGATCAGTTGTTATCGCTCATATTCACCAGGAGCAGCAAATTGCTTTTTTCAAAATTATTACGCCTGGTTATTATGGGCCGTTGATACTGCCGGCTGATAACATCGAGACAGAAGCCATTGAGGGGGCGACAGCCGGCGATACTGTCCTTTTTAAAGTTGTTACAACAGCGGGGGATACGGCTGAAACATTTCAGCATCTGATATGGCAGGCGTCATTGGCTCAGCATCTTGATCTGTCGAACGATGTCTGTTCAAATGTCGGGGCTGAATTAAGCTATGAGATTTTCATGGGGGACAACATTTATGGGAAAGATTTTTTTGATGGTGATTTTATAAATTCAACCAGAACCATTAAAATCATTGTTGAGAATTCAGGCACAGGGCTTAATGAAAGCAGAACCCGATTGTTGCTGGATAACAATTTAATAGATCCCCATATTTATTCAATTGAAAATCCCGCCAACAAGATTGAAATTAAAATTCCATTAAATTCATTTTCCGATGGTCCGCATAAATTAATATGCCATCTTCACCCGGTTGATGATAATTTCAAAACCACTATGGTTGAAATCGGCTTCAATATTACATCGGAATTAATGCTGCGAAATGTGCTAAATTATCCCAATCCCATGCAGCACAGCACATCCTTTACATATTATCTTGTGAGCGGGAACGTTGCAGATGTGAGTATAAAAATCTATACCATTGCCGGAAGATTAATTAAAGTGATTAATTATGTGCCAGGAACAGTTGGCTATAATCAAATCCATTGGGATGGCAAAGATGAGGATAATGACGCGCTGGCTAACGGCGTGTATTTTTATAAAATCATCGCCCGATGTGGCGACGATGTCACGGAAAACATTGAACGCTTTATTGTGATGAGATAAAAAGGTTATGATGCTGTTCAAATCCTTTACATTTAATACTGAACCTGATACTATCGATTTAAATATCGCGGACATTTCAATCCGTATTCGCCTGACACATAAACATTTATTATCTGATATCAGGTCCCGCTTTCATAAATTTTGTTGCCACACTGCTACGCCGTCAATTATAATAGATATTCATTTAGCGCCTGATATCTGTTTTCCGAATCCTGATGGAAGCAATAATTTTTTCAATCATCAGCATTTTGATGACGCCAATACATGCTTTGTGAGATCCAATTATTTTACGGGATATATTGACGTTAACAGCCGTTATGGTAAACTTGTTGGCGATGCTGACAATCCATTGTCCTGGCTGGAACATTTCCTGCGAATTTCTTACGCGGTTATCGCATTAAAAGAGGAGACGCTTTTATTTCATGGCGCCGGACTGGTGGCTGATGAACATGGCTATATTTTTTTCGGACCATCCGGAGTGGGGAAATCTACGGTGACCAATTTTTCTGGCCATTGTGCTGTCCTGGGAGATGATTTGATTGCGATCAAACCCGGAGAAACCGCATTTCAGATGTATGCAACGCCATTCAATCATGAAGAAAATGGTTTTGTGTTGTCAAATTCAATGGCCAATATTAAGGGATTTTATCGACTCGTGCAGGATCGTGAGACATACATTAGAGACATGAAACCAGCCCGTGCAATAACTGAAATGTTATCCAATATTCCGCCGGTGAATAATAATAAAGAGGGTTCCATACTTGCATTGACGATGTGTACTCGCATCATCAATGAGATACCTTGCTATGAACTCCATTTTACAAAAGATAATAAATTCTGGAGGTTAATTGATGGACATATTGCAAAAATACCCGAAACGCAGCAGGAACTCTGCTTCGCGTGTGGTTGATGGTGAGGCTGTTGTAGTACAGCCGTTGCAGAGCGAAATTAATGTGTTGAATGAAGTGGGTACAAGAATTTGGGAATTAGCCGATGGTTCCCGGTCGCTGGATTTGATCATTCATGACATTCAGGAAGAATTTGATGCTGCACCCGAAGTTATTCGAAAAGACGTTTGCTATTTTGTCGAGGAATTGAATCGCAAAAAAATGATTACATTAGAGGGAGCGAACGGTGAACATGGTTACTAATGATGGCCGCCGTGCAAATACATACACGGATGTCGAAATTAATGCCAGCGCCCAGAACATTCCCATGTACGCGCATCTGGAATTAACGTACCGCTGCAACTTGAAATGCGTTCACTGTTACACTGTGCCGCAGAAAGTTGAAAATGAGTTAACAACGAACGAAATATTTGAAATCCTGGACCAGTTGGCAGAACTGGGTGTGCTTTATTTGTCGCTAACTGGCGGCGAGGCGCTGCTACGAAAGGATTTTTTTGAAATCGCTCACTACGCCCGAAGAAAGGATTTTGCGCTGAGGATATTTACAAATGCCACGCTGATAGATGAGAACATTGCCAAACAGCTTGCTGATCTCTGCCCGTTATTTGTGGAAATAAGCCTCTATGGAATATCCGCCAAAACACATGAAGCGATTACTGCTGTCCCCGGTTCGTTTGAGCGAACCATGGCTGCGATTCGGTTCTTACAAACCCACAAGTTGAATATCCATATCAAATCGCCAGTGATGACCCTGAATATCCATGAACTGGAAGCGATCCGAACCTTTGCCCGCGATATTGGCGCCATGTTTCGGCCGGACCCGGTTATTTTCCCAAAACTTGATAGTTCCGACATCCCGCTTAATTACAGAATCAATGAGGAAGAATTGGGACGGTATTTCCGAGAAATCAGTCCCGAATGGAAGACAAGGACGCTCCCATTGGATAAAACGGTGTGCAATGCAGGAAAAGGGATCATGGCAATTTCACCGTATGGGGATGTCTACCCCTGTCTCCGAATTCAGAATAACGCCGGAAATGTGCGGACAAGCGCTGTGACGGAAATCTGGACTAATTCGCCCATTATGAAAGAAATACGTGAATTAACGTTAACAAATCTAAAACGTTGTGCTATATGTGACGATATTCAATACTGTAGCCCGTGTCCCGGCATCGCATTGTTAGAACATGGGGACATAACGCAGCCGGCCAATGAATGCTGCCGGCAGGCCAGAACACGGCGCAAAAATTTTATATGATTGAGAAGATAAAATGAAGCACGGAATTTTCATCGTGATGATTAGCCTGATCTGGCTAGCATTAACGGCATCAGGCGTTTTTGCGCAAAACAACGCCCTCACCTTCGACGGAATCAATGACCATGTATATTTTAGCACATCATCACAAGCATGGCTGAATACAACTATCACCATTGAAGCGTGGATCAAAACCACAAGTTCCGGAGTGAATTGCATTGTGAGTTGGGGGAATTCATCTGGCTCGGATGGCAGTAATGTTCAGTTTCGGACCTATCTAGGTAAATTAGAATTTGGCTCGCACACGCAAGGTGGGTCGTGGCAAGCTGTAACAGGTTCACGGGATATTAATAATGATAAATGGACACATGTGGCTGTATAAAAAACAGCACAGCAGTTCAGCTTTACGTAAATGGCATTACGGATGGCTCCGGGACGAATACGAATAGGATGACAGTGGATATGATGCATATTGCCAGATTTTCTGAATGGGAATATTATTATTCCGGCAGCATTGATGAAGTCCGTATCTGGAACACTGCCCGCACAACTGCCCAAATCCGGGAAAACATGACGAAAAGCCTCACCGGAATTGAAACCGGGCTGGCAGGTTTTGAAGTGTACCGCCGAAGCGATGTGGAAGAATACTGGCAGCTCATTGCCGGCTATGCCGATTATCCTGAATTGGCAGCCCAGGGCGGCGTGCTCACCGGGAATGAATATTCGTTCTCCGATGAAACGATCGAACCGCTGAAAAATTACAACTATCTGTTAGTTGGAATTGATTTCTCCGGATAGCGTTTGTTCGAAACCCAGACGAAAATGTACACGGATGTCGCATGTAATGAAAAAGTGCTCCCAGAAAAATACCAACTGTTCCCTGCCTATCCCAATCCGTTCAATCCAACAACCACAATTAAATTTGCATTACCGGAGAACCAGCACGTTCGAATTCGTGTTTTCGATATTAATGGCAGGCAGGTGGCGGAACTGGTGAATTCCCGGATGAATGCGGGATTTCATCGCATTGAATGGGATGCCGGAAATACGAGTTCCGGTGTGTATTTCATTCGGATGGAGACCGGGGGATTTCAGGCGCGGGAAAAGTGTTTGCTGGTGAAATAGAAAGGAGACGGGAAAGCATAAACCAGTAATCGGTTATCAGAAAAAAATTAATTCTAAATTCTAAAAACTAAAAGCTGATAGCTGACAGCTAAAACGAAAGGAAAGCAACTATGAAAAAATAAAAAGAAACTCCGAAAAAAGCAAAAGAGCTGAAAAAGGAAAAATACCAAAAACCCCAAATCGTGCATACCAGCGAGATTCAGACACTGTTGGGATCGTGAATGATACGTCGGAGTGCACGCCGAATTATTCTTAGAACCATGAAATGGCACATGTGAAATACAGCTATTTGCGGTACGAAAGCGTGAAACAAAAAAACAACAAGGAGAATTAAAATGAAAAAATTTGTATGCATCATTCAAATGATTACCATGCTTTTGGTAAGTAACGCATTGTTCGCTCAAAGTGTTGCAATTAATTCCGATGGCAGTGCAGCAAACGCTTCAGCCATGCTCGATGTAAGTTCAACTACCAAAGGTCTTCTTGCCCCAAGAATGACAGCAACTCAAAGAGGAGAAATTACTTCTCCCGCAACCGGGCTTTTAGTTTACCAAACCGATGCCACCGCCGGCTATTATTATTATAACGGCTCTGCCTGGACGCAAATTGGCAATGCCTCAGGTGCTACGCAATGGACAACCACCGGAAGTGATATTTATTATAATACGGGCAATGTCGGCATTGGGACAACTTCGCCGGATGCTCCATTGCATGTAAATGGAAATATTCTGGCTGATGTTTATCAGCTGGATGAGACCGCATATTTTCAGACACAAACAATATCAGGTAGCACAGCTGATATAGTGTTAGGTTTTGATGACAATGATTATATGTGCTATGAACGCGAAAACGATTTTCTGTTTTTTAATGTCGGAGGAGCCCACCGTATGCGGATTCAAGCAAATGGCTATGTAGGTATCGGGACAGAATCACCAGACGCTCCGTTGCATGTATCTGGATCTGTTGGAATTAGTTCCGCAGCAAGCTACTTTAATTCTGGTACAAATAGTCAACTTTACTGGAGTAATCCTGGCACTTTTAATGTAACCATACGTGCCAGTAATGATATTATGGCAGGTGGTTCCATTGTGGCAACATCCGACAAAAGGGTGAAAGAGAATATTACAGAGCTGGATAATTCATTGGATCTGATAAGCAAGTTAAGACCTGTTTCTTATAATAAGATAGATAAAGTGGAACAAGGCAACCGGGTGAAATGTGGATTCATAGCCCAGGAAGTGGAAGATGTCATTCCTGTTGCAGTTAACACGGGAAAAGGTGAAGTACCGGTTCTCAAACCATTCGACAAAGTGAGCTTCGAAGACGGTGTAACTTATACCCTCCTGGTAAAAAACGGTGACGATATCAAAGAGCAAACCTACACAAAAGGCGATGCAATACCGGTCGGTGAGATCATCGTTAAATCAAAAACCGTTGATGACTTTAAATCACTTTCTTATGATATGATTTTTACCGTTGCTGTTGGTGCCATACAGGAACAACAGGAACAAATCGAAGCCCAGCAGAAACAGATCGATGAGCTTTTGC
>CAZCJL010000118.1:0-19474 GCA_964498785.1 uncultured Cytophagia bacterium | reverse complement strand
ATTTAAAGAGAATCCGAAAGCTTTGATGCACACCATCAATTATTGAATGGATACGTCAAAATATAGTGAGTACGGAAGATTCGTGTGGATCAACAGGGAACATTAGATGTTAAAAAAATAGTGCCGAAGCCGCTCCAACGCAAAAAATGCATCGGAACGTGATTCAGCATGACGAAAGTTAACTTTTATATAATAATGATAAAGTATTAATAAGCGCTTCCATTGACACGTCACTCATTTCCTTTTCCTGGGAATGGCTGACCAAATTTCATTTGTGGCAAAAAAAAATTGCACAGATCAATCACAAATTCGGCAGGAGATTGCTGTTATCGCCTGCCGAATTCTTAATAGAAGTCTCAGTTTATTCTGGTGAAGTGACTGATTTATTTAAACCGCCTTTAATTACGTCGGCCGATTTAATACAACCAGCGGAACAAGTGATATGAAAAGCTGCTGTATGTCCACTTTGCGTGACTTCCGTATCAAACGACGCCACGCCACCTCCGCTACATCCGTTGATTGTGTATGTAAAGCCTTTGTACTTGACTTTATTACACCCGACAACTTCTGCTTTGTCGTCTTTATCACTGCTACAGGCGAAATATACAAACGTAAATGAAAGTAATAAAACAACAATAACCACAGCACTCAGAATTTTAGATTTAGAAATCATTTTGAATCCTCCGAAAGTTAATTATTTTCTATTAATTATTGTAATTAGAACCACATTCATTTACTTCAACAACAAACACTTCCTCGTTTGATTCATTTCCGGCGTTTCAAACCGGATGAAATATGTACCTGATGAATACTTATTAGCATCCCACATCAAAATATGATTCCCCTGTTGTTTTTTGCCATTAAACAGTTCATCCACAACCTCGCCATTGATATTATAGATCGTGATTTTAATCTCGCTATCTTCAGGCAAACTGAATGGAATTAGCGTTCGTGGATTAAAGGGATTGGGGAAATTCTGATATAGTTGAAACGTAGTGGGTATCGCGTTGCTGAAAATTTTCATTCCTGTGGGATAATCCACCCGGACAGAAATTTCGGCATGAGTCGTATCGCTGTTGTCATAAACAGCAATATTCAGAACAGACCGCCCTGCGAAACCATTTTTCGCGCTCAACGTGACAACGCCTTTTATCTCATCATCCGACGTGCAGATGATGGAATCATTTTCAGATTGAAAGATATAATTGATTAACGAATCCGGTGTGTCGATGTCCGAGACGTGCTCTGACACGTTCAGAGAATAGTCTGAGTCGCTGCGGAAAAAAATCGAATCCGGCAGCCCGCTGATGACCGGCGGATCATTCACCGGATGCACCACGACCTTAATGTGCGCTGTCGCAGATAGATTGCTTTTATCCGTCACAGTAATTTTCAGGCTATCGATGCCGAACCAGTTCGGTTCTGCGGATAAGGATAGTGCGGAACTATCTCCCAATAATTTCAAATGATTTTCGGACTGAATCTCAAAATCGAGCGTGCTATCAGGACAGTGGGCATCTTCCACATAATCATGCCAGAAATCCCGAGGAAGTTCCAGGTGTTCATCTTCGTTGAATTGCAGCACCGGCAGGGAATCGGCGAAAACCGGTGGGATTGTGTCTGTATTCACAGAAAAGCGCCAGGTCGCATCGCTCCATTTCTCAAGTGTCCAACCATTTTTCGCCAGTACTTTCCAATAATAGCTTTTACCATCTGTCAACGAATCCTGTCCCGTATAGGTATTTGTTTCGATATTGGCAATCTCTGTGGTTACCGAATCTACAAAGGATTCGTTTTTGGAATAGTATAAATGATATACAACCGGATCACCACCGGCAGTGACGGCAGGATTCCATGCGAAATCCGGAAGCTGGTTCGCAATGGTGGTATCGTTTGCCGGAGCTTGCAATGAAAACGCGGCAATCGATTGATGGTAATATTTAGCCCCCATATCGGCACGGGTACTATCCGCGTCTTCCGGACTATCCGGATCACCGGCGTCAATACACGGGGATGAATACAGGAGCAAAAAATCATCATTAAACGCATCTGCAAATTGCGGATCAAAGGAAATATTGCCTGTATCATTCACCGCAGTTTGAAAGCAATTATAGTGTGCAGTAATAAGCGCATCATTTTCCGCAGTCACGCTGTTCCCGCTATAGTTCCAGAAAATTGAATTGGACGCGGTTATTTGAGAAGTGGAGTCCGATGCATGTAACTGATTTTCCGGATTATCATAAAACGTATTCCGTTCC
The DNA here is from genome assembly GCA_964498785.1 of uncultured Cytophagia bacterium. Classification (GTDB taxonomy): domain Bacteria; phylum Zhuqueibacterota; class Zhuqueibacteria; order Thermofontimicrobiales; family Thiofontviventaceae; genus Mariaggregatimicrobium. The sequence continues at coordinate 17,216 of CAZCJL010000118.1, read as the reverse complement.
ATGATAACATTGGAAAAACTTAATACATACTCACCGGAAAGATGCGATTTAGTGTAAATACCGCTCTGATTTCCGTAAATTAAATTTTGACTGATTTCCGGTTCCGTATAAGCAGCAGATTTATGCGTCGAAAAATACCCACTGGCAGTAGCGCCCCATGAACTGCACTCAATCGCCGCACCGTCATTGTTAGCGATAACATTATTTTCAATTTTCGGAGCGACATGGCATTCATCCCACGTCCCCCCGGGCCAAGTCCAGCTTGAAGGACTCCCACCGTCTGCATAAAGATAGATACCGCCATCGCCATTTTCCGTTATCTTGTTTCCATTTATCTGAGGACTGGTATGAGCATAATAATTAAAGCATTCTGCATAGCAATACACACCAAATTTTTCATTGTTGGAAATAGCGCAATTCGCCAGTATCCCGGATGCATCTCTGTCAATCCCCTGCCATTTCACGCCATATTCTAAATTATTTGAAAGAGTGCAATTTGAAATTTCAGCCTCACTTTTTTCCAATACAACTCCAGTTCTGGCATACGAAATCCGGCAATACCGTAAAATGAAAAGATTTGAATTGCCGGCCGCTTCTAACGACCCGGCTTCAGAAATGGAATTCAGGATTGCACGATGTTCTTCAATATCATCGCGCTGTGCTTCACTTTCGTCCTGTTTAATTTTATCCCGCTGCCCCGCATACATATTCGCACCCTGATCATAAGGCGGATCAAACTGAATCCCTCCCCATAAGCCTTTCCTCTCCTGCCCCGGCATGGGTACAAATAAAATGGAATCCGTTTCAAATCCCTCAGCAATCAGGCTGCCCTGCACTAGCATATTGATACGGGAATTTCCGTAAGTTGTATCAATATAAACTGTAACGCCTGGCTCTATCCTCAGTGTTTTGTTTTCAGGCACTGTAACATCGCCTCCGATGATGTAAGGGGAATTTTCTCTGCTCCAGGTTCCACTCACTTCTCCAGTAAATACACCACCAATCCCCCTGATATCCAAATAAGCGTGTTGGGCGCCGCTGAAATTCGCACTGGTTATTTGAACCTGTGAATGAATTTCACCAGATGTTTGCGGAATGAATTCCACGGCTATCGTGTCGCTGGTCATTGACGGAATCGTCAGAGGGAAACTCGTGTTTACCGCAAAATTATCCATATCCAGCGGTTCTGCCGATTGGATCACAAAATCATTCTCGCTGAAATTATAAAATGTAAATAACTCTTGTTTGCTCTGGCCACATCCAAGTGAACCAAAATCTATCGAAGTCGGATTTACTGCCAGTCCCGAACCGCCGTAGATTCCCATGTCATTTCTGGAGCCATCAGCGTCGTTATAAATTGCTGAAGGATGACCCGCATCCACACATTGGGAATTGGCTTGCAGATGAAAGTCACCATTTGCAGGATCAACAAATCCGGGATCCGTGAAAATGTTACCAACCCCATCCCAACTATTATCCAGATTGCAGTATTCCAGTTTCAGATTTTCCAGATCACCATACTGGTTATAAAATGAAATATTTTTAAAAATTGAATTCTTAACGATCACGTGGTAATCAAAATGCGGAGCAAATGATCTGTTCCGTTTATAGCGATCATAAAATATGGAATTATTAACCTGTCCATCACTGCGCAACCAGACTGCACTGCCATAACTGGCATTATTATCAATAAATAAACTGTTCGTAATAAGGTAATCCCGCGTTGAAACTGCGCCGCCGGTATTTCCCGCAGAATTATGGATGAATTTGCTTCCGGCGATGATTATCTGTGCATCGTTATGAATTGCTCCGCCATTACGGCCGGAATTACTTTCAAAAACACAATTAGCTATCGCTATCTTGTTATTCCCTGATGTGTAGATTCCTCCGCCATTGGAATTTGCAGTGTTATTTTTAATCTCGGAATTTTCGATTAAAACAGGCGAGCCATAAATCCCACCGCCGTATACATCTGCACTGTTATTTGAAATAACGCAATTTTTTATCTGTATTTTGCTATTGTAAATGTAAATTCCCCCACCGCTCCGTTCTACAGAACTACCATCACCATGAGAACCGTCGGCTTTCCCGTGTTCAACTTTACAGAATTCAAGCGTGGAAAGACTGTCACTCTCATTGAAACGAAGCCCTGCCCAGAAGTCGTATCCATTATTTTTTGAGAAAACAATTAAATCCTCTTCCGCACCAACGGCTTCCAACTGTCCTTCTACTAAGAGTTCGTAATTGCCTTTGAACAGAACCTGAACGCCAGGTTCAATCAACAACTGCGTACTATCTTCCACTACAAGATCAGCGGTTGCAACATAAGGTGAATTTTCTTTGGTCCAGGTGCCGCTAACTTCTCCGCTAATGTAGGTTTGTCCGTAGCTCTGAATAACCAATAGAAAAGAGCTGACGATAATTAATGTTAATAGTTGATATTTTACTTTCATTTTCATCCTTTCATTTGTCGGAATTTATAAATTTAAAACTTCATTGAAAGAATCAGGCGGTAAAATTGATAATTCCACAGAAAAACTGATCTTTCCGTTTAATCGCGGCGGGATTAATTTCCACAACTTCTGATAAAGCAACAAAAAGGTGGTTAATTTTTTCATGCTCAAAATTGTGTTAATCCCGCCGTTATATTCTTCTTTCATCAGCTTTATTTTCTGGCAGTAAATGTACCGGAAGCACTTCCGTTTCCGTATCCCGGAGGTCCTGCTGATGTATTACTAAAACTACCGGACAGAGAGCTCGCACTGGAAAATGTGCCGGAGATTTTTAAACCAGACGCTGAATAATCAAATTTTCCATTCTTTATTTCTGCGGATCCGTTACTAAATTTGGTTTCAGTTGCGCTCCACCCGGAACCAGAAACTCTCATTGTAATTGTAACCGATGTAACAACACCTTTCCCCGATCTGTCACTCACTTTCAGTGATATTGATTTGGATTGACTGGTCGTCCCGGACCAACTCCCCACATATTGTAAGGCATTATCGCTGGCAGATTCCGGTCCGGTAGAGCTATCTTTTGAGCATCCTGCAACTAACATTATGAATAATGCACTGATAATCATAAAATTGAACAAGTTCTTCATTTCAAGTCTCCTTTTAATGTTTATTTAAAAACCTTATTTTTTGCCTCTTCCTCATTTTTCGCTTCCTGTACCGAAACGAACTCGTAGCCGTTTTTCTCTACCTCAGAACCGACCAACCTGTTACCCCAAACGCCAAACACAATCCCCACAATGATGGCGCCCAAAAAGATAAATCCCTGACCTTCATCAGGATCAACATCTGCCATTGTTCCGAGGCTTCCTGCAATAATCAGGATCGCAACAACGGCAACAATCCAGGATAAACAGCCCATTCCACAACCGGCTTTTCTGCTCACTTTTTTTTCAATAACCGAAGAAAACCAGAACGGCCCAAATAAAAATGCCAACCATGACCATCCCTGTTTCACAGCAATCAGATCATTTGCAGTTCCTTTGTAGATGTTAAATTTTTTCATAAATGTTTCTCCCTATTTTACTAATGCTTAAAACAAATTTATTTCAACAAAACACATTTTCTGTTTAAAACAACATCATCCGCCTGCATCCGAATAATATAAGTGCCGGAAGGCTGATCCGTTGCATCCCATGAAATAATATGTTCACCAACAGACCTGTGACCGTTTATTAGCTCAGACAATACCTCGCCTTTCAGATTGTAAATTTTGAGCTGTACATGGGCGTCGTTCTTCAGGGTAAAACGGATATTTGTTGTACAATTAAACGGATTTGGGAAATTTTGATGCAAGACGCACTGTTCGGGCATCTGAATCTGATGATCATCCTCTTCAACCGGGAATCTGGTGTCACCTTCCTCAATAACGACATCATCAATATACACAGTGATGTTGTCTGTACCTCCGATATAGAATTTAAACCGTGCGCTCGCATCATCGCTATTGGCCTTTAAGACGTACGGGCCATATTCATTGATGCTGCTGTACAATATCGGATAATAATTCATATATGCCTTCCATGGATTTCTATCCTGTTGAGATTCAAGGCGGATCTTTTTCGCGGATGCACCGACTAATTTCGCTTTAAATCGAACCGTATATTCCTGATTTTTTTTGACAGGAATGTATTGGTTCAACTGGATATGCCAATCTTCGGAACTACCGTTCGAAATATTACAGGCAAAACTTTTTTTCCCGGAAAGCCTGTAATTTTCATCAATCCAATAATTGCAGGATGATCCCTCAAACCAGAGCATAAACCAGTGATCCATATCATTATCGAATTCAGGATTTTTTACAAGATTATCAGAGGGCGTCGTTTCGGTAAAATGTGCAATAACAGCTTTGTTATCATTCATTTTAAAATTTATGGGATTGGCGCTACCACTTATATTACCGCTCCAATGATCGAACTGATAATTACCAGTAGCTTGTGCAGTTAATTGCACAGTTTCGTCATAAGAAAAATTGGTCTTATTCGGATTTTTAATAACTGCTCCTGCTCCGGCGGGACTTATGGAAACTGCAAGCACGCAATAAGAAATTGATACGGCTTTGGAATTCGAATATTCGGATAAAACTGATGGATGAGTTTTACAACGCGCCTGTACTTTCACATTTTTTACACCGGAACTGGTAAATGTATGACTTCGCGTTGAAGAGCCCCACGAGGATTGAGAACCATCGCCCCAATTGAATTTATACTCTATTTCGTGGCCCATATTACTCGTTGCACCACCGGTACGAAACGTTAACGACTGTCCGACTTTTCCGCCGGATGGTCCGGTCGGTGTATTCGGAGTTGAAACCGTTTCCTGCTGTTGGTCGGTTACAACAATGTAGTTATATTTGGTCTGATCATCCCCTTTGGCAGTACTGCCTGTTTCACCGATTATTAGTTTCACATCATAACTTCCTGCCGACGTATAAGTATGCGTTGGATTGTCCTCACCGGAAAACGTGCCATCGCCGAAAGTCCATCGGATATAGGAATAGTACCCTGTTGACAGATCGGTGAAATTAACAGTTAATGGCGCAGTGCCGGATCTGGGCGTTCCGGAAAAATTTGCATGTAATCGCTTAACAGTAATATAGGAGGATTTCGTTTCTGTGTCACTACCGCCAGGACCAGTTACCGTAAGATGCACCGTAAAAACTCCTTCGCTGGTATATGTGTGACTCGGATTTTGAAGTGAACTGCTACTACCATCCCCGAAATCCCAGGACCAACTTTCAATTGTTCCGGTCGATTGATCATAAAAATTTACATCTAAAGGTGCATTACCGGCGCGATCACCTGCTCTGAATGCAGCAACCGGCGCCTGCGAACCAATCATCGGGCCATCCAGTTCTCCGGATTCCGGATACCGATATGTATTGCTATGAAAATCAGTGGATTCAATATGAAATCGAATGACGCCTGATTCCTGATACAAAATTTGCACAGAACGCGCATAAGTCATCCCGGTGAGGTAGCTCCCACCTGCAGATTCCATTTCCAGTCCGCGATAAATGCCGCCGTCATAAAGCTGCACATATACACGTTGTGGGGCATCACCGTTATCATCCTGATAAACAACGCTAAAATCAAAAGTATCTCCTGTTTCTCCTGATGCCGGATTGAAGGACACATTGCTGAATGTGGGCGGGACATCCGGAGGTTCTTCCGAAGCAATAATCACGTATTCAAAATTCGCTTCTCTTTCCAAATTACCATTAGAATCGTAAAAACGATAGGTCACTGTGCCTGACAAATTCGTACCTTCGGCTACAGACGCTGACACCGATAGACTGAAAAGAGCATAATACGAATAATTACGTACTTCAAAATCATTATGACTCACCGTCACATCACCAGTGAACGTATCGCTCAGTTCGTAAAACAACCCGGTGAGCGAGGTGGAACCAACTTTTTTTTTCTGATTTATTGATTCTCCGGGCGGAATAAAAACAGTTGTTTGCGCAAGGGATAGTGCAAACTGGCAGATGAATAGTATTATTATCAGGTGAATTATTTTATTGTAGTTCATGAAACCTCCTCATTTAATTAACCCTTGCTTTACAGCCATCCATTCGCTGCACTTATTTAAACATATCACGCATTTACATGCACAATTAAATTGTTGCTTTGGATTCATATAAAATTGACGTGTGACACTGTTGTTTATAGAGTTAGTTACTTTCAGTGAATTTCAGCCAGAAACCAGTATCCCCCAAACAGGTAGATATCATGCTTGTGTAGAAAAATTCCAAATAATTTTGAGTTTCAATATAAATATTTTGTTACATTACTTCTATAAATGCGGGAACATTTTATATAAATCAGGGAACATTGTGAGGAATTTTGAGATTTTAAGAATGAAAATGACTTTAAGGTAAGAATTTTATGTGGATTTTATGATGGTGTTTGAACAATTCCGGAAATTGCCGGGTACACTCTTTTGAAATGACTCAGGTTAAATGTCAACAATTTTTCAGCGTTAGCTTTATATGCTGCGTGAGCGATAATAGCATCGTAAGTTGCTCCTCCTCTGATCTCATTTTCAGCAATTGAATTAATAATGATTTTATAATCCTCCCTGGTCAATTCGATAACTTTGAAATTTAGAATAATTGATTTGTTAATTAAGCTCCAGATTTCGTCTGCTGGTATCTTTTTTTGGGTAGGGATAGACGTAAGAACAGAATAAAGTTCTGCAATTGTATGCACGCAAATAAATCCTTCAATTTCTCCTTGCTTTGCTTTCAAGAGCCATGGGAATGCCCTGGAATAATTAGGATGAGAATCGATTAACGCTGCCACCAGAACTGAAGTATCGAAGAATACTTTCATTCGAGTGATTCCTTTAATACGTTAGAAATTCTATTTTCTCTTGATTTCTGCAATGCTTCGGTAATGTCATCCGTTAGTTCTGCATGAAGAATAAGAAGCCCTTCTCTTTCGATGAGATTCGATTTGGGAACATCGGGCTCCAGCATTATTTTACCCCCTGCTTTTTCAACGTTGAATACTGTACCTCCGGAAATTTGCAATTCGCGCAGAATTTCATCAGGAATTATCACACGTCCTGAATGATCCAGTTTGGTTTGAAATTTTAGCTTCATGATTGTACTCTCATATTGTATTGTGCTATTATGATTTAAAAAGAATATAAATATTTATAAGTTAAAAATCAATTTATTTTTTCTTTGGAAATTACTGATTCGCGGCAATAGCTAATCCCCGGTCGACTACCTAACATACTCCGACGGTAGCCTGCCAAATTGATCTTTAAAGCACTTCGTGAAATAAGCAGAACTGTTAAATCCAACTTTGAATGCGATTTCCGTAATTGTAGCGCTTTTGGTTTTCAACAGAACAGCAGCCTGATCCAGACGAATTTTTCGGATGAAATCCTGCGCCGAAAAATTTGTAATCGCTTTCAACTTGCGGGTTAAATTTTGCCGGCTCATACCGATCTCCCGCGCAAAATCATCCACCCCAAAGAAATCGTCCGATAAATGGGATTTGATAATCGCAATCGCTTTTGTCAGGAATTCTTCATCCATTGAATTGATTTGTAAATGACCGGGGTCAAGCAGGATTTCCCGGGAAAAATATTCCCGCAACCGCTGGCGTTGTTGAATCAGATTTTTAGTTCGAACTTTTAATTCCGTTTTATTAAAGGGTTTGATTAAATAATCATCAGCGCCGGTTTCCAGACCCTCCAGTTTGCTTTGTTCGGCAGCTTTTGCAGTCAACAAAATAACAGGAATATGCGATGTCTGAATATTTGATTTGATGCGCGTGCAGAACTCAAAGCCATCCACTACCGGCATCATCACATCGCTGATGATCAGATCGGGAATATGTGCGATTGCTGTTTCCATCGCCTGGGCGCCATCGGACGCGTACAGGATTTTATAATCGTCCCGCAAACTGTCGCCAATGTAGTTGCGCACATCGTCGTTATCATCCACGACTAACAGGGTTTTGCCATTGCGTGCGCCATCAACAATCGTATCGATCTCGTCAGTTTCCGGAAAGTAATCCATGCCCGCAGAAATGCCCTGTGTACCGCTTTCAGTCGTAGCTTCAGCAATCGATATTTTCCCCAGCGGAATCTTTACAGTAAAAGTCGTTCCTTTATTGATGTCACTGTTCAGACTAATCTCACCGCCATGCAATTCCACAAGCTCTTTTGTCAGGGAAAGCCCGATTCCTGTGCCTTCGTATTCCCGGGTTGTCGATGGATCGATCTGATAGAATCGATCGAATACCTTCTGCTGCAATTCAAGCGGAATGCCGATGCCATTATCTTTGATGATCAACTCAAGCTGTTCATTCGATTCACCCTTACGAAGGCTTTGAGCCTTCGCACGGATAGATTCTGATCTTTTTAACCGGATATCGATTTTCCCACCAGTGGGAGTAAATTTTATCGCATTCGAGATCAGGTTTGATAAAATTTTTTCCAGTTTATTCGTATCGACATTCCCGATAACGTCGTCTTCGGGTGTAACTAATTTCAAATCTATCTTTTTTCTCTCTGCCCAGGATGCAAAGGAATTTACCTGTGCTTTTACAAAATCCGTGACATTCATTGTTTTAAGTTCCAGCGTCGCTGAGCCAGCTTCTATTTTGGAAAGATCAAGCAATTGATTGATGAGCTGTAAAAGTCTGTACGCATTACGCCGCATTGTTTTGAAGACATCTTTGTATTTGGCAACATCACTTTTTGTCATAAAATCTTCGATTGGTCCCAAAATCAGGGTCAATGGCGTGCGGAATTCATGGGAGATATTGGCGAAAAAGTTGGATTTCATTTCATCGATTTCCCGCATTTTATGTGCCTCGAAACGCTGCATCTCCAATTCACTTTTTATACCCGCACGATACATATTAAATCGATAAAATCCGTAAATCAGCGATATTAACATCATCACATAAAAGATGTAGGCCACATTTGTCTGCCACCACGGCGGAGTAATCGTGATTCGGATTGCCGCGCCCTCATTATTCCACACACCGTCATTATTTGACGCTTTCAATTGGAACACATAATCACCCGGCGACAAATTTGAATAACTGGCGTAATTCCGTTTTCCCGCACCAATCCAATCTGCATCAAATCCATCCATTTTGTATTGATATTGATTTTTTTCAGGATGAATATAGTTTAGCGCCGCGAATTCAAATGAGAAAACATTTTGATAGTGACTCAGGGTGATATGTTTTTTTTCGGAAATCGTCGTATCTAATCGAACCGGCTTGTTCAATATTTTAAAGTCGGTGATATAAACCGGTGGAATAAACGGATTATCAATCAGACTATCCGGATGGAAAATTGTAAACCCGCTTTTACCGCCAAACACCATTTCCCCGGAACGGCAATCACAAAATGACACTTTATCAAAGTCGTCGTTTAATAATCCGTCGGATTTATTGTAATTTCTGATTTTAAGAGTATTCGGATTAAATTTTGATATCCCTTTAGACGAGCTTATCCAGAGATTCCCGGACTCATCTTCCATGATCGCTAAAATCCTGCTTGATGGGAAGTCATCGTTAATTCCGAAATGTTCAAAATCACCGGTCTTTGGATCAAGTTTATTCAAACCGCCGTTAGCAGTTCCGATCCATATATTTCCGGATTTATCTTCATAAACGGATAAAACAAGGCTACCATGAAGACTGTTTTTGTTATTCGCATCGGGAGCATAACGGATGAAACGATTCTCCCGGCTATATTTGTACAATCCGCTACCGGCAGTACCCATCCAGAAATTGCCAGATCTGTCTTTGAAAATAACTGAGATTTCGCTTTCACTTATCTTGTAACTATCTGTCGTATACTGTTGAATCTGTGTGAACTTTTGTGACGATCTGTCAAATTTTATTAATCCTGAAAACTCCGTTCCACATAAAATATCCCCATTTTCATCTTCATGCAGTGCAGTAATTATATATTCATTTCCGGTAGAATTATCTTCATAACTCATGAGCTCGTTATTTTCGATTGAATACCGAAACAACGTATTTTCATACTCGGATCCGAACCAGAGTTCATTATCTCTGTTAATAAATAAAGAATAAATAAAGACCGGTATTTTAACACCCACAATGTCTTCTAATAAAGTATAGCGCTGCTGCTGACGATTGAAACTAATAATTTTTCCACCTTCGGTGCCAATCCACAACGATCCGTTTTTATCTTCAACAATTGCGGTGACAGTATAGTTTTTTCGTCCTGCAAAACCATGTAGAACATATTCATAATTTTCAAATTTTTTAAACCGCGGAATAAACCGATATATTCCATGATGTTGTGTCCCCACCCAAATAATGCCTGAGTTATCTTCTAACACACTTCTGATTTTTTTTGTCGCCAAAAATTTGTGCGAATCTGATTTGTTTGAATCATGCACAAATAATCCCGCCTCGGTCGCGATCCACCTTCGATGATTCCGATCTTCACAGAATTCCATGATACCATCTATATTTAATTGATCCGGGAGTGGTAACATTTTATCTCCTGACACATCATATAAACATGAGCGATAACCACCCCAACGTCCCAACCAAAGCTTTCCGGATTTATACTCTGCTATCGCGGACACCTGAGATCCTCCATTTCTATGTGCTTGATAAAACGCGTCCATAAATTGCAACTGATCGCTTTTCCGGTGATATTTAAACAGTCCGTTCAACGTACCTACCCACAGATTATTACCCGTATCTTCATAAATAGAAATGACATAATTGGGCGCACGTCCCTCATCGAAGGGGAAATCAATACCATAATGAAAAAAGCTATCTTTGGATCGATCATAGCATTTCAGGCCATTGGTTGTTCCAAACCACACGTCGCCAAAAGAATCTTCCATAATCACCCGCACAGAAAACATACTGGTGGAATCTTTATTACACGCGCGGGTTGTGCAGTCTTCAAAATTATCTCTGATTCGATGATAACGGTTTAATCCGTCTGCTGTACCGATCCAGAAATTACCGTAACTGTCCTCGAATGTAGTCCAGATATAATTATTGCTAATCGTTGTACTATCATGCGGATCATGATAATAGGCTTTGAACACTTTACCATCATAGCGATTCAATCCATACGCAGTGCCAATCCAGATAAAGCCTCGCGTATCCTGATAAATACTAAAAACCTTGTTATAGGAAAGCCCATTGTCTGTTGACAGGGAATCCATGATATACGGGAAATCAAAAGCAAATAAAAGAGCAGAGTTTATTAATATCAACAGGAAAACGAGAAGTAAGCGGCTGCTATTCATCGTTGCACTCTCTAACTTAAGGGAAAAGCTGTAGTTGTTTGTAGCTGTCAATAAAATCAGTCAGCGAATAATGTAACTCCGGGAATAAAACACAGTATAATAAAATACTAACATTTTGATTAAATTCAAGTAAAAAATGGTGTACATAAAAAATAATTGCTTCGCTTTCATTTGAACATACGTGCGGATGGCAAATACAGCAAAAACGTTTCAAGGATTTCTATCGCTTGGCGGATAGTTCTTGAGACAAGGGATTCTTAAGGTTATAGCTGATACAGGTGAAGTTAGCACTTCTATTACAGGAGATTAGCGCTAAAGATTAGTGTAAACAGGGAACTGTTGGTATAATAGGATAGTAATAAAGAGTCTGTCTATTGGGACGTTGTATAAATTTTTATTTGCACACAATGATGATTCTTGCACTTAAATTTGTATTGCTACGATATTGTTAAATATTTTATACTTTCATTAAATAACTTGACTTGTATAGGTAATTTCGTTAAATTTAACTTAAAATATGGCATATATAAGATTTATATACCGCAAATATACAATCTATCCAATTATAAGATTTCTAAAGCAACGGAGATAAATATTAAAATTTTGTACCAACAAGAGGCACAGCTTTATGAGCAAAAAACCGACAGGACGTAAGACAATTTTGATGATTTTTTTTATTATTATACTGGTTATTATCTTAATTATAGAATTATTACATCTCAGAAAATTGAATAATAGACTGGATGAACTGAAAAAAGATAAAACGACTGAATCACTTATCGATAACAAAAATGTTTCACGATGTTAGTTATTGCATTGAACAAACTGCGCGAACATAACTATGATGATCAAGAATACAGAAATAACAATATCCCCCATCGAAAAAAATTATCCATGCTCTCGATTCTCCCCGAACCTGATCACACGTCCAAATTAATCGCTGTGTTGAATTAAAAACCGGGTCATTCCATAAATCATCATCTGATTTTGTTCGTTCCATTAAACTCATCGCTTCCTCAAGGGTTGGCAATCGCCAATCATTAAAGCCTGCATATTTTTGATTGTTAAGTTTTTCTATGTACCTATTCGCTTCATTATAATTCATAAGGCTTGGAGAACCTGACTGCTCCCACATTAAACCGGACGCATAGTCACAAACAACTATTTCCTCATTCATTTTTTCTAATCTAAATTCATTCCTGAAACCAATACCTTCTCGGTACCACCTGCTATCAAAAAAGTTGCTACGGCGAAGCATTTCTGTCACTTCATTTTCTGATAGGGGTATTGGCTGACTGCGAAAAGTTTTTACAGGTTTCGGAAGTTCCTTTTCTGGCGCAGGCTTGATTTCAGGTAACTCAAACTTTTGTTTTTTTATTTCTTTTATAACTTTTCTTAAACTATCAACACTTGTTTTGATACTTTTATCATCAGGTACATTTTTGCCAAGGTCCTCCTCGACTTTCGCCAGTTCATTTTCTAATTTTTTAAAATTCTCTTCGGACTTTTTAATTTTGTTTTTGTACTTTTGAAGTTTGTTAGTTAATTCAGCTTTTTCCTGTTTTAATAACAATATTTCAGCCTTTTTTTCATCAATAACTTTTTCTAATGAGTCAACTTCAATCCCATTTTTCTGCATTTCAGCAAATTTTAAACTTAGATCATTTAGCTCTTGTTCTTTTTCATTCACTTTTTTATCTAATTTATCACGTTCCAAAGCGATGTCAGATGCCTTATCTTTTTCGTCATTGTATTTTTCTTTTTCATAATTTACCTTTTCTTCAAATAATGATATTTTTTCTCTAAATAATGATATTCTTTCTTCATAATTTTTCACCGTTTGGCTATTGGAGTCTTTCATATCATTAATTTTGTCATTCTGGATCTCAATCCTAACATGCAAATAATAAATAGATGTTATTAAGAGCGATATAATCAAGAACAAAATGTGTATTTTATATTTCTTAAGAAAAGCAATCACAGATTCTCTTGCTACATAAACAATAATTCCAGAAACGATAGCACCAATAACTCCAATAATAGATTTAATAATTTCTGTATCCATAAATAATTCCCCTCTGCTTTTTGAGTTATCAACGAATTGTTAATAAATAAAACTGTTTTCAAAACTTACCAATAGATTTTACAGCAAAATGCGTATATTAAAAAAACGCAAATACCATAACAACAACATAAGCAACCATATCTATCAATACAGCCCATTGTTGTCTTAACGTTTTTGTCTTTTATTGACCAAAAAAAACGACCGAAATTTATTTGAATTGCAGTACAAGGAGGTAGTTAAATATAGAAGTGCTTAGAGAGATAATAACAATTTTTTGTTCAATCACCTCCTAAAATTCATGCAGACACTTTTTGTTTTAAAGTTCAAATGGATTTTAATTATGTTACAAAATAATAACAAGAGAACAATATAAAAAATTATTATAGAAAATGCAAGCATAAATTGCTTTTTGATAACGTTAATTACTAATAATTGCAGTTGACTATTTTATATCAAATTTTCTGAATAATAGTTTCAAATTATTTATTGGGCGTACTGGGGAGTTATCGGACTGAAGTTATAGGCCTATTAATAACTAAAGAAAGCACGACGAAACCATACACTTAGAATTAATCAGAAAAGAGGCCAATTTAGCGGCCTCTTTCTCACATATAATTTGGTCGTCGTATTTCGCTGGGGGGATAATCACAATGCGGGCAGAAATTGGCTGTTTTAAATTTTCTGCCACACATGCTGCATGTTTTTGTGTCGTAGATAAATTCGGGTCGAAAAATTACCATAACACTGCATAATATAATCAGAAACCAGATAATATAAAGCGGAGCTCCCTGTAATTTATATGCCCAGCCGGATATCAGCCAATATTTCATGATAATAAAAGCAAGACCTAAATAGAAGCCCGCCAAAAAGATATGAAATGAAGCAGCCAATCCATCGCCCTGCCAATATAAATCACGAATTAAAAGAAAGAGGGATACAAGAGCGCCAAGTCCAAAAATAAATAAAAATATCGAAGCCCAGACTGACTTTCGTTCCTTGCTTGCTTTTGTTTCTGCTTCCAGCGCGGATTCTGTTTTGGGCTTTACTTCGATTGGCTTAAGAGCTGATTTCATTTCATTTTCCGGTTTTTCCGGAATCAAATTGTCATTTGAAGCGACGATTTCTGAATCCGTACTTGCGCTGGAAATTTCTTCTTGCGTTAAAGGATTATCAGCCAGCGACGCTTTCTTTTCCTCCGCCGCCTGAGACGCCGGGATCGCTGCGGAATTCGATTTGACAATCCATGCGCCGGCGTAGCCCGATCTGATTACTTTTAATCGAAAAGCCTTTGCATCTTGCACTGATGAAAAATCACCCAGACGAGCCTTGAAAAAGGGTTCTTCATAAATCAGATACCCCGAAATATTAAATTTCTCCTCCGCGATTTGCTTCTGTTCAATCGCGGCGTTTTTATCCGTTGTCGCGCATATTTGAACCCGGTACATGTTTTTAAATTTTGAAGCATCATTTTCCGTTTGAGAGAATAATGTTGATGGCAGCCAGATAATAATCAGCGAAATTACCAGAGTGTTAATAAACCAGGGGTATTTCATTCCGTATCTCCTGAACTTGTTAAAGTTGACACGAATTTATTTCAGTAATATCACCTTTTTCGTTTGTGTTCCGAATTCTGTTTGCAGATTGGCATGATAAACGCCAGTTGGAAAATTGGCAGCATTCCATTCAATTTCATGAAGACCTGGTAATTGTCTTTCCGAAATCAGCGTGGTCACTTTTTGCCCCAGCGTATTGAAAATATGTAAATTCACTTTGCCGGGTGCGGAAAGTTTGTATCGAATGATCGTTTTCGGATTGAATGGATTGGGAAAATTCTGTAATAATTCAAATGATGCAGCCTGAGCAACGGAGTTTCGTGCATCTATATCCGTTGACATTGTCGTATCATACGTGACAAATTTAATCGCATCCGCAACAATGTATGTTCCGCCTGTCGCGGCTTCGGAAATAATCACGGCGGCAGAAATATCGCCGCTGAATTCATAAGTCCCTGCTAACGACCAGGTCGAGCCGTTGTTAACCTGATTTATGCGAACGGTATCAATTCCGTTCTTGTGGTGAAAAATAAACGGAGTATCAGTGCACCGATTAGAGGCAGCGACCCACCATCCGAAAACATCGTATGTTCCGGCGGTTGGTAATTGAGGGGTAAAAATTGCACACGCGTCACCGGGTCCTTTTTGATTGAGCATTGACGGAGTTTCACCCCAAAATCCGGCGTTTGCCGTTTCAAACCAGCCATCTCCTGTCAGCTCGCAATGCGCCGTATCGCCGGTATCGATTATTTTTTCAAACAACGGCTCTTTAGGCAGGCCGAGAGAATCATAGTGCGTAATCGCCAAAACAGAGGGCACAGCCCGCTGTTCCGAGGGAGAATTCATGTAACTACCACCGATGGCCATTTGCGTTGATCCGCCGCCGTCCAGGTTCATGGCTTCCACACATCCTAAATTGATCATTATTTCCGCAAGCTCGGTCAGGCTAACACCTTCGCTGATGCTGCCCTGCCTGCCATCTGCGACAAACATAATCACGTGATTATCCGCTGTATAACCGACGGCTGTCCGCGGATCGCGATTATCGTAGCCCACGCCGGATCCCCAGAAAATTTCTTCGTTATAGGTAATACAGGCAGTATCGCTCTTCACCAGCGTCGGACCACCGCCAATTCCCACCAACACACGGGAAAATTTCTGACCATTATTTTTTATCGGCGCTGGCTGTGGTGTGGGATCGTTATAATTATACGGTATCGGCGCATCAAAACTATACAGGCCATCGAGCGAATTATCAAAGTGATAGATCCAGTCGATGGAAAGCTGATTCAATGTATCCACACTGAACAGGCTTCGTATCACCGGATAGGATTGACTATTACGGGTTACGCCAGCGACATTTCTCGCCTTGATTTCCCCGGGATAAATTACGGATGAATACGACGTTGAACCACCAAAGTAGCCCCCATTAATCGCAGCATAAGCTCCGACCTTTTCGACAATATCCGGTACTTTTGTGCTCTGGCCGACAAGATAGGGCCGGACTGCAAGCGCCGGGTTATTCAGGTCAGCATCGAGGTAAAACGCCTGTAGCTTTGGCGACGTCCTCGTGCCTTTGTAAAGCGTTACACCGTCAGGCAGGGCATTGTTCTCCTGCTTAATCCAGGTAATTGATTGTGCCGGAAGTAAATTTATACACAAAAAAAGCAGGATGATGATAGCGAATATTTTCATCTTTCAGAGCTCTCAATTAATTCAGTACACGTGACAATGTCGGTGATAATGTGTCTTGTAATGTAAAAAACAATTTTTTAAATGTCAATAAAAAAAGTTAATGGACTGTAAAATCTCATTCGGCAGGTTTTCGTCTTACTACTAGTTCTGCTTCAATCTCCTTCATATTTTTCTCATCTAATTTGTAGAAGAACATGATATCAAGGGCGATCACACTGAGCAGTGCAGGGATCAAACTAAACAGCAAAACACTACCCCATCATCAAGCTTGTCCCTTCATTGATTGTGAATACGGGAATAAGGTTAATATCGTGGAGAGTACGTTACTGCAAAGGTAGAACAGATCAAAAGAAGATCCAAAAATATATGACGGCAATATCAAAGAGCTGATGTTGTTGAATGGTTACAACTTGTTAAATGTCGTTGCGCTTTTATAATTAAATAAAATAGAATTCATTTTAGAATTTTAGATTATATTTAATTTTACTTTTCATATACGAGGGTGCAAGATCAAAAAGAAGAACAAATTATTTTTTTTATTAAACTAAAATTTTGTATCCATTCAATAATTGATGGTGTGCATCAAAGCTTTCGGATTCTCTTTA
>CAZCJL010000117.1:0-20049 GCA_964498785.1 uncultured Cytophagia bacterium | reverse complement strand
TAAAGAGAATCCGAAAGCTTTGATGCACACCATCAATTATTGAATGGATACAATTACAATTTCGGTTCAAAAACAGTTCACTTTTGGTTTCGTCTAAAACTTTCTGATTCGAATTCTATAAGAAATTTCATCCTTCTGATTCCCCGACGAAAAAACGTCTTCATTTTTAACCATGGAATTTGCATATTTATGCTTTCTGTAATTAGCATTCCTGTTTTCGTTAAGCCAAAACTCCCGTCTGCCCCAATCGCTCCGCAATCCGAATTCCATTAGGACATACTTTTTCACATTCGCGACAGTCACCACAATATGATACGAAACGACGAGCGGCAGGGATGGAATGATAGGTGCTTGCTGCCAATTCAGTGTCATGCAATTGATAGTGATAATAATCCAGGCAGCGCAGGATAGCAGGAATTTCGATATTGCGGGGACAGGCGCGTTTGCACTCGCCGCACATCATGCAATTATTATCGCGGTTTTTCTGCGCATATTTGTAAAGCTCGAAATCTTCTCTGCTGGAAAGTGACCCCTGTATCGCTTTTAAATAGCTGTCAAACATTTCGAAATTGTTAATGCCTTTGTTGACTGTGGTAATCGCCGGATTTTTCAGCAGCTTTTTCAATTGCGCCAATTGAAGATCATCGTCACGGATTCCTTTCATAGTCTTCATTGCCATAATTCCGACGCCTTTTTTGTGCGCCTGATTTATTTCTTCCTGCAGCAATTCATAACCGGGTTGAGGAATCGCTGGTTGTATAATTGAAAACGTATTGCTATTGATTCCTGCGGCTACACATTCCTTCACATCATCGTGTGAAGTGAGTCCGGCAAAGCGAACCTTGCCCTGTGCTTTCCATTTTTCGAATAGTTCTGGTATGCGCGATTCTGTCACACCTGAGGCCTGGTGACGGTTGAACATGATAAAATCGACATAATCTGTGTTCATGGTTTTTAGCGGACCATTGATGTCATCTATCGATCCTTTATAAAATGAGTCTTTCATGGCAATGTAAACTTTATCCCGCCTTGTTTTAAGCACGCTGCCAAGTTCAATAATTGAATTGCCTCCTTTATAGTTGGAAGCAATATGAATCAAATTCACTCCGCGATCGATGGCATAATGTGCAATGGATCGTTCCAGCCCGGAACCGCCGAGACTTAGCACTGAAAGCAAAATATCTGTATTGCCCAACCGGCGATAATGCATTTTGGGATGATAGTTCAATATCTTGTCGGAATCAACTTTATCTTTTTCGGTTTTCTGTTCATCTTCGATTCCAAATTTAAAACCGATCCCTGCGGTTGCAAATGCGCCCATTTGCAGAAAATTCCGTCTGTTGATTTTTTTGTTGTCTTTCATATCTGTTCTCCTGGTGAAATATTATTTACTATCCTCGTTAAAAATGTTTTTCTACCGCATCAGTGTCGCTCTGTCTCCCTTTCACACTGTCGCATGTTTTAAACACTGGCAGTCGATGAAGGGACTGCACTCCGGCACTAACGTAACAGTACCATCCTTTTTGCGAAGGTATTATTACTGCTGGTTTTCAAGCAATACAGATAAACGCCGCTGGCGACAAAATTGCGGTTCATATCGGCTCCATCCCAAAAGATGTGATGCTCGCCAGCACTCTGATTTTCAAATAAAAAAGTGTATATTAATTTGCCAAGGATGTCATAAATCTCAATGCGCACATTTCCCCTGTCCAGCAAATAATACGGAATCATGGTTTTGTTATTAAACGGATTTGGATAATTTTGAAATAGCATACTTGTTTTTGGAATCGTGACTACATCAGATTCGGTTAGCGTGCCGGTATATTTGGTAGTTGCTGCGCCCACCCGTTGATTGGATGTGTAGAGCATGAACAATTCGTTATCGAGCGGCAGCCAATCGAGGGTAAACGGACCGGTGGCATCCCATTCCCCGACAGTGCCGGTTATTACCGGTTCATCCGTCAAACGCTCCCAATGAATCCCGCCACGCGAAGAAGCAACGCCGGTGCGAGCGTTTTGGAAATCATAACCGGTTTCATTAAAGACGAAGCCGGTGTAAAACATTAAAAAGTGATCGTTCAGCCAACGAACTTGTGGCGCATAAACACCCACCGAATCCCAGGTACTTGCCGGTTTCGGTGAGAACACAGGGTTGTTAATATGTTTTTCCCAATGTACCCCATCGACCGATGTAGCCAATCCGACATGGATTTGCCAGTTTGGATCAAAGCCGTTGTACCACATATAAAACAGTGAATCGGTTTTAACGATGCACGGCGATTCGATCCAGCGTGCCTCCCACGAATCCGATTCTCCCGGACCCATAATAGGATTCCCAGGGTATCTGGTCCAGTTTTTGCCATCCGCCGACGTTGCCAGCCCCAGTTGCAGCGTTGCCGGGTCGTCTGCCGCAGTATCGACTGTGGCGACATAGTAAAGCCAGTATTCATCGCTATTTTTTATTACATGCGGAGTTTCGATATGACCTGAATCCCATTTACCAGCCGTTGCTTCACGGAGAACAGGATTGGTGGCTTCGGATGTCCACTGGTAACCATCAGGGGACGTAAAATAATACGTTCGAACACCGGCCAGTGTATCGCCGGGGATAAAGCCACCGCCGGAAATCCAGAGATGAATTTTCGAGCCGTTATATAAAAGCGAGGGATCCGTATGCGCGAACACACCCGTAGAATGATCCGGTTGTATTACTGGATTGTTTTCACATTTTTGCCAGTTGGTTTGGCTAAAAACTGTATTGAAAAAGACAAGGAAAAGAAGAAATATGCACTGTAATATCATCCGGGGCCTATATTTTTTTAGCAGAATGCTATATGGTGAAAGCAGATTTCCGAAATCTAAATCTCATCAATCTTCCAGAATTCACGTTCCGGTTCCCACATCTGGCGGAATTCTTCCGGCGGAAGGACAACGATGGCAGTGGCCTCTGCTGTCACATCACCGTCAGGAAGTTTGAGTTCTGCTGCGACTTGTGCGCTGCGGTTGCCCTGTTTTATCAGCCGCCCAATCGCTGTTAACGTGGTATTTGTCGGAGTGGGTTTGCGATAGGTCACGTTTAATTTCAGTGTTACAAACAAATTTTCCCACTCGCCATTCAGCATTACTGCCCGACCGGCAGTCTCGTCGAGTACGGCTGCAACAATACCGCCATGGACAATTCCGGGATAGCCGTTGAAATTTTCCGGAATAATAACTATACCCTCAACCTGATTCGTACCCGGATTATTGTACCATTCCATTTTTAAACCAATATCATTTTCGCGTCCGCAGAGAAAACAGGTTCGGGAAGATGGTTGTTTTTGCATTTTTTCCGTCCGTTTTATTTGCTTTCATATTTCTTGATTTGCTCATCCATCAATTTTAGCAATTCGTTTCCCTGATTCAGATCAGGCAAATCGATGATGCCGAAGACATATTTGTCACGAATTGCAGCCATAGCGTTCTTGTGATACGGAATTTTTCCGGAGATAACGTTAAGTTCATCCATCTGAATTTTGGAAAAATGCTCTCCCCGTTTTTGTAAATATTCTGAAAATGCCGTGAGCGCGTTTCCGGCGTCAGTTTTTGAATCGCACATAACGATAAATGCTTTCACCTGTGCCGAGTCGATCTGGCATTGCGCTTCCAGGCCTTTCGGGAAAAACTGATGACCGAGCAATCCCTCTGATATATATTTCACGGTCTTATCGCTGATATTTTCTTTAGGGAGAAGTTTCAATATTTCCGGTTTTTCTTTTGGTGTATTAATTCGCGCAGCTATTTCCATAGCCACTTCGCGCATGAATTTCCGAACAACATCTGTTGCGTCACTGGCATTTAAATCAATAATATACTGTCCTTGAAAAAAACGAATGTGATAATCTGAGATTGTGGCTTCTGTGCCAATGTCTGTATACTCGTTACCAGGGCTGCGATAATTGGAAAACACGCCAAAAGCATTTAATAGATTTCCCATATCATACACATCCACCAAAACCGAGAAATCTTCATCTGTCATATAATTGACAGTCACTAATTTTTTAAAACCATACGCCAGATAGAGATCGGCGCTACCGTTGATATATTCAAACAGATCGTCGGGGCCGTAAAACTGTGGTTCGCTTTCCCATGGCCAGTCTTCCTGCCAATCGGTTGATGGCAGTAGATCTACTATGTTAACTTGAGTTTGAACATCATCAGTTGCTTGTACTAATGATGTAATTAATAGCAGTATTAAAATGAATCGAATTATTTGTATGCTTCGGTTAGTTGACATTTTGACCTCATTCATATTTATTCATATCAGTGTCGAAGTCGCTAATATACACGACGCCTGAGTCAGGAATCGATTTTTGCAGCCCCATAAAAACGGCTGCAATGCAGCAAGACACTCGTAGTCCCTCCAAATACGCTCCATAGCTAAGCCAACAATTGATTCATGCTCGGCATTCGATTTTTCAGGTTGATGCCATATTTACACGTGGCAACGCAAACGTCGCAATTTTGACACTTTTCTGCATTTTCTGAGTTTGAAAGCTCTCTGTAATTAGTCCTTGCCAGGTTCGGATCATTGTAGCCATCGGCGTACATATAACAGCGATTAACTTCCGGGATGTCAACGCCATTCGGGCAGGTGTCCACACACATCCCGCATGACCGGCAATAGCGCTTGTCTATTCCCTGACCATATTTATTCAGAATCTTGCGATCGTTCCATCCCATTTTTTTGCCCATGACCTGAATATTTTCTTCAAGCTGATCAAACGTGACCATGCTGGGAATTGTGGTATGAACATTGGGATTTTGCAGCACCCATTTTAGCGCTGCCTGATGCGGGCTTAAGCGCCCCATTGACTCAGTTTCATAACCACCGGCTTGTGTTTTCATTCCCACAATACCAATTCCTGCGGCGCCGGCTTTATTGATTGCCGGCGTTAATTCTTTTTCTTTTTCAAAATTATATGCCACCAGAATAACTTCCCAGAATCGATCTTCAGCCGCCTGATTCACAAGTTCTGTTTCATTACTGTGTGTTGAAAAACCGATAAAGCGGACTTTACCTTCCTTTTTGAATCGCTGAAAAAGATTCATTATTATCTCATTATGCAAATGATCAATTTTTTTGAAGCTATGGGCATACAAAATATCGACATAATCAGTTTGTAAACGTTGTAAACTTTCCTCAAACATTCTGATCATATCTTTTTCTTTATCCGGTTTAATTTTTGTACACAGGATCACATCCTTGCGCCGTTTCTTGAGCACATTCCCAACCATTATTTCATTGTTACCGCCCTGATAAACGTAAGCCGTATCAACAATATTAATTCCCAAATCCAATGCCCGTTCCAATACTGCTGCATCCGTCGTACGCATGGCACCGTAACCAATGGTTGTGACTTTTAAGCCTGTTTTACCCAACGTTCGATATTCGGGGACAATTTTATCACTTTTTTGATTTGTTTTCGCGTTGGACAATCCCGACCGTGTTATCCAAACTCCGCCGGCAATTGCGCCGGTATTCCGGATAAAATGACGCCTTGTAAATCGTTTCATGTTGCCCTCTTTATTTTTTTCTGTAATTTTATTTTAACATATAAAAAAATATTCATGTTTGCAATATGTTTTTAGAGTCTTGTCAAAAAATCGGCAAAAAAAAAGGCCCGGAATAACGATGCGTCACACCAGGCCTTTGTCTTTTGATGTTGTGTTTCTAATTATTGCAACAACAACATTTTTTGATGAAAAACTTTATTACCGGCCTTAAATTGACAAATATAAATTCCACTGGAAGCAGTCCTGCCAAAATCATCTTTGCCGTTCCACAATACTTTATAAGTTCCGGCTTGTTTCTGTGTTGCCACTAATTGGCGAATTTTTTGTCCCAGAGAATTATAAATATTGATTTCTATAAATTCTTCTTCCGGAAGTTGATACGAAATCATTGTTTCGGGATTAAAAGGATTGGGATAATTTTTCTTTAATGCGTATTTCGTTGGTTTATCTGCATCATTGCCATCGGCAACATCTGTACCAGAGATGCTAAAAATTCCGGTATTGGAATATGTGAATAAGCCGTGATTTTCAATTGCTTTCACCCGCCAGTAAAAAGTACCTGCGGGTAATTTTTTCTGCGGTTTATAAGTAAACATCGTATCGCTTAAATTTGTAAAAACATCCAAAACTCGATTGAAATTCGAATCATCAGTAATGCTTAATTCATAGCTAACCTGATCGCCCTCATCCGGGTCAATTGCACGATTCCATATAAAATTGATTGTTTCCGGGAGCCATGTAAAGGATTGGTAATTTGGTTCAATAATTGAAAACGGCAACGGAGCATCCGGCACAGGTAGCACTGTAATAGTCATGGTTTTAAAATCCACGGCACCGCCATTATCGGTGGCTGATAGCAAACCTGTATCGGTGCCATACCAGTTTGGTTCTCTGGAATAAAAGCGAAATGCATTTGCTGCAATATCTTCATACCATTCCAAATAAGAAAAATCAGAGATGTTTAACACGATTTCATCAGGAGTATTATCAGGATCGGTAACCAGAGATCTCAATTGAGTGATTCTCACATCCAAAGTATCATCTTCCATCATCGTATAATTTGGCAGAGCGCCAATTTTCGGGGGATCATTTGCAGGAATAACTGTAAAAGTCGCCTCTGTTGAATCAGAAAGCCCCGTCGGATCGGTTGCAATAAAAGTAATTGTCTCGCTATCGTTCCATTCCGAATCCGGTACTGCAATTGTTACGATGCGGTTTGTCCAATCAACGAGTAACTCTTTATAACCGATCAATAACCAGGAAATTTCACCATCTCCGTGGTCGCGATCGCTGACGTACCCATCAAGATAAATTGGTTGAAAGGGTTGATTTTCAGCGACTACCTGGTTGGGAATTGTACTGACCACCGGCGGATAATTACCCTCGGCAACAGTAAATGTTAAGTCTGCGCTATCTGTCAAACTGCCGTCTGAGACCGTAAAGGTGATTGTCTCACTACCGATCCATTCGGAAGAAACCCTCGTAATTGTTGCAACTCTTCCCGGATCGATAGTTACACGTAAATTTACACCGCCGGAACTACTCCATGCAAGCTGATTTTTTGGGTGATCAACATCACTCACAAAATCATCCAGAGTAATCGGAGTAAATTCCTCATCCGCGCTGATTGTTTGCCCGCTCAATCCTGCAATAATCGGTGGATCATTCACATTTGTTGTAGTAAAGGTAACATCCTGTGAATCCGATTCTCCGCCCGGATCAGTAACAGTGATCGTAAATACTTCAGATCCATACCAATCAGGATTTGGCGAATGCACACTTAAAACATGGCCGCTCCAGGTATAAAATAATTCATTATTGCCCTGAATTTTCCATACAAGCTGAGTAATATCATTATCAACATCTGTCACGTAGTCATCAACATTTATCGGATCAAAATTATTACCTTCCATTTTTGTCTGAGATGGAATCGTTGCCAGAACAGGTGGATCATTTACATTTATTACAGTGAACGTTGCAGAAGATTGATCCGTGAGCCCGCCCGGATCGGTTGCAATAAAAGTAATCACCTCTTCACCAAACCAATCGGGATCATTCGGAGTCAACTGTGCCACGCGGTTATTAATTGTCACTATTATATTTTGTTGTCCCTGCGCCTGCCATTGAATTTCACTGTCAGCATTATCAGGATCATTGACATAATAATCCAGTTCGATGAGTATAAACGCGTTACCTTCATAAATTTGTTGTCCCGGGATTGTGCTTACTACCGGCGGATTATTTGCGATTGAAACCTGAGCTGTTGCAACATCTTCTCCGTCGTCATTATCGCGCACCCGTAATCTTACCTGATGCATTCCTCCTGTGGAAAATCGCACGGTAACTGTTTGGCCCGGCGTCTCAAAGGTTCCGTTATTATCCAAATCCCAGTCAAAAGTAAATGTATCCAGCGTTCCCTGGTCTGTCGCCGAACCGTTGAGCGTAATATCCTGATTCTTTTCTCCGCTATAAGGTCCACCTGCATTTGCTACCGGCGGAACATTGTTCACGGTGACCATAGCGACATCCGTATCAGTTGCGCCGCCTAAATCAGTGACTCGCAAACTCACTTGCCCGGAATAATCATCCTGATAGGTATACTGAACGCTTGGTGAGGATGTCATTGCATCGTACGTGCCGTCATTATCCCAATCCCATTCAAACTGTACAATTGTTCCTTCCGCATCCGATGAATTGGATCCGTCAAATGTAATCGGCTCGCCTTCATTCCCGGTATACGGGCCGCCGGCGTCCGCAACCGGAGGCTCATTAACGACCAATGTTAATATTCTCAACCAGACTTTTCCGCCACTTGGATAAGCGAGATACAATTTACTGCCATTCCCTCTCACTATTTGCTTATTTCTACCTTCAGCGCTGCCACAACTTGACGCCAACTCTGCGGGATCGGACCATGTTTGTCCCTGATCCTGCGAAAAAATTGCGGAAAGCGGTCCGCCAGGTTCGCTAACATACGCGACGACAATATTTTCACCATCATCGGTACAGCCGATTGAACCCAGTCCTATTTTTGTTGCCGCAGGCCACGGAACACAGGCATCTTCCTCTGTGGTAATCGTGTCATAAGTCCTGGAACCATTTTCAACCCGGGCGTAGTGCACTGATGGTTTATTATTAATCAAATAATCATTAGATTCTCCGTAACAGACGTGGACTTTACCATTACCATCCACCTGTAATTCAGGACTTCCCGTTCGGCTTTGATTTGTTGCCTGTCTTATATTAGTGCCGTCAGAAAACGAATTGCCGCCATCATCGGAATAAAAATAATAGATTTTACCTGTCGGATTTGGCAGACCAGAAACCACATGTATATAACCGCCCGGATAGGTATCAATTTCAATGCGATTATCAGCGCGCCATACAAACTGATAGTTTGTACCAAGCGTCATTTGTTTTGAAATTGAGTTATTATACACGCGATAGTATTCTACGTGCCCAAAAATGTCATTATCCCAGGCAATACCGTTCACAATATGCGCAACATTATTTTCATCCACATCCATTCGAATGACATAAGCCCGATATTTGAACTTAGTCAGGCGAATCGAACCAGTCCAGCCATTCGGGGTTTTTCGTTTGTACCAGGTTGTATAATAATTATTTCCATGATATTGGCGGTAACAAATATGCGGGTAGCCATCGTTACCAACGGCGATAGTCGCGCCAAAACGCGCAGTACCCTGATCATTTTCAGTTTCCGGTACACTTTCTTGCGAGATAAAATTACCATCTTCATCATACACCTTAATTTTAACCCCGCCATTCATTGACAAAATGTATACATAGCCCGAATTAGGATCAATATCCATATCAGGTGTATCGCCAAAGCCGCCATCAATCGGAGAACTCCATTCCTGTCCGAATCCAAACGCTGCTTGTAACAAAAAAACGAAAAATAACCACCCCAGTAGTAACGTCCTTTTTTTCATGAATATCCCTTTCAAATACCATTATTACAATTATATTCGGTACTTATATACACATATTTAGCCGCATTTGCGTAACAAACAAATATTTTAAAATTATAACAATTAAATTTGGATAAATCCGGCTTGACTTTTAACAGAAAATTAAGTATTTTAGTTTAATTAAAATAAGGACAAACGGATATGCCATATATCTACACGATCATTTTCTATCTTATTGTGCTATTTTCGTTGGGAGCCTATTTAACGATCCGGGTAAAAAGTCAGGAAGATTTTATGGTCGCTGGCAGAAAACTGACTGCACCAGTTCTTGTGGGAACTCTACTGGCAACGTGGATCGGTTCCGGTGATATCTTCAGTGTCGCAGATCTGAGCTACAATCACGGCTATTCTTCTCTGATTGGCAGCGCCGGCGGCTGGATTGGCATAGTTGTGATCTACTTCATTGCTGGAAGAGTCCGGGAATTCGGGCAGTTCACAGTACCCGATATTCTGGAAGCCCGTTACAATCGATATGCACGCTTATTGGCAACAATTACAACGATAGTCGCGTATATAACAATTGTCAGCTATCAATTTCGAGGCGGTGGTTGGGTCCTGAATATCATTTCAGAGGGCAAAATTTCAACAGAAACAGCGATGATCATTGTCGCTTTTTTTGTGATTGCTTATACCGTACTTGCGGGAATGATTTCTGTTGCCTACATGGATGTCGTAAACGGTTTACTCATTATTATCGGTGTTTTTCTGGCAATCCCGTTTCTCATTAAACATGCCGGCGGATTCAGCGCGATCATTGAAAATGTCACTCCCCGTAAACATCTAATTCTTGGCAATATGACATGGATTCAGGCGATGGGGTATTTTGTACCAACATTGTTGTTAGCTCTCGGTAACGGAAACATGTACCAACGTTTTTTTTCAGCGAAAGATGGTGCAGAAGCGAAAAAAGCTGTTTTAGGGTGGGTTATCGGCGTCATTATTTTAGGAATTGCACTGCAATCACTAGCTGTAATTGGTAGCAGCTATTTTAAATATCTGCCAATCAACGAATCCGGGAAAATTATTGTGCTGACAGCATACCGCGGCGTGCCTATCGTTGTTGGATGTATTTTAATTGCTGCAATCGTCGCGATAATTATATCAACTGCAAATAGCTTTTTATTGGTTCCGGCAACGAACATTATGCGTGATATTTATCAACGGTTTATTAATCCGAATCTTCCGGACAAAAAGGTTGTTTTATATTCGCGAATATCGGTTATCTTTCTGGGAATCTGCGCGTATGCATTAATTCAATTCTTTCCGCGAATACTGGATGCTGCTTATGCAGCATATACAATATATGGCGCCGGAATTACGCCTGCGCTAATGGCAACATTTTTCTGGAAACGCGCAACAGCAACTGCAGGCGCTTATTCTATTTTCACAGGAATGATCATCACAATAATTTGGGAAATTATCCGAAAAATACAAGGTGAATTTTTATTTGGTTTTCCCGCGGTTTATCCTGCGCTAATTGGTTCACTTTTAGTGCTCGTTATTGGAAGTTATATACAATCGCCGCCGGAACCAACAAAATGGAAACCATTTTTTAAAAATCCAAATATTGAAAATTGATAAAATTATATTTGTATCTATGTAAATATTTTGATATATAAAAATATATTACCTAACCTGAAAAAGTCATAGTCACAGAGGCTCAGAGTACACAGCGTTTTTATTTTCAAAACGTTACGCAAACAATAGCAACTCGAATTTTTCTTAACTCAGGTTGAAAAGTAATATGCAATGCACACAAGTTATTGTTTCTCTGTGACCTCTGTGCTTCTGTGGCACGTTTTGTGAATAATGCAGGATAGATAATGACTTAAATTTGTATCAATATACAATACAGGCCGCTCCCGTTTGAAAACTTTCGCATGGGTAGTTCGTGGACATCCTGTAAAGGCATTGCATTCCAACCATAAATAAAATAATTAGTTATAAATTAAGGTCAGATTTAATTTAGAATTTTATTATTTAATTCAACAACCATGAAAACGATTCGTAACAGACAAAAAAAAGTGGTGACTCCGAAACGAAAATATCAAAAAGGGAAAGTCACTTCTCAACTAAACCGCAATAATTCGAAAGCAAAAATGCAAAAGAAGCAGATGATACCATGGCAACAATGATCTCAATTCATCCTGAGAATCCTCAGGCGCGATTAATTCAGAGAGCCGCCGAAATATTGGCCAATGGGGGAATTATTGCCTATCCGACAGATACTGTTTATGGAATTGGTTGTGATATTTTTTCAAAGCAATCGATTGAAAAAATATCGTTGTTAAAAGGAAAATCGAAGAATTCACCACTCAGTTTTATCTGCCCGGATTTAAAAGATATTGCCAAATATGCTTTTGTTACAAATCCGGCATACCGCGTAATGCGCCAGCTTTTACCCGGGCCATATACATTTATTTTAAAAGGGACCAGATTGGTTCCCAAATTAATGATCACAAAAAGAAAAACTGTCGGTATTCGTGTGCCGGATAATAATATCTGCCTGGCATTGCTTCATGAATTGGGACACCCGATTGTAAGCACCAGCGCAAGCTTTAAAGACAATATAATTTTAACCGATCCTGAGGAAATTGATATTCATCTCGGACATGCACTGGATTTAGTCATTGATGGCGGTATTCTCGAAACAATAGCATCCAGTGTGGTGGATTTGACCGAAGAACCGTTTCGAATTATTCGAACCGGAAAAGGGGATATCAGTTTCTTTGAATGATGACTGCAATTCGAAGTTGAATGTAATATATTTATAATTGAAATACGCTCAATAATTAACCGGAAGCATTAGAATGTTACATAAAAACCGAGTTTATAATATTTTCCTGCGAACGCTTTTTTTCGCTATCATCGCGATTATTTTTGCATCATGCGAAAAAGATCGTTCTCGTGATAAGTTGGATACGTTAGCTCGGTCATATGTTGATTATTATATAAAATCAAATCCGACAGAAGCTTCATTGTCGGGCATTCATCAACTTGATGTGCAATTGGATAATTGGAGCGTTGAGTCCATTGCCGCAAAGATTAAAATATTAAAAGGTTTTCAGGAAAATCTTCAGCAGTTAGATATTAGAACGCTTTCAAAACCGGACAAAATAGATTATAGTATTCTGCACTCACATATTTCCATGGAAATCTGGAATTTGGAGCAATATCGGATTTGGGAGCGCAGCCCTGCTTTTTATCATTCGCTAATCAGGGACGCGATTTTCACCATTGCCCGCCAGAGCAAAATAACGGAAAAAGATTGCCAAAACTTATTGTCACGTCTGAAACAACTTCCTGAATTAATCTCCCAGGAGAAGGCAAATCTGCAAAATTGTCACCGAACTGCCATTGAACACGGGCTTGATGAAATTACGTCACTTCGCTACCTATTGACGACTGTTACAACGAATGTGCTTCATCAATTTCCGGCTTACAAAGACAGCCTGATAAAACTTCAGCAAATAACAGGCGATTCTTTGACTGCATTGCACAAGCATTTTGAAACTAAATTGTTACCAGATAGTCCAAAAATCGCTGTTCTCGGAGAAGAAGTATATGCAGGTATTTTGAAGAATCAGTTCCATATTAACGCTGGCATCGACAGTTTGCTACTGCTTGCTGCTGATGAATATCAATGGTGTGTGGGAGAATTGATGCAAATTTCAACCACTCTTTATGAGGATATCTATAACCAAAAGAATGTCAATTATTTAAGGACACATCGATCAACCGAGCAAGTGCTGGAAAAGATTTCTAATAATTATACTCAGAACGATAAACTAATTACGACACTTAAAAACATTTTAACAGAAATTGATCGGTTCATCAATACCAGGGGGCTCATTTCCGCGAAAATTGATTATGAAGTTCAATTGGAACGATCTCCGTTATGGAATATTTGTCCTGATTTAGTTTACATTGATTATCCCGGTCCGTTTGCAGATAATTCTGATTATTATTTTTATTTAAAATCGTTACCAGACAACTTGACCTGGCTCGAACAAATATCATTTTTAAAAAATTTAAATAAAACAACATTACAAATTTTAGCAATCCAGAATATATCTCCTGGTAAAATTCTGCTGGATGCTAACATTAAACAAAATCCTTCTTTAATACGAAAAATTTTTCCGGATAAAACATTTATCGAAGGATGGTCTTTATTTTCTGGTTTTATAATGGTGGAAGCAGGCTACGGAGGCTATGATCAAAAAATTAATTTACTTCAATTGGTCAATTATTTAAGAGCTGTTATTTCAGCGATAATTGATATTAAATTTCATACAGGCCAATTATCAAAGACAGGCGCTCTAAATATGCTCATCGGAGATGGTTTTATGGATTGGGATAATGCGGAAGAACATTTTACAAAAATACGATTACATCCAGGTTATCATATTCTTCCCCTTCGTGGCTATACACATATTCGGGACTTTTATTATAAAAGTCTTAGTTCGGAAGGAATCAATTTTAGTCGTTCCGAATTTTTAAATCTGTTATTAGAAGAAGGCGCGATTCCAATAACATTTTTAACTAACGAGTTATTAAATGATAACTTACAAAAGAACAAGTAATTTTAAGGAGGATCCACATGATAATCAACAAAGAGATTCAGGTGGTTCAGCAAAAAGTGAAAGACGCCATGTTAAAGAAGAAAAATGTGGTTGGCCTGGGACAGGGCTTTCGATATAAAGCCGGCGAAAAGACCGCTGAAAAATGTCTGTTGGTGTTTGTACGGGAGAAACAGCCCATAAATCAACTCGATAAAAAAGACATAATCCCGACTGAAGTTCAAAATATTAGAACCGATGTTAAATCCATTGGGAAAGTAGTTGCTCTCCAGAGACGGACAAGTCGCTGGCGTCCTGCTCCCGGTGGTGTGAGTATTGGCCATTATTTGATAACAGCCGGAACTCTTGGAGCGATTGTTAAAGATATCACAACCGGGCAACAACTGATACTATCCAACAACCATGTAATGGCAAACAGCAATAGTGCCTTTAAAGGCGATGCAATTGTTCAACCAGGCCCTGCGGACGGCGGACGAGCTCCCCAGGATACCATTGCGACCCTGGAACGATTTATCAGAATTGAAATGAGTACCGGGGGCGATGGAGACAATGATATTTGTCCGTTTGCGAATTGCCTGTCATCAATCCTAAATGTCGCTGCCAAACTTGTTGGCTCAAAAAGTCGATTGTACACAAAACGCGTTTCACAAGCAGCCAATTTAGTTGATGCTGCAGTAGCCAAACCTGTTGATAGCAGCGCGATTGATGACGAAATAATTGATATTGGGAAAATAGACGGGACTAAACGAGCAGAGCTTGGAATGGCAGTGCGTAAAAGCGGCAGAACCACTGGTACCACAACCGGCACTATCGATGCTCTGGATGTTACAATTCAGGTTGGATACGGCGGCGGCGCGGTTGCAGAATTTCAAAACCAGATTCTAACGTCTAATATGTCGCAACCCGGCGATTCAGGTTCGCTGTTAGTTGACGGGAATGAAAACAAAGCAGTCGGCCTGCTATTCGCCGGCTCTGATGAAGTGACGGTTCATAGTCCGATCGATGCGGTACTGGAATTACTGAATATCACATTTTAAATAAAATCAGATTGATCGGGGCTGTATTAAACCTCAATTTCTATAATGAAATTATTAATACAGCCCCGCCTTTAATCAACGCTTTCCTCGATTGATAAAAAGATCGAGCATTACTCCGAGAAATAAGGTGATAACACTCCCAATGAGCACGTACCACGGCCATGCAAACCGAAATGGCGTCACTTCCCGGATAAAGGTAATAATAAAAACCAATAGAATTGCCAGCGCGATATGTTCCTTTTTGTCGTCTGTTTTAAAAAATAACCAAATGAATGCGACCAAATTAATTGCGATAATAACGTACTGGGTTGTTCCCTGAATACCAACAATCCACGACATAAAAAAGATGGCAGCCCACATTGCGATGAGCGCGGCATTTTCCCGCACTTTTTTAAAAAACACTCCCAGAAAAAATGCGCCCAGCAATCCACCATACGTAAACGAAGCAATACTGAGCCCTAATTCAACCACAGGATTATTTTGATCCTTAAATAACATTGCTCCGCCGATGAACACACAGCCCCATACTGCTGTAATAATACGAGAAATCAACAAATCTTTTTGAGGCGTATTACCTTTCCCAAAATACGATTTATACAAATCAAGCATTGTCGAAGATGCCAGAGAATTTAGTGAGCCGCTGAGGGTAGACATTGCAGCAGCAAATATCCCGGCAATAATGATCCCCGAAAGACCGGGAGGTAGTGCTTCCACAATAAATAATGGGAACAACTGATCCGATGACGTTAAAAACGACGAACCCTGGCCGATGTACTTTCCGCCATAGAACGCAAACAACATTAATCCG
Source organism: uncultured Cytophagia bacterium (assembly GCA_964498785.1). Classification (GTDB taxonomy): domain Bacteria; phylum Zhuqueibacterota; class Zhuqueibacteria; order Thermofontimicrobiales; family Thiofontviventaceae; genus Mariaggregatimicrobium. Next base: position 4,076 of record CAZCJL010000117.1, on the reverse strand, counting down.
ACAACTAAGAAAAGAGCAAATTGAAAAATGACAAGGACGCCGCTTGATATGAGTGCCTTCTGACTGTCGCGCAGATTTTTACACGATAATAATCGCTGGACAATAAGCTGGTCTGTACCGTGCGACGCCATGGATAAAAAAGCTCCGCCAAGTATTCCGCCGATAACTGTATAATTTATTTTGAAAAATTCACTGACGCCTTTTTCAAAACCCCAATTGAAAATCTGGAATTTTTGGTCGGGTACAGCCGCGGCAATTACATCAGTCCAACCACCAGGTAACTGATTTAAAATAAATACAGCGGCAACGAGCGCGCCGATTAGATAAATAAACATCTGAATAACATCGATCCACACAACAGCCTTTATACCGCCAATGTATGTATAAATAATTGTCAATATACCGATAACTGTTATGGAAACCGGATAACTCCATCCTGTTATCACAGATAAAGGGATTGCAGTGGCAAACAGGCGAACACCATCTGCCAATAATCTTGTAATCTGAAACACTATGGATGCGAAATTCCGGATATGCGGCCCAAACCGTCGACCTAAAAATGTATACGCGGTAAACATTTCTCCTTTATAATAAGCAGGGAGAAGCACAAAGCTAATTACAATTCGACCGAGTAAATAACCGATGGTTAATTGCAGAAAATTGAGATTGGTAACATACGCTAATCCCGGAATGCTAATAAATGTCAGCGTGCTCGTTTCCGTTGCGACCACAGAAAAACTTACCGCTCCCCATGGCAACTGTCGATCTCCGAGAAAATAATCTTTAGTATCCTTTTGTAATTTCCCGAGCCAACTTCCAAAAACCGTAACGCCAATCAGATAGATAATAACGACCAGAAAATCAATCGCGGTAAATCCCATAAATCCTCCGAGGCATGATAACAGGTAAAAATTTATTCTTTTTTTAAAAGCAATGAAAAATAAGAAAAAAATATTTCAAAGTCAAGAAACGAAATACTACATCATCATATATCTCGATAAAAATTGGTAATTGTAAATTTAACTTGCAATTTAATGATATTATTTCTATATTAAATATAATATAAGTATGGTCGCTATGTTAAGTTAGGACAATTTTTGAGGGAGGCACAATTTTTAAGAAGGATTGTGCTTTTTTTATTTAATTAACTATATCAAACAATTGTTCAACATAATAAGGAGGTACTTTATGTCTTTTACAGGTTCAGAAGATCACACAATCGCCCTGGCTGAGGCCAGTAAATTGACAAAAAATTACCGCGAAAAAGCTGGCGCGGAAGTCATTAAAGGCGGATTTTTCGGAAAAGAAGCGATGCTTCGTATTTTAGATCAGGACGGATGCGTGGGCATTCGCTTTTATTATGGCGAAGAAGATGACGGGACGCCAGTCATCATCCTGGTTGGAGCAAACTCTGCTGGCAATGACATCATTGACGGAGAGATTGCCGAACGCTCTGTACCCTGTCCACCGCATTGCGCTAATGAGAATGCATTGAATAGCTAAGGAGCGTTGTTTTTTGCTACCAATATATGATTACTTTTCAATAATTTCAAGTTACATTCCGTTTATTACGGGCATTATTTTTTTTCGGGCGCTGGATAAAAACTTGAAAATTCTTTTTATTTTCATCATTGTAAAAATTTTAACTGATGCAACGGCCACTATTCTGGCCTTGCATCAGTTAAATAATATGTGGGTTTTTCACATTTACACATTATTAGAGTATTTTTTTCTAACATATATTTTAGCGAATTGGCAACAAGTTAAGTTATCTAAAATTATCTTACTTACTAGCATCTTTGTATTTGCAATGATTTGGATAATATCAAAATTCACCATCGAAAAATTTCTTCTGTTTGATAATTACACGTCTGCTCTCTGCAGCACTTTGCTTACCGGACTTTCGCTGCTTACTCTATTTCAAATAATGCAAGACAATTTAACCGGAATTTTCCATGACCATCGATTTTGGGTATCCTTTGCAATTTTAATGTACTCTGCTGGTAATTTTTTTACATTCGCTCTGGCAACTATTTATCTTTGGTCACCGCATAATATGATAAATATTTTATCTAACTTATGTTATGCAGGAGGATTCCTATCGAAACGACACTGACAAATATTCTGGTCTATTTAATTGGCACAGGAGTTATTCTAACTCTCATTTTGTCGCTTCTGCTGACTGTCGTCATTAATTATAATCGCCTGAAAAAAGAACGCGATTTTACGACCAGTATTTTGCAGACTGCGGGATCTCTTATATTAGTGCTGGACAAGCAAGGGCGCGTTGAGAATTTTAATAAAGCATGCGAAATCATTACTGGTTATTCGAGCGAAGAAATCGTTGGCCGTTATATCCACACACTTCCGTTTTGCAACAGCCAATTTTCTCAGGAAAATTCATTTTTAAAATTACTGAACACTTCCCCAATTCCGAATCAGTTCGAATATTGCTGGATCAATCGAAATGGAACCAGACATACCATTTCATGGTCAAGTACCAGCCTGAAGGATGAATCGAATAAAAATCATTGGTTTATTTGCACAGGTATTGACATTACAGAAAAACGAAAATTAGAGGAAGAATTATTAAAGATCAAAAAATTGGAATCAGTTGGTTTATTGGCCGGCGGTATTGCCCACGATTTCAACAACATTCTCACCGCAATCCTGGGAAATATCTCGCTGGCAAAATTGGAGCTGGAGCCAGATCACTATTTAGTTGAGATTTTGGCGCAGGCTGAGCGAGCATCCATTCAGGCGCGAAATTTAACCAATCAATTGCTGACTTTTTCAAAAGGCGGATTGCCTATCCTGGCGCCCGTTTCAATAGCAGAGCTTGTTGTGGAGTCCGCCAATTTTTCATTGCGCGGTTCAAATATCAAACCAGTGTTCAACATTGACGACGATTTGTGGAATGCCAGGATCGATCAGGTACAAATCCATCAGGTTATTAATAATCTGATAATCAATGCCGCCCAGGCCATGCCAGAGGGAGGAATGCTCGAAATTTCCCTTCATAATCACGGCATAACTAAAAATATAGTCGCCAACCTCAAGCCAGGCAAATATATCGTGGTGACCATTAAAGATTACGGCATTGGAATTTCGGAAGAACATCTTTCCAAAATTTTCGATCCTTATTTTACTACTAAGAAAAAAGGACATGGACTGGGGCTTGCAACTTCTTTTTCGATTATAAAAAATCACAACGGGCATATTACAGTTGATTCAAAAATCGGAGAGGGAACAACGTTTGCAATTTATCTCCCGGCATTAGCGAAACGAAAAGAAAATCCCATCCAACACAACAACTCCCTTCTCCCCGGCCATGGTAGAATTTTGGTTATTGATGATGAAGCGTTTATCAGAAAACTTGCCCGGCGGATACTCACCAGACTCGGGTATGAAGTAGAACTTGCCAGTAACGGAGAAGAAGCGATTGAAATGTTCAAGAAAGCCAGAATGATTCAACACCCGTTTGATGCGGTGATCGTGGATTTAACAATAAAAGGACACAAAGGGGGGAAAGAGGCAATCAATAAATTGCATGAAATAGATCCGAATGTACCGGCTATCGTTTCCAGCGGTTATTCCAACGATCCGATAATGGCTCATTATAAGGAACACGGTTTTGCCGGCGTTGTGAGGAAGCCATATAAAATTGAAGATCTGAGCGATACCCTTCATGAGTTATTGAAAAAAAATGATACACCCCACTCTTAAAAGAAAAAAACAACCGCACATCAATCGTTTTCGAAGTGAATATTTCAAAGATATCACCGAAGAAGTATTCAGTTCATTACTGGATTTGCTTAAGCAAAAAAGCTGCATTCATCTTGTTTTCGTTTGAATCTGGTTCTAATAAGTGCAATCGCTAAAATTGTAAAAACTGATTGCAAAAAAAGATATTCGATTATTTTAGAGGGCTTTTGATACAGCCCTGAGGTATTTGTAATAAAAAAACACCTACTACTGTCCGGTTAAAAGTTGAATAAATTCAATTGGTTATAATTTTCGGTTGGTATCTTCTCAATATTTTATGGTAGATATGGGCGATTGCCGCTATGTCGTAT
>CAZCJL010000116.1:0-20330 GCA_964498785.1 uncultured Cytophagia bacterium | reverse complement strand
ATACGACATAGAGGCAATCGCCCATATCTACCATAAAATATTGAGAAGATACAATATTATGTCCTAAAATACTAAATAATCCTTGTATTGTCAAGATTTTTCTTTGTCTTAAATGTGCTTGACATTTATCTAAATATTTTTTATCTTATTTTCTTACATTATGCCAGAAAGCTGAGATTTTGTGTTTGAGTTACGCAATTCAGACCAATGTTAAAATTGGTCAATATCTGTATCAATACTGAAAATTCATTTCAATTGTACTATAACCTCGCCGTAGGGGATAGAAATGGTAGAAAAAAATATTTTTTACGCGCTATTTTTATTAATATTAGTATTTTCATTCTTTTGTAATAAAAAGACGCCAGATGAAAATTTAGTAAAATTTAATGAGGAATTTTTTCAATTATATGTGCCTGAATTAGGAACATCCCGCTTGCTAGAAAAAAGTGATCTGCCTGAATATCAGCAGCAATTTTTTGATGAAGCGAACGGTCAACTACAACTTTTGGCGGATTTAAACGAAAATAATATACCAGAGTATTTTGTCGCGGGAGTATCAAAATCTGGATTGCAGGAAAAAATTAAAAGGCCTTATTTTATTGCCGTTTTCGAGCGCCAGGAAACAGGCGTCAGGAGGTTGTTTTTTCAACAAGTGTTTGTCCCTCCAGTTAATTTCAATCTTACCAAAATTGATAATAAACCGCGCATTATTATTTCTTTTGCTTTTAGTAGTGATTATGGTGCTGAAATCTATTATAAAAGTGGTGAATTTTGTTTAGAAAGTTGGTAATTCCATCTTCTGAATAGCTTTGTATTCACTTTTATCTCGCTAATGGATACCTACTTTGTAAACAGTTATACTAAAGAATTATACCGTACCAATATAAGTGATAATCGAAGGCTAAACATACACAGAGAAAGAAAGCCGTAATTAAAAATTATATCACAATTCAAATAAAATAATATTGGGAGACTCATGAAAAAGACTGCTTACATCTTCACAAAGCAACATACAGGGGAATTGGTCGATGATTCTATACTTCAACCTATTGCGACGGGTACACATGCGGTAAAAGTGGTCGCGTTATGGTTTGTAGAAGATGGTGTCTATCATCTTGTTAAAGGAGGCAGAAGCTCTAAAAATTTAAAATTAGCTTTGCGGGATCATAATGTGAAAGTTTTTGGCTGCAAGCTTTCCATTAAAAACCGAAATTTACAAAATGTAATCGTTGATGGCGTTGAAATCGGTAAATTTGATGATTTTTATTCCATCGCATTAGATGCAGATCATATCATTAGCTTTTAATTAAACAAGACACAATCATTCGTTGTTAAATGTGATTAAGAGCACAGTAAATTTGTAAAATAAATATTAAAATATATGTTAAGTTCATGAATTAATAATTTAAAAATGAGATTATCATATTGTGGTGTATAAACATAATTGTAGTGTATTTCTTGTATTTTATTTTATTTACTTTTTTAAGGAAATAAAACGGATTTAAATTTTTTGACAGTGACTATTTGCAACATGAAGAGGAGGCATAGATTTGAAACTTAGGTTCTGGGGCACACGAGGTTCTATCCCTTCTCCGGGGCCGGATACAGTTGTTTACGGTGGAAACACATCTTGTATCGAGCTTCGATTGAATGATAATACGCTCGTCATTTTTGATGCGGGGACAGGAATACGAGAGTTAGGATTAGATATTGAAAAGAGAAATATTAAAGAAAAAGTGAATTTATTTTTGTCCCATTCGCATTGGGATCATATTCAAGGATTTCCCTTTTTTAATCCTGCATACAATCATAATACTATAATAAATATTTATGGTTGCCCCCCAACATATCAAAAACTAAGGGAAATCTTAACAAATCAGATGGAATCACGATATTTTCCGATCAATTTCGATGATTTAAAAGCGAAAATATTTTTTAGAGAAATCAATAATGGTACATATACGATTGGGACGGCAAAATTTTCTTTTATTCAAAATAATCATCCGGGCACTGCCTATGGTTTTAAAGTAAGTGATACTGACCACTCCGTTGTTATTATGACAGATAACGAGCTTGAACCTCCGAATGGAAAAGTAACAACCTGGCAGGAATTTGTAGATTTTTGTCGAAATGCCGATGTACTAATACATGATGCACAATATCTCGAAAATGAGATGACAAATAATTCTGGTTTCGGCCATTCATCGTATGAACAGGCCTTAAGGCTTGGCTTAGATGCAAATGTTAAGCATTTAATATTTTTCCATCATAATCCGGAAAGAGGGGATCAAGAAATTAATCAAATTATTAACCAATTTCAATCTCACTTGGCGTCTCAAAAGTCTAATATGATCGTTTCAGCCGCCATGGAGGGTTTGGAACTGATAATTTGAAGATTTAATATTTCATTTCGCTTCCCATGAAAAAACCTTTCTGTTTGATGGAAAATATAAACGTGTGTATGGTAGATGACTTCAAATATTTATCCACTAAATTATATGCTAATCTTCAAGTGAATTCTTTTTTTATGGTTGCTTTTTCAATTTTTATAAAATCGGGCACATTTGGTGCTATTTTTGAAACTGTACAAGAGAAGTGAACCGATCATCAATGAAATTTGTGTTACAAAAATGCAATGTTTTCAATTTGAATTAAATACAACATGAAAATAATATTAAAAAAATCGAACGTTTACAAAATTAAAACGTTACATAATATAGTTTGATAATTCAGTTTAACTAATAATCAATAAATGTATCATAATCTTTGAGGGGTGATATTTATTGAATAATAGTAAGGAAAATAAGATAAAAAAGTCGAGAAATACGATCTCGACATATTTGTCTGAGATTGACAAAATTCCTCCATTAACCCCTGAAGAAGAGAAGGAATTAGCAACTGAGATAAAAAAGGGTAACAAGGAGGCTCTTAGCAAGCTTGTAAAATCCAACCTAAAATTCGTTGTCTTTATTGCCAGAGAATATCAAGACAAGGGATTGCCCTTTGAAGAATTGATCAGTGAAGGTAACTTGGGACTTATTGAAGCGGCTCGGAGATTTGATGCGAACAGAGGGATTAAATTCATTTCGTATGCGGTTTGGTGGATCAGGCAATCTATTTTACGTTCTTTGGCAAATCATTCCCGGTTGGTGCGATTGCCGATTAATCATATTTGGTCTCTGCAAAAAATGATTAATACGCTTGAGAACATGAAACAAAATCTTGGTCGCCCACCGGAACTTGAGGAAATCGCAAACGAAATGAATATGGATTTGCAGAAGCTGCATAAAAACTTAATTTATTGGGGTAAAGAAATCTCCCTTGACGATACATCTGTGAATTTTGATGATAGCCAGCCCCTTATCGAAAGAATTAGTAGCGATGAGTTCACAGCGCCAAATAGTAAGTTGTTGGATGAATCGCTTAAGTTCGAAATTAAAGCGGCGCTTGATTCTCTCTCGCAATCTGAAGCGAAAGTGATTCGGCTTTATTTTGGTTTGGATAGCGAGCGCCCCCTGACGTTGTTGGAAATTGGAAATATGATGAGTTTAAGTCGGGAGAGAATTCGACAAATCAAAAATAAAGCAATTCGTAAATTGCGTTATCTCCATCGAAGGGAAAAATTACAGCCGTATTTGGGGTAATTATGGTAAAGGTGTTTCATGTTACTCGGTTCGCATGTTTCTATCGCCGGAGGCGTCTATAAGGCGCCTCAACGTGGTGAACAAATCGGTTGTACTGCAATCCAGGTTTTTACGAAAAACCAGATGCAGTGGAAGTTCCCAGAGTTGACAGCCAATCAAATTTGTCTTTTTAAAGAGGAACTACAAAAAACGAGCATCGGCTGTGTATTGGCTCATGATTCGTACTTGATTAATCTGTGTAGCCCGGAACAGGAAGTTCTAAAAAAATCAAAGTATCTGTTTTCCATGGAATTAAGGCGGGCCGAAAAACTAGAAATTCCATACCTTGTTTTTCATCCGGGGGCACACAAATACTCCGGTGAAAAAGTAGGTATTCGAAAAATAACAGATAGTCTTAACGAAATCTTGGACAAGGAAATTAATAACAGAGTAAAATTGTTATTAGAAAATACGGCCGGCCAGGGATCGAGTCTTGGATATTCATTTGAACAGTTGGCTCAAATTATCGAGAAGATTGACCAACAAAGTCGTATCGGGGTCTGTTTTGATACTGCTCACGCGTTTGCGGCAGGTTACGATTTTCGTTCATTGAAGACGTATGACAAAACATTCGATGAGTTCCATCGAATCATTGGACTTGACAAGTTGAAGGCATTTCATCTCAATGATTCTAAAAAAGAACTTGGTTCCCGGATCGACCGACATGAAAATATCGGGGAAGGCTTCATTGGTGTTGAAGCCTTCCGCTTACTTATGAACGATCCCCGCTTTTACAATATTCCCAAAATTTTAGAAACTCCCGGAAAAATAAGTAATTTTAAACGTAATTTAGATCTATTAAATTCATTAATTGAAAATTAGAAAGAGGATAACATGTCTATTTCAAATTTTGATTTTGTTGTTCTTGGAACTGGTCCTGGTGGATATGTGGCTGCAATTCGCGCTGCGCAACTTGGAATGAGGGTTGGAGTTGTTGAACGGAATGAAATAGGAGGTGTTTGTTTAAACTGGGGATGCATCCCGACAAAAGCGCTGTTAAGAAGTGCTGAAATGTACCGTGCATTATCAAAAGGTTCTGATTTTGGGCTGATTGCTGAAAATATTTCGTTCGATTTTTCCAAAATTATTCAACGAAGTCGCCGCACAGCCAGTCGGTTGTCAAAAGGCGTTGAATATCTATTAAAAAAAAATAACATTACGGTATTTAAAGGAAATGGTAAACTGACATCGAATACAGAAATTACAATCCTGGATGAGAATAATTCACCAATTAACGAACTAAAAGCAAAGCATATTATTATTGCATCCGGCGCACGACCTCGCGCTTTACCAAACGTACCGTTCGATGGACAGCGGATTATTAGCAGTAAAGAAGCCATGGCGCTCGATCAGTTGCCAGAAACCATGATTGTTATCGGTGCAGGTGCGATCGGGGTGGAGTTTGCATATTTCTATAGTGCATTAGGCTGTAAAGTCACTATCGTGGAAATGATGCCCTCTATTTTACCGATCGAAGATGAAGAAATTACCGACATCTTAACTAAGTCTTTTAAAAAAGCGAAGGTTAAAATTCATACCAATAGTCGGGTTCAGAATATTGATGTTTCAGAAACCAGTGTTAACGTTTCAATTTCGACTGAAAATTCAGACAATTCCGGTGAATCACTTAAAGCTGATGTGGCGCTTGTTGCCATTGGTGTGCAGGGAAATTATGAAGAAATGGGATTTGAGGATGTTGGCATCCGGGTTGAAAAAAGCTGGATAAAAGTGAATTCAAAACTTCAAACTGATGTTGAAAATATTTACGCGATTGGCGATATCATCGGCCCCCCCTGGCTGGCACACGTTGCTTCTGCAGAAGGAATTTACGTTGCAGAGCAACTCGCTGGAATATCTGCAAAACCACTGGATTATAATAGTATTCCTGCCTGTACATATTGTGATCCCCAGGTTGCCAGTATCGGATTGACAGAGACGAAAGCAGAGGAAAAGTACGGGAAAATAAAAATCGGCCGTTTTCCGTTTCAGGCGAATGGTAAGTCGCTGGCACTGGGTGAAAGTACCGGGCTGGTGAAATTAATTTACGACGCGAATTCAGATGAATTGCTCGGAGCGCATATTATTCATGCAGAGGCAACGGAGTTGATAAATGAACTTAGTGTTGTTAAGAATAGTAAGATAAATGGGCGTGATCTTATGAAGACAATTCATGCGCATCCTACACTTTCCGAAGCGATTATGGAAGCGGCGTCTGCCGCTTATGATGAGGCAGTTCATATTTAATTTACAAGTGTCATTTTAATACAGTTATGAAAATCAGAAAAAAGCGGCACCCGCATTGGCTAAAAGTACCCATGCCAGCAGGTAAAAACTATCATGATATTCGGGCATTAGTAACTGACCAACACCTTCACACAGTTTGTGAAAGTGCTCATTGTCCTAATATCGGAGAATGCTGGAATAACCGGACAGCGACTTTTATGATTTTAGGAGATAAATGCACTCGAAATTGTTGCTTTTGTGCTGTTAAAACGGGCGTTCCGGATGGCTTTGACATCGAAGAGCCGATGCGCGTTGCTGAAGCGGTAAAAATGCTCGAACTGAAATATGCAGTGATAACATCAGTTACCAGAGACGATTTGGATGATGGTGGCGCTTCTATTTTTGCAGAAACCATTCGGCAAATTCACCAAACGATACCAGATTGTAAAGTCGAGGTACTGATTCCGGATTTTCAGGGTGATGAGGATGCGCTCCGGATGGTAATCAACGCTAAGCCAGATGTACTGAATCATAATCTGGAAACGGTACCCCGACTTTATTCCAAAGCACGGCCTCAGGCGGTTTATCATCGATCGATAGAATTATTAAAAAGAGCAAAACAATGGGGCTCAATTACAAAAACCGGATTAATGGTTGGTTTGGGAGAAACAGAATCCGAAATATATCCGGTATTGCATGACATTGTTGAAATTCAGTGCGATTTTTTAACAATAGGGCAATATCTGCAACCTTCATCAATGCATTTGCCGATTGACCGCTATGTAATTCCTGAAGAATTTGAGAAAATTAAAGATTATGCGCTTAAAATTGGTTTTAAACATGTTGAATCGGCTCCGCTTGTGCGAAGTTCCTATCATGCTGCCTTGCAGCCATTCAATGTAAGAGACTGAAAGAGGCAATATCAATCCATATATTTGTTCTTTTCTATTTTTTCCTTGATTTTTAACTTGATTTTTAGTATTGTAAAGATACAACCTCTTATCTTTTAAATAGTAAGGGAATAAATTTGGATAAGATCAAAAAGATTTTAGTCCCCATTGATTTTACAAATATTTCAAAAAAAGTTGTAAAATATGCTATCTCATTTGGTTCAAAATTTAACATTACTCCCCAAGTTTTACATGTCAGCACAAAACCGCCGGAAGTTTACTACCGTTTTTTCCCTGATATCACGGGTTATCTAAGTGCAATCGAAGAGAATACACAGAATAAATTAACTGAATTTGTCTATGACATTTCTCCGGATTTAAAAGGTGTCCTCCGATACGGAACTGTATATCAGGAGGTCATCCAATATGTACAGGATGAGTCAATTGATTTAATCATTATTTCGGCGCGCGGACAAACATATTCCACCAGGCAACCGTTGGGTACAATATCGCGAAAAATCATTCGCAAGGCAGAATGTCCGGTACTAACAGTTTACGGAAAACGCGAAACTGGAAATATCCGAAAGATATTATGCCCTCTGGATCTTTCGGAACAATCATACCAGGGGTTACATCAGGCAGTTGGTTTAGCGCGAAAATTTAATGCAAAGATTTATTTGCTTCATGTTATTGAATTGCATGAATTTGATAAACAGGAGATAAAGAAATATAGTTCAGAAGAAGCATTTGAAACCTTAACAGATGCGTTTCAAAAAGAAATAAAAATTCCTTCAGAATATAATGATGTAAAAATTGAAAAAGTCATCCGCAGAAACATAGATGCTGCCGCTGAAATTGTTTATTTTGCCACGGAAAAAAGTATTGATTTGATAACCCTTACAACTCATGGCCGAAGTTATTGGCCGCGGGTTTTATTAGGAAGTGTAACTGAAAAAGTTGCTCATATAGCGCCATGTCCAGTTTTTACAGTTCGCATAAAATAAGGAGACAATGATGAATATCGAAAAATTAGAATTAATACCGAACAAGTTGCGCTATTTTTGCGATCCTGGGCAGTTCCCCTTTGATTCAACAGCAGAACTATTGCCTTTAAAAGAGGTTATCGGGCAGGAGCGGGCCGTAGAGGCGATTGATTTCGGGGTAAACATAAAAAGTTACGGATATAATATCTATGTGCTGGGTCCTGGCGGAGCAGGTCGTACATCTACTATAAAAGAAGCGATTGAGCGCCAGGCCAGGAAACTTCCAAACCCGGATGATTGGTGTTATGTTTATAATTTTCAGACGCCGGACGAGCCAAATGCTATTTGTTTACCTGCTGGAAAGGCCAGAATTTTTCAGAAAAAAATGAAAAATCTTTCATGCGAGTTAGAAAAAATTATTCCGGAAACACTTTATTCAGAGGATTTCCAAAAGGAACGAAACCAGCTTATCCAAAATTTTCAGGATACACAAAATAAAGCGCTTCTCGAAATTGATAAAAAAGCAAAAGAAAATGGACTGGCGTTACAAAAAAATCCACAGGGATTTTTCCTGGTTCCGGTAAAAGATGGAAAAACAATTTCACCGGAAGAATATGAACAGCTCCGGGATGACGAAAAAAAACGATTGGATGAACTGGGAAAACAACTAAAAGAAGATCTAAATAAGACGCTCAATGAAATCCGCAGAGAAGAACAAAATGTTAACCGAAATATTACGGAACTGGAGCGCAGCGCTGTCAAATTTGCCGTTGGTTATTTGCTTGAAGAAATTAGAGAGGAATTCCAGCAATACCCGGAAATTCCTGAATATCTTGACATGGTTGAAAATGATTTGCTGGCAAATATTGATGAATTTAAAAAAAATCAGGAAAAGAACAATGATGGTTCTCCGTTGGGTATAATGATGCCATCTTCAGGCTCATATCTTGATCGATTACAAGTAAATGTTATTATCGATAATAGCAAAACACATGGCGCACCTGTCATTGTAGAAACAAATCCGACGTACAATAACTTAATTGGCCGTATCGATCGGAAACCGCATTTGGGCGCGCTGATTACTGATTTTACAATGATAAAGGGAGGCGCGTTTCATCGGGCAAATGGCGGTTTTTTGATTGTGGAAGCTGAACAAATTTTTAGAAAACCGTTTGGTTGGGAGGCGTTAAAACGAACTTTAAAAAATCAGGAAATAAATATTACTGATTTAAGCGAAGAATATAGCTATGTCAGCACGAAAACTCTGCAACCAGAAAAAATTCCATTGAATATTAAAATTGTACTGATCGGCTCGCCAGATATTTATTACACATTGTATAATATGGACGATGAATTCCGGGAATTATTTAAAGTGAAAGCTGATTTTAATGTACAAATGAAAATGACAAAAAAGAATATTCAGAAATATGCACAGTTTATCAGTAGCCGATGTAAAGAAGAAAATTTGCACCATTTTAATAAAGAGGCTGTGGCACGGATAGTAGAGTTTGGTGCAGAACTGGTTGGAGACCAGACAAAACTTTCCACGCGGTTTGCAGAAGTCTGCAATCTTGTCCGTGAAGCTGATTACTGGGCTTCACAAAATAACCATGAGGTAATTACGTGGTCAGATGTGCAAAAAGCGTTGGATATGAAAATCAATCGGTTAAATAAAATCGAGGAATTAATTCGGGACCGGATTGTCGCCGGGACAATTTTTATCAATACATCCGGCAAAAAAATCGGCGAAATTAATAGCCTCGTAGTATACAACTATGGGGATTACATGTTCGGAAAACCATCACGGATTTCCGTCCGGCTTTACCAGGGAAAAAGTGGTGTGGTTGCAATTGACCGGGAAGTCAAAATGAGTGGTAGAATTCATGACAAAGGCCTGTTAATATTAACGGCTTTTTTAAATGGTGTGTTTGGTCAAAAAAAACAGCTTTCCATGTCTGCCAGTGTCACTTTTGAACAAAGTTACGGTGATATAGACGGAGACAGCGCATCTTCAACAGAACTGTATGCGATTCTGTCAAGTCTATCCGGCTATCCGATTAATCAGGGAATCGCGGTCACCGGTTCGGTCAATCAATTTGGTGAGGTTCAACCGATTGGCGGTGTTTCGGAAAAAATTGAGGGTTACTATGCAATATGTAAAGTACGCGGTTTAACAAACGATCAGGGAGTTATTATTCCAAAATCAAATATAAAAAATCTTACGTTAAAGAATGAAATCCTCAATGCTGTTAAAGAAAAGAAATTTCATATATATGCTGTTTCGCGAATTGAAGAAGGAATCGAAATTTTGACTGGTGTTCCTGCCGGTAAAATGAAAAAAGATGGAACATATCCGAAAGGAACGGTTTACGGCGCGGTCGAAAAAAAATTGGAAGAGCTTGAGGAACAAACAAAAGAAAAAAATAAAAACAATAAAAACGAAAAATCATCAGCAAACGGAAAAAAAGAGGATAATAATAATTCCTAACGAGGCTAAAAAAAGCACATTACATTAAATTAAAGATACGGGGCTGTCCATGTTGGCAGTGCCCGTATTTTCGTCTATACTCATTAATCCACCATTTATAACACCTGAAATTCTAAACTAAAATGAAACATAAAATTATAACTACAAATTTTATCGAGACTTGGAGAACAATGCACCTTTATATATTGCAGTGAATCGCATAAACAGGGGAGTGAAGAAATTTACACCAATAAACTCTAAAGACAATCACTTGGTGGTATGATCCGCCGAGGCGGATTCGCCTCCCGCCAGACGAAATCCTTAGAATGACATATATTGAATTTCTTGGACACGTTCTAAAGGCGATTCACTCCGGAGCGCACATTTATTTTAAACAGAAATTTTATTTTCATTTTAGAATTTTAGGTAACATTCAGAATTATAAGGAGAGGTAGTTTATGCTGGAAGAAATTCAGGATATTTTCAAGTTTGTTCGCCAGGAAAATGTGGAGATGATCGATTTTAAATTTAGTGATCTATTTGGCCGATGGCATCATTTAACTATTCCCAATAGCCAGTTTGATGCTGGACTGCTGAAAAAAGGTGTTGCATTTGACGGCTCAAGTATCCCTGGTTTTAAGTCTTTAGAATCCGGTGATATGGTGCTGATACCGGATTTTAATACTGCGTTGTTAGATAAATTTTGGAGCCAAAAAACATTGAGTGTTATATGTTCTGCGGCTGAAGCAGATACATTAGCTCCCTTTCCTTATGATCCTCGCAATATCGCCCGGGCAGCGGAAAAATATCTGATTAAAACCGGCATCGCAGATGTCAGTTACTGGAGTCCTGAGTTTGAATTTTACATTTTTGATAATATAAACTATGCAAACGATATTAACCTTGCCTTTTATCAAATTGATTCGGAAGAGGCAGATTGGAACACTGCGTCCTCTGAAGGCCAAAAAAATTTGGGCCACAAAATCGCGCGTCAGGGAGGATATCATGCGATTCCGCCGCTGGATAATTTGTATAACCTGCGAGCGGAAATGGTACGAAATATTGAAGAATGCAATATTCCGGTGCGCTATCACCATCATGAAGTCGGCGGTCCCGGGCAATCAGAAATTGAGGTGGGACATCATCCTTTGTTACGGGCGGGAGATATTACCATGATCATTAAATATATTATTAAAATGACTGCAAAAGAACATCACAAAACAGTGACCTTTATGCCGAAACCGTTGTATAATGAGGCTGGAAGTGGTATGCATCTTCATTTGCATTGTTTTAAAGATTCAAAGCCGATTTTTTATGATGAAAACGGATGGGCTGGTCTTAGTGATGTGGCTTTAAAATTTATCGGTGGTATTTTAAAGCACGGCCCTGCGTTGTTAGCGCTTACAAATCCGAGTACTATTTCCTATAAAAGACTCGTCCCTGGATTTGAAGCGCCAATTAAAGCAATTTACGGTTTGGCAAACCGAAGCGCGGCTATTCGAATTCCTAAATATGCAAACACACCGGAAACAAAACGCTTTGAATTTCGCCCATCAGACGCTACCTGTAATATTTATCTCGCGCTTTCGGCGTTATTGTTGGCTGGAATTGATGGTGTAAAAAATAATATCGATCCGGAAAAGGAGGGGTTCGGGCCGTTTGACGTTAATGTATTCAAATTATCAAAACCCGAACAGGACAAAATCAAATCACTTCCGCTATCGTTAAAAGAAGCATTGGACGAATTACAAAAAGACCATGCGTTTCTTCTCCAGGATAATATTTTTTCGGAAAAAATTGTAAATGCCTGGATCGATCAAAAATTAAATCACGAATTCAATGAAGTGCGCAATCGCCCCCATCCGTATGAAATGAACTTGTATTATGCTGTATAAATTATGTGGTGGCTGAGATTTGCCTGTTTTATAAATTAGTTTCCTCTTGATATTTTTTGAACAAATTTATATATTAATTCACAACTGATGAAAATTTAATTATGTTACAAATCCGAAATCTCGAATATTCAATCGGGGACAGAAAATTAATCAATAACACTAATCTGGTTATTCAGCCTGCTAAAAGAGCTGCTTTGATTGGTCCGAACGGGACTGGAAAAACAACGCTGCTTCGTATTTTGAATGATGAGCTTCAACCTGATGCCGGGACGATTATAAAACCGAAAAATTATAAAATAGGATATCTTCCACAAGAGGAAGTTTCTATCGGTGAAAATAAGATACTGGAATCCGTTGTTGAAGGACATCGGGAAATACGAAACCTGGAAAAACGGATTGCGCAATTGCGGATTCAGTTGGATGAGCAGGGTTCAGATTCGGAAAAATTGGTACATCAAATTAGCATGCTGGAACATCAATTTGAATTACTCGGCGGCTATGCTTTGGAATCGACTGCCAGAAAAATATTAACAGGGCTGGGTTTTTCAAAAGATCAATTCGGAAGCGATTTATCGGAATTTAGCGGTGGCTGGCGCATGCGCGTGTATCTCGCACGGCTATTGCTTCAACAACCAGATTTGCTTCTTTTAGACGAGCCAACAAATCATCTCGATTTGCCCTCGCTGGAATGGCTGGAACAATTTTTACTGAATTTTCCAGGGAGCATGATTATTGTTTCTCATGATCGATTTTTCATCGACCGGCTGTCCCAGGAAATATTTGAGCTTGTTAATGGTAAATTAACACATTATCAGGGTAATTATCATTTTTATGAAAGAGAAAAAGAAGCCCGGACGGCTCTGTTATTAAAAGAGATTGAGGAACAAAAATCGGAACGAGAACATCAGGAAAAATTTATTAACCGTTTTCGATATAAAGCGACGAAGGCGGCGCAGGTGCAGAGCAGAATTAAACAATTGGAAAAAATGGAGAAAACCGAATTACCGGATTCGCACCCCCGGAGTATCGATTTCCAAATTTTGGTGGATGTGCAAAGTTATAAAGATGTGCTGAAAATCGACAAAATGTCGTTCCGCTATGATGAAGACTGGGTTTTAAACGGAATAAATTTAGATATTTATCGAGGTGAAAAAGTTGCCTTGGTGGGAGTTAATGGCGCAGGAAAGACAACGTTGACGAAGCTTATTACCGGACAATTGGATCCGCAAGAAGGAGCTATTTCCATAGGAAAAAGAACACAAATTGGTTATTATGCGCAGCATCAAGTTGATACACTTAAGTTAGATGCAACCGTTTATGATGAAGTGAAATCAACTGTTGTAACCTCACGGGTGCCGAAAATCCGTGATGTTTTGGGCATTTTTGGACTTAGCAGAGATGATGTATTGAAAAAAATTAAGGTACTGTCTGGCGGTGAAAAGGCTCGGGTTTCATTAAGCAAAATTCTGTTATCGCCGGTCAATTTTTTAATTATGGATGAGCCCACAAATCATTTGGATATCAATTCTAAAGAAGCCCTGGAAAAAGCGCTCCAGAATTATGATGGCGCTTTGCTGTTAATTTCACATGATCGTTATTTTTTAGACAAGCTGGTAACCCGTGTACTGGAACTAAAAAATTGTTCGTTAAAAGAATATTGGGGCAATTATTCCGATTATCTGAAACGTAGAGAAAAAGAAAAAACCGAAATTAATCAACAAGAATCTCGTTTCGATAAATCGGTGAAAAGTAAAAAGACAAAAGAACAAAAACAACAGGAAGCAATGGCCAGGCAGGCTATAAGCGAGCAACGAAAAGAATTAAACCAGGAAATTAAAAATCTGGAGATGAAAATTGAACAGTTTGAAAATCGTCAACAGGAGTTGGAGGCGATACTGGCCGATCCGATAACGTATCAAAAGGGTGAATTAATTTCCGAGATACAAAAAGAGTATACTGCAAAGAAAAAAGATTTGCAGTCCTTTTATTACCGATGGGAGCAGGTGCAAATTAAACTGGAGAAACTGTTGAACGCAGCTTAAATCAACTAAAAAAGTTTTTCAATGGAAGGAAAAAAATGGACATTTTATTCACACCGATTGAAATCCGCGTGCTGGGTTCTCTTATAGAAAAAGAGCACACCACACCGGAATATTATCCCATGACACTAAATTCAATTCGACTCGCGTGTAATCAAAAATCGTCGCGAGAGCCTGTCATGAATCTTGCTGAACCAGAGGTTGAAACAGTTTTGAATGCTCTTAATGAAAAAGGATTTGTTCGGCGTGTATCTGTAGCCGGAGCGCGAACATTGAAATACAAACAGTTGTTAACTGAACGTATTTCTTTATCACCTGCGGAAAC
Source organism: uncultured Cytophagia bacterium (assembly GCA_964498785.1). Classification (GTDB taxonomy): domain Bacteria; phylum Zhuqueibacterota; class Zhuqueibacteria; order Thermofontimicrobiales; family Thiofontviventaceae; genus Mariaggregatimicrobium. Next base: position 5,825 of record CAZCJL010000116.1, on the reverse strand, counting down.
CGCTGTTTTGTGTTTGCTCTTTTTAAGAGGCGCACAAACAGTTGGCGAGTTACGGCATCGTTCTTCCCGTATTTACACATTCAGCAGTCTTTCAGAAGTTGAAGAAACAATGCAAAATCTGATCGATAGAGAGGGTGGACCGTATGTTCTTAAATTACCACGTGAAATCGGATTTAAAGAGAGAAGATACTCCCAGCTCTTTTCAGGAACGCCTGATGTGTCTCATGAGAATGAATCCGCGGAATTAGCAGAGGATGAAGCAGAATCTCTGAAATCACGAATTGATATTTTGGAAAATGAAGTAAAAATTCTTAAAACAGAAGTCGAACAATTAAAATCAATTATTGAAAAATGAAAAGATATGTTTGATTGGTAACACTGATGTCGAAATCATCAACAATTTTTTAGTGGCGTTTATTTTGAAATATTCATGAATTAAAGACAAGATATCATTTTATTTTGTAACTATTTGATTAACCATGTATTTAAAACAGAGGAGAATCAAATTATGGATTACACGTATAAGGATTTAAAAAAGATGACCGTTGCACAATTGCGGGAGGTTGCTGCTGAAATTGAACATGAGGCTGTTCAGGGATATACTCAGCTAAATAAAGACCATCTGATTGATGCTATATGTGAAGCACTGGGTGTTGACAAGCATGTTCATCATGAGATAAAAGGGGTAAATAAAGGGAAAATTAAATCTCAGATCAGGAAATTGAAAAAAGAACGTGATAACGCGCTTGAGGCGCATGATCATGTGAAGTTAAAAGAGGTGCGTAAAGAAATTAAGCAGCTAAAAAAGGATCTCCGAAAAGCAATGGTGTAAATATTATAAGTTAATGACTGGGCTCAATCAAAGGTCAGGTTTTGCATAAGAGTATTTGATCCGGTTTTTATAATTAATGATGTTATTTGTGAAATATTTTGGTCTACAATCAACCCGATAATATAGTCCTTCCTCGGCTTTTGATAGAGCCCGTTTTGTTCAGGCATGATTTTTTATTTTTTCATCTGTCTGAAATCCTGTTTGTTTTAAATCTTTGAATTGAACAATACGTGACTTTCATCCGTATAATATTTTCCAATTTTAATATGAAGCCTGCATCTGGAATTTTTTAAGGATTATAATGAAAAAGCTTTCTCATATTTTGTTTCTCAACCTTTTGATTTTTTTACTGCATGAGGTTTTGGTTAATGTGAATGCGGTGGCGATTCCTCCATCTTCGCTGCTTCAATCCGCGATACAAGGAAAGATACAAAATGGTAAAACATATAATGAGCCGAAAAAAGCTGCCTGGAGTTTCATAGAGAAATATTGTCCGGATGGATATTATTTGTTGCAGCAATATTATAACGCTCCCTCACAGTTTAATATTTCTGGGATAAAGATTTCCCTGGGTGAACATTTGGATTATGGAGCCTATATTCCCGGTAACAGTGAAAAGGATATAATTCGATCGTTAAGCACGATTGTTCATGAGGTATGCCACGGATATGCCAGTCGTCTCGCATGGAAAGCGTTGCAGGATCAGAACATCGTGTTTTCTTTTGATGATGGATTTTCCTATTATTATTTGGGCGATCAACGGTCCATTTTGGTGAAAGAAACTCCTGTTTTTAAGTCCCGTGAAATTAATAGAATATTTCCTGAAAATATCCGAACTCACCGTTATGAAATCTATATTTACCCGTCCGACCCGATGATGGGGACACAGCAAAAAGGAATTTATGGCTTGCTGGATGAATTGACCGCGTATTATCACGGCACTCGGGTGAGTGTTGAGTTGTATGATTATTATAGAACAATTTCCTCAGAATCCGGGAGCGAGTGGCTTGTTTTTCTTGAGGGAGTTGGATCAACGATTTTTGCTCATAAAGAATTTAAACTATTCATTATGCAATATTTAATTTATGCAGAACAGTATCAACCAGACATATATCGCGAGCTTTTAGAAAACCATCCCTTTGTAACAGCATTTCTTATCGTGGATGAAAAGTTTAATGATCTGATTCAACGATTCCTTGATTTGAAAAATGAAATTATCCAGTTACTCCGGCAGAGGGAAATTGAGGTGATTGAAGAGGACGATTTTCTGTTTATTGGAACAGAAGGCCGGAAAATGTTTCATCAGGATTTCGAAAAACTGCGGAATGAGTTAACAAAAGAACCGTATGTAAGATTGATGGCCCGTCTGGAAGAACGCTATAAATAAAAAATGGATTCTCTTTAAGGCAAGAATCCATTTTTAAATGAGAATGCGTTATCCCACAAACATAAAAAAACGCAAGCAGTCCGTGAAATCCGCACATGTAAAAGAAACTGCCAGGTCATTCAGACGATCAGCTCCCGGATACCAGGCAGCACGATAGGCCCGGTCTTCATTTTTAAATTTAATCTCCACACAATAAGGAGCTGTGTATTTGAGCGGCTTGAAATCAGATTTGCGGCTCAGTGCTTTTTTAACCCCCTCCTTAATCAATTGCTGCGATTTTTTAGGATGCAAATTTAGCGCAGCCTGACCAATTCCTTCCTTAACTGCCACGGTCTCAATATCATCAAAAATGTGATGTGCCTGCTCTGTTAACGCCCGGTCGCCGGAAACGAAAATTACCGGCACATTGTGAAAGCCAGCAATCAGCGCATTCCATCCTAACTCCGGAAGCGACCGGTCATTTACTTTTAAATCGAGAATTTGCCCGGACATGGTATGTTTTAACGTGGCATTTGGAGTGCTGGCTTTGGCATGATAGCCGATACAGATCACCGCATCAAACGAATCATCGATGCCTTCCATCATTAAATACGGTCCGCGGGACCATTCGCGTAGTAATTTTGCATTTTCATTGAGCATTTCCGGTATCAGATTTCGGGCAGACGCATGTGCATCCCTCACGATGATTTCCGACGCTCCCGACTCAAGCGCCCCTTCGATAGCAGCATTTGTTTCATGAGTCATTAGCTTTTTAAAATATTGATGCTCCTGTTTTTTTTCATCGGTCTCATCCCAGTGTATCACACCGGTAATACCTTCCATATCTACCGATATAAAAATTTTGTGGTTCATGGGTTTCTCCTGCAATAGATAAAATTATAATTCAGATTTATGACTGTATCAAAAGTCCAATTTTCTCATTTGATGTCATTCCGGGCTTGTCCCGGAATCTCCTAATTATCAAAAAGTTAGGAGATTCCTGCATTCGCAGGAATGACACCAAAAAATGACTTATGATACAGCTCCAAATCTGGTGCCTGGATTAGTTGCTTAATTCCCTCTCTAGCATCTTACCAAAGCGTTTCATTCCCTCTGTAATCTGATCCGGCGTTACCAGGCTAAAACTTGCCCGCATACAATTATGAAGACCATTTTCTGTGGAGAATGCATTTCCGGGAACTAACACTACTTTAAAGTCCTTGCAATAACGGTTAATCATCTGCTGCGCATTGCATTGTTCCGGCATTTGAAACCAGATGAACATGCCTTCACCGGGAATATTAAAAATCACTTTTTGGGGCAAATACTTTTGAGCAGCGCTGACCATTGCATCGCGGTTTGCACGATAAAGTTGACAGTTCTTTCGGATGTGTGCCTGAAATTCCTCAAATCCTGTTTCATGGATGAATTGCAGTAATACTTCCTGAATGAACATGCTGGTATGCAGGTTCGACGCCTGTTTAAACAACACAAATTGGTGAATGATTTCTGCCGGGCCGGACGCATATCCAATACGCAGGCCTGGCGCAAAAATTTTGGAAAAACTGTCCAGCCGAATGACCCGATCTTCTTTATCCATGGATTGCAACGTCGGAATGTTGGGAGTGTCTTCTAATTTAATTAATTGATAGGGATCATCCTCTAAAATAAGCACATCAAACTCGTTGGCGATGCGAATTAAATGCTCACGACGTTTTTGTGATAATGCCACACCACCCGGATTGTGGCCATTGGGAATGACGTAAATAAATTTCGGAAGCCGCTCGCTATTTGATTTTCGCCGCGACAGCTTTTGTTCTAAAATTTCAGTGTTCATGCCGTTTGCATCCAATGGAATCGGGATGAAATTTTTACAGAACGACTGGAATGCAGACAATGCCCCCGGAAACGTGGGCTCGGACACAGCAACGACGTCATCTTTTCCCAGGAACAGATACGCCATGATGAACAATCCTTCCTGTGAGCCGTTCAACACCACGAACTGTGACTCATCCAGTGAAACGCCATCTTTATGTGCCTGCCATTTCATCAATTCTGTTTTCAAGCCGGAATGTCCGTCAGAAGGGCCATACTGCGCTGCCCGATCCAGGTGATCTTTTTGTATGGTGACAGATTTACCGTTTTTAAATTCGATATTTATTTTGCTGAATACAAATGTATCCGGATTAGGATAACCACCGCCGAGAGAAATCATCCCGTCGATTTTCAGATATTTAAACAATTCTCGGATTGTCGCAGGGGCTTTACCGCACGCCCGTTCAGACAGTCGGGATTGAATGTCCATTCTGTTACCTTTCATTTATTTTTTTTTTACCACGGAGACACAGATATCTCATAAAAAAATTTTCTCGAAAGCATCGATTATGTTATCCATGGTCTGGTCAAGTTTGCGGTCAATTACCTGTCGTGCCGGATCAGCATCGTACCAATCGATAATTTCGTGAACGCCCTGATGAAAAGGGATTCTGGCGACAAATTCAGGGACAAGTCGCTTGATTTTTGAATTATCAAAAATCATTGAGTGCTGTTTGTCGCCCAGTAGTCCGGAGCCCCATTCATCATCAAAACGATTGATGATATCCGAAGGCACATGCAGCACATCCGGTTTTTCCACGCCTGCTGCATTCGCGACCATGGTATAAATTTGATTCCAGGTCAGTGCTTCATCCGAGGTGATATGAATGGCTTCGCCAATTGCTGCCGGATGTCCCATTAAACCAACAAATCCCACTGCGAAGTCGGCATGATGCGTCAGCGTCCACAACGATGTGCCATCACCATGAACGATGACTTTTTTATTTTGTCGCATCCGGTTCACAGTGGTGTAACCCCCGCTGACCGGCAATTTTGTTTTATCATAAGTATGGGACGGCCGGACAATTGTCATCGGAAAATTTTCCTCACGAAACGCGCGCATCAGCCGATCTTCACATGCGATTTTCTGCTGTGAATATGTCCAGAACGGATTGTTCAGTGGCGTTGATTCAGTGACAGGTAAGTACGCGGGGGGTGTTTGATAGGCAGAGGCAGTGCTAATGAAAATATATTGTCCGGTGCGACCTGAAAATAATTTTAAATCGGATTCCAGTTGTTCAGGCGTATAAACGATCCAGTTTACAACAACATCAAATAGCGTATCTTTTAAAAGAGTCTCTACTGATTGAAAATCCCGGATATCCCCGCGAAGTTGTTTGACACCTTCGGGAACCGTACGGGTTGTTTGCCCGCGATTGAGATGATATAAATCAATCCCTTTTTCTATGGCTAATTTCGAACACGCGGAGCTAATCACTCCGGTTCCGCCAATAAAAAGTACTTTCATATTTAAAATCCCTTTTGTATTTCAATAGTATTTTGTTATCTCATTTAGCGTGAGGTCGATCAAATCGATTAAAGCAATTTTTGCCACGGATTAACACTGATAAACACGGATTTTTATTTATTTTAAAATAAATCCTTGGTATCTTCTCAATATTTTATGGTAGATATGGGCGCTTGCCTTTATGTCGTATTTAAATATATTCCGTAGGTGTCACTTCGAGCGAAGTCGAGAAGTGACTCACTCGATACCTTTAAATTTTCGATGATGTGTTTCATTCGCGCACA
>CAZCJL010000115.1:0-20790 GCA_964498785.1 uncultured Cytophagia bacterium | reverse complement strand
TTTAAAGAGAATCCGAAAGCTTTGATGCACACCATCAATTATTGAATGGATACGTGAATTAAGTTGTTTTTAATATAACAATAATAACTTGTTAGATATATTCCGATCGGTTTAAATTAAATTCTTCCATAATATGGGGCGCCATCTTGTAACATGTTTATTTTGACAACTGCTCTCCTGGTAATAAGCTCATTCCGTCTGCTTACATATAGATATTGACCGTTTCCCCAGACCAGATCATACGTTTCAGGAAAAATCAATCCGGGATACATCGGTTCGGTGGAGCCATCTTCATGTAAAATAATAATGGCTTCCTCAGCATCAGTACCAATATACATATCGCCGGTTTCTGAAAATGTAATCGATGATAAATTGGCCGCAAACTGACTTCTCCAATCAAACACTAACTCATTTTCACTGAGATTTCCGTCAGCATCTAAAATTTGGTTACGCCAAATCCCCTGTTTCGGATGACTTTCATCTTCCCCGTTGTATTTACCTGAGATATACACATACCCATCATAAACCCGAACGGACAGAATGAAGACATCCGGATATTCCGCAACAGTATCCGTCGATTTATCCGGTCTTGCTCTGTAGATTGCAAAACCACCGCCGCCACAATAGACATTGCCATTTTCATCGAAATCCAGATCATAAACACCACCCGGCATTTTTGCAAAAGCCTCCATTGTGCCGCCTTCCGGAGGGATACGCAACAAATAGGGCACCAGGTTTACATAATAGAGATAACCGTCCGGCCCGAATTTCATCCCTGATGCCTTTGGCACCTGTGCGAAGATAGAAGTTTCGCCATTGGGTTGAATTTTAAATATCTTTTTTTCACTGTCAATTGAAATATATACATTTTCATCTTTATCACAAGCGATTGCATAAACACTCTTCTCATTTGTTTCCGCAAATTCACCGATCTCCCATATTGCTGTTGATAACTTGTATTGCAGCATATTACTAAATTCAAGTGCACCTTTTGCAGCGATACGAATCATGACTGAATCACTCACCAGGATGGGAGCCTTACACGTAATACTGGTTGAACTGGCGCTCAATACCGGAGCAAACATGTTGTTAGCATAAACAACAACATCATCCGTGTTATCCGGTATATTTGAGCCAAATATCGTAAATTCACCAATACCGGCGAGAGTGCTATCCGAAGGCTCAATACGAGAAATTGTCGGTGGCTCATTAAATTCTTTTGATGAGTCGTACAATCCGGTCGGTTTATCTTTCTCACAACCCGCGATGAAAACAATCGCCAGCATGTATATGAATATTTTTTTCATTTAAAGCTCCTTCATATTTACACGGTAGTGGTTAAAATATCAATTTATCTTATCACGATAAATTTTCGATATGTACTCTCACCTTTACTATACAATAATTCATTTGTTTCCGAATCATAGCAATTTTCCGAAACTTCAAAATGCGCGATATATATTCCGCTGACAATAACCTGTCTTGATGATGTTAATGAATCCCATTGCTCATCTCCACTACCATCAGTATGTTCAATGGTTCTAATGAGATCACCTCTCTCAGTAAAAATCTTGATCGTACACTTTCCGGGAATATCCAGGAACATGATTTTATCATTTTCTCCCGGATATTGCATATTACGAGCCTTTATACTGTATGGGTTCGGGACCACGCGAATATCTTTCATGGAATCACCGGGTTTGCGTTTTAAAGAAGCGCCACGACTCGTTCGTGTATAAAATTTACCGCTGTGCAACGGTCCGGTCGGATTGGCAATTCCTTCCGTATTAGTGCTCCCATCGTTATACGAAACAACATAGTAATAATATTTGTAACCACGAACAGCAGTGACGTCATCAAACATCGTTTCATTCGGTCCGACATCCGCAATTTCCTGGTAAGTTGTATCGCGTTTTCCCACGCCCCGGAACACTTTATAACCTGCGACATCTTCTGAAGGACTCACCGACCAACTCAGGCTAATTCGGTCGCCGCCGGATTCCACATTAAAAAGTGGCGGAGGCAGCGGTGGTTGCGGTATTTGGTAATCCATATCAAAATTTCGTTTCGCTCTGCTGAAGGTCAACAAAATAGAGTCCATTCCTGTGTAAACCCAGTCATTTTTAAATGTATTATGATCATCTGCGGTCGAGCCATCCGGCAAATCAAACGGGCCAGTGTCATTCGGATCATCCTCAGCCAGTTTCCAGCGTGCGCCAATTTCTTCACAAAGGGTACGATTAATTCCGTTGACTCCTTCGGCTTCGATAATGCGAATACTTTCGCCAGGCTCCAGATCAAAAGGACCGTAACAGAACCAAACATTGGTACCGCCACCATCATTGTGTACAGTCATTGGATCAGCGTTGGATTCCATATATGTTTCATCCATCCGGTCGGTGCCGCCAAGTCCGTTGTGTGGATTTCCACTCATCATATTGTAAAGCTGAATCATGAAAGGTTCATCGGACGTTGTCAAGTTACCAATTGAGGGATATGTATCTCCGGCATGCCAGCCCCATGCTGCTGGCTGATTCGGATCATCAACTGTATTCGCCGGACTTTGATCAACATGCAAACAGGCGACGCCGGCAAATTGTGGTGCGCACAATCGACCGTCGCGCTGTTTATCTGGTCCGCCAATATTATCATAATTATTATTCGCGGCCTGACCAGCCCAGCTAAATCCGCAGCGAATCCATTCCACAATCGGATTGTTCGCTGTGATTACGTCTCCAATATGTGCCGGATAATCTTCACCGCGCTTGGAAACCCATGAATGTTTTCCCCAGGATTGGCCGTCGCCAATTTTCATCGAACCTTCGCGGCTAACACTATAACGGGTTCCCCAGCTCACACGAAATCCTTTCACCGGTGCATTTAATTCAATGTCGTCATCATAATCCACGTTGCCGGTATTTGTGAAAATAAATTCTTTGATATAATAATTATCATGATATTGCTGGGAAAATGCCAGAAAGCGCCGCGTCATGGTAATGCCCATAGATGTATTGACGACATTTGTCACAATCCGGTCCGGAATCTGATCCGGATTAATTTCTTCCACATCTCCGGCATAAGGTGCAGTGGTATTGAATCCATCCACAGAAACCTTAGGCGGCTCAAACTTCGCGGTCTGCTTCAATTCAATTGGAAATAAATTTACATCCACGTAAGATTGAGCAAAATAATTCGCGTACACAGCCCATTGCTGCCCTTTGGCATCTGTGAAATCCTGAGCCGCAATCCAGAATCGCTTGATAACCGCATTATCCTGAAACGGATAATTTGCAGGCCAGATCAATCCTTCATAATACGAATTATTCCAGGCACGTTCGGAACCATACGCAGACACATGACTTTGCAATGACCCGATGCGAATATAGCTCTTCTTTGTTGAAGCAACCTGAGCGTTCGCCGGGATAATCTGACTCAAAATAAAGACCGTATTTATCATTAAAAACAAGAATAGTCTTTTTTGAAAATGTTTTGTCATCTGATTTTACCTGTTATTAAGTGCCAAAAATTTGGATATTAAAAGTTTATTTTCAAACCAAATTTGAAATCACGCGGATTTAGAAACGCGAAGTAAGTCAAATTCGGCATGTCGATATACGCCTTTGTATCAAGAATCCGTTGCAAGTCTTTTTTCGTTTTTGTCGGATCCGTGGGATCGTAGGGTTCGTAAGCAACTCCCGGATCACGATAATCACCGACCCTGTCATTGCCTTTTTCCGATCCTTGTTCCCATGAAAATCGTAACGATTTCAGGTAATCCAGATAATCTCCGTTATAATCGGAAAAACCGGCATAGCTCATGTGTTTTGCATTAAACACATTGGAAACGTCCACATAAAATTGAAACTCATAACGACTGACTTTAAATGTCTTCGAAAGTCTCATATCAATATTATGATAATCACGCCATTGTACATCATTTATAACTCCGGGAATACTGTTGGGATTGTACGTATCATATTCACCCGCTCGCCATTCGGCAAGAATATTTAAATTCCAGACTTCAAGCGGTTTAATTCCCAACCATCTGGGACCAAAATTTGCCGGAGTATGAATATCAATACTCGCCCTGGCATAAGGCTGGGCAAGCGGCTTCACCTGATATGGCGGATTTAACAGTAAATATTCGTCCTGTTCGTTTTGATCTTCATAATACCGACGATAACCAAAATAGCCATACGATTCGGCTTCATACGTATAATTAATGAAACCGGTAATCCAGTCACCGGAACGCTTGGTTAACGTTAATTCAAAACCGCGAATATCTTCATAATTATTACTGCCAGCTTTGTAATATTGAACCGCGCCATTAATATCTTCATAATAAATCCAGTTTGGCTGATTGGTAATATCTTTATAATAAGCAGCGATATTCACTAAAAACAGATCAAAAATACTGTGCGCATAACCAAGTTCATAAGCAACCGTCTTTTCAAGTTTCATATTCGGATTGCCGAAATCGGTAACAAGCCCGTTGTACTCCCGTTGAATACGAAAACGGTATGATGAGGCTGGTTCCTGGTAGAAGTGCCCATAATTGAAATATAACTTGGATTGCTCGGTAATCGGATGTGAGATTCCAAGCCTCGGACTGATATGAAACTGGGCTTCTGTATCAGATTGTGGTGCGACTGCCTCAATATCATCCCCGAAACCCTCTTTGAAGAGTTCATCATAAATCGACAAATCGTACCAATCGCCATTTGGATCGGAATAATCCATCCTGAACCCCAGATTGGCAATAAATCCTTCAAACTCAAGCTTGTCCTGTACATAAGCCCCAACTCGAAATGGAAAAATCTGATAGATCATGGATCGAGTCCATGTTGTCATGGAGGGGCTTTCGGTGATAGATTTAATATTGTAGTCATTATATACAAATTCAAATCCTGTTTTCACCTGATTCCGATTATCCACCTGACTGGTATAATCAAAACGGAGCATCGTCGTTTTGTTAACGCTATTATCACGCCCCAGATTCATCCAGCCGCCAAGGCTCATTCCGTCGATACCCGTCGAGCCATAGCCCCAATATCCATACGGCGCTTCATCAACAAAATAACCAGGTACCGGTTGATAAACCGCAGATGTATCTCTGTCTGCTAATTTAAACGTATTATATCTGTTAATATTATGTTTTAAATTGATTTCATAAAACGTTTTTGGCGATAAGACATGGGTAAATTTTGCGCTGAACATACTCCTGTAAACAGAGCTTGGACTGAAGTATCCGGGCATATATAACATACTGTTTCCGCTACTCTTGTTTACCAGGTCAGCGACTTCGTAGTCTGAATTCAACACGTCTCCTGTGGGAGTTGTCTTCCACTGGTAAGGAGAAACTGAATGAATCTCTCCGTACATGCCGGTCAAAATCAATTTCATAGAAGTTGTAATATCTGAAACTAATTTAAGTTGCGTATTATTTTCGTCATAGCTATCTCTGGAGAGCGGATAAATAAACATCGTCCGTCCGCTGCGATGTGAAGCGAAAAAGCGAAGATTGCCCAATTTTTTGCTGATAAATGGAACCGGACCGCCAAATCCGGCATCGATGTTGATATCCGGTTTTGTAATATCTCCGGTACGCCGATGCTGCCATTCCCATAGCCGTTTTGCGCCCTCGGGCGTCAAATCGTTCGTTGGGTCATCATCCTGAAGTGTTACCAGCGATACAGCATTCCAACCTTCAAACTCCGGATATTGTCTTCGTGTATAATCGTCCCAGTTACCGTTTGCCGTTCCTGTCCAACATACCGCAGGATCGGTAAAGGGACGAGTAAAATACGTATTTGAACTGTAAATATCTGGTCCAAAATGCTTCTTTCCCGGCGGACGATGGAGGTATGAAATCGTACCGGAATATCGATCTCTGTCCCCTTCTTTTGCAACAACGTTGATAACGCCACCTCTTACATTACCATACTCAGCGTTAAATCCTCCGGTTTGAATTTGAACATCCTTTATTGAACTCAGACTGATCCCCATATATGGCGTATTCGACCGTTCATCATTCAAAGATACGCCGTCGACCATAAAGGTTGTCTGACGGGAACTGCTTCCCCGAACGATCAGATCGCCTCGAATACCAGCCTGTAATGTTAAAACCTGATCAATTTTTTGCACCGGCAGCGATTCTATCGTCTTTGATGTAACATTCATCTGGCTTGCAGAAACATCTTTTGTAACCACAGGTCGTTCGGCAACAACCACAACTTCTTCCATATCAAGAACTTCCATGCTCATCTCAATATTAATGCGAGTCGTTAAATCAATCACAACTTTCACATTTTTCACGGTTACATTTGTATAACCGACAATAGAAGCTTTCAGGGAATAGGTACCGGGCGGCACATTTAAAATTGTGTAATAGCCTTTCATATCAGTTGCCGCACCGATTAACTCGCCTTCAATGACGACATTTACACCGGCAAGGCCCTGATTATTAGAAGCATCTGTAATACGTCCGGCTATTTTCCCTGTAATTCCGGCATAAGATACTGTATTTATCAACAAAAATGAAAAGATCAGGAAGATTATAATCTTTTTCACTAAATTATTCTCCCTTCTGTTTAATTACTGTCTTCCGTAATACGGAGCACCTTGTTTAAACATATTTAATTTAAGCACTCTCCGAATACTAACATCCTTATTACGCCTGGTAATGTACATGTGGTTACCATTTCCCCAGCACATTGCATAAGTCTCGGCATTCATCACACGCGGATACAAAGCAGAAAACAAGCCATCTTCCTGAACAACCAGAATTGCTTTATCTCGAATACTCGTGCCCAGGTACATAATTCCATCCACATCAAAATTTACAGAAAACAAATTTGCAGTCGGAAATTCGTTTGAAAAAGCAAAGACCATTTCCGTTTCTCCAAGAGTACCTTCTGCATCTAAAATCTGGTTTCGATAAACAGCTAATTTAATGTGTTCCTCAGTTCCGACATAATCGCCGACGACATAAACATAACCGTTAAAAACACGAATCGATTTGATGTTCATGGACGGATATTCTTTCACTATTTTAGTTGATTTTTCAGCCACATTGATCCAGTAAATTGCCTTTCCATTTCCGCCGCAGAAAATATTGCCATTTACATCAAAGTCCAGGTCTTGAACGCCACCGGGCGTTTTGACAAATATCCCGTCCTGCCCACCACCTGCGGGAACGCTAAAGATATATTGTAAAATGTTTGCATAATAAATATCACCATTGGGTCCCATTTTCATACCTGAACATTTATCAACCAGAACGTTTGCATAGGTTTCACGGGTACCATCCGGTGATATCTTTTCGATTTTTTTTCCGGCAATAGAGACATACAAATTTTCATTATTATCAACAGCTAATGCGTATGGATCAGTATAATCATCGAACCCGCCAAACTCATATACTGCTTCAAAAAGGTTATATAAAAAGTCATTGCTGAAATGGTAGGAATTTCGAGCCGAGACTTGAACAACTACCGAATCTCCGACCACAATCGGGGATTCCACGGTAATTTCGTTTTCTGTTGAACTAACAACATTAGCGCGTGTTTTATTAAAAAAGACAAGATTTTCCTCTGCAATAGTAGAAAAATTGCTACCCGAAACCACAATGTTCCCAATTCCGGTTGTCGTGCTGTCAGTCGGAGTGAGGCTTGATATAACCGGTGTTGCCCCCCCCTGTTCATCAGGATCGTAAATTGAAGAGGGGACATCATTTTCACATGCCATGAACCATATAAATGAAAATGATAGGATGATTATAAATGATGTTAAAATCTTTTTCATTAGAACTCTCCTCATGAGTATCAGACAAATTTTCTTTGATTATCTATTTTGCAAAGTGAAACGTAAATCTGTGGACGTTATCAAAAATTCCAAACGGTGTATAGCCGTAATCGATTTGTAATCCAAATGTATTAAATCCAAAACCAATCGTGGCTCCATATTCGTCCTGATTTGACACATATCCAACGCGGAGCGCAAACATATCAATGAATGTATATTCTCCGCCAAACGCCAGATATTCGGGATATGATCTCGGATGTGCCGCGTCCATAGAAAAAACGAATGAATGTTCTTCATGATCGTCGTAAAAGAAATCGAGCACATCGGCAGACCAGCCCACCTTAAATGTCAACGGCAACTGGAAGCCTTCCTTTTCAAATTTCACTTCGTCAGAAAAATTACGCACCGACATACCAAATGCCAGACTTTTAAAGCCGGTACGATAGATTGTACCAAAATCTACAGCAATTGCAGAAGCCACATTATTTCTTGTTTCTTCATCAGGAATAACACTTTTCCCTAAATCCTGAGCGACTTGTTTAATGTGTCCGCCTACTGAAAATTTATCTGTCAATGATCGGCCATATCCAATACCAATTGCGAAAGCCCGTGGTTGAAAAATTTCGGTGTCAATATAACCCTTGGGATTTCCCCACACCATCGTTCCCTGAATATCTCCGTAATCAACTGCCATTACAGATAATCCAAAAACACCGTATTTGCCGTTTTGCGGACTTAAAGTCATGCTAAAAGCATAATGTTTAATTTCTGCAATCCAATCAGTGTAGTTTGCGGCGATATCTATAAAATTGGTAGTACGAGCGATTCCCGCTGGATTATAAAACAGGGCGCCGGAATTCCCTTCGATTGTCGTAAAAGCATCCCCCAACGCTGCCGCGCGGGCGTCTGCTCCCACACTGAGGAACTGAAAACCTGTTTGCGCAAGTTTTTTCTGTGCATACGCATTTATAGAGATAAATGTGAGTGCAATTAATACTATACTAAAGACGATAAATGTCCTTTTTATCATGACAACTCCTCCATTATCAAAAGCTGATTTATTTTCTTTACAGATCATTTAATTTACTTTTGATTGGCCAGAAAAACAAAACGATATTTGTGAGTACTGGGTTGATCTGGCTTAATGATCTGTATTAACTTTTTCGTTTGATCGAGATTATATACTACCCGGTTTTTCATTTCACTGCAATCGACTTCCCACTCTTCCGGAGCCGTTAATTCAGTATAAAAAACTGCAGCCGGATCGATGGATTTGTCTGCAGGTTCCAGAATAGAGCCATCAGAATTAATGAAATTAAACCGTAAATATTCATTGACAAACAGCACAATCGAATTTAAATCAGTATTGATGCCAATGTATGTCGTATCAAGCGCACCAGGAGTAGAAACCATATAACACGTATTTTCCTGATTTATCACAATGTCATGTGCTTCAAGTGAATCCATAACTTGCGGGACATTCTGAAAAACCGCCTGGTTATTCCAGCCTTCATTATATGACGTCAAATTGACAGCAGAGATATCGACTGTTATTGAATCCTGGAGAAGTTCGCAGCCTTGCTTATCAAACGCAGAAATGTCATAATCTTTCTTTTCATAAATTTCACAACTCGCAACGATAAGCAATGTGAACATGCCCAACAGAGCAAAAACAGTAAATTTCTTTATTATAGACATGATTTCTTCCTTTATATTAATTGAAAAAATTTAACGAATAACAATTAGCTTTCGAATCGCTTTCCCTCCATCCGGTGTTTTAAAAACAACAATATAAATTCCACTCACTACGACTTGCCTGTAATCAGTATTCAGGTTCCATTCTTCATCACCGGTACTATTCGTATGTTCAATCGTTTTAATCAAATCTCCGCGTTCTGTATAAATTTTGATCGTACATATTGGAGGAATATCATAAAACATCACCCTGTCCGGTGCGCTATAACCGAATTGTATTTCCCGGGCACGAATATTATACGGATTGGGAACAATTCGAATATCATCTAACGTTTTTCCCGGAGGACGTTTTAGATAGGCTGGTTCAAGAGTCATTGTGTAAAATTTACTGCTTTCAAGCGGAATACCAGGCTTGATTCGATTACCATAACCGATGCTTCCAAAATCCACAGTTGTTACATAGTAATAATAATCAAAACCGCGTTGGGCTGTTTTATCCTCAAATTGATGAACAATAGAAGGATTTTCAGTACCCGTACCACATTCAAAAATTAAATCATAGGTCGTATCTGGTACATGCATTGCACGATAGACTCTATAACCAATGTCTGAATTCCAAATATCAGAGGACCAGGTATCTGCATTATCAGCCCATGATAGCGTTATTCGATCACCACCAGAATTTATTTCAAACTGTTGCGGTGGTGGAGGCGCTTGTGGGATATTAAAATTCCCCGTATTTTTGTATTGTTCAAATGCATCTATTGCTCGGTAGAACGTTTGAAAAATTGAATCTTTACCAGTGTATACCCACGAATTTTTATACAATTCCGCATCAGTCGTAGACGAACCGTCCGGCAGGATCATATTTTCACCGCTTAGCCAATTCGCTCCGACGTCATAACACAATTGCCTGTTTAACCCATTCACAGCCTCAGTTACAACGATACGGATACTATCACCAGGTTCCATTGTATATGGACCAAATCCTTGTGTGTGTGTATAACCACCGGGATTACTGCCTTTAGTACCGGCATAAATGTATGTATCACCGTAACCGTTACAATTTATCGGAGTCGGACAACCGACGTCATCAGGCATCCGGATCGGTGGATGCCCGGCGCTCATGGCAACGTATTCCTCCGTCATTTTGGGCTCGTTAAATTGATCATTATCAGATAGAATTTTCTCATCGGACTGAATGTATTGTGTTGTTGTTGGTTGAAACGGATCGTCTGAGGCTTCTTTCCCGGATTTACTTGCATGGAGGGTCATAACGCCCACATATTGAGCAGCTCCCAGGCGACCATCACCTCCTTCTGTCCCATACGGTCCGCCGATGGTGCTAAAAGCAGCTTTAGAATGCAAGCCCTGCCATGAGAACAGTACTCTTGGCGGTGCATCTTCAGGCCAGGTGAGCGGATCGACACTGCTTGGCATTTCATTGCGGGCGTCATTCATCGTGCTATGACCCCACGTCAATGATTGTGGCAACCAGCTATCGCCATAAACGGTCCCCTCTTTACACGGTGAATATCGATATTGAAAATAAAAAATAACATTTTCCAGTGTCTGTGAGTGTATGTTTTTTTCTTCCAAATCTATAATGCCGGTATTTTTAAATGTATAATCATAAATAAAATAATTATTATGATTCTGCTGACTGAACGCATAAATTTTTCGGTACTCGGTAATACCAATGGATGTATTCACAACATTATATAACATGCGGTCTGATACAAGATTTGGATCAACAACATCTACAGCGTCTAGATAATCAAGCTTGCCGGCTTCGACTCCATCCACGATCACCCGTGATCGTTCAAAACGGCCATACATTTTAAATTCCTTAGGCATAAATTCATTTTTTTCATCAAGAATACGCGGACCAACGTGCACAACTTTATGAGGGTAGGTCTTGTTTTTCAACGGATCAAAATAGTTCGTTGCACCAATCCACAGTGCCTTTGCAGCCTTACTATCCTGGTTTTTAAATTGTGCCGGCCATTGTAATCCATCGAGCTGATCTGGTATTTCATGAGTTCTGCCGACTTCAATTTCGCAGCCAGCGCTGGAAAACCAGTCGTGTAACATTCCGACTGCCATCCATTTGGTCTCATCTGCAAATCCCTGGTCCACAGTTCCGGGGGAACAGATGGCAATGAAAAGAATGAATATTGTGAGAATATGTTTTTTATGATTCATGGTAATTCCTTATTTTTAATCCGATTCAAATAATTAGAAACGATAACTGAGGGTTAAACCGAAAAACAAACTTCTCGGATTTAAAAACGTTAAGAACGTTTGATTTGGCATATCAATATATGCTTTATCATCCAGTATTTTGTCAATACGCTTGTTTGGAACTGTCAGCCATTCTCCGTTTTCAGATATTTCCAGGTAACGTTTCGTTGCTGCCTCATAATAGATAACGCCTTCTTTTGGATTTAAAAATTTTTCAGCATCAGGAATCCATTCCATTGGTTGAAAGTCCACGCCGGTTTTTCGATAATGGCCTGGTTTATCATCACCCGGAATATTTCCGTATTCGAGTTTATCTGTAATGCCTGATGGCAAATGTAATGATTTCATATAATAATCATAATCATATATATCCGTAAATCCGGCATAAGAGCCGCCATAAATATTACCTGAGAAATTTTTAAAATTAAATAAGTTATAAATATCCATGAAGAATTTTAAATCCATGTTTCCGATCTGAAATGTTTTGGAAACCTTTAAATCGACATTGTAATAATCCGACCACTGGATATTGTATTCAATACCAGTGATTCGGTTTGGATTCCATGTCGCCCATTTACCAGCTTGCCAGCGTCCGATAAAATTAAAGTGCCACCCACCCAACGGCTGCTGGCCTAAAATTTCTTTTCCGAAATTTTCCGGTGTGTGAAAATCGATGTAGGTTTTAATTTCAGGTTGTGGCAATGGTTTTGACTGCTTCGGATTCTGTCGTAAATACTCTCTTTGGTCAGCGGGATTTTCATAGTAATAACGGAAGCCGTAATAACCGGATGTTCCGACACGATATTCGTAATTAAATTTACCGGTAATCCAGCGGCCAAAGTTTTTGGAAATATCTAATTCAAATCCGCGAATATCCTGATAGCTATTGCTGGTTAGTTTACTATAATTTACTTTTGCATCTGCGCTAATATAATTTACCCAATACCACTGATCTGCGATATCTTTATAATAGGCGGCAAGATGAATTAAATAATCATTAAATAGCGCATGATCATAACCCAATTCATAAGAAACTGTTTTTTCCAATGGAAGTGTCGGATCACCTAAATAGTCAAGTTTCTCGATCACATCGCGCTGCACTCTGTAAAGTCGTTCAGAATTTACGATCTGTCGATAGTGCCCGTAATTAAAATATAACTTGGAATTTTCGGTAATGGGATGCGAGATAGACAATCTCGGACTGACAGTAAATCTTGCTTTTGCATCTTTTGTTCGGAACGTATCTTCTACTGCCGGGTCAAAATTTTGGGAGAAAAATGAGGCGTCATAGGGACCGACATTATACCAATTACCATTTGGATTACTATAATCCATGACGAATCCGACGGTGGAAATAAATCCTTCAAATTCAATTTTATCCTGCACATAAGCAGTTAAGCGGAAGGGATTCTCATCAAGCGTTGTCCAGTTATTTCCTTCAGGCAATGCTTTATTTACCATTCCAAATTCCATATCGTAACTATCGTAAACAAATTCCAAGCCGGTTCGGATTAGGTTGTGTCGATTGATTTGACTCTCCAGATCAAATTTTGCTGAGTATGAAACTATTTCACTATAATCGCGGGATGTACTGACAGCCCCTCCCATTCCCATATAATCACCTTTTGCAAAAATAGGTTGTTCATAAAAACCAACCGGCGCCTCATCGACAAAATATCCCGGGAAAATCTCATATTGCGTTTCCAGATCCCGATATCGTCCTGGTGAAGTGTGATAGGATACTCCCACACGTTTAACGACTGCTTTATAAAATGTTGTTGGGCTAAGGACATGCGTAAAATTGGCAGAGATTGTGTTTGTAAATCGTGAAGTGGGACACCAATAAATATCTGTATAAAGGCGCCATGGTACGGTAAAACCGGATTGATCCAGATAGTATGCAATGTCATACACACCATCCATATAGCTCGTTCCGCCTGACCGTGATTCAGTAGTTGCATAAGTCTCACCGTAAATACCGGTTACTGATAACTTCATGGAGGAATTAATATCTCCCGTTAGTTTTATCATTCCGCTCTGATCGGTCACACCATCCCTGGATAGTCTGAATAAATACATATCTTTTTCTCTTCGATAAGACGCAAAAAATCGAAGATCACCCAGTTTTTTCCCAATAAACGGTACGGGGCCGCCAAAACCGGCATCAATATTATAGTCTGGTTTGCTAATATCACCCTCTTTTCGATGTTCCCACATAAAAATACGTTGAGCAGCAGAAGGCGTTAAATCATTTGTCGGATCATCATCTTGTAATGTACGCTCGGCAACTGCATTCCATCCTTCAAATGCCGGATATTGCCGTTGTTCATATTCGTCCCAGACGCCATTTTTCGTTCCGGTCCATGCAACTTCCGGATCCATATAAGACCGCATCCAGTATGAGCTCGGATCGAACGGAGATGTACCGAAATATTTTTTTGACGCAGGGCTCTGTTTAAATGATATCGTACCACTGTATTTATCTTTATCTCCTTCTTTAGTGACTACATTTACAACTCCGGAACGAACATTGTTATATTCTGCTCCTAAACCACCTGTTTGCACTGTTAAATCCTGAACTGCACTTAACGGAATTTGAGTAATCGGTTCATTTGTTCGAGTATCTCGAAGGCTTACACCGTCTACCATAAATAATGCTTCATCTGAACCGCCACCACGAATCGATAAGCCTGAAGTAATACCTGCTTGCAAGCCAAGAGCCTCGGTCACTGTTGTGACAGGAAGTGATTCAATTTGGTCCGGTGTAATCGTCAATTTACTTGCGGCAACATCCTTTTCCACAGGCGGTCGTTCTGCTACGATCGTTACTTCCCGACCGGCTAGAACTTCTGTTCCCATTTCAAAATTTATCGTCGTTGTCTGGTCAATTTTAACACGGACATCAGTCATCGTAACTCTTGCATATCCAATCATGGAACATTTTAAAGAGTATGTTCCGGGAGGGACATTCAATATTACATAATATCCTTGTAAATTCGATGCTGCTCCCATCATGGTACCCTCAATGACGATATTCGCGCCAGGGAGTGGATCGCCGGTTGTGGCGTCTACCACAGCACCGGCTATTTTACCGGTCACACCGGCGTAAGCGTGACTCACCACAAGCATGAATACAGCAACAAAAAGGAAAGTCAACTTTCGCATAAGATACTTCTCCTTACTTTATAAATGTGAAAAAATTGCTTTTTATAATGTTGGATCCAATAATTTTCATTGATAAAATTGGTAGGGTAAGACAGATTTGCGGAAATTTTCTTATAAATATTTCCATCCTCGATATAGTATATCATACTATCATTCAATCTGTTTTTATAAAATTTTTTCATCGTTGGGCATTTCTTAACGATAAACATACATTCGCTTATGCGTAATTCAGAAAGCAGGACAGAACTTCAACTGCCAAATACAATTTCCAAAAAGTTGTATTAGAAATAACATTCGTTTGAAGACGTATAGATTATACTAAAAAAAAGGCTAAATGTCAAATAAAAAATAAACTCAGCTTTAATTATCTTACAGTTAGTCATTTGTTCCTGAATATATTGAACCAAATGTCGTTTTAGAAAAATAAATTGATGTTCAGATGAACGCATAGTGCGATTATGTTTTGTATTCGCCATATCTCGTTTATCACTAAAATTGTCTGGCAAGCATTTAGTTAGTAAGCATAACGAACTAACTACATATTAAGAAATTTTAACCAAATTGTCAAGCGAAAAATGTTAGATTACGCTTTTTTTTCAACCTCACGCGAATGATAAGTGAAGTTTCATAGTTTGTGGGAACAATATAAAATTAAATTAGTAATATGTCAAGTTATTTTTAGATCATTGTTTTAAATTTAAAGTAACACACAATCAATATTCAGTTAACGCGTATTTAATATTGAAATATTACTTTTCACGAATGTCCAAAATATTTTAAGGTATTGCCCCTGATGCTTTTTAAAATCGCTATGTTCGAAAAGTCATTTTTCAAAATCAATTTAATTTGAGCTAAAACACGCTCTAATTCATAAATTTACAATACATATATTTTATGATAGCGTTGATTTAAAAAAACGGGGAACATTCAAATATTGCTTTTTTTTATTGACTTTAATTAAAATTAACCTTATATTAGGAGCTTTTAAGTTTTAAACGATTATATCAATTGACTGGATTTATGGAGAATAATAACGTATGAGTATTTTACCATTAGAGCATCTAAGAAATATCGGAATAATGGCGCACATCGATGCAGGCAAAACGACCTTAACAGAACGGCTTTTATTTTACGCAGGTAAAATCCATCGTTTGGGAGAAGTGCATCACGGACAGGCAACCATGGATTGGATGGCACAGGAAAAAGAACGCGGCATCACCATCACATCAGCAGCAACAACCATACAATGGAAAAAACACGAAATTAATGTAATAGATACACCGGGTCACGTGGACTTTACAGCCGAAGTAGAACGAAGTTTGCGAGTTCTTGACGGAACCATTGCCTTATTTTGTGCAGTTGGGGGCGTTCAACCACAGTCTGAAACCGTGTGGCGGCAGTCGGAAAAATATAATGTCCCCCGGATTGCCTACATAAATAAAATGGATCGATTTGGCGCTGACTTCTATTCTGTTGTCAAAGAAATCCAGCAGATGCTTGGCGCAAATGCGGTTCCTGTGATGTTGCCAATAGGAAAAGAAGAAAGTTTCAGAGGCGTGATCGATTTAATCGATATGAAAGCGATCTATTTCAGTGATCGCGACCTGGGAATTCCGCATCGTGAAACAGATGTTCCCGCAGAAATGATCGAGATTGCCATGGAATATCGAAAATTCTTGATAGAAAAAATTTCAGAACAAGATGAAGGGCTGCTGGAAAAATTTATTTCCGAGGTCGAGCCAAATAAATCGGAGCTCATCGCGGCCTTAAGAGACGCGACAATTCAATGTAACATCATTCCGGTATTATGCGGATCTGCCTATAAAAACAAAGGCATCAAACCACTGCTGGAGGCGGTTATTAATTATCTCCCGTCCCCAAAAGACAGACCACCGGTTATTGGCATTAAGGCCAACAACAACGATTCAATAGAACGTCTTCCTTCGGATGCCGAACCATTCGCAGCACTGGCGTTTAAAATTACCACTGATAAGCACATGGGTAAAATGACATTTATCCGGGTTTATTCCGGTACGTTAAAAGCGGGCTCTTTTGTGCTAAATTCCACCCGCGGCAAGAAACAACGGGTTGGCCGTATTTTGCAAATGCACGCTGATAAAATTGTTGACCGGGATACCATCTATTGTGGAGAAATAGGAGTAGTGATTGGGCTGGCCGATACGACGACCGGCGACACGATTTGTGAACTGGACAGGCCAATTGTATTGGAAGCTATTGAATTTCCTACGCCTGTGGTTTCTGTGGCTGTAAAAACCATAAACAGGCAGGAACAGGAAAAATTATCACATGGTTTATCACAACTATCAACCGAAGATCCAACATTCGTCGTTCGGGTAGATGATGAGACAAAAGAGACGATCATTTCGGGGATGGGCGAGCTTCATCTTGAAATTATTATGGATCGGTTAAATCGTGAACACGGCGTGAAACCAGATATCGGAAAGCCACAGGTTGCGTATCGTGAAACCATTATGCATAAAGCAGTTGAAAACACAAAATATGTAAAACAAACCGGCGGACACGGTCAATATGCTCACGTTGTTCTGGAAATAGAACCACTACCTCAGGGAAAAGGATTCGAATTTATCAATAAAATTGTCGGTGGAGCGATTCCCAGGGAATATATTCCATCGATAGAACGAGGAATTTTGGATGCAATGAGAAAGGGACCGCTTAGTGGCTTTCCGGTAGTAAATGTTCGTTGCACACTTATCGATGGGTCTCATCATCCGGTAGACTCCTCAGAGATGGCTTTTCGAATTGCCGGGTCAATGTGTTTTCGCAATGCATTTAAAAAAGCAGGGCCCCAGCTTTTGGAACCAGTGATGTCTGTCGAAATTGCTTCTCCGGAAGAATCTTTGGGAGCTGTATCCAACAGTATTGGTTCAAAACGAGGGAAAATTCTGCGCATTGATGCGAAAAATGGCACACGTTTCAGCAAGGCCGAAGTACCACTGGCAGAAATGTTCGGCTATACCAATGAATTGCGTAACATTACATCGGGCAGAGCTACTTCCACAATGCACTTTGACCATTATGAAGCAGTCCCCTATTCGTTAGTAGAACAAATTGTCGACGAGCATCGCAAATTGATCGACTCGCGTCAATAAATATGCTTTAGTAATAATTAAAATTCGAAATGAATATTTATCTAAAATTCTAAAAAGAAAATTATTATACAATTGCAGCACACTAAACACACAAAAATACTCGAAATGTTATTTATTTATTTTGAATTAAGTACTATTTCGTGGGCAATAAATCTATTTTTTCAGTATTCCTGAAAAATTCATAGCCACAGAGGCTCAGAGTACACAGCGTATTTATTTTCAAAACGTTACGCAAACAAAATAGCAACTCGAATTTTTCTTAACGCAGTTTGAAAAGTAATATATGCCCGCACGTTGCTGTTTCTCTGTGACCTCTGTGCTTCTGTGGCACGTTTTGTGAATAATGCAGGTATTATAATTCATTTTAGAAATTTAGGATTTATTTTATGCATAAATTGAATGTACGTTTCGGAGTGAATCGCTTATGTACGCGTCGGTCGCATTTATGCGATTCACTGCAATGCATAAAAAGCGTTTCCACGAACTACCCTTGCGAAGGTTTTTAAAAAAAGGACAAGTTGTATATTGATATACATTTGTATAATCATCTATATGTTGTATTACTGCTAACCTTCGCAAGGGTTTTTCCAACAATAGCAAAGTTCCTGGACACGCTCTGAAAGCATTGCACTCCAGCCATCAATGAGATATTTATTTATAATTAGATTGCACATTTAATTTAGATTTTTAGTTTATATATTACGAATCAGTCATGCCATCAATTAATTTACTGAGTTAATTGATGATGTTATCCGAATTTAAATTTATTTCTATTTTAATGAATGAAATGAGGCAATATTGATTTATTTATTGCCTCATTTTAATTTTTATCGTATAATATCAGTAGATTCTCATATTACACTCCGATCTGTATCGGACTTGTTTTGATAACCTATTATATTTTCGGGAGTTTTAAGATTTGACTATTTCTATTTTCAGGGTGGTGCAATGGCAAAGATATTAGCGATTGAGCCCTGGTTCGGTGAAACACATCAGCTTTTTTTGGAAAATTGGGCAAAATATAGCCGGCACGAAATTAATTTGATTACACTTCCGCCGCGTAAATGGAAATGGCGAATGCGGGCCGGAAGTTTAATGATGATCGATCAGGTTAAACAGTATGGGCAGGACTTTGACGCGGTACTGGTTTCTGATTATGTTAACCTCGCAGAATTAATCGGTCTTAGTCCCGACATGTTTGTTGGTAAATTTTTGTGCTCATATTTTCACGAAAACCAGTTAACATACCCGGTGCAACAATATGATGAACGCGATTATACCTTTGTCCTTGCAAATATCATGACAATTGCAGCCTCACACAAAATAATCTGGAACACTCGATTTCACATGGAAGACTTTTTGCTGGCCCTTCCTGCATTTCTGAATTTACTTCCGGATCCTCGACCAAGTCAAATTGAATATATAACCAGAAAACGCTCAGTGTTCATTCCTGTCGGTCTGTTGCTTAAACCGTTTGAACAAGCTCGCCGGAACCGGGAATCCCGAAAGGGCAAGCCTTTGCGCATTCTTTGGCCACATCGTTGGGAACATGACAAAAATCCTGAGGATTTTTTTCATATCTTATTCGAATTAAAAGAAGAAGGACACACGTTTGAGCTGGTTATTCTCGGAAAATCCTATAGTGAAGTTCCTCCGATATTTAATGTCGCTAAAAATATTCTCAAAGAAAATATCATTCAGTTCGGCTATGTTCCTTCATCTGATTATCCGAAAGAGGTTGCGTCCTGCGATGTTGTTGTTTCAACCTCGCTACATGAAAATCAAGGAATTGCCGTTATCGAAGCGATTGCTGCCGGGTGTGATCCATTGCTGCCCAATCGGCTTGCCTACCCCGAAATTCTTCCGAAAGAACTTCATCAGAAACATCTATATAATAGCAACGGTGAATTGCGACGCATTTTGCGGTGGATGCTGAATCATCCGGATAGAGTTCGCTACAGAACGCATGAAAACATTGTGACGCGCTTTTCAATTCAGGGAACTGCCGAAGAAATGGATGTTATTTTCGATACGTCAGAAAAATTCTCAATCCGTTGACGTCCCGCTAATTTCAATTTTATTGAAATCATTCCCATTTAATTACGCTCATAAAAATATTTAAGCGGGAACGAATATTACCATAAATCGTGTAAGTTTACATTCATCTGTAAATCAAATAAGAATAATTAAGAGGAATTCGACTTATGAATATGGAAATAGTATTTCCCTCAACGAATGGGAAACGAGTTGACGCAAAATTCAAAGGGTTCACAATTAAAACAGACCAACCTGTGTTAACAGGCGGAGAAGGTTCAGCGCCTGCACCATTCGATTTGTTCCTTGCATCAATCGGAACCTGTGCCGGTATTTATGTATTAAGTTTTTGCCAACAGCGCGGTTTAAGCACAGACGGAATACGAATTATACAAAAAATAATCCATGATAATCAAAAGCGTAAAATTAGTACAATAGTACTGGAAATAGAACTGCCGCCAGAGTTTCCGCAGCAGTATAAAGAAGCAGTTATTCGCTCCGCAGAGCTATGCGCAGTAAAAAAATATATCCAGGATCCACCGGAATTTGATATAACAACAAAAGTTGTCAGTGTGGATAATTTATAACCTGAAAAATTCATAACCACAAAGGTTCAGAGTACACAGAGTTTTTTTTTCAAAACGTTACGCAAACAATAGTAACTCAAATTGTATCCATTCAATAATTGATGGTGTGCATCAAAGCTTTCGGATTCTCT
>CAZCJL010000114.1:0-20876 GCA_964498785.1 uncultured Cytophagia bacterium | reverse complement strand
AATACGACATAGCGGCAAGCGCCCATATCTACCATAAAATATTGAGAAGATACAAATCGTTTTTAATTTGATGTAAAATATAAATATCAATTTAAAAAGCAATTAAAATTTTGGTTGTTACAAATTTTTAAAAGGCCTCATTACCGCAATCTGGCTTTGGCAATTTTACAGGGCAAATCCCCCAGATTAACAATGCTATATCCCCCAAAACAGGCAGGCACAATGATGGTCTCTGAATAATCGAATTTCAATTTTTTCTCAGGATCATTCAGTGAGGATATTAATACTGACTCACCCTGGACCAGACAAAGTACATGAAACTGACCATCAGTTTCATCAATAATCTGGCGATCAAAATCCATGCGGAAAACGATATGGAAAAATTCGCGACGGTCGCCAATGAGATACTCGGCCCAATCATCTCCGGATCGAACGAGTCGGGGCTGCTGTTTCAAATTTTCATCGACCCATTTTTTTCGTCGAAACCACTTGATGACATTAAATGCATGGCGAACGTGAATCGGTCTCATCACGCCGTTTAAATCCGGGCGCAGGTGATCATAAATTTTGAAGGTGTAACGATAGGTCGTTGAACTGATCTCTAACACTACAATCCCTTCGCCGGAACCGTGCACTGTTCCCGGGGGAATGAGCAACAGATCATGTTTTTTAACAGGAACACTATTCACAAACTTCCGGTAATCAAACGGATTTTCCTGTTCGTCGGCTAATCTGGCAGCTTCATAAAATTCTTCCTTTTTGGCGTCTGCATTCAGCCCCAGATTGACTCTGGCGCAATCCCGGGTATCAACGATATAATACATCTCGCCCTGGTGATAGGGTTCTGCAAAATTCCGCTGAATATATGGCGTTGGCGGATGAACCTGAATGGAAAGATCGCCGCCGTCCATTGTATCAAGATAATCATAGCGAATCGGGAATTGGCCATCAAACCGGCGCTTGTTGACATTCCCCATAATGCGATCATATTGTAAATGCAGAAAAGTCGTCCAGGGGATATCAATCACTGTCTCATTGTTCAATGCGACCAGAAGACTTTGCTCCTGGGCAATGACCTCATAACTCCAGGCGCAGTTCATCCACTCTTCAGGCAGATTGCGGATTTTCTTTAACCACTGTCCGCCCCAGGGACCGGGTTCATATAAATATTTCAAGGCAAACGGAGAACACGCTAATTCGGCAGTCACTTTTTCCAGTAATTTACCGGAAATCATAACCGGGTTTTTGGCATCATTTCCATCAATATAAAAATCGAGTTTAGAAAGCCAATGATTCCGGTGTTTATCATTTACCTGAAAATCGATGTAATACAGTTTTTTCGGACTGATACTCTGCGTACCGGTCTGACTCATCCATTGTTTATTTCGCTTTAGTGATTCTTCGCGGCTGAGATCAAAATAAAAGATAAACGACCACTGTTTTCGGCGAAACAAGAAAGACGCTCCGGTTCCGAAACAAATCGCGACATTTTTTGGGTGATCACGTGTAAATTTCTGAATTGATTTTTTTAATGCTGCTATTTTTGAGGAATCAAATATACTTTTAAGGCTTTTTTTATAAAGTTTTCCAAAAACAGAATCATTTCCCAGATAGTGTTCAAACTGCTTTTCAAGGTTTTGCTGCGATTTTAAGCATTGATGAACATCGAAAAATTGTACATTAATTTGGCTAATGGCCACGTCTTTTTTCACATTTGCCACAACCGTATCCCAGTCGGTTCCGATATAGCCGTCAAGTACAATTTTCAGTGAGGGATTATTGCGGTGCTTTTGTCTCTCAATAATTTGATTTGTTAATGCGTGCGAGATATCTTTCCAACCGCTTCGGATGTGACTTTCGTATTTCTTGTCGATTTTCGGTTTATTCGTAATTACGACCATCTGTTCAGCTTTTCTCATAATATCCTGTTCTGTTTCCGGATTTGTTCGTCACAATCAGATTAAATTTCGACCTTTCAGCATGTGCGCAAACCGAACGACCTCATGCGGTTTTGCCAGAAAAAGCTGATTGCTCTCTCCCCCACCACGGGCATAAATCATGGCTTCCTGCAGCGCTTTTAAGCTCAATCCTTTGGATGCCAGTCCAAAATAACAGGGAACCATTCCCCAGAACGGCGAATCCAAACCAATAATAATCCAACCGTGTCGACCGGCATTTACTAACTTCCGTTCCCATTCCCGTAAATCAATCAACGGATTAAAGGTCCAGTGCATTGTCTGTTGATTCAATACTGTAAAATCATCTGTTGAATATACGATCTCCGGGAATTTGCCTTCATTTTTATACGTAATGGCATATTGTAACCCAGCCTCGATGAGCACATCATACTGGGGTTCAGCGGTATTGTGTTGATATTTAGGACAGGAGTCCTGAAATGAATAATGTCCGACAGGCACATGATTTTCGCCGGCATAAGCAGCGATAATTTCTTTGGCTTTAAGCAGGCTTTTCAAATACGTTTCGGCTGTCAAATATCCCTGGGCTTCGGTGGCGACGCCAATGCCCGCGCTGCATAACAGGGGTTCTGCCGTTGGATAAACACCTCCCATTTCTTTTGCTAAATATAACTGCTCCACTTGTTCTTCGGCATATTGCCACCATGATGCGGGAAAAGCGATTCCATCCACAATGCCTTCAATTGAATGTAAATCAAGATAGCGTGGTAATACTGGTAAGTGCCCCAGATCGGATGCGTATTGCATGAAACACACTGGTATTTTACCGGCGTCTAATTGATTTTCCAGATAAATATCGCTATTTTCATTCTCCCAAATCGGTGTGATATTTTTTAACCAAAGATTCGGAAATTTAATATGATCGCGAATTGTGATCCCGACTTCCACATCGTGAACAAGCGACAACACAATATCCTGTTTCGAAGTATCAGCAATAATGTGGTCATTGAAGACCTGGCTTCCCCAGACCACTTTGTTTCCGATCTGTTCCGATAATCTGCCCAAAACCTCTACCGCTTGCGGCAGGGACTGCACTGCTGCGACAGGCAGGATACGCTCCCGCAGATATTTGGGCGTCCAGCGAAGTGTAATCGGATCGTTCCCCATTGCCAGTCCTTTTACTTCGGAAAGCCAGCGCTCTGCAATGCGGGTTGTAATGGTACAATAGTTATCCTCCGGCTGAATCGTGTCAATCTCTTCAACATCGAATCCCATTTTTTCGAATCGTGATTTGGCTTCTTTTGGGCAAAACATCAACCGGATTTTAGTGATTCCCAACACGATCAGTCGATTTAATTGATCATCTGGTAATTCATAATGCAACGCCAGCGCATTTCGGAAGAATACTTCCGGATAACAGAATGTATCTAATCTTGACTCTCCGGGAATTTTGAATTCACCCAGCTCAATTTTCTCATTTGGAAACGGAAAAACAGTCGACGGAAAGATAATCGCTTCATTGGGAAATATTTCATCAAAAAGATCAAAAATATCCAGGTAAAAATCAATTAAATCTTGAGATGATTTTTTGATGATAGTTGATTTATTTTTAGCCTTTAAAAAACGTTCAAACTGGATCGGAGCTTGCTCGGAAAGGGCAGTAAAATAAATGTGGTCATAAAAATTCGTAAGAAAATAAAACTGTTCATCATGTTTATTGCCTGTAAACGGCAAATAATCACCAATATCTGCCACACTGGGGCGAACACAAAAATATCCGTCAAAATCAATATTTTTTCGTTCAGCCAGCCAGGCAAGCACCGGAGCGGCCGTCGCCCGGGCCGGACAATTTTCATGGCTGTAATAAAATATCAATTCCTTTTGATGATCGCTGCTTTCATTCATTGCCGAATCCCTTCTTTATTTTGGATATTTTTAAAGTTCTTTACTGCCTGTATATTTTTCAACAAGATGGGGATAGCCCCGCTTAAACCACGACGCGACTTCATTGAACGTAACATCATTTTCCATTCCATAATCTTTGATATATTCAATATGACGCCGCCCATCAGGTGTGTCCGCCCGCATCAGGCAATCCCGGTTCGGATGAAATTCTACCGGATATAGATTATTTCGCTGAATCAGATGAATATCGAGTGTAGCATCCAGTTGACGCCATCGGTTATTCAAAAAAAGCGCTGCGATGCCATGATGATACAGTGTGCGCGTCCGCATGAACTGAACCGTATGTTCGGGCAGGGAATGATCAACAATATCGTAAAAATAAATGCCTGCGGGAATACCGATGCTGCGGGCAAGAGCGCAGAACAGAATGGCTTTTTGTGTGCAAAAGCCCTTTTTATCTTTCAAAATATAAGACGAGTGATATTGTTCTTCAAGAAATTTTGCACGAAATTCGTATCGTATATCATCTCGCATAAAATAAAATATTTTTTCTGCTTTCTCAACATCTGTTTTCGCAGCAGAGGTCATTTTTGTTGCAGCGGAAACAATGTCCGGATGAAGTGATTCAATTAATGGCGTGGGTTTTAAATAGTCATTCAGCTCGACACCACTCTTTTGCATTCATCACACCTTTTTATTTATTTTGGAATTCATAGTCATTTTCTGGCTGAATAATTCAATAATGCTATCCTGATCCAGTTTTCGCCCGATAATTACCAAAATACTCGGGACTCTTTTTTTATCACGAACTTCTTGCATCATCCATTTATCCATTGTCGCTTCTACAAAATAGCTCTGGTGATCGATATTAATGAATCCTTTTGCTCGCATAATAGCGCCGTCAAGCCGTGCTCTGAATTCGTCCCAACTATGTTGCGAAAACGAACCAATTCCGTTAAGAGTGACCGACACGACCGGATCAGGCCTGCCATCTCCCGGAGAGCCAATTTCACCAACATCCGGTCGCCTGATTTGAGTCAAAGTTTCTAACGAAATATCCGCATAAGTTGTTTTGATAACAGGCACGGCGGGCGCGATGTCCTTAACTGCTTGCAGAATTTTTTTAATCTGTGTTTTTTCAACCAGATCAGTTTTGTTGATAATGACAAGATCTGCACTACGAATTTGCGAGGCTGGCGCTTTCAAATTATCTTTTATTTTAAGAAAATTCTGACAATCCACCAAACACAAACAAGCGTTTAGTTCAATATAATCTTTTAAATTGGGGAGTGCAAGCATTTTTTCCATTTCAGAGGTATCCGCCAATCCGGTCGCCTCTATAATCAACAATTCCGGTTTCATTTTCGTGGCTATTTTTTCCACCTCGTCGATAAAATCTGTGCGCACACAAATACAAAACAAACTCCCCTTATTCAATTCAATCTTTTCATAATTCCCGGCGACAAGTAACTCGCCATCAATACCGATTTGCCCGAATTCATTGATTAATAAAACAGTGCGTTTGCTTTTATAAAATTCGATGAGCCGGTTCAATAGCGTCGTCTTTCCGGCGCCGAGAAACCCGGTAATTAAAATTGTCGGAATTTTTACAATTCTTTCAACCATTCCTTAACTACCTCCACAGATGGTGCTCTGCCAACAATTTTTACACGCTCTTCAACCACAACAACTGCCGGTGTAGATACCGCGCCATGCGCATGAATTTGACTTTCATCAGTAATATGAACAATCTCAACTGTGCTACCCAGTTCTTTCACAGCCTGTTTAACATTTTTCAGTGTCTGATCACATTTTTCACAACCTGCGCCCAATACCAGCAGCCGATTTTGGTGCTGACGTAATTTCATGCCGAATTTTTCATTGATCCGTTCCTGAATTGCCGCGATCAATTCTCCCTGGGCAGGAATATTGCTTACAAATTTAATTTTGCCATCGATACAAATCGTGGGAATATTTTTCACCATCAATCCCATCATAAATTCCACTGATTCTTTTTCCTTTATTTTATGTTCCCGCCAAACAACCAGGTCATTAAAATAGGGCGCCACTCTTTTCACAGCTTCGACCATATACTGGCACGGAGCGCACGCTTCAGAATCAAGCGTTATTACATCCACCACAACCTTATCCGATTGTCCATATTCCGAAAGGTCAATTTCTGTTTTCACTTCTTTTTTCTTGAGAAGCAATTCTTGTGCAACCTGCTGCTGATACGGATCGTGCACAATATCTGCAACGACCTGCACATTTTCAGGCGGCACAGCATACGGCAAATCGCAGCCCGGCGCGAGAATAAACCCGGCGTCTCCGCCAATATTGATGCATTCAATCGCCGCACGGCGACAGTCATCTTGCGTGCCCATAAGCAGCACAACTGTCAACTGTAAATTTCCGCCAAAGGAAATATTGTGTTTACGGCAAATTTCTTTCACATAATCCAGGGGAATATTTTCATCCACGGAAACGTTATCCGGTTTGGTTTCACACATGGCCTCGATATTTTTCTGGGCGTGTCCGCATACAAAAAAGGAGGACAGCGCGTTTTGTTCTCGAACATCTTTAAACACCTTTGTCGCGTACGGGGTTACAAAAGTGCGAAAAGCATCCGGCGAAATCTGGCTGGTCATTGGATCTACGAGCGCGATGATATCACAGCCGGCATTCAAATACATCCGGGATACTTTGATAGCAACCTCGGTACAAAATGTCATCAGTTCATGAACCGCGTCAGGATCATCAAACATATCCATGAAAATGTTCGTTCCTTTTAAGTGTAGCGCCAAAGTAAAAGGCCCGGTGACAAGACCATATAATGCGACATCATCGACTTTTCTTTTAAGCTCTCTAACGGCTTTAAAAACTTCGGGAAAGCGACCGGATTTTTCATCCGGAATTGTGAGATCAGTCAATGATTTATCATCAAGAACATGGTTAATAACAGCCGGCGGATTTTCTTTTGACCACTGTAGTTCGCAGCCAATTGCCTCTGCTTCAAGCTGCAAATCGAATGTCACCGGAATCCCATCCGGCTTATATAGTTCAATTGATTTAAGCGCCCCTTTCACGATCATGTCAGCAGATTTCAGATAAACATCCGCAGGTTCTCCGAGCAGCGCACCGCCATGACAACCGACAAACGGCACCCAGGGGATCCGATCGGTCTTTTTATTTTTAAAGGCTTGAAATAATAATTCTTTTCCCATGATTCACCTCGTTATTCTTTTTTTATCTCACTATTTCATCAGATGGATTGTTCAATAATCATAATAAGAAACAAGATGCAAAATATCTTGTAGAAATATGCTGATTTTTGGTAATATCTTGTTATCAGCCACATTGCTGTTTTAAACATAGTCTTTCAGGGTAAACTGCTTTAATACTGTAAAAAGGATAAAGATGATTTTTATCCGGTGAATATTTAACGATATTTTACTGACAGGAATAATATGATCATATTTTTCGGAACATAACTGCAATACAGTTTCGGTATTTTAAATAAATCGAGTAGTTTTAAGCTCAATAATTCATAAACCGCAAAAAACGCAACTCATTATTCTAAATAGCTGTTGTCTATTTTTATCAATCTAACGTCCCTTCGGCTGCTCAGGACAAACCGCCTGACAAAGTACCACGCTTTAATAAGTGTTTTTATTTATAGTGGTTCGTTGTATAAGGCTTTTTGTCTTTTAGATGTGGATTCAAAATGGAATTTTTAATATTTTTGCCCGGATAAAATAAATGATCGTAATTTTTTAAACAAGCCTGTTATTAAAACTCAGTTCTTATTCACGAATAGAATTACGTTTTTATTTCTTCGACTTTAGCGTTACTACGGTAACTATTTCTGAATATTTCAGGTTAAATGATTTATCACAAAACGTGCCACAGAAGCACAGAGAAACAGCAACTTGGGGGCATATTAATTTTCAAACTGAGTTAAGAAAAATGCGAGTTGTTATTGTTTGCGTAACGTTTTAAAAATAAGAACGCTGTGTACTCTAAACCTCTGTGGCTATAAATTTTTCAGGTTAAAAATATTTTTTGGAAAATATTGCGCATAGCAAAAAATCTGAATCTTTATTATGTGTGCTTTTTGCTGATTATAACGACACCCCTGATATAGATTCAAGTTATACAATAATTCTGTAGATAATTCCCCCACTGTGTATATTTGCCCCATTTCTAATTTACATAGAAACAGCTAATTATATTTTTTGCATACAATTTGTGTAATTTTACCCCATATTATCAATTTTCAAGAATTTAAATAAAAATTCTACAACCGCCTTAATTTGTTATTTTTTGTGAATTAATTCACAGTGAAAAATGAGTGAGTTTTAATTGGCATATAGTTTGCGCTTAATGTCAACTCTTGTTTACAGTAAATTCAAAACGATTAACAAAAAAATGGGCATGAAATGAGAAACCCAGTCACTGGTCATGTTTTATTCATAGTAAAACATCACGAAAATGAAATTAACGAATTATTGGCATTTTTTAAAGTAACCGGTTATGAAACGGCCATTGACCATGATCTTGGTTCAGCGATTAACAGAGCCCAAATCAATAAATACGATGTAATTGTTCTCGACGCAGACATTGAGAGTGTTCCCATAGAGCGAACAATACAGATTTTACGGGAAATTGATCCTTATGTAAAAATTATTGTAAAAACAAATTCCAATTCCAAAGAACTGGAAGCAAAGGTACGGGCAGAAAAGATTTTTTATTATCATCTGGATTCATTCGGCACTGACGATTTAAAACTTGCGGTTAAAAACGCCATCAGACAGGTTTTCAACGACCGAGACGTTCGGTCACAAAATAATCGAAACGGAAAACAGCAACGCCTGATTTTAATGATCGATGAAAATGATGATTTTATTGAAATTCATAAAGCAAATTTAGAAAATCATAACTTCGAAATCGATATTTGTTATGACCCTGATATTGCTTATCAAAAATTGAAAGTAGAGCAGCCTGATTTATTGATGGTTGATATGGACATTCCAGTCGGTAGCGATGGATTGCATTTTATGGAGAAGTTTTTAGAAAACAGAGATTATATCTGCTATCCTGTTTTGTTATTCACTCCGAAAATAAAATCGAAAAATTATAAACAATTAATGGTTAGGGTTAGATCTACGCTACCGAACTGGACTTATCTGGAAAAGCCGGTAAAAATTGAGGATATGATTCCAAAAGTAGAAATGCTCCTTGCCGGAGTTTCGTAATTTTCATTTAAAATTAAAATATTATCGCACATGGAAAAAAAACCCTCTATTCTTGTTATTGATGATGACAACGTGATCCGCCTTGCCTGTCAGAAGACGCTGGAACAGGAAGGCATGACCGTTGATACGGCAATTAATGGCAAGATTGGTCTTGAAAAAATCAAGACAAAAAATTACGATCTCATTTTACTCGACCTCATTATGCCCGAAATGACTGGCAATGAATTACTGAATGCTGTCCAGCAATTTAATAAAGAGGTCATCATTATTGTCATCACAGGATTTGCGACGATTGAGTCCGCGGTAGAGACATTGCAGCAAGGAGCTTATGACTATGTTTCAAAACCGTTTACACCTGAGGAACTACGAAAAGTTGTTCGTAAAGGTCTTGAGCGATCTCGGTTATTAAGGGAAGCACGGGGTTTACGTAAGGAACGGGAGCAAAATTTACAAGCCCTTGCCGCGGAACAGTCCCGGTTAAAAACGATCATCAATTGTATGGGTGAAGGACTTATTGCCACAGATCAGGATGCAAAACTGATTCTTATTAATTCAGTCGCGTGCAAATTATTGAATATAGACGAACCCGGAGACATTGGTCATACGATTCGCGGCTATTTAAATAACAGTGAATTGGAAGACTGGATTTGCAATACATTACGTAATGAAAAAGTATCTCAACGATATCAGAACAGAGAAATCGTTTTTGATGCAAAAGCTGAAAAGATATATTCCATTACCATGGCGCCGCTTATGGGAACAGAAGATAACTTTTCCGGTCTCGCTCTGGTTATAATGGATATATCCGAAGAAAAAAAGCTGGAAAAGCGAAAAGAAGAATTTCAAAAATTGGTTGCTGTTGTTACGCATGAATTAAAAGCGCCCATTAATGCAATCGAAAATTATCTGGATGTCATCATTAATGGATATGTAAAAGAGAACCCGGAGAAACAGCACGAATATTTAACCCGCTGCCGTGATAAAGCCGAGATGCTGCGCAATCTGATTCATGATCTGTTAAGCCTGACATCAATAGAATCCGGTAAAATTACCAGAAAAATGTCTCCGATTGATATAAGACCGGTTTTAACAGAAATTGTCGGCTTTATGGAGCACGAATCAGCGCAAAAGAAAATTAAAATTGAATGTGATCTCCCTGAAAAATTTCCGATGATCAGTGGTGATAAAAATTCGCTGAATATTGTTTTCTCCAATCTTATTAGCAATGCGATTAAGTACAATCGGCACGGGGGAACCATTACAATAAAAAGCAAAGCTGACGATAAATTTCTTATCATCTCTGTGATTGATACAGGATATGGAATTACCGATACCGAGTTGGATAAAATTTTTAATGAATTTTATCGATCAAAAAGTGATGTTATTCAAAAAATATCTGGCACTGGTATTGGTTTAAACATCACCAAACGAATTGTTGAATTACATAATGGTAAAATTACCGTTACCAGTGAATTGAATAAAGGAAGTCAATTTAATGTATTTTTGCCAAAATTATAATACTGTATAAACAAAATTTCCATAGATGCAGCGTGCGAATTAAAACAACAAGGTAACAAAATTATTCACGATATATCTTGTAAATCCTCTGAATCAGTCATAACCATAAATGACAACGACCTGATCCAGAATAAACCGAAAAACACATGCAGTAGCCATGGAAGCTGAAACCAAATTAACGTAAGAGGAAGTTATATGGTACAAATTAAAGTTAACAACCGAACAATCGAAGCAAAACCAGGCGAAATGATTTTATCCGCGCTGAAGCATGCTGGTATCAAAGTTCCGACCTTGTGTTATCTCGAAAATCATCCGCCGGTCGGACGTTGTCGGGTATGTGTAGTGGAAGTTGAAGGACGCCAGGATCTCGTCCCGGCGTGCGCATTTCCGGTTACCGAAGGCATGAAAATCAAAACACATTCGCCTCGGGTTCTGGAAACCAGACGCAACATCGTCGAGCTGATGCTGTCCAACCATCCGGACGATTGCCTTTATTGCGTACGAAACGGAAATTGTGATTTAAGAATGCTGGCAGACGAATTAGGCATTCGCGAGCGAACCCTTGTAAAAGGCGAAATGCATTACGAACTGGATACTTCCAGTCCGGCTATTGTTCGCGATCCGAATAAATGTATTCTCTGTGGGAAATGTGTCCGCGTATGTGAAGAAATTCAGGGAGTAAATGCTATCGAATTAATCGGTCGTGGTTTGGACAGCCGGGTTGGTATTTCGTATGAAATGCCGTTACAAGACTCGCGCTGCATCAATTGCGGGCAGTGTGTGATGGTATGTCCCACCGGTGCACTTTATGAACAAAGTCACCTTCAAATGGTGATCGATGCAATTAATGATCCTGAAAAAGTCGTCGTGGCTCAACATGCTCCGGCAATTTCAGTCAGCCTTTCCGAAGAATTAGGACTGGACACAGGCATTGATATCTGCGACAAAATGACTGCCGCAATGCGACAGATCGGATTTGATTATGTGTTCGATACTTCATTCAGTGCCGACCTCACCATTATGGAGGAAGGGTCGGAATTAGTGCATCGACTGACAACCGGCGGTACGCTACCAATGTTAACCAGTTGTTCGCCCGGCTGGGTCAAGTTCCTGGAACAATTCTATCCGGATATGCTGGAAAACATCTCGACCTGCAAAAGTCCGCAGCAAATGATGGGTGCGATCATCAAAAGTTTCTTTGCAACAAAGGCAAATATCGATCCTGAAAAAATATTCAGCGTCTCCGTAATGCCATGTACCGCAAAAAAGTTCGAGCGGCAACGCCCGGAAATGGGTCAAGATGAAATGCTCGACATCGACGCCGTGTTAACTACCCGCGAATTGGGACGGCTTATAAAGATGTACGGAGTTGATGTGAACTCACTGGAGCCGGAAGGAGCAGACACTCCTTTTGGCGAACGTTCAACTGCCGGTAAAATTTTCGGCGCCACAGGCGGCGTAATGGAAGCAGCAATCCGTTCTGCTTATTTTCTGGTAACCGGCAAGGAGCTGGAAGATCTGAATGTGGAGGCTGCCCGCGGTCTGGAAGGAATCAAAGAGGCGACTGTCAATATTAATGGCACTGAAGTAAAAGTGGCTGTTGCCAGCGGTCTGGGTAATGCCCGCAAACTTCTGGATGAAGTGAAAGCCGGAAAAAGGGAATTACATTTTATCGAGGTAATGACCTGCCCGGGTGGCTGCGTTGCCGGCGGTGGTCAGCCGATTGGAACAGATGTGGAAAAAGTAAAAAAGCGTTCAGCAGCGCTCTATAAACTGGATGCTGAAGCCGGTGTCCGAGTATCACATAAAAATGAATGGATAACCAGGTTGTACGAAGAATTTCTCGGTAAACCATTGGGCGAACGGAGTCACAAACTTCTGCATACCCATTATCATAAACGAGAAATGGTTTAATTGATTAAATAACAACAATGAATATTTTCATGAAAGCGGAGGAAATGTTTTATGACAACGTCGCCTTCTACATATAAAGTGGATGATCCTACATATAAATTGTCGGCGGAAACGGTTCAAAAAATTGAAGAATTAATTGAAAAGTATCCGAAAAAGAATTCTGCCCTAATGCCAGCACTTCACATCATCCAGGACAAATTTGGCTGGATTCCGCCGGCTGCAATTTCTCAGTTGGCAGAAAAATTGGATACAACGCCAAACAAAATTTATAGCGTAGTTACCTTTTACACAATGTTCAACCAGAAACCAGTGGGGAAATATCATATTCAGGTATGCCGCAATGTTTCTTGTTCCTTGTTAGGCGCAAAACACATAGTAGACCATTTATCGGAAAAATTTGGTATTCAACCTGGTGAAACCACAGATGATAAAAAATACACACTTACTCTGGTTGAATGTTTGGGTGCTTGTGGTACAGCGCCGGTAATGATGATTAATGACACGTATTATGAAAATTTAACTGTCAAAAAAGTCGATAATATCTTGGAATCACTACAATAGAGGAGCTACCTTTAATGATAGAAGAAAAAAAAGTATTGACCCGCCACGTGGGAGTTGCGGGCATGGTAAAAGTTGATAACTATAAAAAAGTTGGTGGATATAAAGCGCTGGAAATTGCTTTGACCAAACAACCCCAGGAACTGGTGGAAGAAGTGAAAAAGTCTTTTCTGCGTGGTCGCGGCGGAGCCGGTTTCCCAACTGGATTTAAATGGTCTTTTCTGCCAAAAGAGAAAAACAAACCGTTCTATCTGATTTGCAATGCAGACGAAGGTGAACCGGGTACGTTTAAGGATCGTCAAATAATGGAACACGATCCGCATCTGTTAATCGAGGGAATGGTCATTGCCGGCTATGCACTTCGTGCAGACCTGGGAATCATTTATGTTCGCGGTGAATTTAAATGGATTGCAAATATTCTGGAAAAAGCAATCGCGGATGCGAAAAAAGCCAATCTGCTGGGCCAGAACATCAGCGGCAGCGATTATGATTTTGATATTATTGTCATGCGCGGCGCCGGCGCTTATATTTGCGGCGAAGAAACTGCGCTAATCGAATCTATCGAAGGAAAACCCGGTTGCCCGCGTATGAAACCACCATTTCCCGCCAGCTCGGGACTGTATCAATGCCCGACGATTGTAAATAATGTTGAAACTTTGGCTGCACTTCCGTATATTATAGAACATGGCGCCGAGGAATATAAGAAAATGGGCGCATTCCAGGCGGCCGGAACCAAACTGTACGGAATTTCCGGGCATGTAACTAAACCCGGTGTTTACGAATATCCGTTAGGAACGAATTTGAGAGAGCTTATCGAACAAGCAGCCGGCGGTGTGAAAAATGGTAAAAAATTAAAAGCCGTTATTCCGGGTGGTTTATCCGCGCCAGTTGTCAAAGGGGATGAAATCGATTTTGACATGGATTTTGACGCGTGCCTGAAAGCCGGAACCATGCTCGGATCCGGCGGTGTTATCGTGATGGATGAAGACACCTCGATCCCGGAAGTGGCAATGACACAAATCAATTTCTTTGTGCATGAATCCTGTGGTCAGTGCACTCCCTGCCGTGAAGGTCTTGGCAAAATCCAACAGATCATGAAAAATATGCTTGCCGGCAAAGGCACAACAGATGATCTGGATACAATACTCAAATTAACCAGGACAATCAGTGGCTCAACATTGTGCCCGTTAGGAGACGCCGGCGCGCAAGCAATCCAAGCCATGATAAATAAATTTCGGCATGAATTCGAATTACTCGTAAATTAAACTGGAGGAAAAATGGCGAAAAAAGTTCTTATCATAGATGATGACATGGATTTCAGAGAAACATCGAAAATTGTTCTGGAATCAAAAGGATATCAAGTCGTGGAAGCAGATTCTGGTAAAACCGGGCTTGAAAAAATTCAATCCGAAAAACCGGACTTCATCCTGCTGGACGTGATGATGGAAGAAGTCGACACCGGATGCAAAATTGCCGATGATATTGCCGCTCTGAAAATTGAAACACCGGTTGTCATTTTATCATCATTTGCAGATGCTGCAAAGCAAATTTTCGATACTTCACAAGTCCCGGTAAAAGAATATTTGCAAAAACCATTGAAATCAGATGATTTATTAACCGTTGTTGAAAAATATATCTAATGAACCATGCACCAGTTACCCGGCATTTGTAAATGCCGGGTACTTGTCTCGAAGAAAACTTTGACGTGGCGACTTCCAAAAAGTAGTTGTATTGAAAAAATGTTTGACTTTTAATAAAATATTATTAGTTTATATCGTACTTAAATTAAAGAGGGCTTAAATGGAAAATGCAAAGATATTGCTCATCGATGATGACCAGGATTTCCGCACCTCGATTCGTACCTTACTACAGAGTCACAATTATGAAGTTGTTGAAGCAGCCTCAGGTAGACAAGGCCTTGAAATGGTTAAGACAGAAAAACCGGATTTGATCGTACTGGATATTATGATGGAAACGATTGACCAGGGCTACAGTTTAAATCAGTTACTTAAATTTCAAAAAGATTATGAAGCATTCAGAGACACACCGATTTTAATGGTCTCTTCGATTGACGAAGATCCATACACCCGCTTTAAACATGCCGGCGGGCAGGTTGAAATGATTATTCCGGATCAGTACATGACAAAACCGGTTGATATCCCCAAATTCCTGGAGTTAGTTAAAAAACTACTTAAAAAATAATTATGCCGGAACAAAACGATAACCTTATCTATGTTATCGACGATGATGCTGTCATGAGGATGTCCTGCCAACAAATCCTCTCCAGGGAAGGATTCGACGTCAAAACATTCGAAGACGGTTTGGAGGGGCTGCAGCGTATTGAAGAAATGAAACCTCAACTCATTGTCGTCGACCTCAAAATGCCAAAAATCGGAGGCATGGAAGTTATATCCCGGGTCCATGAAATGGATCCCGAAATTATTATCGTCGTAATTACCGGATATGCTACAATCGATACCGCCATCGAAGCAATGAAAGCCGGCGCTTACGACTTCCTGCCCAAACCATTTACACCAGCAGAATTACGCCTTATCATCAAACGCGGCCTGGAACGTAAACACCTGATTGAAGAATCCAATCGTCTTAAATCTGAAAAAATAAAAATGCAGCGCCACTTTGTGACCTTCGTTTCTCACCAGTTGCAATCGCCATTAGTTGCTGTTCAACAATATCTTGACGTATTAAAACATCTTGGCAACATACCGGAAAAAGAACAATTACAAACCGAATGGATCGACCGCTCACTCACAAAAATAAAAGAATTGCTTGAAATTATCCGTGATTGGTTGAAAATATCCAAAATTGAAAGCGGTTCCCTGACAGATTGTATCGAGCCGAATGATATTTTTCCGATTATTAAAGATATCAAAAACACTTATGAGAAACAAGCAAGCGAAAAAAGTGTGACCATCATCATCGATTTGCCGGAAAAAGCACCCTCTCCGGTCCGCGGTGACAAGGAATGTCTTAATGTGCTAATTTCCAATATCGTGGTGAATGCAATTAAATATAACAGGGTAAACGGAACGGTAACGATCAGGGTTGTACAAAAGGGAGACTTTGTAAACGTAATAATCAGCGACACCGGAATCGGCATCGATGAAAAAGATATGGATATCATTTTTGAAGAATTCGTTCGCATCAAAAATGAAACCACAGAAAATATTACCGGCACCGGATTGGGGCTTCCCATCTGTAAAAAAATTATTCAGGAACTTGGCGGCACCATTAATGTGCAAAGCAAAATAAATGAAGGCACCACTTTCACAGTTGGACTGCCTATTTGCGAAGGATAATTGAATGTTTTCCATTTTACGAACATTTTCCCTGCGTGCAAAACTGATTATCGTTTATACCTTTATTCTGGGTGTCGGCGGGCTAATCACGTCGTTTATCGGCTCACTAATCGTAAATGACACTATCATGAACCAGGCGTGGAATAAAGTACATCACGACATAAAAACTGCCCGCATGGTTTACAATAACCAGCTCCTCCAAATGAAACAGGAAATATATGCTGGCGCATGCGGTATTAAACTGCCGACTCTCATAGAAAACAACAATAAATCTGCTCTTTTTAATTATCTTGAACAAATTCGTTTGGAAAATAATCTTGATTTTTTAACTGTTACCGATAGAAACGGAAATGTAATTTTTCGCCCTACACAACCAAATCGTACCGGGGATAATGTGGCTAACATTTCGCCGATTAAAGCAGCGCTTAAGGGTCAGGTGATGGCGTCTACCGAAATATTTACGCAAACCCAATTGGCCAATGAAGAACGCGACCTGGCGATTCAAGCGCATATTCCGCTGGTCGAATCACAAGATGTAAAAAAACTCGATGTACAAGAATCAACCGAGGGGGTGGTTTTAATTTCAGCATCACCTATTTATACGCCAACCGGCGCTATCATTGGAGTGCTTTATGGCGGCCATCTTTTAAATAAAAATTTTATTATTGTAGATCGAATTTGGGATCTGGTGTACAGGGGCGAAATTTATAATGGAAAAGAAATCGGTAAAGTTGCCATATTTCTTAACGATTGGATGATCTCAACAAATATTAAAACAAAATCTGGTAAAACTGCAGTTGGGACACGCGTGCCAGAAGAAATATATAATTCTGTGGTGATTAAACGAGAAGAATTGTCTCACAGAACTTTCATGGTTGAGGATTGGTATATTAGCAAGTACGAACCAATTTTAAATAGCAGTAACGAAACCATTGGAATTTTATATGTCGGATTGCTAGAACGATCTTATCTGGCCATCCGAAACCAGGTGGTTTTAACGTTTATTGGCGTGGCAACACTGGGATTTGTTTTGATTGTTCTTATCAGCTATCTATTAACACATAGCGTAACACGTCCACTGGGAGAAATGGTGGAAATCACCCAATCCATTTCCACTGGCGATTTAAACCATGAAGTCAAAGTAAAATCGTATGATGAAATTGGCAAGTTAGGACTTTCGTTTAATACAATGGTTAAAAGTTTAAAACGCATGAAAGGCGAGCTTGAGGAATGGGGCAAAACACTTGAACATAAAGTGAAAGAGCGCACCGAAGAACTGGAAGCAATGCAGGCCAAAGTTATCCAAACTGAACGCCTTGCATCTCTGGGGCAACTGGCAGCAGGCATCGCTCACGAAATCAATAATCCGCTGGGTGGGATTCTCGTGTTGAGCTCGCTGGTTCTCGAAAATATCGATAAAGAAGACAGTAACCGCCAAAATTTGGAAGAAGTGGTCAAACAAACCATTCGCTGCCGCGACATTGTAAAGGGCTTGCTGCATTTTTCGCGTCAAACCGAGGCCAAAAAAAGCCTGGTCAATATTAATGATATCTTAAATAACACCCTGTCATT
Source organism: uncultured Cytophagia bacterium (assembly GCA_964498785.1). Lineage (GTDB taxonomy): Bacteria > Zhuqueibacterota > Zhuqueibacteria > Thermofontimicrobiales > Thiofontviventaceae > Mariaggregatimicrobium. The sequence continues at coordinate 2,921 of CAZCJL010000114.1, read as the reverse complement.
AATCGAAAAACAGGCGATGTTTCATAATATCGATATCGATAAAAATTTTAGTAAAAATCTCCCATTGGTTTTAGTCGACGATTCCCAGTACCAACAGGTGTTCATGAACATCATTTTGAATGCAATTCAATCTATGCATGAAATCGGCACATTAACGCTGGATACTTTTTACAATGAAAAAGAAAATATGATTGTCGTTGATATTGGCGATACAGGAACCGGCATTTCCCAGGAAATTATTAATAAAATCTTTGATCCTTTTTTTACTACCAAAGAAGTTGGCAAGGGCACCGGACTTGGTCTCTCAATCGCTTATGGTATTGTAACCAGACATAATGGTAAAATGACAGTGCAGAGTGAAGTTGGTAACGGGACTGTTTTTACCGTCAGTACGCCGGCAGCTTCTGAAAATGATAACGAGCAAGTCCGCGTTTGACCAGGGCTTTTTAAGGGAAAATTTAGTCTACCTGAAATTCTAAAATAAAAATTATTAACGAAAACTGCTCTGCAAAACACACTAAAATTTATGCAAAGCACTTTTTATTATTTAAATTTCGTGTATTTCGTGTTCAAAAATATTTTATTTTTCAGTACTAATGTTCATTCTATAAATTTAGGTGCACTGTTTCGGGAACCAAACATGCTCAATTTTGTTCAAAAAAATTAAACCCGTGATAAATGTATTCAAACAATTTGACGAAATCAATTTATATTGCAAAAAAAGACGCTATTCATATCCCGTCTGTCACTCCTGATTGCACTGACATTAATCATTCAGTTAATAGGACTACCTCAACCAATCACCGGACCTTTAGTTAATACCATGTTATTGATTACTACAACAATACTTGGGCTGCTTTCCGGAATTATTCTCGGCTGTATGACTCCGCTGATTGCCGTATTCCGCGGGGAACTCCCCCCTATTCTTGCAGCAATGATCCCATTTATAATCGGGGGAAATATTTTGTTAGTAATAACGTATGCCCTGGTCAAAAACAAATTGTTGTTTTTCGCGCAAAAATCTCTGCATCCGATGCACAGAATTGAACTTTACATTGGAATAATCCTGGCAGCAGTTATAAAATACATTTTTTTGGTATTTGCTGTAAAACTAATACTTCCGGTAATTTTAGCGCACACAATTCCGGATAAAATTGCATTCATGATGACAACCCCACAACTCATCACCGCTCTGATTGGAGGAGCATTCGCGTTGATGATCTACGAAATTTTATATCGAGCAGAGTTGATCCGCTAATATGACTGATGAAAAATTACATATTTTAGTAGCTGATGATGAAGCCGTCATCCGGGATGGTTTAAAACAAATCATTTCCAAAGAGAACCATGAGGTTACTCTTACCGAAGACGGCATGGACGCATTCGAACATTTCCAACGATTCAATCATTTCCAAATTGCATTCATTGATTTAAAAATGCCTCGCATGAACGGCCTGGAATTACTAAAAGAAATCAAAAAAATTTCTCCGAGCACTGAAGTGGTAATCATTACCGCGTACGGCACAGTTGAAAATGCAGTCAAAGCCATGAAAGCTGGTGCTTATGATTACATCTCTAAGCCTTTTGCACCAAAATCCATTCGCCAGATTATCCATAAAATCATTGAAAAACGACATCTGCTAAACGAACCGTCATCAGGAAACATTGTGCTGGAATATGGCGAGATGGGCGAAAAAATCATCGGCGCCGGGAAACGGATGCAGGAAATTTATGAACTGATTCACAAAGTCGCTCCCACCGACAGCACGGTGCTCATCACCGGTGAAACCGGTACCGGGAAGGAATTAATCGCCCGCGCAATTCACCATAATAGTCTTCGCCGGGAAAAACCGTTTTTAACTGTGGATTGTTCCTCACTTGTGGAAACTCTGTTTGAAAGCGAGCTGTTCGGCCATGTAAAAGGCTCGTTCACGGGCGCAGTTGCCACCAAGCACGGCACATTTGAGCTGGCTAACGGCGGTACATTTTTCTTTGATGAAATCGGTAATATTTCATTGAATATTCAGGCCAAAATTTTGCGTGCAATTCAGGAAAAAGAAATTAAACGTGTGGGCGCGACTGAAACCATAAAAGTGGATGTGCGGGTGATTGCCGCAACCAACAAAGACCTGCGCCGAGCCGTTGAAGACGGAACGTTCCGGGAAGATTTGTACTATCGTATCAGCGTTATTCCGATTCACCTTCCGCCACTGCACGAGCGCAAGGAAGATATCAATGCCATCGCGAATTATTTTCTTGAGAAATACAACAAAAAGAGAAAGCGAAATATCCAGCAAATTTCACCGGACGTGCAACAGCTACTGTTGAACTATAACTGGCCCGGCAATGTGCGCGAGTTAGAAAACGTAATCGAACGCGCCGTTGTAATTGAGGATACCGACGAAATTACCCTGTCCAGCCTGCCTACGCATATTCAGGGAAAAAGCGCCAATACCGGTGGCGAACATTTTGAAATCCGTAGTCTCAACCAAATGGAAAAAGCACACATCCAAAAAACTCTGGAAGCCACCCAATGGAACCGCTCAAAAACCGCCAAACTCCTCGGCATTGACCGTAAAACCCTCTACGAAAAGATAAAAAAGTACGGGATTACGCAGGAGTCGTGAAACGCTTTAATTTCCGAAGTTTTTAATGTTCTCGTGCCGTCGGTTTCCGGCGGCACGCATTGCATGACGCTTTGCGTCATAAACAAATATGCGCCGCTGATCCCCACAGATGAATCACGGATTAAAAGAATCCGTGTATATCCGTGTCAATCCGTGGCTAAAATTGGTTAAAATGAATTACGGGCTGTATCAAAAGTCCGGGATTTGTATTTTGCAACTTCATGCAGATTAGCGATCCCATCGCTCCAAGCGATGGGATCGCTGGCCTCGTGAAAAATCTTCTAAAATCATAAA
>CAZCJL010000113.1:0-20999 GCA_964498785.1 uncultured Cytophagia bacterium | reverse complement strand
TACGACATAGAGGCAATCGCCCATATCTACCATAAAATATTGAGAAGATACAATTATAATGAGTCATCTTACTGCCCACAAATACCTCCAAAATGTTTCCGAAGACATTCTAAAATGCTGGCCAAACCATATAAAACCGTGCTTACGCATTATATATCAATCAAAAGAATACATAACATCAAACTTCATTCCAGCACCACAAAAACAGAAATGCGATATTATCATTGATAATGAAAAGGTTGGCATCATTGAGGCTCATTTTTCCGATGACGCGAAATATCACAACAAAGTATACCGGGTTAACTATCAATCCGAGTTGCTAAAGCTAATTGCAATGCACATTTCCCTCTCGATTAAACAGATAAATGAAATTGAACGGTTGGGCGAAAATGAGAAAAAATATAAGCGATTGGTTGAAAATCAAAAGGATATTATTATTGAAGTTGATGAAAAGGGACATATTTTGTATGTTAGCCCCTCTTTTTGTGAATTTTTCAGTGAGGTTGAAGAAAATTTTATTGGCAAAAAATTTGAACCTAATATTCATAAAGAAGATTATTCAAATGCACTTCATTCAATATATTCGCTATTTCATTCGCCTCATTCTTCATATAACGAACAACGAGTCTTTACTAAGGGAAAATGGAAATGGCTGGGCTGGATCAATACGGCAATCTTAAGCGAAAATGGAAAATTAAAATCAATTATTGGGGTTGGCAGAGATATTAATGAGACTAAAAAGATAGCAGAGGCATTGAGGGAGTCCGAAGAAAAATTTCGGCTATTGGCAGAAAATATTCCGGGAGTTATCTATTTATGTAAAAATGATAAACATTATACAACGATTTATTTAAATGACGCGATTGAGGATTTGACAGGATATCCCCCAAAAGCATTTTTCAATCAAGATATAAATTTCAGCGATATTATTTACCCGGATGATCGGGACAAAGTAAACAAAATTATTGATGAAGCAGTAAATAATCGAAAAAGGTATAAGCTTAGTTATCGAATCACGCATAAAAACGGTACTATTCGTTGGATCGAGGAGATTGGGATCGGATTATTCCTGGATAATAAGTTGCCATATCTGGAAGGATTTTTGAGTGACATCACAGATCGCAAAAAAAATGAGCACGCAGAAGAACGTATAAAAATTTTGATTAGCAAAATTATCGAAAATATTCCGCATCTTATTTTTGTGAAAGACGTCAAGAGTTTGACGTATGAATTTGTAAACAGAACAGCCGAAGAAAAAACAGGATTTAGCAGGGAGGAAATAATTGGCAAAAGCGATTTTGATTTTTTTCCAAAAGAACGAGCTCAATCTATCACGATTGCTGAAAGAGAGTTGCTGCAAAAAAAGAAAGTGCTTAACATACAGGAAGAAATAATACGAACAAAAGACAATAAAAAACTGATTTTACACACCAAAAAAATACCTATTTTAAATCAATGCGGAAATCCGAGATATATCCTAATTTTTTCAGAAAATATTACTGAACAAAAACAATTGCAAAAGGCGGCAGAAGTAACGAAACGAAATTACCAGGCTCTTATGAAAAATATTCCGGACATGGCATGGATAAAAGATAAAGAAGGTCAGTTTATGGCAGTAAACCAAACATTTAGCCAAACATACGACATGTTACCGGAAGATATTATTGGTAAAACAGATTATGACCTTAGCTGCAAAGAGTTAGCAGAAAAATATGTTGCCGATGATCAAGAAGTGATGCGTACTAAAAAGAAAAAACGAGTTGAAGAACCGATTGAAATCCCGGGGCGCGGAACTTGTTGGTTTGAAACCATCAAGCTGCCTATTTATAGAGACCAAACGGAAGTAACGGGAACAACTGGAATCTCCCGTGATATTAGCGAGCGAAAACATATTGAAGCCGAACTTGAACGCATGAATAAGGAAATGATAGAAATTTCAAGACAAGCAGGCATGACGGAAATGGCGACTGAAGTTTTGCATAATGTTGGGAATGCGTTGAACAGCGTTAATGTATCCTCTACACTCATATTGAATACGATTGAAAATTCAGAACTGATTGATTTGCTTCAGGCAGTTGAAATGCTCCGCTCAAATTATGATCAGTTATCAGATTTTATTACAAAAGACCCACACGGAAGATATCTACCCAAATATCTTGTTTCAGCGGTTAATCAATTAAAACAAGAGCGCGATGATCTGTTAACTGAAGCAAATATTTTAATTAAAAATATCGAACATATCAAAAAAATAATTATGATGCAACAATCTTTCACAAAACGGAAACCAATATTCGAGTTACTGTCGCTTGCAGAACTTGCTGAAAACGCGATCCGAATGAATGAAACAACTCTGGTGAAAAATAATATAGTGATAGAACGTCATTTCTCTGACATCCCCAAAATTGAAACAGATCGACACAAGGTCTTACAAATTTTAATGAATCTCGTTCAAAATGCAAAAAATGCTATGGAGAATATCACGCAAAAACAAAAAGTATTAAAACTTAAAATTGGTAAATCCGGCGCTGACAAAGTGTATCTCAGTGTTATTGATAATGGTATTGGTATTTCAAAAAAAGATATGACTCAAATTTTTTCGTACGGTTTTACAACACGGAAACGAGGGCACGGATTTGGGCTACATAGCGGTTTTTTGGTAGCCAATGAAATTGGAGGTTGCTTAAAAGCAGAGAGCAAAGGTGCCGGATTTGGTGCAAAATTTACCCTGGAATTGCCGATAATAAAACAAAGTTCTAAACCAGACAAATATTTTTAGTTGAGTTTCAAAATGGAAAAATGTGGAGCCGCATGAAATGAACCTTTTCAGTAAACATCGAAATAATAGAATTCTTATCATCGATGATAATCATGCAATTCATGCAGATATTAAAAAAATACTTACTTTCAAGTTGGCGCGAGACGTTTCACTGGAAGCGACGAAAACCAAATTGTTTAATCGGAAACACATCGCACCTCAAAATAAGTTCTCTTTTGAAATCGATTCTGCATATCAGGGAAAAGAGGGATGGGAATTAGTCAAAAAGGCTAACCGCGACAACCGACCGTATGCTATGGCTTTCGTCGATGTACGAATGCCTCCTGGCTGGGACGGAATCGAGACGATTGAACAGTTATGGACGGAAAACCCTGACTTACAAATCGTTATTTGCACAGCCTTTTCTGATTATAGCTGGGAAGATATTAGCAGTCGACTGGAGAAAGCTGACAAATTATTAATACTAAAGAAACCGTTTGATAACATCGAAGTTCGCCAAATTGTCAATGCATTGACATACAAATGGACCCTGACAAAAATAGCAGCAACAAAGACCCATCAACTGGAGCAAATGGTTGAACAACGGACACTTGAAATACAGGAAAAATCAAAGAAACTGAAAAAGAGCGAAACAAAATTTCGAACGTTATTCGAAACCGCTCCCATTGGCATCATTATCGTCGATCAAAGCGGTAAAATCGTTCTGGCTAATAATAGTATTGAAAAACTATTTCAATACAATAAAAAGGAGTTGTGCGGAAAAAAAATTGAAATTCTCGTTCCTGATAAATTTCGAAAATCACACATTTCGGTTCGATCAGCTTATTTTAAATCCCCTCATAATCGTTCACTAAATCAAAATCAGCCGATTGTCGGTCAAAAAAAGGATGGCTCCGAATTTCTAATTGAGATCGGTTTGAGTCATTTTAAGCTCAAAACCGAAATGTTGGCAATTGGCTTTATTATCGATTTTACCGAACGAAAAAAAGCTGAAACTGAATTATTAAAATCAGAAAAACGTTTTGAAGACATTGCTTTAAGTTCGGGAGACTGGATTTGGGAAATAGATTCGGATTTTAACTATACAATGGCAATGGGCAATGTCCAAAAAATAACTGGTTATACACCAGAAGAATTAATCGGTAAAAAACCGTTCGATTTGATGCCTTCGTATGAACGTGAACGAATCAAAAAAATAATGGCTGATATATTAAAAAAACGAAACCCAATTATTGATCTCGAAAACTGGATTTTATCGAAGGGAAATCGGTCAGTGTGTTGTCTTACAAGCGGTGTTCCAATTATTGACGAATCAGGTGAATTTATTGGTTATCGGGGAGTTGATAAAGATATTACAGAACGCAAGAATGCTGAACTTGAACTACAACAATCGAAACAGAATGCTGAAACAGCCAGTCGGGCAAAATCAGAATTTCTCGCTAACATGAGCCATGAAATCCGCACGCCAATGAACGGTATTATCGGGTTAACCGATTTACTGCTACATTCGCCACTGAATGAGGAACAACATCAATACTTACAAATGGTGAAAGGAAGTGCAGCACAATTGCTTTCCATTTTAAATGATATTCTGGATTTTTCGAAAATCGAAGCCGGACAATTACACATTGACAAGATCGAATTTAATCTCAGAACCGTTATCGAAAGTGTTAGCGATGTTGTAATTCATAAAGTTGAAAAAAAAGGGCTTGAACTCAATCTATTCATCCGAAAAGATGTGCCGATTTATTTGATCGGCGATCCTGCACGGTTACGCCAGGTATTGGTTAATCTTGTGGGGAATGCAATAAAGTTTACCGAAAAAGGAGAAGTAACGATTGCGGTTGAACCTGAAATCCATAACGACAAGAATGTAACAGAACTCCATTTTAAAATTGCTGATACTGGTATTGGAATTCCACAAAATCGGCAACAGGATATTTTTAATAGTTTTACGCAAGCTGACAACACAACAACAAGACAATTCGGCGGCACCGGACTCGGCTTAGCTATTTCCAAACAACTGGTGAATATGATGAACGGGAAAATTTGGGTTGATAGCACAGTTAATAAGGGTAGTACATTTCATTTCACAATGCAATTTGACACACAAAAAAATCCGTCCCACACAGCTTTTTCATTACCTGTTAATATTCGGGGCATTAAAGTGCTTGCAGTGGATGATCATTCAACCAACCGTCTCATCTTATCTGAAATGCTGAAATCGTTTAAAGTTAAGCCTATTGTAGTAGGCAGTGGCCAGGAAGCTCTGGATTTAGTGAAAAAGCATCCGAACATTCATCTTATTATCACAGATTTTCACATGCCGGAAATGGATGGAATGCAATTAATCTGCAATATTCGCAAAATCAAAGGTTTTAAAGATGTTCCGGTTATTATCCTGACATCGATTGGAAAATTTCAAAAATTACAAAACGCACAAGAAAAAAATTACATCTGGACGTTAACAAAGCCAATAAAACAAAGTTATTTATTTGATTCTATTATTACATCAATGGGAAAATCGAGCCAAAGAAGAAGGATAAAAACGTCTGGTGATTTGACGCCGAAAATTGAAGAGCTAAAAACAATTAAGGATGATGTCCGGATTTTATTAGCCGAAGATAATATTGTCAACCAAAAAGTGGCATTGGCCCTCCTCAGCCGGACCGGAATTCCTGTGGATGTTGTCGGAGACGGACAATTAGCTATTGAGCATCTGGAAAAACTGAATTATTCCCTTTTACTGATGGATGTACAAATGCCTGTACTGGATGGCTTGACCGCGACCAAAAAAATACGTGAGAATACTAAATTCTCATCCTTACCTATTATTGCAATGACTGCTCACGCCATGAAAGGCGATAAAGAAAAGTGCCTGGACGCAGGTATGAATGATTATGTTTCAAAACCGATTGAGCCGAAAGAACTTTATTCGATACTAATTAAATGGCTAATTGAAACGCAACATCAGTAAATATGCATTTTAATGCCAATAGATTAAAAATATACATAACAAAAAAAAATGATAAAAAAAATTGCATCGGATAAAATTTTCAGGAAATAAAAATGAATATATATTTGTGGACGCCATTAATCGCACTTTTAATCAATGTTTTCACGTGGAGCTATATTTTTGCTCAAAGCAGGAAAACGCCTGAAAAGAAAGCATACTTAATTTACTGTATGTTCCTTATACTTTGGCAGTTTACGACTTTACTGCTACGCACTCCTGATGTTCATTTTTATACATTTTTTTTACTGAAATTACGCGCCGTTTTTTGGTTACCCGTTGGATTTTTATTTTTAAATTTTATGTATGTCTTCTTAAAACAAAAAAAGAATTTTACATTTTTTCTGTTTTTCTGTTTTGTCCCAATTTCTATCATTGTAAACTTTTTCACTGATCTGCTAATAAAAGGAATCACACACTCGCCCTGGGGACAGGATGAAGTAACCGGGAGATTATGGCTCTGGATTATAAGTTCAACAATGGTTCTTCCGTTCATTATTTCGTTGGTAAAAACGTCAAGAGAATTATTAAACAAACCAGACAAAAATTATAAATATCAACTCATTTTATTATTTACAGGCACTTCAATTTCTTTGTTTTTCGCGTTTACAACAGATGTTATTTTGCCAGAGTTTTTCAATAACTCAAATTATGTCTGGATGTCTTCATCCTTTAGTGGAATTCAATCTTTTTTCGTTTTTCTGGCAATTACTAAATACCGGTTTCTAAAATTCGATTTACGGGATGTTGCACACGATTTGTTTGCTAATATCGACGATGCTATCATATTGTTAGATAATTCAGACCAAATTATCGAGGCAAATCCGACTGCAAAAAATATATTTAATTTGGAAGCCAGTCAACCGGAATGGAATCGATTTTTAAAAAAACTAAACAGCAGTAAGATTATAAATAATGAAAAATCTTTTGAATATCAACTATCAATTAATGGCGCTACAAAATATCTGAATGTTAGCTATTCCTATTTTAAACAAGCGCAAAAACAACAGGGTCGATTGATTGCTTTACGCGATGTAACAGAAACAAAAATTGCAGCGAAGTCATTAGCTGAAAGTGAAAATCATTTTCGAGCAATTTTTGAAAATACAGGTACTGCAATTGCAGCTTTTGGAGACGATTCAATCATTCAATCTTGTAACGCCGGTTTTGAAAAAATAACCGGATATGCAACAGAAGAGATAATTGGTATTAAACACTGGCACGACTTTGTGCATCCGAAGGATAAGGAAAGGATGCTTCAATATCATAAAAGACGTTCATCAGGGCTTGAAGCGCCCCGAAATTATGAATTTCGATTATTCGATCGCTATCAGAATGTAAAAAACATATTTGTCACAATTTCCAGGTTACCAGAGACGAATAAAAGAATTGCCTCGTTAATTGACATCACAGAACTTAAGCATAAAGAAAAATCACTTCGTGACCGAACCCGGGAAATGGAAATTTTGAATAAGATAATTCTGACCGGAAATGAGGCGAATGATTTAAAATCCTTTTTTAAAGAAATTTTATCACTTTTAACCGATCTATTAGGGTTCGAGGATTGTGCAATTTACCTGTTAAATGACGATAAGGAAACCGCACAAATCCATCATGAAGTCGGCTCTAAAAATGATCTGTTCCGGGATTACAAAAAGGTGAATATGCATAATGTTCCTTTTAGTATTATCATGGATAATCGCCAACCACTGTTCGTGGAGGACATGTCCAAGCTTGACGCTGCCTTTAATCAGCGTTACGGATTGAATTCTGCCACCATCATTCCATTGTTTTCCGGTGAAGAAATTATCGGGACATTAAACGCGGGAACATCCAAACCTCGAAAATTTGATAAAAATGAACGAATTATGCTCTCCGCATTGGGACGAGAGTTAGGAACAGTGCTCAATCGAATTATCACGGAGGAGGCACTCCGCGAGAGTGAAAACAGATATCGCAGCTATATTAATAATGCGCCGAACAGTGTTGTTATTTTTAATGAAACGGGTAATTTCATTGAGGTGAACAAAACAACATGCAATGTAACAGGTTATACAGAAAATGAGTTGCTACAAAAAAATTTGTTAGATTTTTTGCCGGACGGAAAAAAACAACAGTTTAAAAACCAATTAGAACATACCGCATTGAATGAAAAATCTTCTTGTGAATTCCCATTTATTCGTCATAATAAAGAACAGGGATATTGGTCAGTGCATCTTACAAAAATATCACAGGGTCGATTTCTGGGATTTTTTGTGGATATTACCAACCGTAAATTGATGGAAAATGAACTTCAGAAAGAAAGAGATTTTGCAAACAACCTTGTAGAGACGGCACAGGTCATCATTCTGGTACTTTCAACGGACGGCAGCGTGATGAGTGTTAATCCGTATTTTGAAGATTTAACCGGCTATAAAACTTCTGAAATTGAAGGTAAAAATTGGTTTGAAATGTTTATTCAGAAAAAGGACCACGACAAAATTCAGAATATTTTCCAGGATTCCTTAAATGACATTCCGGCCAGACATGTGATAAATCCCATTATCACGAAAAAACAAGAATTGCGCTATATTGAATGGTATGATAAAACATTGAAAGACGCCAATGGCAATACCATTGCACTTGTATCCGTTGGGATGGACATTACAGAACGCATGGAATTTGAAAATGCATTGCGCCGATCTGAAAAGAGATTTCGAAGTCTGTTTGACAGCGTGCCGACTGGCTTATACCGGACAAGCCATAATAGAAACCTTATTGATGTGAATCCAGCGTTGATTGAACTACTGGGATTTCCGAACCGCAAAGCACTGTTGGAACACAATCCAGATGAGCGATATTTGGACCCTGCAAAACGTGAGGAATGGTTCAAAAAAATTGAAGAGGAAGGAATTGTTAAAAATTTTGAAGTGCAATGGAAACGCTTTAACGGTGAAGTTATTTGGGTTCGTGAAAACACACGCGCGGTACATGATGAAGAAGGACAAATTCTATATTTTGACGGATCTGTGGAAGATATTACCAAACAAAAGCAGGTAGAAAGCGAAATTTTAAATGCCAAAAAAGCTGCGGAAGCCGCAAACCAGGCAAAGTCAGAATTTTTAGCTAACATGAGTCATGAAATCCGCACACCAATGAACGGCATTATTGGCTTGACAGATATTCTATATAGCACATCTCTCACTTCTGAGCAGCTTCAATTTTTATCAATGATTAAAAACAGCTCGATGCAGTTACTTTCCATTCTGAATGATATCCTTGACTTTTCGAAAATAGAAGCGGGTCAGCTTGATTTGGAAAGTATTGAATTTGATTTGCGCCATACAATCGAAAGTGTTACAGATTTATTTATGCAAAAAGCAGAAGAAAAAAAGATAGAGCTAACGTTATTCATTTCAAACAAAGTACCGCACTACGTGATCGGTGATCCGGCTCGATTGCGTCAAATCCTGGTAAACCTCACAGGAAATGCCATAAAATTCACAAACCAGGGCGAAATAAATATAACTATCACTGTTGTAAAATTTGATAATAATTATGTATTGCTTCGCTTTACTGTCTCAGATACCGGCATCGGAATTCCGGCACATCGGCAGAAAGAAATATTCAGAAGCTTTACACAAGCAGACAGCACAACAGCCAGAAAGTACGGCGGAACAGGTTTAGGACTAACGATATCTTCACAATTGATTTGTTTAATGAATGGCGACTTACATGTTGAAAGTGAACCCGGAAAAGGAAGCACTTTTTATTTCGATATTCGTTTGCAGTTTTCCAAACAACAAAGGAAACCGTTACCATCATATTTGCATGGTCTTACGGTTTTGGCGGTTGATGATCACCCTACGAATCAATTAATTTTAAAAGAAATGTTGCATTTATTTGATTGCAATGCGATTATTTCCAACAGCGGACTGGATGCGTTCCAAAAATTAAAGAACAACTCTTTCGATTTAATTATCACTGATTATCAAATGCCAGGGATGGATGGCGCCAAATTTATCTTCGAGACACGAAAGCTAAACGAACACAAATCAACGCCAATAATTTTGTTGACATCTATTGATTCGAATCAAAAATTAAAAAAAATACAGAAATTGGGCCATGTTTGGACGGTCACAAAGCCAATAAAACAAAGCACACTTTTCGATGTAATTTCAAACGCGATTGGAACCAGCCAAATTAATACGGATGCACAGGAGAGCGAATTTAAATCAAACACAATAATTCTTGAGCGATTAAAAGAGATAAAAGATAGCGTAAATATTTTACTTGCTGAAGATAATGAGATTAATCAAAAAGTAGCGGTTGCGTTGATAGAGCGCACCGGCCTGAACGTGGATGTTGTCTCTGATGGTAGTTTAGCATTAAAAGCAATTGATAATAAAAACTATGATCTTGTGTTAATGGATATTCAAATGCCAAACATGGACGGACTAACTGCTACACAAAACATCAGAAAAATGCAGGAATATAAAGATTTGCCAATAATCGCGATCACTGCGCATGCAATGAAAGGTGATCGTGAAAAATGTTTGGCAACCGGCATGAACGATTATCTATCCAAACCAATCGTTCCGGATGAGTTGTATAAAATGTTAAATAAATGGTTGCTTGAAAGTAAAAACTGACAGATCATTTTTTTAATAAAAAATTATTGACAATGTAAAATAAAATTGTTATATTACATTCAAAATTGGAGTGTCGAATGCTGTTTAGAGAATTTACATATTTTTTTAACGTTAACTTTTATTATTTTTATTATAGCTCTCATAACGGAAGCAGCAGGAGACATTCTACATTCTAAATCTGAAAAATAATATTTGAATAGAGAACCCGCTGCTTCTAAGTTAGCGGGTTTTTTTATTTTAGGAGAACATAGAATGAATCTGAATAACCTTCGTTCGGAAATTGATCGCGTCGATGAAGCATTAGTTTCTTTGCTGAATAAAAGAGCGAATATCGCATTGCAAATCGGCGAATTAAAAATCAAACATAATTTACCCGTATTTCACGAGTTCCGGGAAAATGAAGTTCTCGATTTTGTTAAAAAGAAAACCAGAGGCCCACTAAATGAAGATCAAATTGAAACAATTTTTCAAACGATAATAGAAACCTGTCGCAACGCTCAACATCAATCGAGAAAGGATTGAACATGGTAATTATAATGAAAAATGAGGCCACTCCTCAACAAGTTGAGGAAGTATCACAAAAGTTAGTTAATTTGGGTCTTAAAGTCCATCGCATCAACGGTGATATTCGCACCATCCTCGGCGCCATAGGCGATACGACGAAAGTCGACAAGCGCATTTTTGAACATTCCGAGGGTGTCCTACGGATTGTTCCTATTCTTGAACCTTACAAATTATCCAGCCGAAGTTTTCGCGAAGATAACTCAATAATAAAATTCAATGGTACGGAAATTGGCGGTGACAAGGTCATTATCATGGCCGGGCCATGCGCGATTGAAAGCGAAGAGCAGTTATTTACCATTGCTAAAACAGTTAAAGAAGCTGGCGCGACTGTGCTAAGAGGCGGCGCTTTTAAGCCTCGAACGTCTCCCTATTCATTTCAGGGTTTGGGAGAAGACGGCTTAAAAATTCTTCGCCAGGCCGGGGATGACTTTGGGCTCCCTGTGATTTCAGAAATTTTGGAAGATTCGCATATTGATTTAATGGCAAAATATGTTGATATTTTCCAGGTTGGCGCCCGCAATATGCAAAACTTCTGGCTGCTGCGGGAACTCAGCAAAACCAATAAACCGGTATTATTAAAACGGGGCATGTCTGCCACGATTGAAGAGTTTCTGATGGCCGGGGAATATATCATGTCCGGTGGTAACTATAACGTTATTTTCTGTGAGCGCGGAATTCGTACCTTTGAAACTTACACCCGAAATACAATGGATATTTCAGCCATTCCTTCAATAAAAAAATTGAGTCATTTACCGATTGTGGCTGATCCCAGCCACGGAACCGGTATTCGCTCTCATGTGGCGCCAATGGCCAGGGCGGCTGTTGCCGCAGGCGCAGATGGTTTAATCATCGAAGTGCACCACAACCCGGATATGGCGGCTTCAGATGGCCCGCAATCTCTTTATCCGGAACAATTTAAAAATCTAATGGAAGAATTAAAAATCATCAGTTGGGCAATCGGGAGGTCACTCTAATGGAAAAGTTATCAAAAGTGGCTATTATTGGTCTTGGCGTTATGGGCGGTTCCATCGGATTATCCATTAAACGTCGCAATCTCTGTAAACACGTCGTTGGTGTGGATGAATTCTCAACCGTACATCATGCACTTGATCGCGGTGCAATTGACGAAGGATTTGATCAGGGTAATATGCAAAAGGCATTTGAAGATGCAGAAATTGTATTTATTTGCACGCCCATAAACCAAATCCTCGATCTTCTTGAAAAAGTAAGTACTTTTGTCTCTCCGCATACTATTGTCTGCGATGTTGGTAGCACGAAATCAAAAATCGTTGAACAGGCGTCCAAATATTTTAAACACGATGACATATATTTCATCGGCTCCCATCCGATGGCTGGTTCTGAAATGAAAGGGATTGAAGCAGCCGATCATTACCTGTTCGAAAATGTAGTCTGGGTATTGACTCCGCAGCAACACATGCCGGATAATTATATCCGAAAAATGGGGACATTGCTGGAAAACATTGGTGCAAAAGTGCTAATGCTTTCGCCGGAACAACACGATAAAATTGCCGCCGCAGTAAGTCATCTGCCACAGCTTTTAGCCGTTAGCCTGACAAACATGATCTCGAAGTTTCATCAGGAAAACCCAAATTATATCCGACTGGCAGCCGGCGGATTTAGAGATATGACCCGAATCGCTTCCAGTCCGTACTCGATTTGGAAGGATATTATTCAATCGAATATCACCGAAATTGAAAATTTTATCGATGAATTTATCAAACAATTGCAAAAAACAAAGAAAAATTTGAAATCAAATAGAATTGAACACGATTTTGAAAAAGCGATTGTTACTCGACTGGCGATTCCCAAAGATACAAAAGGTTTTATGAGACCTACTTACGATATCTCAGTCGGCGTTGAAGACAAGCCCGGAGTTATCGCAATTCTATCAACTACCCTGTCAGACAACGATATAAATATCAAGGACATTGAAGTGTTGAAAGTTCGGGAAGGCGAAGGGGGCACCATTCGGATGTCGTTTTCGACCTGGCAGGATCGATCCAGGGCAATCGAATTAATTACAGACAAAGGATTTTCCTGTTATTCAAGGGACTAAAAATGGATATACATATTTCTCCATCAACCGGCTTGCGCGGAACTATTTTTGTCAGCACCGATAAATCGATATCCCATCGTGCATTGATGCTGGCCGCCATTTCCAAAGGAATGTCAGTAATTCATAATCTGTCCGATAACGCTGATGTCCGGAGTACTAAATCATGCCTGCAGCAATTGGGGATAAACATTGCGCAAGAGGGATCTTCCACTATTGTTCACGGAGTTGGAATTCATGGATTTAAAAAACCAAATCAAACTTTGGATGCCGGTAACTCCGGAACTACCATGAGGTTATTAACAGGATTACTGGCCGGACAAAAATTTAATACGGTGATCACCGGGGATTCTTCTTTGATAAAGAGACCCATGAAGCGAATTATCACTCCATTGCGCATAATGGGAGCCAGCCTCGACGCTTCCGAAACCGGAACAGCGCCTCTTGTGATAAACGGGAGAAGCTTGAATCCAATTCATTATCACTCCCCTGTCGCCAGTGCGCAGGTAAAATCGACTATTCTACTTGCCGGATTACACGCAACCGGACGGACATCTGTTACCGAGCCATTTAAATCACGGGATCATACCGAACGTATGTTGCCAGATTTTGGCATTCCTGTTGACATCAATGAATTAACTGTTTCCGTTACCGGACCGGCAAAACCAACAGGGGGCGAAATAACGATTCCCGGAGATATTTCATCTGCCGCCTTTTTTCTGGTGGGTGCAGCGATTGTTCCTAATTCGGATTTAGTATTGAAAAATATCGGATTAAATTCAACCCGCACCGGTATTGTCGACGTATTAGTGGAAATGGGAGCAGATATTTCGATTAACGAATGTACAGCAAACCAAAACGAACGTATCGGCGAAATCAGGATAAAATCGTCACATTTGAATGGAATTAAAATTAATGCCCCGCAGATTCCAAAATTAATTGACGAGTTACCCGTTATCGCAATTGCAGCGGCGCATGCAACAGGCAAAACAACGGTTTCCGGTGCTGGTGAACTGCGCATAAAGGAAAGCGACCGCTTGAAAGCAATTTCTGAGAATCTTCGGGCGATGGGTATTCATATCACAGAAATGGATGATGGCTTTGAGATTTTGGGTCCACAGTCATTTAAAGGCGCCACATTACCGAGTTTCGCAGATCATCGGATTGCCATGGCATTTGCAATAGCCGGACTGACAGCAAATTCTCAAACCTGTATCCGAAATGCAGATTGTGTGAATATTTCCATGCCCCACTTTTTTAAAATTTTAGAAACAATAAAAAAACAGGATATCTGATGCCCAAAAACCATCTTCATAAATTTTATCTCATCGGGAATCCGGTTGATCATTCGTTATCACCGGTGATGCATCAATTGTTTTTAAGTTATTACAAAATTAATGGGAATTACAATGCGCTTTTGGTTCAGCCAAAGGAAATACAACAGCTAATTCATAAACTTGGTGAAGAAGGCGCCGTTGGTATTAATGTAACCGTTCCCTACAAAGAAATAGTAATGCAATATATGGACGAACTTTCGGAAGAGGCTCGATTGATCGGCAGCGTGAACACCATCAAAATCGAAAATGGTTCGTTAAAAGGTTTCAATACAGATTTGATGGGATTTCAGCGAAGCCTTCCGGTGAGTATGAAACATCAAAAAATCGTTATGCTTGGCGCCGGCGGAGTTGCCCGCGCCATTTTAATCGCGCTGGCGAAAGGGAATTGCCGATCTGTATCAATTTTCAATCGAACGGTTTCACGCGCAGATGCACTGGCAGAACAATTCACTCGCCGTTATCCAAATCTGAAAATATACGTTTTCCCATTTGAAGACGCGCATTTAGCAAAGGAAATTGCCGGTGCGTCTATCCTGATTAATACGACTTCTGTGGGCATGAAATCTGCAGAAGAAAACCGATTGTTGGTTCCCTCTCCCCGGCTTCATCAAAATCTTTTCATATACGACGTCATTTACAATCCACTGGAACCGCCCCTTATAAGACAGGCCAAAGAGCTTGGTCTAAAATACGTAAATGGATTGGATATGCTCATCTTTCAGGGGTTGGAATCACTCAAAATCTGGCTTGATCAGGACTTACCTTTTGAGGAATCACTGATTCGTAAAAGTCGGGAATTGTTAACAACTACACTTCAAAACGGACATAAGTGACCAAATCATAAAAGTGATAAATTAAATGAAAAAAGTTTCTGTCACTCTAAAAACGACGCCTTATGATATTCTTGTCGGAAAAAGATTATTACAAAAATTTGCAGGCTATCTTTCGCAAATAAAAATCGGTAAAACCATTGTGGTAATTACTGATTCCAACGTGAATGATCTTTATGCAGACAGCGTCATGAACTCCCTTGCCGATCATGGTTATTCTGTTCAAAAATACGTAATGCCTGCCGGAGAAAAATACAAATGCCAGAAGACGGTGAATCAAATTTATGACTGGATGTTATTACATCACTTCACCAGAGACCTCACGGTAATTGCCCTTGGCGGCGGCGTTGTCGGCGATATTGCCGGATTTGTAGCAGCCACGTATTTACGCGGCGTCAAATTCATTCAGATTCCCACCACTCTTCTCGCACAGGTGGATAGCAGTGTCGGCGGCAAGGTGGGAATTAATCATCAACTCGGGAAAAATGTGATTGGCACGTTTTACCAACCGCATATTGTATTTATCGACCCGACGGTGTTAACAACGCTCCCCCGACGGGAGCTGTATTGCGGATTTGCAGAAGTTGTCAAATATGGATTCATTTTAGATGCAGACCTGTTCTCTGCATTAGCAAGAAATATTGATACTGTGATTAAGCTGCAAGACTGGGACCTGATCACACGAGTGATCAGCCGGTGTTGTGAGCTTAAAAGCGAGGTCGTGATTCAGGATGAAAAGGAGAACGGTCTCCGGCGGATTTTGAATTTCGGACATACCATCGGCCACGCACTTGAGGCAGCAACCCATTACTCATGTTTTAATCACGGTGAAGGCGTTGCCTGGGGGATGGTGGCCGCTTGTTACCTGTCTTACAACAGAGGCTATCTTTCACAGGAAGATTATGACGCCGCATCCGCGCTGATCGATCACATTGAAAAACCGGATATTCCAATTGACCTGCACGCAGAAAATATTCTTGAATTCATCAGGCATGATAAAAAGATAGATGACCGGGGATTAAATTTCATTTTACTGAAATCAATTGGCAGGGCTATTATCGAGCGACTTGATAATGCAGAAATTCGGGCAGGAATCGAAAAAATTCTGGCGTGAAAGCTTTTATTTGCTGCTCAGAATTTACCCGTGCGAAGGTTTCGAATTAACAAAATATGAAGATAATTACATGATTTTTTTTTCAGTATAGTTTGTACCGTTATGAAAAACCTTCGCAAGGGTAAGAGAAAAAGTCTTTGCGTTCAGAAAATTGAACGCAAAGACTTTATTAAATTCATCTCTTTGATTAACCCAAACTTAATCCTCATCCATTTTCCGCAGCTCGCGAATCCGCTGTACCACCGGCGGATGCGAATAATACAGCTTTGCAAATAGTGGATGTGGATGCAAATTGGCCAAATTATCTTTGGATAACTTAATCAATGAACTTGCCAGTGATTCGGATTCTCCCATCAAATCATGAGCGAATCGATCTGCCTGGCGTTCGTGTTTGCGCGAAAAACAGGCGCTGATTGGGGTAAACGGAAAACTGACAATACTTCCGAGAAATCCCAATAACACCAGTTTTACAAAAAATGATGGTTCATCGATATTAAATAAATCAATTAAAATATCTGATTTCATAATGCGAAACGCGATATAAATCGTTACAAAACCAACCACCTCCGAAAAAACCAATCTCTTAAAAATGTGCTTCTTTTTCCAGTGCCCGGCCTCATGGGATAAAATCGCCAGAATTTCATCCTGCGTCATCTTCTCTATTAATGTATCATACAAAATAATACGCTTCGTTTTCCCGATTCCGGTAAAATAGGCATTCGTATGCTTGCTCCGTTTCGAGGCGTCAATTTTGAAAACACGACTGATTTTAAGACCAGCTTTTTTCATAAGCTCCTTAATTTTCTCCTCGAGTCCTTCTTCCTCTTCAATCGGGGTAAATTTGTTAAACAGGGGTTCGATGACATACGGACTGATGTACATCAAAAACAGGCTGAATACCAGAAAAAACGCCCATAGCCATATCCACCAGTATTCAGGGTTGCTCTGGATAATCCAGAAACCGAGCCCACCCATAATACCGAAAATAATTAACGAAACAATCAGCGATTTGATAAAATCAGTAATCCACAAGCCAATTGTTTTGGTATTGAAACCGTACTTATTTTCAATTTTAAAGCTACTATACAAATCGAACGGAATATCTAAAATCGCAGATGCGACAGACATCACTATAAAAAACAGCAAACCGTTTAAGATAAACGAATCAAACGTGAATGCAAATGCTGAATTATACCAATTCAACATGCCTCCGAATATAAATGCGATCAGAATGATATTATTAAAGATAGATTCAATATATCCGAAACGGCTGTGTTCCACTGTATAATCTCGTGTTTTTTTTAGCAAATCAGCGTCAATATGACCCTCAAATTCAGGGGGCACTTTGGCGCCATATTTTTTAAGATGACTCAAATTTAAAAATTTCATGCTGTAGCTAAAAATTACAGTGATCAAATAAAGTATAAAAACAAGTATCAGAAATCCATCCATGTAAATTTTCCTTATCTATCCTAATTTATAAATTTTTTCAATTATTTTTGTGGTGGAAGCGCCTTTAATCATTGGTAGAATTGCGATTTTACCGCCATAGTTATCAATGCATCTTCGCTCGTCCTGATTAATCGTCTCAATATTATAATCACCGCCCTTTACATAGAAATCCGGCTTTAGACGTCGCAATAAATTCAGCGGAGACGGTTCCTCAAATATAAGAATATAATCAACAAATTCTATTGCATTCAACACCTTTGCTCGTTCTGTCTGGTTAAAAAGCGGTCGATCAGCACCTTTTAATTGCCGGACAGATTTATCGTTGTTCAACCCGACGACTAAAATGTCGCCCAGTTGCTTTGCCCCGGCCAGATACTCCACATGCCCCACATGCAAGATATCGAAACAACCATTTGTCCAAACGATTTTCTTGTTCTGTGAACGATTTTCCGAGATAATTTCAGTTAACGTATCGAGCGTAACACTCTTACTTAATAATTTTGAATCCAATCATAACCCTCATGAATTGAATGTGCTTTGCACATCTCACAACGATTAATCATTCCCCTATTGCCTCTCCATGCTCAAAATCAAATCTGCCGCTTCGAGCAGATTATTAACCGTGTAATCCGGTTTAAATGTGAGCGCTTCATTTAGCTTTTCTGGCTCACATTCATTTCTCACCAAAAATGTTTTCAAATCCGCTCTTTTCCCGGCTTCAATATCTGCGGCGCTATCGCCGATAAAATAACTATGCGACATATCCAGATTCATATCCTGCTGTGCCCGTTCAATCAACCCGATCTCCGGTTTGCGGCAGGTGCACTTTTCCGATTTGCTGTGAGGACAAAAGTATATTTTATCAATCAAAATATTATTCTGCGACAGACCTTTGAGCATTTCTTTGTTGACTTTATAGAAATCCTCGCGGGTATAATATCCCATCCCAATTCCGGCCTGATTAGTAACAATAATCAGGCGATATTCCATATCATACAATTTTTTCAATCCCTCGATTGCGAGCGGCAGAAATTCACATTGCGCCGGATCACTCAAATATCCGATGTCTTTATTAATGGTCCCATCCCGATCCAGAAAAATAGCAGGCCTCTTTTTAACTGATTTTTTATCAAAAAAGCCAATGCCCGAAATTTCTTCTTTATAGAGGATAGATTCTGTCCCGGTTGTCTGAATTTTTTCGATAATTTGACTCGTTGAAATATCTTCTTCAATCGGTATTAATTTTACCTGCCCCCCAAATTCTTCAATCACTGATTTTGACGTTAATTGATTTGCAGAATAATCACCCGCTTTAAAATAAAAATCTGGTTTTAATAACCGAATATTTTTCGCGTTTCGGCGTTCATCAAAACGAAAAACAAAATCCACAGCCTGTAATGCAGCGACCAGTTTCACCCGATGATTTTCCGAAACAACAGGTCGATCATTGCCTTTGTAGCGTTTCACCGATTGATTCGAATTGACGCCAACGATGAGTATATCACAATATTGTTTTGTCTTTTCCAAATAATCTGCGTGCCCGGCATGCAATAAATCAAAGGCCCCGGATGTAAAACCAACGCACAATCCTTCTTTTCGAAATCGATCACATAATTTTGTTAATGCCTCACGAGTTTTAATTTTCGTTTCAATCATTTACCGCGGTTCCCTGAAAAAATGAGACTCAACCATCGAACATATTGTATGATAAATTGGCACATGGAATTCCTGAACATCTTTTACAGCAATAGCAGGCGCTTTGATCGTAATATCTGCCACAGTTGCCAGTTCACCGCCTGTATTTCCGGTGAGAGCAATGGTCGTTAATCCCTTTGCTTTGCCTGTGATCATGGCGTACATCACATTGCGAGCATTTCCACTGGTGCTGACACCGATGATTACATCCCCCTTTTTTCCAAACGCAAAAAGCTCCTGCGCGAATTCCATAAATCGAGCCGGATTATCATTTTCGACTGCTGTGAAAAGCGAATGATTTAAGCCTAGCACATGCACTGGTAATCCATATTCCAGAGCGTCACTCAACTCTTTTCCATAAGGCAGACCGTAAAATGTTTCGCGATCTACTGGTCTCAAATCACGTTTTTTTTCAAAAGATTTTAGTAATTCCGCAGATAGATGCATACAATCGGCGAAGCTCCCACCGTTGCCGCAAAGGAACAATGTATGACCATTTTCAAAACAATTAATCAGTTTTATATAAACTTTTAATAAATCCGGAACTCGCCCTTTTAATTCCGGATATTTCTCAACAAACTCGATTATCACTTCGATAACTTCCGGATGCGCTCCGATAAATCCGTAAACGAGTTCCTTAATATCATCATTGGTTTTTATATTGTCCATGCCGGGTCATCCTGATTTTATGTAATATGTCGGTTAACTCACGGAAATTGTTGGCGATAAAATCGGGTTTTTCATTTTCATGTTGCGGTTGAAGTTGAGACGCGCTGGCTTTACGAATGCTTTCAAAATACATTATCTCAAATTTATCTCGAGGATTGTACCCTTTTTCATCAACCGGAATTTTCAGCCAAATTGTTTTCATTCCTAAAACATTTGCAGGAATAATATCGTTATCAATACGATCACCAATCATCACTGCCTGATGCGGCTGGCATTGGGCTGCTTCGAGTGCGTATTTAAATATCCTGAGATCGGGTTTATTAAAACCAGCAATCGCGCTAATCGCATTCACGTCGAAAAATTTCATAAGCTCGTTTTTTTCGAGAATCGGGATGACTTCTTTTGGCTGATTGGCAATTAATCCCAGTTTGAAATGCTGCGCCGCGTCTTCAATTATTTCATGGATGCCATTAATTAGCGGACTGACCTGCTCCCATTGGGAAGATAATTGTTTTAAAATTCCTTTAAAATTTTTTTTAACAACATCTTCTCCCAAATATTTAACAGCAACTGCGTAATGATGACGCCCGTTTCTGTACTTCAAAATGTTCTTTTCTCTAAATGCCAGCATCTCTTCGTAGGGAACATTCAGTTTGTTCTCCTGAAATAACTGAAAAATGTAACGATACAATTGCGCCATGGCAGGATCGTCGTTGAGAATTACATTTCCGATATCGAAAAAAACCCATTCAGCCATAATTCAATATTTCTCCTGAAATTGAGATCATAAATTTGTATCTTCTCAATATTTTATGGTAGATATGGGCGATTGCCGCTATGTCGT
>CAZCJL010000112.1:0-21608 GCA_964498785.1 uncultured Cytophagia bacterium | reverse complement strand
AATACGACATAGAGGCAAGCGCCCATATCTACCATAAAATATTGAGAAGATACCTTTAATTTTACTAAACTGTTAATTTGTCCGTTTTACGTTTTACAGATGTTTTGCTTCACTGTTTCTTGACGATAAAATAGGCGCAGCGCTTTGTTTTTCACTATTAAAAAACGTTTCACTTTCAGGATGGATTCAGTGATGCCTTTTTATTGAAATATGGATTGATAACAGAATTTAGGGGTAAAATCAGGGAAAAAAGGGGGGGGGGCGTTATATTTATGGAGTTGAAGAATGATGCGATAAATTAGCCATATAGTAATATCCATTCCTCGGCAATTATTCTATTGAAGCGGCTTTTTGTTGACAAATCTACTAAATCAACAGGTTTTGAAAGATTGAAGATCAGTTCTCCAAAAATTTGAAGAATTTCGATTGCTCGATTCCTTCTACCTTGAAGCTGATCATCCATCAACTCATACAAAAGTA
This sequence comes from uncultured Cytophagia bacterium, assembly GCA_964498785.1. GTDB lineage: Bacteria > Zhuqueibacterota > Zhuqueibacteria > Thermofontimicrobiales > Thiofontviventaceae > Mariaggregatimicrobium. The sequence continues at coordinate 21,128 of CAZCJL010000112.1, read as the reverse complement.
TTTAGCGACATTATCCTGTATTATGAAATATCTATTTCTGGCAATTTAATCTTGTTATCAATCAATAAATTAATCTTAGCTTCTACTTCACTTATAAAAATCTCGGCATCCTCTATTTGAAATTTAGACTCATCCCTTGTTGGAATATTAAAATCTTCATAATCATAATCTTGCCGGCTATCAAAGGCTGAATGAGCAATTTTGCTATATCTTTTATCGAAAATTTCTGTTTTAACAAAATATCTGTCAAAAAAGGAAATGACGCCACTATGTTTTGAGCTATCTAACTTGACAAGTGCTAATAATGATCTAATTGCATTGAATATCGCATAATATGACCGATTAATACTTCCATCAAACTTTTCATTAGCATGTAGCAGTTTGGCTTGGTTTAACAAATCTTTCGCTTTATTGAGACGATACCGGGATAATTCAATAGATAACTCATTCGTCATAATTCAATTCCATATTTAGATACTTCGCGATAAAACAGTGTCTCGTATTTCTTATTTTTCTCCCAGACTTGTATATCTTTTATAATCGACGAAATAACAACACCTTTATCTAATGAATATTCAGAAGATAAAGAACTAATCTTTTTTCTGAGCATGACATCAAATTCCTTCACAATTATAAGGATATCGATATCTGATAACTCGCTCTGCTCATTTTTTGCATAGGAGCCAAATAGATATTCTTTTACTAAATTGTCTTTTAATATCGCTTTTGTATCCTTTACAAAGTCTTTTACAATTTCAGGTATTTCAGAATTCATTGACTATTTCCATGATTATGAATTGCCTTAACTTTAAGATAATTATACAAAAAAAATGCTTAATAATCAAGCTGATTTCCGGGGTGAACAATTTGGGTGGTACATATTTTTAGGAGATAGCGCAAAGATATTAAAGTGAAAGATAATCATTTGAAAGAATAAACAGGTAGAATCTTCTTTCCAGCAAGTATTCTGCATTCCACATAAATACTTCGCATTTGGCTTCTACCCGTCCGTTACTTTTGCTAAATGAAGTTTTGCAATGTTTTCATGAACAATTGATTTTTTTACCGCACCAACACCATCTTCCTCGTCTCCTAAAATTTACTCTCTTGCTTTGCCTTTATGTTTTCATCTGTAATAATAAATGTGGTTGATACGCTGTCAATATGTAACTGCATCTGGAAACACATCATCAGTTATTTTTAAATCCTGACGTCTGAATATTTGCTTCGTGTATTTATAATGATGTTTACCGTATATGTTTTTTATAGTATCTTTTTTGATTTTTATCAGTGTCTCATTGCTTTTTAATACGTAAATCCATTCCTCACTGACTCCTTTTATAACGCCATCGACCACATCTCTGTTATTGAGTTGAATGTGATAGCTTGCATTTTCCTCTCTGTCGGTTTTTCTTTTTTGGGGAGATAGATGAAAATTCAATTTCTGCCAATCCGCTTTATTGAGATATCCGATAATAGCACCAAACAACGCACCTCCGGCAACAATCGATAAAATTTGGCCGCCGGATAATGTTTTTTCAACTTCAGTTACTGGTGCGGAAGTGGAAGCATGTTGTTGTCCGCTTTCATAGGAGTAGGTTGTTGTTTGGGTCGTGTGTGTTGTGACATCTCCTGTCTCATTGATTAAAATGGTCACGGCAAAAGCAAGAGCTCCACCGGCAATTCCACCCAGTACCGAATGATTTCCCTTCGACACTTTTATAGAAGTGACATCCCTTTTTAGTACTTCATGTGTTGAGTCATTCACTGAAAACGTTATTGTAGAATCATGTACGGTTAATTTTTTACACTTCAAAACCTTACCAGATTTTAAATGAACCTTTGCGTTCTTGTAAATAGTTTTTTTATTTTGTTCATTTTCTTGTCCAACAGACATTGTTGCAAAGATCAGAATAGCAATTAGAACGTTGATTAATTTTTTCATGACCTCACTCTCCAGTTTTATTAAGGTATTTTTTTTAGTTTCATTTATTTCGAGCTTTTTACCGCACCAACACCATCTTCCGCGTCTCCACAAAATTACCCTTCGAGTTTCCTGAAACACCCATCGCCTGCAATAGATAAAAATACACCCCACTGGAAACATCCCTGCCAGCATCATCCTTGCCGTTCCAGACAACTGAATAATAACCTGCGGATTGCTTTTGTGTAGTAAAGTTTTTTTATTGTTCTATTTTCTAAATCATCTTCTTCACCTCCTTCTCAAAATCTCCTTCCATATATATGCACCCCTTTCTTTTTCATTGGCTTCAAGTTAAATATTGACTTTAATAGAAATATTATTTATATTTAGAAATATCAAAGCTTAATTTACCATTCAATTTAAGAGTAATTATTGTGTCCAAAGTTGAATTAGAAAAAATGAAAATTCCAAAAACAAAAAACATTCAGTTTAAATTTGAACTGCATGGTGAATTTAATATCACCTCTTTTGTGGCACGACAAAAAGTGAATCGGTATTTATTATTAAATACGGGTAACTTAATTCATGCCATGGAACCCGATCTGGTAATCGGAGATGAATTGCAATGGAAAGTACCTGTTGGATACTCCCTGCCTGGTAAAGGATTATTAGGTCGTGTTGGCGAAATTATGGTTGATGCCAACACGGGAAATCTCGTATTAGAAAGTTCCTCTCAAATTAACGAAATAGAAGCCAATGCCGAACGTTTATATCAGCAAGCCTCATCATAAGCAAGAACAAGATTCGAGTTGCATCCCTGCTTGTGTAAGGATGATGCTTGAATTTTTCAGTATAAAAGTGTCAGAATCAGAGCTGAGACTGCAATTGAAAACAAAGCCTTTTGGAACTCATATCATTAATATTCTTACCATCAATGATGAACCTTATGGGATACATTCTGCTATCGAATTTTGGTCACTTACCGAGCTAAAGAATTACCTGGAGACTTCCAAAACACCGTGTATCGTCACGCTCTGGACTGAGTTTTTGAATCATTGGAACAGTGAATGCTTGCACGCTGTTGTGGTACATGGATTCGATGATAAGCATGTAATTATAAATGATCCTAATTTTGGACAGAAAGAATTCTATATTCCATTTGAACCTTTTCTAAACTCATGGCAAATCAACGATGGTTTAGTTATTTTATTGAAAAGAACAGACAATAAAAAATAAGGATTATCTAATACTGCTTAATCAGATTTTAAAAAAAGAACGGAATGCTGTGCTTTTATGCATTGCAAAATGCAGTCCATAAAGGGACTGCACTCCAACATGCATTAAAATTAATTATTTATGACTTAATCTGATTAAGTAGTACTAATTATTATTAATTTTCTCAATCATCTACCTCGCCTCCCAGTCAAAATCCCCTTCCACAATTTTTAAAACATCTCCCGATCACATTTTTCATTTTCCTGCGTAAAAATTTCCCCGTGCATTATTGATCAAAATTGATTATGGTAAATAACTAACAATTATATCTGGTGATCAAAAATGGAACTTTCTATACAAGATATATTAGAAGACTTGCACGCTGCAGAAAACAAATGCCAGGAATTTGAAAAAAAATACGGTGTACGATCCGAATTTCTTTTCGATGCCTATACCAGTGGCTGGCTTGATGATGATGGCAATCCAGATTTCGCCGAATGGTCAGGTTTCTACAAAAGCAAACTGGATCGTGAAAAGCGCTATCGAGCGCTAATCGTACAACGCTCACCTTTGCTTCAGAACCTTAAAAATATCAAATTCGATGTCACAAACTCGTGATTCTTACGAACAATTCATTTACGGTATTGCTGATCTCTCAGATCATATTCGCTACTCAGATCTATTAGTCATTCCTGTTGGAAAGAACCTTTGCGTCATTAAAGGAAGTATCCACTTTGATAAAGCGATTCGCTTAGAAGTAAGAGAAGCGCTAAATTTTACATTAGATGAGTGGATTACTGGTTATAGCTATAAGGTTTACCGTAATAACGAAAGCCTCTACTGGTACGATTCACAGGGTCACCCTGATGATCCTGAACTGCAATCCACTCATCCACTTCATAAACACATCCCGCCCGATATAAAGCATCATCGAATTCCTGCATCAAATATATCTTTCAAAGAACAAAATTTAACTTCGCTTATTAGCGAGATTGAAGAGCAATTCTTCTAATAAGCAATTATTTAATGTCACCGCACCAACACCATCTTCCGCGTCTCGACAAAATTCTCCCCTGTACTTTCCACGTGCGCCTTGAGTTGATAGAAATACACCCCGCTGGATACATCGCATCCGGCATTGTCGCGGCCATTCCAATTTATTGATTTGAATCCGGCTTGTTGGCTGGCATCAATTAGCGTTTTTACCACTTTGCCGGTTACATTGTAGATAGCGATGTGAACGTGAGAATTTTTTGGCAATTGGTATGTTATTTTTGTGTCCGGATTAAAGGGATTGGGGAAATTTTGGCCTAATGAGATTGCTACTGGTAAGTTTGCGCTTGTTCGATCTGATTCATCGACAGCAATCAGTGCGCTGTCTTCTTTAACAGTAATGTATTGATTTACAGCGACATTTGTGGAAACCTGCCTGATTCCCGACGGCCAACGGATAATGAGGCTGTCTACCATTGTATCGGTTGCCAGGCCAAAGGCGACAGGCAGCATATTTTGCGAGCCCAATCCCGAACCGGCGGTCACTTCGCGAATTTGCGAAAACGACTCGGAAATCGCGGTGACCCGCGTGCCAATACCGTCGTGATTGCTGATAGATCCGACTGGTTTAACAATCAGCCAGTTATTCGGCGTCCCCTGGTGCTGGTAAAAGATATTCGGACCATTATTCGGGACAAAAATGTCCAAATCACCATCAAGATCGTAATCAGCAAAGGCGATATCCCACGAATCAATTTGATCCTGAATGCCGGCTTGGCTGCTGATTTCGGTAAAAATTCCGTTTCCGTTATTCCGGTACAAAATATCGGTCTTCTCATTGGCCAGATACAGATCGAGCCAGCCGTCGTAGTCATAATCCAGCCAAATCACGCTGCGACAAGTGTTACCGGTGCGTCCGAGTCCGGCACTTTCGGAAACACGACGAAAAGTGCCATTTTTCTCATTGTGGTAGAGCGACTGCACGTCACCGGTCGCGGCGGTAGTAACGAACAGGTCAAGCCAACCGTCGTTATCGTAATCACCCCAGGCCACGCCGTGCGCATTTCCGGATTCAGCGACTTTGGCCGAAACCGCGACGTTGGTAAAGGTTCCGTCGCCATTATTCCGGTAGAGCAGGCTCCGGCCAATCCGATTCGCGACGTACAAATCCGGGTCTCCATCATTGTCGTAGTCGCCAAACGCTGCTCCGGAGTTGAACCCTTTGTAAGCGAGTCCTGCGGCTGCTGCAACATTTGTAAAGGTTGCGTCGCCATTATTTTGATAGAGCACATTCGCGGTCTGGTCATCATCGTGGGCGACAAAAAGGTCCAGAAAGCCGTCCCGATCATAATCACAAAAGGCAACTCCCCAGGAATGACCGGTGTCGCCGACCTGCGCGCTGTTGGTCCGGTTCGAAAAACGTCCGTCGCGAAGATAGGCGTAAAGTGTATTTGCCTGGTTGATATTCGAAATGTAGATATCCGGAAAGCCATCGTCGTTGTAATCGGCCCAGACACAGCCAGTGGCACAGCTTTGATCGCCGACCCAGGCGATATTGGTGGCATCGGAGAAGGTTCCGTTCCCATTATTTTTGTACAAAATATTCGCATCGCAGTTGGCGACATACAGATCAAAATCGCCGTCGAGATCGTAATCCGCGAAAGCCACGCCGTGGGAACTTCGTCCACTATCCAGATCCAGGCTGGCGGCTACATTAATAAAATATGGAAGCCCACTGACAAGGACCCGGGTACGTAAACTGTCATTTTTTAAATTTTCGTCACCGGATAAATTGCAGGAAAATGAGAACCACAATTCAGCCTGTCCCTGCGGGGCGTAACCGGCAAAAGTGACTTCAGTTTCCTTCATTGCTCTCAGTTCCGGCACAATCTGATCGTCCTGAAAAATCGTGACGCCGGCAGAATCGACCGACATGGAAACCGTAACTGCCGTTTCCGCCATTCGTCCGTAATTTTTGATGCGTATTTTTGCGTGTATCGGCACACCCGCAGTCGTTTTATCGCCGGGTGCTAGCAGCGAAACAATGCCGAAATCGTGTTCCAGCACAGGTTCCCTGAAGGAAATCAGTTGGTTCACCGCCAGGTTTGAAGTATCCTGAATCACACCGGACGGCCAGTAAATAACCAGCCGGTCAATTTGGGTTGCCTGTCCCACGCCAAATTCCGCCACAAAATTGCTTTGCGAACCGAGACCGGGACTCCCGTCGATTTGGCGCATCATTTTCATATCATTTGCATACACTTCAACCCGGGCGCCGATTCCGTCCCGGTTCGAAATCACTCCGGTCGTTTTTACGTGCACCCAATTATTGGGCGTCCCCGAATTGTAGTAAAGCACATTTGGCTGCTCGTCATTTGCCAGGTAAATGTCAAGGTCGCCATCGGCATCAAAATCGGCCACAGCCGTCCCGAACCCGCGATTTGGATTATCCACCCCCGCCTGCGCACTGATATTTTTAAAAGTACCATCTCCATTATTGTGGTACAGCACATTCGGCCCGTCATTGTTTACCACGTAAATATCCAGAAAACCGTCAGCGTCGAAATCTCCAGTGGCGCCACCGCGGCCGTCCCCCCGATCATTTATTCCAGCCGCTTCCGAAACATCGGTAAATGTGCCCCCGTTGTTCCGAAACAAAATATTCGCTGGCATCGCTTCCTGGCCACAGACAAAATAAACATCCAGCCAGCCATCATTATTGTAATCGAAAACCATCACGTGGTGCGCGTTCCCGCCACCGTGAATTCCGATTGGTTCGGCGACATTCGTAAAAGTGGTATCACCATTATTCCGAAAAAGCCGCTGTTCGTGACTGTGACTGGAAACGAGTAAATCCTGGTCCCCGTCCTGATCGAAATCAAAAAACAGGGCCGAGGAACTGCTGCTGTTGTAATTTCGAAGGACGGTTTGGTCGGTAATGTCGGAGAAGGTTCCGTTTCGATTATTGGAGAAGAAAAAACAGCCTTCGCCATAGCGTGTAGCGTAGAAGTCCAAAAATCCGTCATTATTATAATCGCCGATTCCCAGGCCGGTAACATTGGTTTCATCACCAAATCCACCTGCCGCCCAGGAAATATTTGTAAAACGGCCGTTTGCATTTCGATAAAGCGCAATGCCTGCTTGATTCAGAATCAGCAGATCAAGGTCGTTGTCATTGTCAAAATCGAACCAGCCGGCACTTCGGGAAGCCCGCTCCAAATCTTCCAGACCAGCCTCCGCCGCCAGGTTTTCAAACGTTCCATCCTGGCGATTGTGAAACAGCACATTTTCGTTGCCTCGGGTGTGGTAAATATCCCAAAAGCCATCGTTGTCGTAATCGCCCACCGCGACTCCGAAACCGGGACCCATATCACTGACATTTGCCTGTTGCGTGGCATCAAAAAACAGGGCGGTGCGGGTTTCAATCCGAAGGGAGTCATTTGCCGGATCAGCGTCCGGCATTTCGTGAAAAAACGTAAACTGGTAAGTTCCCTCGGCAGTCGGTTGAAATTTTTCAAATGCCACGGTGTCCACCGCAAATCCGGCAATTTCCGAAAGTGTTTGCTGATTCCGGTAAACCTCGTTCGGGGTGGTTCCGTCGGTTTTTTCGATAACGCAGGTGACCGGGACATTCGTTTCCGGGTTTTGCGCAAAATTGACAATTTCCACCTTCGGGGTTGTTTCGGCCAGCGGATTAATCGTATTTCCCGGCGATAGAATGGATTGAACTGCTATATCGTGGTCTGCTAAAAGCGGCGCTGTGATGATTAGTTTATCCAGTGCAAAATATCTGCTTCCTTCAAAGTTATCATAAATGTAATTCGTGAACGCGACATCCACTAAAAAATTTCCTGAATCAATTATTGCGGGTACGATAAATTCAGTGTACTCAGATGAATTAATTTTGATATGTGTTGCTTTGATTTCCTCGCCAACTGTTAAATTGCACAACGGCCACCCTTTTACGTTCGTACCTCTTGCCAATAAAGTAAATGCGTATGTTCTTTTTTCAGGAAAATGAACTGGTTGATTCGATTCCAGCGAACCATTTGAATTTAAGCGCCACCCAATCAAGCCATCGCCCCAGTGAGAACTCGCAAACGGAGTCATATCGGTCTCTGCTTCTAAAATAGCAATGAGGCCAACTCCTTCGGGCAAGATCGTAATCTCCACACTGTCCTGATTGGTCATACCAAAGCTATCTTCACCATTGAAAATAATTGTGTGTTTGCCCGCCATTAGCGTATCGACCGTGAGAGTATCTCCCCGTCCCAATTCACCCTGCAGACTGGAAGACCAGACCATCACACTATCTGGAAGGTCGCCGTCTTCCTGATCAGAACCATATCCTGTGAATGTTATTGGCGTGCCATCTTCAAAGATCGTTTGCTCTAAATCATGAATTTCTACAATCGGCGGATAATTCTGAATTGAATAATCCCATACGCCGTCATAAGCCGTTCCGGCGAACAGATGGTAATGATCATCCGGATGCATTGCCAAATTTAGTACATACGGTGAGTCGAGTCCCTGGTTTATACTGGCCCAGTTCTGTGCGCCATTTATAGTGATGTATACTCCACCATTGTTATCATTATTATAACATGCGGCATAGAGAATATCCGGTTTCTGAGCATCAATAATTAAATCATACATATAGTAGCCGGCCAGTCCTGCATATTCCCAATTATCTCCTCCATCATGGCTTTTAAAAACACCATATTTATAAGTCGAGGCATAAATAATATCTGGATTCACGATATCAATTGCTAATTCAACAATTTCATGGTTTTCAAGATTTTTGTTGATCAACACCCAGTCAATGCCTCCATTTTCGGTTCTATATAGGCCTTCATCCCAAACTCCCTGGTAAATTATGTCTGAAGAGAATGGATGGATGGCAATAATTCCGCTCAGGTATTTTCCTTCAAAACCAATACGCTCCCAACTTTCTCCGCCATTTTTTGTTCGATATAACCCATTCAGTGTGGTCGCAAATAATACATCAGAATTTGTCGGCGCTATTGTAATCGAAGTTGCAATTATAATGTTTTCAAGTCCGGTATTGATTGTGTCCCAACTCTCGGCGCCATCGCTACTTTTGTAAAAATCATCATCTGAACAACAATACACAATATTTGAATTTGATGGATCAATAACAACGGAATTAACACTGAGATTTAATAGCCCGTTATTTTTTCGTTCCCATGTTTGGCCTTTATCCGAACTCTTAAAAACGCCTCCGTATGCGGATGAAGCAAAAATAATATCCGAATTGTCCGACGCGATAGAAATTTTTGTTATTCGATTTTTTGAATTTGTTTCCAGATTGTGCCACGTGTCTCCGTAATCCGAGCTCTTTAAAATACCATTACATGAAGTACCGCAATATAGTGAACTGCTCCTTTGAGGATTTAGCTCGATGTCATAGATCATGCCGGATGGGATGCCTGTCGTTATATGTTCCCAGTGAGCGCCTCTGTCCGATGTTTTATAAAATCCCCTTACTGTTCCGACATAGAGTTTTTGTGAATCCGATGGGTCAACGATTATTCCCCAATAAATTCGTTCCCCCTCAAACCCGATGAGCGACCAATTTAGGCCCCGGTCATTACTCCGATACAAACCATTTGCTCCGGCATATAAAATATCAGGATTTGATGAATCCACTGCTAACCCGTAGATGTATGGATAGTCCGGGAATCCGCTGTTGAAGAAATCCCAAGTATCGCCTGCATCGTCGCTTCTCCACACACCTTGCATGTCAGCCGCATAAATTATATTAGTATCTGTCGGATCAAAGATTAATTTGGTGAACCACTGTCCTGAATCCAGAACAGTTCTCCAAGTTTCTCCACCATCTTCCGATTTTAGGATTTCATTTGTTGCACCAATATAAATAACGTCAGAATTTTCAGGATTAATAATTATTCCATAACTTAAGTACTGAGCTGAAATATTTTTATCTTTTTTATGCCAGGTTGCTCCCGAATCAGTACTTTTGTAAAGGCTTTTATAATCCATTGCATAAATAATTTCAGGATTGTTGGGATCAATTGCGATTGTATTAATATAACGCACCTTCAATGCCTCTACAAAAGTCCAGGTCACGCCGGCATCTATGCTTTTGTATAGCCCAATTCCATCGCTGATAGCATACACGATATTACTATCGCCCGGAGCAACAGCGATAGTCATGAAAGTTCCCCCCCCATAAGGGCCGTTTGTTGTCCATTCATCATTACCTAAATTTATTGATAATTCTTCTATCATTGGTTTTCTAAAGTTTGTAGTGCCCTCATATCCTGTTTTATGCTTCAATTCAAATTTATGCATTCTTTGGTCCAAAGAGAGCAAGGAATCATTAATGAAACTTTTCCTGCTTCTGAAATCGTTATATTTTTTAACTTGTGCAATTAAAAAAGAACTGTCACAAAGCAGAAAAGTCAATATACTAAAAAGGGTAAATAAGTTAATTTTCAAACCATTGTTGAATTGTATTAATTTCAGACTCATTTTTTTCTCCTTTATTAGATGTATGACTCGACGAAATTTATTCTAAAGCTAAATTAGTCAAATATTACGATTTTTAAGTATTTCAAAGCAAACAAAATACCAATTACATTTTCTAAATTTTTTTTATAAAAAAAATTAATATTTTATCAGTAAAAATTCCATTGATCCATGTTTTTAAGCGACTTACACGATTTAAAAAAAAGAACCAAAAAAATAAATTTTACATGCGGAATTTGAAAATGAGGACTGAATCTGTCAGAAATACCCGACACACTGTCGGACATACCTGTTCTAAAAGGATAGATTGAAAAGGAAAAATATGCAGGCTAAATCCCCAGCTCACGGATCTTTTCGTGCAGATAGCTTCGGTTGAGGCTCAAGCGCTGGGCGGATTTGGTGACGTTGCCGCCGCATTTGTTGAGGATGTGACGGATGTAGTGGGCTTCAAAATGGCGGCGCGCGTCTTCCAGTGTCAGGTCAGAGGAGATGTCTTCATACGGGATTAATGTGGTCGTTGCGTGAGTCCACCACTGGTGCAGCTCCCAGACATCGATGGTTTCGGAGGTGGACATGATGGCGATTCGCTCCATTAAATTTCGCAGCTCCCGGATGTTGCCGGGCCAGGAATAACTCTGCAATTCCTGCAGCGCTTCTTTGGTGAGCATTTTTTGCGGAATCAGATTTTGCCGGCTGTATTTTTTGAGGAAGTATCGCGTTAGCAGCGGAATGTCATCTGAATGCTCCTGTAATGACGGGACATGGATTTTAATGACATTCAATCTATGGTAAAGGTCTTCTCGAAAAAAGCGGTTGCTAACTTCCTCAGCCAGATTTTTGTTTGTCGCTGCAATCACCCGGACTGACACGTTGATTGGCTGGGTTGCGCCGACTTTCTGGATATCGCCGTTTTCCAGCACCCGCAACAGTTTTGCCTGTGCGCCCTGGCTCATATCTCCGATTTCATCCAGAAAAATTGTGCCGCCATCGGCAATTTCAAATTTGCCCTTTTTATTGGCTGTGGCGTTGGTAAACGCACCTTTTACATGTCCGAACAGCTCGCTCTCCACAAGAGTGTCCGGCAGAGCGGAGCAATTGACAGTAACCAGCGGTGACTCATTTAAGCGGCTGTTGACATGAATTTCTCTGGCGACCAATTCTTTGCCGCTGCCGCTTGCGCCTTCAATTAAAATCGTTGAATTAAGGGGGGCAACTTTCCGGATTTCCTGTCGCATACGCTGCATCGGCTGGCTCTCTCCCAGCAATCCCGGCGTGGATTCTGTTTCCTGTTTCAACTGAATATTTTCACTTTCCAGACGGCGTTTATTGAGTGCATTTCGGATGCTCACCGGCAACCGCTCCTCAACTTCTTCCCGGGCGACAAAATCGAACGCGCCGAATTTCGTGGCTTCAACCGCATTGCGGATCGTTGCATGGCTGGTAACCACGATCACTTCGGGTGTGCGCTTCTTTTCTTTGAGTCGCTTCAATACTTCCATGCCGCCCATGCGGGGCATGGTTAAATCTAACAGCAGCAGGTCAAAATGAGCAATACTCAATTTTTCCAATGCATCCACGCCATCAACTGCCTGTTGTGATTTATAGCCCAAATCTTTAATAATATCTGCCAGCACAAGTCGGAAATTTACATCGTCATCAGCGATCAAAATTTTTATAAGATGATTATTCATTTCATGATTCCGGTAATTATTTTCAAATGATTAAAATATTTCGGCAAATTCTATTCCAAAAATCCGGATCACTTATGGACCGGAATTGCAATTGTTACTGTAGTACCAGTGTTTACTTTGCTGCGAATATCGATGGAGCCTTCGAACCAGTGCAAAATTTCTCTTGTCAGAGCCAGTCCGATTCCCGATCCATCCGGTTTTGTGGAATGTCCCACGGTAAATGCTTTTTCCATATCTGTCTGCGGAATTCCAGTCCCGTCATCCGAAATCTCAATGACAATCAATTGATGGAATGATTTCGTTTTCTGCTCGAATCTATCTTCGATATTGGTTGAAATAAGCACCTGTCCGCATGAATCGGTTGCTTCCGTCGCGTTACGAACGACATTTTCCAGAGCCATGTATAACAAATCGTGAACGACGCGTGTGTGTGGCAAATCCGGGTGCAGGTTTAATTTTATTTCACACGATTGTTCAGGTTCTTTGCCCGCATCGGCTGCTAACTTCCGAATCATTTCATTAATATCACACGGACGGGGTTTGCGCTGCCAGGCATCGATAAACGCGAGGAACCTCGTGGCGGATGTTTTTGTCTTGCTGACTTCCTGTTCAATGATATTGAATTTTTCAGCGATCTGATCTGTTTCTTCAATGTTATTTTGAAGTCTGTGCAGCAAAAGCTGTGACGTGGTAAGTGGATTCTTCAAATTATGGATCATCGCCCGGATGATTGTGAGCCAGGTTGTAAATCGAGCGAAGATATCTTTTTCCACCTGCCGGAAAATAACGATAATTCTATTATTTCGAAAAACAGATGGAGAAGTAATGATATCAAGGCTGACATGTTTCACAGAACCGTCCGGCAGCGACAACTCAATTGATCCAGGTTTTTTGCCTGCCAGAAAATGTTCAATAGTCAATGCTAGTCTCTTTGCGTTTTCTTCGCCGAAAATGCTTTGCAATGAGTGAGACACATCAAGAGTTCGAACACCAAAGATTTTTCGAACATCTTCACTGATTTGACAGAGTCTATTTTTACGGTCCACTTCGATCCAGGTGATATCCTGGTTTAAAAGAACACTATGACGGATTAATCGATGCCCTAATCGAAAAAGCATAAAAAAGATGATAACTAATCCTGAAATGCTAACCAGGATCAGGGGATTTTTAATCCGGTAAAACAGGTAAAAGGGATTTTTTACAAAATGCAGTGTTTCGCAACCGCTTCCATTGATAAGGTTCGTAACTAATAATGGCTTCTCCTTGCCGCGATGTACTATCTGCATGATCCGGGAATTACTGGAAATGGCTTTCACTGACAGGTTCGGATCGATAATGTGAAATCGATCATATCCGCGGATGATGATTTCCTTACCTCCGTCAAAATTGATGTCATCAACCGTCACCGGTATATTCGGAAAAATTTTCCTGCGATTAAGAGAGGTTTTCTTTTTCAGTTTCAAACGATTTGTTGTGCGATCAATTGAATAAAGAAAGCCAGAATTTTGATGATCAATTAGCAGGAAATCGCAAATGCCATCACGATCAAAATCATCCATTGCATAGGCAGAAAATTTTTGCGGTAACGGATCGATGATTGGTTTTAGCGTATAATTTGCCGGCTCCAGTAGATAAATCATGCTGGGATTTTGCTGTGCTTTTTTGGAGAAACAATTCTTAATGATGATGCATTCATCGATATTGTCATGATTAATATCTCCGACAAAAGGGACCACATGTGCTCCGGCAGTGCCCACCGAATCCCGAAACAAAGGCTTTCCCTGGTGATTGAAAACAAACAGATACGCGACATCATCTTTTGTGCCGTTTATCGGCTGCGTTACATTTTCCGGTGTGGAACTCCCGATGATATATTCATTACTGCCATCGCCATTAATATCACCGGTAATCCAGTAAGTCGGTGCAGCTCCCATTTTATAGGACCAGACGATTTTGCCTGAAGGATAATCAAACGCGTAAATGCCACGCGGTGATCTTCCATAAGATGTGCAAACGATGAATATAAGTTCTTTAGAACCATCGCCGTTCACATCGCGGTGATCGATTAAATAGCCGCTGCAATTCCATTTTTCTATATTTTCGACACTATGCTCATCCGTCGTTACTGCGGCAAATTTGGCGACCGGTTTATTTCCCAACGTCCTGATATCAATATAAGCTGTATCGGATTGAAGAATCCACACAACAATTTCATCAACTCCATCTCCTGTCACATCACAAAAATTGATATTATATAAAACACCATCATATCCATATTCCTGAATCGGAATCAATTCATCACTCAGCATTTCAATTTGTGTTGAATTCTGCTCTTTATGTGTGAATCGATTAAATCTCGTATAAATTTCCGAATAGCCGTTTTTGTCAGAATCATTCACTTTGAAAAAATTATGCATATATGATTTTTGTTTTTTCAAAATGAATGGATAATTTTCCGGGATCGCATGATCGAAGATGATTTGAATACCAAAAATGAATGTGATGATGATAAAAAAGACAGCGAGAAAGAATAGTATGTTAAAGTGACGCCGGACTTTGGAAATCATCGTGACCTTGATTCGATAAATTAAGATGACAAGATTTTATTTGATAATTTACAAAAATCTCAAATTCTAAAAACATGTGAGATTGATATTTCGATGGCGTATCATAAACTTAAATTTATAAAAAATTACGTATTTGTCAAATGGTTTTTAGGAAAATTACTATTAGTCAATCACATCCCTAAAATAATCCAGAAACACCCGATAAAAATCCTCCCGCATTTTTTCTGCATCAATGGAAGAATAGACATTTATATTACGATCTATGTTTTCCGGCGGCGTGCGGACGGTGATTTCCGTGGCATACTCAGGATGCAGCAGCGCTTCGATGACGGATAAATCCCAGATGACACGTGCATATCTGCCGGAGTCGATATGGTTGAACCAGCGTTGATACAAAAACTCCAGTAACGGATGCTTGCCGGAAAATTTTTGCTGAAGCTCTTTGAAATCAAATTGCAATGCAGCAGCAACATTCGCCGCCATGATATGCAATTCCAGTCCTCTGGTATCCAATAAAACGTTTATTGCGTGGATATCATTGATGCAATTGAAATCTGCTTTTTTCCATATTCCGGTCTCAAAGTTATATGTCGTACCGAGCAAGTACACCTTAATTTTATCCACAATCGCCGGATCAATCAAAAGTGCGGACGCGATATTGGTTGTGGCGCCCAGTGTGATCACGGTCAGTTTTTCTCCGGCTGGCATTTTATGGGCTTGATCGATGATATGATAGGCAGCCGCAGAATGCTGGGCAATGTCCTGTCCCCAATCGTACAGCCTGAAATGAGCGCCCCTCGGATGCGGAATATCCGATTTATTCAAATAAGACAGCAGCAGCACATTCAGCCGGTGGCTGTCTTCCAGCGTGTTCGGCGTCGCCCAGTGACTGTATTGCCAGTGACACGAGGATAATCCCAGCACCTCGAATTTCGGATCGATGAGGCACCGGACGATGGCGTATAAATCATCGACTTCATTGCCGGTATCTGCGTCGATAATGACCGGGATTTTGGATTGGGCGTTGATGGAATTCGTTAAAGGGAGTTGAAAAAGAAGTCCCGTTAAAAGCGAAAAAAAAATAATTTTGTAAGATAGTTTCATCATGGAAATCTCCTCATTTTTTCATTGTCGCAATACTCTTGCTCACCTGATCCGCCCGCTTCAACAATGTCGGATTTCTGCTCTCGCCGTGCATTCTCATGATATTATTTTTAGCGGACTCAATCGACATGCCAACTGTTGTGACATAGAGCGGCTTTACACTTTTACCACGATATAATTCAAACTCGGCGGGAATATCTTTAAATGCAGATTTTGCCACACCAATTACGGGTATCTCGTCATCGAGCACATCGAATAAGTGTTTGCCAAGACCAGGGATCGAACTTCCATCAAGAAAGACATCGCCGTCGATGATGATGCAATCGGGATGGAGGAGATTTTCTTTCATCAGCGCCAGAATGCACGGCAGTTCCCGTTTGTAGAAATTCCCCGGCTCGTACTCGTTGACATTATTGATTTGGGTTATCAGTTCTTTCGATGGCTCTTCATCATCCCACTCTTGAAAAAATATACCTGCGGCAATGGCGGTGTGGTTGGTATAATTGACATCGACAGCAAGGTTCATACTTAAATATTTATTTCTGAAGATACTTTACACCATGAAAATCTTTAAAATCGCTGTCCTGAGTCCATATCGTAGCATTGTAATTTTGGGCTGTGGTAAGTATAATGCTATCTGCCATAGGCAATTTATTTTTGAAGCTAATTTTTGCAGCCTGGATTGCAATCTCTGAAGTAAGTTCAATTATTTTGCCTCGCTGCATTACTGCAATTGCTTGCATTGCATCGTCCTCATTTCTTTCTCGCAAGACAACCTTAAAAACCTCATATAGACAAATTGTCGGTACTATTAGATTTTCTGAATCATTTAGAGGTTCCGAGAAACTTTCTGCATTTAATCCATCAGAAAAATATTCTAACCATCCTGATGAATCAACTAAGTTCATAGCCGATCTCCCTCACGATCAAAATCTGTGTTTATCCCTTTTAAAAAACCGCGCATCTCTGAAATATTTACTTCTGGTATTAGCTCTATACGCTTTCCGTACTGAATGACACGCAATTTCTGTCCTGGCTTCAATTTTAAAGAATCTCTCACCTTGCGTGGTATAACAACCTGGTATTTGGGTGAAATTGTAACCGAATTCATAACGATTTCCTCTTCGATGCTTTATATGTAATACTATAACATAATCGATGCAAAAAGTCAAATACTTTTATTTATTCCAATGAAATAAATGACGAGCTTTCCAGTGATTTGGTAGCAAATAGAAGACAAGCCTGAATATCTGCCACATTGATCCCCTCATATTCCTGGAGAATATCATTAATAGTTTCTCCATGTGCCAGAAGATTAAGTATATATTCCACTGTTAATCGGGTACCCTTAATAACAGGCTTTCCGACCATTATTTTTGGATCAATTACGATTCGCTCGAGAAGCATTCTATCTTTCATGACGATCCCTTTTATCTCAATAGACTAGATTTGCATACAATTTACAATTTTTTTTCTAAAATTGCAATACCTTTCATCCTTCTGTCCCTCCAAACTCTTCAATCACTGCAGCAGTTTCAGAATGATTTCGATCCCGTGCTTGAATGAGAAAGAACTGCCAAATTTGCCTGCATCATCAGATTTGGCAGTTCTTTTTACATATTGTTCGATATATTAATTCTGACTTTCAACAAAATTCTTAAAATCGGTTAAATATTTCATCGATTGTTGTAGTATATTTCATGATGCATTCTCCTTTATTGTTATACCCTTACTTAAATCGAAGATATGCTCATGAGTTCCGTTCTGTTTTTTGAATGTAATGATATTTCTGCAGCGCATAAAGAACGTGTCCACGAACTACCCTTGCGAAGGTTTTTCAAAATGGGACAACCTGTATATTGATACATATTCATGTATTTATCCATATATTGTGTTGTTGCGAAACCTTCGCAAGGGTCTTTCCGACGATATCAAAGTTCCTGGACAACCTGTTTTTGGATTTCACGTGCATTACAAAGGGGCGAGGCGCTCCGAATTTTTAATACCCGCTAATTTCTTTAATCTTATTAAAAAATTGCTTTTTGCGTTCAGAGTTGATTCCCCAATCCACTGGCACGCTTTGATAGCCCTGCTCAAAACCTTCACCCTCCCTTCGGTAATCGAAATAACCCCAGGAGGAATACGAGCGAACTGCTTCGACAAGATTATTCGATTCAGCATCGAAGTTGTAGTGATCATCTTCGTTAAATACGAGGGGCTTGGTCGTGTATCCTTCAACTTTGCGTGTGGCTTCCACCAGCACAGGTATTTGTGCCGGGTCGTTCATGCCATTGCCGTGGATTAATATAAAATCCGCAGTTTTCACGACATTCGCTTTTGGGAGAGTACCTCCGCCATAGCTCGTGCTTGCCAGCAGCCGGAAGCCGTCCTTTTCCGTATTCTGAACCCGCTGGATTAGCTCATGCACCCGGTGTGGCTGCAGAATTTCGTGGTCATAACGAATGTTGGTCTCATTATTGATTTCAACGAGAATATTTTTGTATCCTTTATCCAGAATCCAATGAGTAATATTATCTACAGCATTAATGACAGCCTGTTCATTTTCCAAATACTGATCCTGACCAAAATAAAAATATCCTAAAATGACAACCATTCCCAGCTCGTCCGCCCGGTCTAAAATGCGTTCGAGCCGGTTGATGTATGCTGGCCTGAAATTACCCTTTTCATCAAAAGTGGAATTGATCCAGTTTTTATTCCCATAGCCGGTGGGACTCCCTCCTTGCAAATTCAGCGTAAAAGCAAGAAGTCCGTGATCCCGCCACGCTTCCATTGCAGTGACGAATTCATTCATATTCCGATCCGGCTCCCATTCGCCCGTGTCCGGATATTTAAAGCGCTCTCTGGTTCCGGGATTCAAATCATCGAAAATGCCCTGAACCATTCGGGAGTTAAAAAGCAAACCTTCGATTTTGTTGCCCTGCCAGTACCTGCCTTTGTAAGTCGGTTCTCCATTAATATAAAACTGTTCCCCCTTGATGGTAACTGTTGTGTTGCGTGATTGCTTTGAACAGGAAGTTGGCATCAAAAAAAGCATTATAAAGATGAATGAGAACTTGATCGTTTGGCTTAATTTCATTTTATCCTCACATGAAATTATTTTTATTCGCGAAATTATCAAAAAGTATGCAAGCAAATACTCTGGTCTAAATGAGTAATATTCAAACTATACAAAAGGCGGGAACTGTCTCCCGCCTTCTATTTTCACGGATATAATTATTTTAAATGTTTCGCTTCAAAATGCTTATGTAACTGTGATTTATATTGTTGAAGAGCCGGATATTTTTCTGCTAATTGAGCAATAATATAATCATCCACCCGGACGTTGTACTGCCTGATACGTTCTTCAAGAGATATTGTATTCTCAGTCGATCTTTTACTTAAATTGTTTGAAGAGAAGCGCAAATAACTTTTGCTGTTACGACTTGAACAATAGTATCCATTAAAACGGCGCATGTTTGGTTCCATTGGGTGCATCGGATTGGTGCCATTGATTGCAGTAACATAAATACGTAAAGTCGATACACTATCAGGAATATCGGTGATAGTAACATTCGTATTCGTCGTTGAGTACATAAAATCCTGATATGATGCGCTGCCTTGAAAGTCCCATGAAGCATAAATTAGAAAGAAATCTGCATTATCAGGTCTTCTCCATTCAATGTTAAATGGCGCTGTTGGGAGCGCATCTAAAGATGGATGATTGGTGATCGAAAAGGTATCCGGGTTTGCGACGCTTGCAGAATCGAGTTGATTGTTTACATTTAATATGAATGTATACTGAGAATTTTTGTCGTATCGATCATAAACGTCGTCGATTTCGAGATGATGGACAAATCCGGCCCAATTGTATGTGTCCATTAACCTGTCATTTAAATAACCGTTCATGCTGCTAACTGCATTTGATGGTTCGACGAGAGTTGTACTATTGAAATAATTGGATCCGGATTGTGATGAACTTGAATTGGATATGCGTCCATAAGTAAACTGAAAACTGATGTTCTCCGCCTCCTTCGTTTCATACAGTGTTGCAGTATTATTCATTAATGAGAGCATCAGCTTATCAAGGTGGTGCGGTGAAACATCTCTGCTTTCCTTTGAAAACGTCATTGTTTCAATATTTAAAGTAATATCATTCTTGCTTAATCCGAATAAATAACCATGACATCCGGAAATATTTCCTCCTGCATTCGAAAAAGGACTGAATCCTTTGAAACCACCAATATCAATGTATAGTCTTGCAAAAGCTTCCTGGCTAATTTCGTTTATATTGATTGTTAACTGATTTTCCTGGACTTGCACGTGCTTTTGCAGAAGACCGGGGATCCAAAATTCGATGTCATAAAAATCTGCATTGATATCGGTCCATTCCAGAATAATTTGGCCTGCATCTACAGTGGCGGTTGTGATATCCAGTTTTGGTAATATTGTTATCGTCCCCGAATATGTATTCTGTTGATCCGAGGCTCTAAAAATATATTCTTCATCGGTCGTGAAGGAAAGATACATATTCCCTTCAGTGAAAAATTTATCCGAAACATGATAGCCAGCTTCAAGGGGAATAACGCGCTCATCCTGACCTAAAGCACGATTCGGGGCTTGAGCAAGTTCAGCATCAAGGTTCGCATGGTCGGGATGGCTGAATGCCCTGGCGTAAACCCAGTAACGACTGGAATCCGGGTCTCCGTAAGCAGGCGCCCGGCCAATAAGACCATAAATGAAGAAATCTTTTTTCGATGGCCCTGTGGAATTGTCCTTACTGCAACCAGTGAAAAGAAAAGGTAGAATTATAAAGAAATACAGGATTAATTTGATGGATTTCATTGTGTCTCCTTTGAATAAATTTTATGAGTTTAATAAAATTAGTTATTACTACTTATTCAGATATCAGGCAATAAAGAAGCAACACGTCGGTGAGTTGTCAAAACGAAAGCGAATATTAAACGGAAAATGAAAGAAGTTCCCGATGTGATAGCTATATTATTTCCCTCTAATGCTCAAGCACTTATAGAAATGATGATTTTTACAGAATTATTAAATATAAATAAATTGTATCTTCTCAATATTTTATGGTAGATATGGGCGATTGCCGCTATGTCGTAT
>CAZCJL010000111.1:0-22584 GCA_964498785.1 uncultured Cytophagia bacterium | reverse complement strand
AATTTAAAGAGAATCCGAAAGCTTTGATGCACACCATCAATTATTGAATGGATACCAATTTTTTACCTGATCTTCGTATTGATAAATTAGTTATAGAAAAAAAGCCATGCAATTTACATGGCTTTTAATATAAATTCGGGTTTCGCTTATAAATCAGTTTTTAATTTATCCCGCACCCGCTCCAGCAATTTCTTTGTCGCCATTATCCCGTCGGGCTCGGACAAAGTGGGACCGGAATATTCGATTCCCACATAACCGTGATATCCTGCGGCAACGACAATTATCATCATTTTTAAATAATCGGTTTGAATTTCATTTCCATTGTTATCAAATTCCATGGATTTGGCGCTGACCGCTTTTGCAAAAGGCATCAGTTGTTTGACGCCCTGATAGCGGTCGTATTCTTCTTCAGCGCTGATTCGGAAATTGCCAAAATCGGGTAATGTACCGCAGCGGGGATGGTCCACCAATTCGATGACGGCGGATAGCCATTTGCCGTTACTGGAAAGCCCGCCGTGGTTTTCTACCAGCACATTTATATCATACTGCGCGCCGAATTCAGTCAACCGGCGCAATCCGTCTGCGGCCAGATTCATTTGTTCGTCATAGTTGCCTTCGCTGCGGGCATTGACACGGATAGAATGACAGCCTAAAAATTTGGCTGCTTCCACCCACTTGTAATGATTTTCCACTGCCGTTGTTCGCAGTTGCGAATCAGGGTCGCCCAGATTACCTTCATTGTCGCACATGATAAGCAAACTGCGGACACCCTCGCCGTCTGCAATGTTCTTTAATTCAGTGAGATATTTTTGATCCTGCGCTTTATCCATGAAAAACTGGTTTACATATTCCACAGCACCAATTCCAAACTGGCGTTTAGCTGTCACAGGAAAATCCAGATTACTCATTTCGCCATCGAATAACATTCGGTGAAACGACCATTCGGCCAGCGAAATTTTGAACAGCGGTTCCGAGGCGCACGAAGTAAGTTGACTAACCAACCCAAGCGCCGCGCTTGCTTCCACTGTTTTTTTTATAAAAGCTCTACGATTTAACATAATGTTTCCTTTACTGTTTCAGCGGTTTGATCCGTATATTCCGAAACCATGTTTCTTCGCCATGATGCTGCAATCCCACAGAACCTGATCTGAATTTGGCAAAATTCGGATATTCGGCGAATTTACTTTGTGCGATTAAGCGATTCAATTGATCGCTGCCCAATTCATATCCCAGAAGTTTGACCCCGTTCATCCAGTGCTGAACATAGCTTCCGCGCACCTCCAGCCGGACATGGTTGAATTCGCCCACTGGATGTACTATTTTGTTCTCAGAAGGCGCGATCAAATCATACAATGCGCCGGCAGAAGTTAACGAATTTTCCCCATCCGGGTGGAGATCATCATCCAGAATTTGCATTTCCGGAGCCACGCGCCAGATAACTTCTGTGTCCTCGGAAACATGGACGAAAATACCGCTATTGCCGCGTGGTGCGACTTTCCATTCAAGCTCCAGAATATAGTGACTGAAAGTCTCTTTCGTGATAATATCAACCCGATCTTTTTTCTGTGACGGATCGGATATCGGAATCGTCCGCAGCAGTCCGTTTTCCACCGTCCAAATCGATGGAAACGTGTCCGTTCTGAAGCCGCGCCAGGCAGCAACAGAATGACCGTCAAAAAGCGTAATCCAGTCGTTTGATTGGTTCATAATGAACTCCGTTAGATTTCCGAAATTTTGAAAATTTACGAAAAGTTCAGATTGCCGAAATCTTTGAGATTTCGGAAATCTTGAAATGCTATTCGCGTTTCTCAGTTCCGGGAACCGGAATCGATTTCTCGACATCCACAGGACCGAATGCATAAGTTTCAGGACCTAATTTCAGGTTCGAGCTCATCATTTCTTCCCAGGTGATTTCTTTGCCAGTATAAGCAGAAATTCGTCCCATAATCGCCACCATATTCGTGACCGCGGTATCTTCAGCTTCGTTGATCGGTTTATTAGTGCGGATAGCTGTCACAAGGTCTGTATGTTCCTGATCATACGGTGAAATTATTTCCTGACCTGTGGATTCTCCGGTTTCGTTAGCAGGATACTCGTATTTCCAGAGGACTTTTCCGCTATGATCCATAATCGTGTCTTTGCAATTTGTTACGCCCTTTGTCCCGACAATCCATTCAGACACGTTATCCGCACAGCCGTTTATCTGGCGACACATACTATGTAAATGCATATCATCATCAAACACAAAATCAACGCTGAAAAAATCGAACTGATCACCTGTCACTCTGCGGTGGCGCCCTCCAAAGCCCACGGCTTTTACCGGGTGCTTTCCGGTAAACCAATTAACCACGTCGATGTTGTGAATGTGCTGTTCTACAATATGGTCTCCGGATAGCCATTGCCAGTTCACCCAATCCCGTAACATGTATTCCATTTCAGACCAACCGCTTTTCCGGGTACGGTACCAAAGCTGGCGTTGATTCCAGTAGCAATTTGCGGAAACAATATCGCCAATCGTTCCGGTTGCCACTTGTTTGTACGTTTCAATATAACTACGGCTGTGCCGGCGCTGCGTACCTGTCACCACGCTTAATCCAAGCGCCGCAGCACGTTTTGCAGTGCTCATCACAGAACGGATTCCTACGGGATCTACCGCGACGGGTTTTTCCATGAATACATGCTTCTTCGCTTCGATAGCCGCTGCAAAATGTTCCGGACGAAAGTGCGGCGGCGTTGCCAGGATAACAACATCCACACCGGAATTGATCACTTTTTTAAATGCATCAAACCCGACGAAACAATTTTCATTGGCGATTTCCACGCCTTTTTCCTGTTTCAATTTTTCCCGGCAGCCATCAATGCGATCCTGAAACACATCGCCCAACGCTGTTATTTGCACATTTGGCCCGGCGTTTAAAAAATTGATCGCCGCGCCGGTTCCCCGTCCGCCACAGCCGATCACGCCAGCCTTGAGCAGCGGACCGTCCGGCGCTTGTTCCAATAACGGTGGTAAATTTAAATCTTTTGCCTTTTTTGAATCACAACTTAGCACAATTGATGCGGTCGCAGCGGCCGCACCAATGCCAATAAATTGACGACGACTAAATTTTTTATCCATATCTCTCACCATTTGGTTTTTATTAGGAGTTATTTTTGTCATTCTTTATTTGTGTTTTATGTTACATCATATTTCCAAGCCATCGGCGAATGTAATTCCCCCTTTGAAGGGGGACGATTTCGCCATCAGCGAAATCAGGGGGATGTTAAGCCACAAAAAAGCTTTTCTAACTGATCCCCGTCTTTTCTGCGCTTGCATTATTCCCGATATTCACACACAACCCGGAATCCAACTTCATTATTATCCGAATACCACCATAAACTTTTGGGTATTTGCGGATCAGTCAGCATCCATGAGTCGTAGCGGGTGTGTGAACGATCTGCAACGCGCACATCTGCCGCGTCATCTTTGTACGAACCACCTCGGATCACATACTCTTTTCCTGTCGCCGGACCGGTTGGATTTTCCGCATTTTCCGGCAATCGTTTATAGTAATCCGGCGCATAATAATCAGAACAAAATTCATACACATTTCCCGCCATATTTACCAATCCAAACGGATTTGGCTCCACTTTTGATGGCGGATGTGTTTTGTTGTCACTATTCGCTTTATAAATTACATACGAGCTAATTACAGAAGTATCTGCCCCGAAAATGCTGTTCCAGAAACGATCCTCTGTATATTTTTCCGGACTCCCTGCAAAGAAATACGCGCCCCCGGTATTCGCACGAGCAGCATATTCCCATTCCGCTTCGGTGGGCAACCGGTAGCGTTTTCCGGTGATCTGCGACAGCCACTCGCAATATTTCTGCGCGGCGTAATGCGTCATCGTAATCGCCGGCCGCTTGCCTCTGCCCCATCCCTGATCCGGATTTCCATACGCCGGTGTGGGACCGGTGACCACGTCAAGCTCTCCGGTTTCGTCAGCATTTGCATATTGATCCTCGGTTCTGCCCTCGCCGGCGGTCTGCCGGATGAACGTATCAAATTCATCCCAACTGACTTCTGTTTTGCCAATCCACAACGGACTGATGCGCACTGTTTTCTGCGGACATTCATCTGCGTTGCGGTACGGCTCAGAGGACGGACTGCCGATCTTGAAATTGCCGCCGGGAATCGCGATCATTTCAAAACTTACCGTACTGCCCGGGATTTTTTCAACAAAATTGACAAAGGAATCGACCTTAGCCGGAGATTTAAAGATAACGCGCGCCTTCTCCGATCCGGGCAGCTCCATTGTTTCCGCCGGTTGTTCGTGATAATGGCCAACTTCCAGATGGCAGTTGATACAGCGCAGAGCTTCCGCATTTCGTTCATAATACAAATGCGCGTCTTCGCCCTTTTTCGATAATCCTTTTGAAAATAAATTTTGGTGGCAATGCAGACACGATTTTTCAAAGGTAAAATTCACTGCATTTTCCCGCCGTGATTTTTGTTCCCAATCTATTTTAGAAACATCTTTAAAAATAGTACCATACAGATCGCGGATGCCGACCCGTGCTTTTTCCGTTAAATAAGCGAGTCCACCCGGGGGTAAATGGCACTCCACACAGTGAACCGCCACGCCGCTTTCCGTATCTTTGTGAAGACCCTGCTTCCATGTGGTGGTGGAATGCGGGTGCACGTGACAAACTTCACAGAATTTATCGGACGAGGTGTATTCCAGTCCTCCCCGTACCACGAAAACCGATACGATTCCCAGCACAAACGCGCCGGGCAGAGCATATCTTTTAAATTTAGAAAGAACAGATTTCAATTTCATTTTACAACATCCTTTGCAGATTCAACTCAAGATACCAGTTCTGGCTTAAAAATCATCGCAGGTTTTGTATGCATTTATCACAGCAGATTCGCCTTCCAAACCAGGTTTGCTATTGCCATGTTCCATTCCCATAATCCCGGTGAAACCTTTTTCATGAATATGCTTGAAAACATTTTTATAATTGATTTCGCCGGTAGTCGGTTCTTTACGTCCGGGATTATCACCCAATTGAAAATACGCGATATCGTCCCAAGCGGCATCGATATTGGGAATCAGGTTGCCCTCTGTTATTTGCTGATGGTACAAATCGTCCAGAATTTTGCATGACGGACTTGCCACTGCTTTGCAAATCTGATAGGCTTGCGGAATTTTCTTCAAAAATAGTCCGGGATGATTATAGAAATTGAGTGGCTCCAGCACCATCACCAAACCATGCGGTTCCAGTATTTCGCTGGCGTATTTTAGTGACTCAACAACATTTGCTGTCTGATAATCCGGCTCCAGTCGCAAATCCACGTGCCCCGGAACCACAGTCATCCATTTGGCATTCACCCGTTTAGCGACTTCCACTGATTCTTTGATATGCGTCAGAAATTCTTTACGCAAATCAGGGTCGCCACTGGCGAGATTGGCTTCGCTCCAGTAGATTTTGTGGGCAACGAACACACCCATTGTCATGCCCAGCCGGGTCATTTCCGCAGCGATTTTTTCCTGCATCTCCACAGTGCGATCCTTCATCCCGTTATCTTCCATTGCCGAGAATCCCACATCTGCCATGAACTTGATCTGGTCGATCAAATCGTCGCCAGCATGATTTTTGAACATGCCAAAATGCGGCGCGTATTTCAATTTGAATTGATGTTTCGTTTCAGCAGCAGCTACCTTGCCTGCGGATACTCCCATGGACACTGCTGCAGCTCCGGCAACCGAAGTCGCCAGGAACTGTCGTCGTGATACATTATTTCGATTCTTCACTATTGAGAATCCTCCGAAAATTATAATTCTTTGATATAAATATTTCTGAAATAAACCGGCGAGCGGCTGTCATGATTTTGTAGTCCAAAATAGCCTTCTTTGGCAATGTCCCGCACTTTTCCCCGCGGCTCGGCATCCCAGTCGATGATTAACTGATCGTTCAATTCAACTTTGATGTGCATTCCTTTGAACGTAATTTTATAATGATTCCATTCTCCGGGCGGATTAAAGGCGTCTTTCATCGGCGCTTCAGCATCATAAACAGCGCCGGTTCGATGAATACCTGACGAAGAATTATCGATTTGGATTTCATAAGAATGATAAATATAATCATCACTCACCGGCATGTCCGGAACTCTCACGAAGATACCGGAATTCGTGACTGCATCCGTGCTCATGAAATCCAGCTCCAGCACAAAATCAGTGAATTTCTTTTTGGCATACCACAGCAGTCCCATTCCTTTTTGAGATTTCAGAACGCCGGTTTTTTCATCTAAAATAAAATATCCGGGACCATAATGATTCCAGCCGTGTTTGGAAAATTTCCCGCGGTCGTGTGAAAGTATCCGTTCGTAATCCTGATAATATGTGATGCTCTGCACATAATCGATCCCTTTACGAATCGACGGCGACGGGTTCATCACCTCGTCCTCATTTTCATGCTCGATGGAAAGATAGCCCTCATAGCCTTGCAGCGTCAACTCGGCGAGAATATCATGAATATTGGCAACACCCGATCCAAAAGGTACATCGTACGCTTTTTTATCATCAAATTTGTTCAGGTCTTTGAGATGCACATTGCGGATTCGTCCCGAGAGCAGGCGCAGCGCGTCCACCGGTCGGACACCGGAGCGCAGCCAGTGCCCGGTATCGGCGCATGAACCGATCCGGCAATCCAGCCCTTTGATGTGCTCGACCACTGTTTGCGGCAGCGCATATTTCGAGGGAACCGGATGATTGTGGATGGCTATCTGAATATTGTACTCTTTCACCATCATATCAATCAACGAATAATCATCAAACGACGGTTCGGTGTTAATCGTCTCGATGCGCATCTTTTTCGCGAAATCAAACACCTTTCTCATACTATTTTTGTTGTTATCAAATCCAACAACGCCATAACTAACGACTGTCAAACCAAGCTCGTTCAATTTATTTTTTACAAGCCGGATGTGCTCATCGCTCATTTCATGATGAAATTTAGCTTCCGGGATATCCGCACTCAACTGCTGCCCCGGATATGCTTCGACATATTTCACGCCAAGATCTTTGATCTTTTCAAGTGATTCAAAGAACGTAAATTTCCGAAATGTCCAGCATTGCACTGCAAACGGAAATTTTTTGATTTTAACCTGGTCATAATTCATTTCAGTGCTTTTCTCCTGTTGATTTTTGCCCATCGCCCACAGCGAACCGGCGGCAACAATCAGCACCAACATCAACACAATAACTCGTTTCATATATCAGCTCCTTTGTTCATATCGTTGTGAAATGGGCTGCATCCTGACACCCACCCCACAGTGCCTAGAAAACGCGCACTAAAGCTCATAGAAAATTCCCCCTTTGAAGGGGGACGATTTCGCCTTGCATCAAAGGCTCCCAGGGAATTCCCCCTTTGAAGGGGGACGATTTCGTCTTGCATCAAAGGCTCCCAGGGAATTCCCCCTTTGAAGGGGGACGATTTCGTCTTGCATCAAAGGCTCCCAGGGAATTCCCCCTTTGAAGGGGGACGATTTCGTCTTGCATCAAAGGCTCCCAGGGAATTCCCCCTTTGAAGGGGGACGATTTCGTCTTCTGGCGAAATCAGGGGGATGTTAAACGTGCAGCGAATAATTAAACTTTCGATACAGCCCACAAAATAATTATTTCTTCCGCGGATTCCATTCACCTCTGGCAACTGCCGGCTTAAATGTCTCCAGTCCCGGAGGCGGGAACGGAATTGTTTTCTCCTGCTCCGCGCTCATATATGCTGTCATCAGCAGCTCGGTAACGTTCAATCCGTCCTCAAAATTCTCAAACGGGCGGACGCCGTCCAGAAAGCATTGAACCATGTAGCGGTCCTCGGCTTCATAGCCGTATTCACTTTCTTCATTGCTGATTACTGGCATCAGTCCCATTTCCGCATTTTGTTTTTCCACTAAATCCTCGCCGGTATTGCCGACCACTCTCCGGCTCAAAAATACTTTCAAGCCTGCATCCAGCGTATTCACTGCCATGGAATATTCGGGACCGAGCAGTTCCATGCTCAACCGCAATCCGGCGCCAACAAAACTCCACGACGTCGTGGTTTCCACAATCAGCTTTTCACCGTTCTCATCGACGTATTCCACGAGGGAGCGGGCGAAATCTTCTGCCGGGCGATTTAAATAATCGGTTTTGCCGCCGCTGTTATCGGCTAATATTTTGGCGTATTCCGGGCGCTGCCATTTGAGGCAGGCGGTATGCGCGCTTACTTTTGTTGGCGTCAACGAATTGCGGGGAGCATCCGGTTCAGTTAACAAAAAGCGGGCGGTTTCCACGGAATGACACATCATATCATTCATTACGCCGCCACCTTGCAATTCGCCTTCCCAAAACCAGGGCATGTGCGGGCCGCTGTGTTCTTCTGACGCCCGGGCAAGAAAGGGTCTGCCAGTTAATTTTGCGCCGCGTGCCCAGATGATATTCCGGCCCCGAACAACAGTCGGAGAAAACACCTGATTTTCCAGATAGCCATCCAGCACATTTATTTTTTTGACAAGTTCCAGCATTTTTTTCGCTTCGTAAGCATTTCGACCCAGCGGCTTTTCACAGGCAATACCGAGAAGTTCACCTTTCCCGCTTTCGACTGCGTTGGCGATTTCTTCCATGATTTCCACCCGGGCAAAATTTGGCGCACAAATCCAGATTGCATCGATATCCGGATCCGCCACCATGTCTGTAATCGAATTGAATATTTTCGGTTCGCCCACGCCCAGGGTTTTGCACAGCGATGCGGCCTGCTGCGATTCCTGATCCGATTTACTGATGATTCCGTTAATGTCTGCATGGCGCACACCAACCCAGGCCCGGATATGAAAATTCGCCACAAATCCGGCTCCTACCATGCCAACGCCTAATCTTTTTTTTGCCATTTATTTTCCTCCAATATATATTTACTGTTTTCTGAATTGAGCGGTCTACCCTTGCGAAGGTTTCAAACCTTCGCAAGGGTAACGATTCACATAAGCGAATAATAATGCTTCACCACCTTAACTTATTAGCATAAGCATTCTTCTGAAATCGTAAAT
Source organism: uncultured Cytophagia bacterium (assembly GCA_964498785.1). Classification (GTDB taxonomy): domain Bacteria; phylum Zhuqueibacterota; class Zhuqueibacteria; order Thermofontimicrobiales; family Thiofontviventaceae; genus Mariaggregatimicrobium. The sequence goes on along the minus strand of CAZCJL010000111.1, from coordinate 13,519 downwards.
CGTTAATACGTGTTCATAACTCTACTTCAAAATTTCGGTTAACATTAAAAAAATTGAAGCATTTAATCTATTAAGCCTCTTTTGTTTCCACTTTATCTTTAAACGTAAATGCAAACAGAAGCGCGATCAGCGCTGCAAAAATCGCCGGGCTCCACCAGATCGCATCCCAGTTTTTATGTCCGCTTGCAGATGTGAAATAGTCGACGACCTGCCCGGAAATAATGGAACCCAGGCCGATTCCGATTCCGTACGTAACCAGCGAAATGAATCCCTGCGCGCTGGCGCGGATTTCCTTGCCTGCCTTTTTATCGACATAAATCTGACCAGTCACGAAGAAGAAATCATAGCATACGCCGTGCAGCAAAATACCCACATATAACATCCAGGCGGTCGCGCCGATATCGCCGTTGGCAAACAGGATGTATCGCAACACCCATGACAACATGCCAACCAGCAACATTCGCTTGACGCCTAACCGAACGAAAAACCACGGCATTAGAACCATAAAAATTACTTCCGACATCTGCCCCAGGCTTTGTTTGGCAGCCACACCCGACATGCCGAGATCATTTAAGAACATATTTGTGAAGTTGTAATAAAATGCCAGTGGGATGGAAATTAATAATGAGCTAACGACAAAAACAAGAAATGACCATTCTTTCATCAATTTCAATGCTTTGAAGCCGAGGATATCGCCAATGCTGACCTCTTTGCCCACATTTTGCGGCGGTGTGTGCGGTAACGTAAAAGCGTAAATTCCAAGAACGATGGAGGCAACAGCAGCCATTTTCATCGGGATGGCGCTCGCTTCCACGCCCTGATAGAAATTGAACTCGATAAAAGTAATCAACAAGCCGGCGACAATCCAGCCAATGGTTCCCCAGACGCGCACTTTCGGGAATTGCTCATCCGGCTTCTCCATTTGATGAAAGGAAATTGCATTTGCCAGAGCGATGGTGGGCATGTAGCAGATATTGTACAGTAACAGTCCCAATATCAGCCCGCTAACTGTTGTCAGGCTGGATGTAAAGAAAATCACCACACCACCGAGCAGGTGTAAAATTGCGAGTACTTTTTCAGAAGAAAAATATCGGTCAGCAATCATACCGACGAAAAAAGGTGAAATTATCGCCGCAATATTGTTCATCAAATAGGTATAGCCAATTTGCGAACCTGTAAATTTGATACTACCGAGATACGTTCCAAGAGTGACAAACCATGCTCCCCAGATGAAAAATTCAAGAAACATCATGACACTTAACTGGGAGTAAATCGATTTTTTCATTAATTTTCCCTCCTCATTTCAGGATGTGTGTTAATAGTTAAAGGATTTTATTATCAGATTCAAATTGCCTTTCCGGTTTGATTTATAATTTTACTTTATAGCCAGTCGGAGTGCAATGCCTTTATGCATTGTGGTTCGCGACCCTTGCGAAGGTTCAAAACCTTCGCAAGGGTACATGGATTTTTTTCAATCGTCCCTTTCGGGACTTAGCATTTATTCATTTCTCTGAAACCACAGCGATAAATCGCTGGGCTATTTTCATACGCCCCTGACGGGACTTTTTTATACAATCCGTCTTTGCAACGGATCCCAATAGACTTTCCTGCCTTCCAGAAAGGAACGCGTCGCCATGTGGCAGGTGATGGCTTCCTCAAACCCCCGATCGATATTGCAGACGGGTTCGCCGCCGTTTCGGATGCAATCAAGCCAATCCTTAATGTGTAACGTCGTTACATCCACCCGCCTGCCATCGCGAAATGAATATAATAAGCCGCGGGTTGCAAAATAACGTTCTGTCGCGGACGTCACCACATCAATCCCTTTGCCGCCCGGACTATAACTGAATATCGGTTCATTCGGATCAATGAGATTGTTTTCAATTTTTTGTTTGAACTGAGTGGAGTCTCGGTCAATCTGCACACTTAAATGACCGCTCACCTCCATTGTCGCATCATGTCCCATAAATTGTTTCATGCGATAATTGTTACTGGCAAGGGTCGAGCTATAAATCATTGTCAAATTACGTTTCGGATATTCAAGTACTGCCTGAAATACGTCGGGGACATCCCGGCCATCTTTGAAATAGTAAATTCCGCCGGACGCCACAGCCGAGTGCGGAATACCGATATTCAGAATTTGATTGATTGCGTCATATTCGTGTGACAGCATATCCCCGGACAACCCGGTTCCGTAATCGTACCAGCAGCGCCAGCGAAAGAACCGTTCCAGACTAAACGGAACCTTGTGAGGCGCAGGCCCCTGAAATTGATCCCAATCAATATTCTGTGGACTCCCATCTTTATGAATGTCGTACACCCAGGCGCCTTCTGGCGAATTACGGTTTGTCGTTGTCTCAACCAAAGTAATCGGCCCTAAAATTCCTTTATCAATGATCTCTTTGGCTTTAATATAACTCTCCTGCTGCCGGTTCTGATGCCCCAGTTGAAATTTCAACGTGCTGTTTTTTATCATTTCATACATCTTTAAAGCTTCGGATTCGGTACGCGTCATGCATTTTTCACTGTACACGTGCTTTCCCGCCTGAATAGCATCAATAGTCATTTGGGCGTGCCAGTGATCCGGCGTGGCAATGATCACCGCGTCCACATCCTTGCTATTCAGTAAATCCTGATAGTGCAAATAGCGTTTCGCGCCTTTGGGCTTGCCACTCACTCCTCCGGGTCTCACCTCATTTTTCGACGCCGCAATTCCTCGCTCTGCCCGGACGTCAAATACATCACATACTGCGGTAAGTTCCAGATTCAGATCATCTTGTGTTAAAAATATCTCCAGGCTCTTTTCAAGGCTATTTTCCTGAGCCGCTTTTCTTTTCTTTTCGATCCAGTCCGGATGCGCAAATCCGGCAGAACGGATCAGACTCTCTCCGCGTCCACCATTCCCGATAATTCCGATTCTGATTTTATTGGATGTTTTTTTTAATGATTTGGTTATGACTGCCGGCGCTTCTTTGTTAAAGCCTAATTCGGACAGGATTTGGTCCTTGCGGGAATTATCGTAGGAAATTTTATCGTATAGCTTGTAGAAAAAGACTCCGAGAACTGGTACTGTCGCCAGTCCCTTGAGAAAATCACGCCGCCCGAATTTCCCTTTATCTACATTGTCATGAGCGCCTTTATCTTTACGAATGTCATCACTCATTGCAGGACCTCCTGATTAGTTGTCGTCTGTATTTTTAAATAAAAATCGATCGATGCCAATGATTTTGCTTGAGGGAAAATAAATCAATACCACAAGCGCAAAAAGCTCGATCAGATTTTTGTTAACGATTAAATAGCTGCCTTCGGATGGCGCTGTATACGTAAGTCCGATAAAGGGAGGATTACAAATATAATAGAGAACTAACAGGACGATCCCAGCGATGCTTGCCGCCTGGCTTAAAAGACCTGAAATCAAACCCAGACCGATCGCGATTTGACCCCAAATATTCAGGAAGTCGACGATTGTTAATGCCGTTGGATGTGCCACAATTGTTTTGAACAAACCGGCAAATATCCATTTGGATTCTAAAAGAAAACCAGCAGAAGACCAATACGGATTTAGTAATTTTGAAATTCCTTCATAAAGAAAATGCCAGCCAATCATTACCCGCAGGATAACAAGTGCGGTGAGCTGCATATTGGTGTAAGCCGGTAGTTGCGTTAGACTTTTCTTTCCCATTGCGCTGCGACCTTTCTGTTCATCAATCAATTTGGTGAATTAGAAGAGCTGAATTTGGAGAAAAGATTACCTGAACCCTTGCGAAGGTTTTGAACCTTCGCAAGGGCAAAACCAGGTTTGCATGTTACAAAATAGTAAAAATAAATTTAAAAGTAAAGTTTTTTTTCAGGCGTTCGTATCGAAACAGCAATATCACTCCTGTTCGATTATCCATTCGGTCAAATACAGCGCTGCCGGAAGGTTTTCCTCGAACGTCGGCTGAATTTCATCCTCTGGTAACTCGAATCCTGGGTAGCTATCTTCCGGGCGCAATTCGATCGTGTACGCCGGAACACCCAGCAGCGCATAAAGCCAGTCGCATGTATCGCCGCTGGAAAGATACAGCGTGGACGCCTGCCCCGGTCGGTAGTATTCGCCGTGCACCTGTCTTATAGTATCGGACATTGCCACAGCTAATTGATTCATGACTGCTTTATCCGGCGCCGGATCATTGGTGTAACCCCAGGGAAACAGAATTAATTGAGAGAAATTGTGAAAACTGATCAACACATCCGGTTTCACTTCATTCAGGAAATCCCGAACGACCTGCGTTTCCGGTTCGGAAAACGGAGCCGGCCCGCGATAAATTTCTGAAAACGTATCGCCGGACGATCCCGGCCCGCCCCATTGATAGCCGTAATTGCGATTCAAATCCACGCCGTAACTGCCATCGCCATTATTGCGTCGGTTTTTGCGCCACAATCGGTCGACCATAACTGAGTAATGATGGCCGTCCGGATTTACCATCGGTACAACCCAGATTTCTGCATTATCGACAAGATTTTTGAACCGGGCATCACCAGCGTAATTTTCAATGCAATGCCTGCCAATCATCAACGGGACTTCCACTGAAATCCACTCCCGGGCATGATGCGCACCCAGAAATACGGCTACCGGTTCATCTTCGTCCGTTTCCACATTATCACTGATTTTCAGCGCCCAGATTTCTCGTCCTTCTAAAGATTTACCGATAGATTTTAAGTGAGTAATGTCGGGATAATTATTAGAAATCGCCGCTAATTCGGTTTGAAGTTCAGCGTAGGTATGATACAGCCCGGCGTCCACCGGCGGTGTCCCGCCATTATCACAAATTGATGCAAGTGCAAACAGCGAGCAACAGCCCATAATGAAAAGTCGTTTTAAAACCGCACCTGATATTCTCATTGTCCGCCCTCCCATTTACTGGCATCTCTGGCGAGAATTTCCACTTCAAAACCCTGCTTGCGCAATTTCTCAATATAAATATCGAACGCCCGTGCGATCAGCGTATCCCCCTTCACCTTCCACAGATCGATCCCCACATCCACGGCTTTCTGCAAATCGCCGCTTTTGCCTGGCGTTACCCGGATCAGCCGCTGCACCAAGTCACTCTCCTCGATGGGCTCGCCGCCAAGCTTCTGCGCCTGCACCATATTCTTCGCACGAACGATGACATAATCATCCTCCTCCACAATAATCTCCGCGCCCGCTTCCCGCAGCCGGTCCACATCGTCCTTATTCTGGATCGCAATCTTCTGCAATCCCACCACAGCCTGCGCCTGCTGCGGCTCCTCCGAGCCACACCCGATCAAAATCAGGAAAATGATGCTAATAATAAATAATCGATTCATTGTAATTCTCACTTTCTTGAATAAAAAAATAATGAATATTTAATAATGAATTATGAATGGCTTCTGCCGCCAGTTCACACTAAATCGAAGCAGTCTGAATATTTCACCATTCACTATTCACCATTCACCATTCACCATTCCCTATTCCCTATTCCCTCCCATTAGTTCATCCAACGCCACCACATGCTCCGTCGTCTCACTCCTCATATACTGCTCATCAAAATGCGCCACCCGGTAATGAAGTGAATCATCAGAAATCGAGAACCGGGAAAAAATTTCCGTGCGTTCTGCCGGAGGCTTAATCAACGCCCGGATGTTACCGGCCGTATCCACCGAGTAAATGCTTCCGCCGACAGACACTGTGCCGTACGCGTAACCTTCCACATAAATGATGATATCCTGCTTTGGATGCCAGCGAAAATATTTCACCGTATTGTTGCCCGCACCGCGATATTCCACAAGACATGTTGTTTTGTTGTCCGCAGCTAAATCGACGAGCCATAAATTACCCTGCGCTTCCCATAAATTCAAATCAGTATAAGCAACATATTTTAACGAAGGCGACATTTGGGGGAGAGAGTTCGTAACATCACTCTGGATGATGCGCCAGTTCCAGGTCTTCAAATCAAACACATAAATGTGAGAATCATATTCAAACAGCACGTACTGGCCATTTGGAGAAATAGAGGGCGTGGCATATTCCGCTTCAATATTCGTGTTCGTGAGCGATTTTGACAGATCAAAAATTTCCCTGACTCCGTTGTCATCCTGATACCAGATCGCCGATGGCGTATAAATAACCCGAAATCCCTGTGAATGACTGGCAACCTCCAGTTCGGTTTTGGTGATGTAATAGTCACGGTTTTCTTTTTCCTGAAATTCCTGTGCAAAACGCGTTGCCCCGGAATTGCTGTCAAAATACCCGATCTGCACCCGCAGCCATTTGCCCCGGTCCCTGATCCAGGCTTTGGTCAAAAATACAAGATAATTTTTCTCTTTTAATTGATGGTAAAGGTCAAATGCTTTTACTGAATCTGCAATCGGAAATGAGGCAACCTGCACTGTATAATATTCAGCCACTTCCGCAGGTTGAGAACAGGATTGATCCTGAAGAATGAATAACTGCAACAGAACAGAAATGAGTACGGTTGAAATTAAAGATAATTTCACGATATGTTTCCTGAGTTAAATTAAATATCCAGCGGCGGCATCTCGTCCCGCACAATGGCCAGAATCCCGGCTTGCGGAACAATCATGTACTTTTTGGATTCATACTCAATTTCCACAGCTTCCCGTCTCAGAAAAATCGCATAATCACCTTCCTGCACCTGTAATGGCACAAATTTCGGCTCTTTGTTTGAATTGAGCCAGGGTTCGGAAGATTCGGTATTGGGAGTCATATACCCCGGTCCAACACTGACGACAAAACCGCTTTGCACTTTTTCTTTTTCAGCAACTCCCTGGGGTAAATATAATCCGCTATCTGTCTTGCTTTTTGTCGTATCCGGTGCAATCAGCACGCGATCTCCGATAATGATTAACTCCTTGCCTCCGCGCATTATGGCGTCGCTCCTTAAAATTGGTTAGATTTCTTCTGACAGTTTCAGGAATTTATGATACGGAATAGCAATCAAACTCTCGGCATTGAATGCGCCATTGGACATGCTGATCATCGACACTTTCGCGGCAGAGGTTTCATCCGGCGCCTCATAAATGTCCAGAAAATCATATTTCCCCAGCAATGCATAATGCGAAATGAAATTCACTTCCGGACACTTCTCCTTTACTTGTTCCAGCCATGCACGCCCCAACTGCGCCCGATCCTTCACCCGTTTGGAAACATCCGGCGCCAGCTTTGTCAGCAGGATATAGGTTTGCATATCACACCTCACTTTTTAATGTAAGTTATTTAGCGTTTCGGAATTTCTAACAAATATCAGAAAGCATAAAATACGTACACAAACAGAAAGAGTCCTCATGAGAAATTCCGAAACGTTTGCGGAATATCTAAAAAAATATAACGAGCATTCGGGTAAATGTCAAGTGAAAAGTTTGGGGAGGGGGAATTAGAGGTTTTTCGGAGAGGAAATTGATCAGTTGTTCTTGGAGTAATATGTTCTATGTAGTCATCAGATTCATCCTTATCAATTAAAATGCATGAAATTATTTTTTTTTGGATTTCATCCTTTATATTTTTTAATCGAATTATATAACTATGAAGAAGTCTGTTAAGTCTGTTTTTTTGTTGCAGCCAGCTCTCTTTTATAGCTTTGGGGATAAGTGCTAAGAATTTTCATTAATTCATTATCATGATACAATTTATCAATTTCTTCATTATTAATAAATGCAGAGTGAGCTAAAATATTTCTTAATTTTTCTAGAGAGGATACTGCATTAGGTTGTGATTTCATTTTTGCAGGAAGTTTCATTCGCCGCAGAATTTCAATTTTTTTAAAGAAACTCATTCGGTCAATTATAACATCTATAAATTCATTAAAACGATCCTGAGCAGCAAAATATCTTGTTAATACAAGTTCAACATACCACTCCAATTCAGCAGTATCTCGGATTATTCTTCCTGCGACTTCATCTGAAGATAAAAGTAATTTAAGTTCTGATTTATTCATATTAGAGTAGTAATTAATAATGTCATGTTAATGCAAAGATCAAGTAAACCCTTGAGAGTAAAAAGGTAATCCTGTTAGACAAATTTAAAAAACAATTATCGAAACATCACATTAATTTGAAAATAGAGTGAGCAATTACGTTTTTAGAAAAACCTCAACCTCATTTCCCATACCTCCCCCAAAAACTCCTCTTCCGCTTATGTTTTTCACTGAGTTCTTTAAAATAGTCCCCATGCGAAATACAATCTCCCCAATCCGTGACAAGCGGGGATAGTTTATCAAGCTTTTTCAAATAGCGGACGCCATGGTGGTAATATTTGGATTGGGCTCGTCTTAGAATGGATTCCAGTAAGGCACGGTACAATACGCTGGCAGCAAGATATTTTTCATTTTCCTCGAATCCGGTGGCTAATGGCAGGATGCTTCCATATTGATCCCCATCTAACTGCTGCTGATGGGATAAGATGTATTTTGCAGCTTCGTTGAGTAATCCCATATCGAATAGGAAATGAGCATCGATCATGGATAGTTCGGTTTGGTTCAAAATTAGTTCGCTTTCATCTTGCAGAACTTTGTTTTTTTTGATCCGATCCAATAATATCGAGGAGTTGGGACAATGAATTTTCAGTTCGATTCCGGCGAAACAGAATCCAGGCAACTTCTGTTGATTTATCCACATCGCCGAGTTTTTGGTAGATCGCCAGAAGCAGCTCGTATTTCTCGTGGAGTCTGTATTTATCTTCGCTGGTAATTTTGTGAACCCATTCAAGCGCCTTTTCCGGCTCATCTGCTTTTAGATAGACGCCGGCAATTTCCAGACAGATTGCCGTGGGTAATTCCGGATACATTTCTGTCGTAATTTTCTCAAAAAGACCCGCATCTTTTAATTATTCTGCCAATGTTTGCATACCACTTTGCCAGTGGCGTTTTTCACGCGAATCGTCCTCGTACTTAAGAGCTTCTTTCTCAAATTCTTTGATTAAAATGCGAATCTCATCTTCCGAAAGATATTGGCTTGCACTTTCAATGGGACAAAATCGAACACCGTAATCATCCGTTTTATACAAATTTTTCAGGAGTTGTAAAACCATGGTTTTGTTACTACAGCTATTGGCAAATTTTATAAAAAGCGTGCATGCATTAAACCGGAAAACATCGCCAACATATCCGCCGGAATCATCACACAACTCAAAGATATGTCGATCACTTTTAAAGAAACCGGCAACGAGTTCCAATCCCTCATCAGGCGTTTTGATCCCTGCTACAAGATCGTCCAACATAGCTTCCAATTCTTGCGCAAAATATCGGGATTCAGCCCAGGTAATAAATCGTGTTCTTCTTTTAAGCCCTGCTAATTTAGCTTTAAACCGTACCACATTCTCAGAGGGTGTCGAAATGATGTGATCTATATAATCATCAACTTCCTCATTTTGCTCGGCGAGTTTCAGCAAAACGTCTGCGAGTTTTTCTGCGCCTAATTCTATTAGTTTGTCTCGGGTTTTAGGAGTGTTTATTTATGGTTTCCGGAAAAGGAATTTAAATTTATCGGTAAGAAAACGAAAGCATAAGCAACCACAGAGATTCATACAACCTGTGTGAAAGCTATAGAAACATATTGATTATGGGAAGCTGCTCATGTGGTCGGCTTGACGCAATTTAAACATATTATCATTTTAAGATTAAAATTTGTCACATTCGTCAGGTTCATCTTCGGGAACCTTATCCAATAATTTTTCAAATTCATCTCGGGTCGGCGCATTCTTCGCTCTTTCCATTAAATAGTCTTCAGTCATAAGAGCAGATATCTTTTCTGCAAGCGCCGTTGAGATAAATTGATTAATCGAAATACGATCTTTTTTCGCTAATTCAATAGCTGCCTCATATAAAGAATCTGGCAGTTTGATACTAATTGAACTCATCATATTTCTCCCAATTTTTCTAAAATTTCTTTTGGTGTTAATACTTGAATACCAAATTTTTTTACTCCAACAAAATCTTTTTTATTGAACGTTATAATATAATCACTTTTTGATGAAACTGCAAGCTCTAAAATCATATCATCTTTGACGTCTTTGAGAAAAGGTCGCCAAAGAAAATATATTTTATAATGCTTTGAATTTGCACATAAAAAATTTAAAATTTTGTCTATTTTTTCGTTTGTGAAAGGAAGTTTCAAGCCCGGATTAAATAACACTTTTTCGTATTCGAGTATCAGGGGAACAGATATATTGCATTCAAATTTTCCTTTCCCAATTAATCGAAATAAAGAGTGTGAAGTTCCATGCTTCGATTTTAATGCAGAAACTATTACGTTTGTATCGATTACTAATTCAGGGATTTTCATAGATCTGTCCATATTCTTTTTTTTATAGGAATATTTTTGCATCTGTATTCAGCCTGTGTGAATCCGTGGCTTATTTAATTTAGCCACTGATATACACGGATGAAACACGGATGATTTTTAATGAACAAATCTCTTATGTTCTACTTTTTCTCTGCCAAAATTTATAAGCAATCCAACCTCCATTTCCGTGGCTTTCAATTGATTTAATATTTGCGCTTCGTCTTTCTGATTATATTCCGGAGCGACTTTTAATTCTACAATGACTTTCTCGTCAACGAATATATCCGCGGCATAATCTCCAACGAGATTTCCTTTAAATTTAACTTTTATTTTGTGTTCCAATTCTGCCGAATGCCCGCGAAGCCGCAATTCAACCTGCATGGCTTTCTGATAAACCTGCTCCAAAAAACCATACCCCAGAATATTATAAACTTCAAATGCAGCACCGATTATATCTCTTGTAATATCTTCATATTTCAATTTCATAGTTCCTCCCTTAAATATTTAGCCACTGATATACACGGATGAAACACGGATAAAATTTTTAATATTCAAACTGGCTTTTATTTCTGTTGCCTGCAAGTTTTATATTAATTTTGCCATGCATCTTAAAACTATCTTTTTTGATTTTTTAATATCCGTGTTCAATCTGTGTTAATCCGTGGCTTACTCATTTGTTTTAATCAGTGGCTTTAAATAGATTATTCGACACATCCGCATCCGGCACCAGCCGGTGTTTTAGCTCCACTTTTTCTATCATACCTCCTGCCGGAACTGGTATTGAGAAGATCCTGTTGCCATCTTTCCACACTGCTGCGGTTTTATTGATAGTCTGTGTGCTGCCATCTTTATAAAATAATTCCAGATGCACCGGCGCCGGGTAGCGCCCGATTTTTTCGATGACGATTTCTGTCGCTGTGACATCTTTTATCGCCAGGTCGACAAAACCGAACTCGAAAAACCAGGGTTTAAACAGATAGTCGAGATTTTGCCCGCTCATGTCATTCACCGTGTTGAAGAAATCATACGGGATGGGGTGCTTCCCGTTCCAGCGCCGGATATATTCCTGCAGCGTTTTGGAAAATCCATCATCTGCCAGCAGGTCTTTCAGGATGTAAAAAAAAACAGCGGATTTTGCGTACGCATTAATATGATACATCGGGCGGGTCAGGTGCCTGGAATTGGTGAAAATCGGCACATCCACATCACTGCCGGCATTCCGGCGGTAGTTTTCCAGGTAAAAGAAATCAGCCACGTCGGGGGATAGCAGTTCGGATAAAATCAGGAAATCGCCGAGACAGGCAAAGCCCTCGTCCATCCACGCGTATTTGGTTTCATTGGTGCCCACATAAAACGGGAAATAACTGTGGAAAATTTCATGCGACGTGATTTTTACTGACTCCACCGAATCCTTTGATGAATACTGATTCACCATCATCGGGTATTCCATGGCGTCCAGCCCGTTGAAAATGGTTTCATTGGGAAAGGGAAATGGCACACCCGGAATCATGTTCGACATGTAATCGATCGACTGCCGGGCGACGTGCGCCACATTGTAGAAATCCCCGGCATCTTTATTAAAGGCAACATCGATCAGCACTCTCCGGTTGTCGTTCTCATCGACAACCAAACTTGTGGCATCCCATAGATAGTGGTCGCTGATGGCAAACGCAAAATCGGTGACATACTCCGCCTTGAAGCGCCAGGTGTTTGTAATATTCGGCTGCGTAACCTGCCCGCTTGTGCATTCGGTGGAATCGACAATATGAATGATCTCATCCGATGTCAACGCCGCCGAGTACCGATTGGCATATTTTTCTCTCAGGACTTCACCGGGATTTTGCAGCATACCCGTCGCCCAGACGATGAAATTCCGGGGTACGGTAATCGCCACATTAAAATCGCCGTAATCATTATAAAACTCCGCAGAACCGGAATATTTGAAATCGTTCCAGCCGTCGATGTCATCATACACCGCAATGCGCGGAAAGAAGTACGCCACAAACCAGGAGGTGGAATCGACCTTTCCGGTGCGAAAATGGGATTTTTCATTGATGGTATAATTCCACGTCATCGCCAGATCGATTTTTTCATCGGGGAGCAGCGGCTGCTTCAGGTGAAGAATGAAATCATTGTGGATATATTCCATTGCCGAATGCCCGACACTCTCGCCATTAACAAACAGCGAATTGATCACCACGCCTTCATTCAAATCTGTGGAAACCACGACATATTCCCGGGGATTTCCTTATTTATAGATATTCATAAACAGATGAATATACAATTCATCAAGACTATCCGGGCTGTTATTGAAATACGTGATTTCTTCACTGCCAATCACCAGTCCGTTTTGGGGATGAATTTCTACATCGATGTTATAATCCGCACGGTTCTGCCAGTACTTTTCCCCGGGACGCCCGTCTGCAGATCGGGTGTTGTTTGTATATGCTTGTTGCATATTAACGGGAATGTACAGCTCGGGTTCATGTGCGTTTAATAGTGAGAAAAAGAGTAAAGATAAAATTAGAGTTTTCATGGTTATTTATCAAGCATTTGTTTTTAATGTAAGTTATTTTAAAAAATATAAAGAGCATTCACTTAAATGTCAAGTGAAAACTTCGTGAAAGCAGAAATAAAATGAGCAAACCTGGATGAATTTTATGCTTGATTTTTTACGGATAGTTTGTTAATTTACAATGGACTATTTGGTAGATAATGTATAGAAATATTTATGAACAGAGTTCATTATGGCTCATACTATTGAAATCGATCAGGACATTTATAATACATTAGTTGATATGTATGGGAAGGAGACCCTTACAGAGAAATTCAACAGCATAATTATATCCGGCATTGGAAAGTCTTCTCGATAAATACAACCGCATGATCCTGAAATACGAGGAAAAGTACGGCGTCTCATTCAGGGAATTTGAAAAAATGTGGGATTCCGGCGAAGTCGCCAATCCCCATAGTTTTGGTATCGAATTCGATTTTATCGACTGGGAAATGCTGGAAATTGAGAAGCGGGATTTAATAAAAGCCCTTTCATGAATTAAGACGAAATAAAATACTACTGCGGATGCAATGAATGTTCATTTATAACCTACAGGGAGGCTGTGAACACAGATCCCAAGGCTTTTTATGTTAATAGGTTTAATTTATTGTATCCACTCAATAATTGATGGTGTGCATCAAAGCTTTCGGATTCTCTTTAAAT
>CAZCJL010000110.1:0-23076 GCA_964498785.1 uncultured Cytophagia bacterium | reverse complement strand
AATACGACATAGCGGCAAGCGCCCATATCTACCATAAAATATTGAGAAGATACCTTGATATTTACCGAAATATTTGATATATTAATTGTTTAACTTTTGATTAACGTAAGGAGAGTGAGATGAAATATTTAGTAACGTTGCTTGTTTTATTTATACCGTTATTATTATTGGCCGAAATTCACACTGTCGCCAATCCCTTTATATTAGTGGGCAATGACGGAACTCATTATATGCAGCCACGCTGGTCGCCGGATGGTACCCGAATTGCTTTCACAAGCGCAAATTATCGGGGGTTATGGGTTATTCATGTAAATGAAACCGAGGCTGTAAATTTATCTGAAGATCGTGCGGTAGGCTTTGGCTTTGAATGGTCCGGCGATTCCAAAGCAATTGTTGCCAGAGTGGCAAAGTATGATGGCGCAAAACGTTTTAATGCCATTAAATTATTTGATATTGAAACACACGAATCCAGGTTGCTCACAGAATATCGCGGGAAAATGCCTGCGCTTCCGCATTGGACAGATGCGGATGAAAAAATTTATCTGTTCAATAGCGATGAACTTGAAGTTTTTGAGACCGGTAAAATGGCAACTGCTCTTCAAAAACAACCGACTGATAAACGTATCTTTTATTTAAAGAACGATAAAATCGTTGTGGGAAATATAGATACCCGCTCTTTTGAAATGCTAAACGTCAATAGAAAATGGCGAATTCTGAATCCGGTGCTTTCTCCGGATAAAACAAAAATTGCATTTGAAGTCTACGGCGGCAATATGTACGTAATCGGTGTCGATGGTAACGGACTTGTTGATCTGGGACCGGGCAACCGTCCGCAATGGGCGCCGGATGGCGAACATCTCGTCTATATGATCACAAGTGATGATGGCCATCAGATTTTAACGTCCGACCTTTACGTGACCAAAGCAGACGGCACTGAAAAAGTCCGGTTGAACTTTCCGGAAGACAGGTTGGAGATGAATCCATCCTGGTCGCCGGACGGCAAGAGGATTGCGTATGATGTATTTGAAGAAGGTGCGATTTATATAATTGAGATTTCCAATTGAAGGAGAACATAATGAAACTTTTGATAAAGACATTTGTCATTTCATTGATAATTTTAACCCCTGTATTTTCACAGATCACCGGCCTCGAAGGATGGGATATTGTTCTTGATCCGGGACACAGTCGGACTGAAAACATGGGGATATACAACCATTCTGAGGCAGAACGAAACCTGCGTGTCGCATTCGCATTGCGAGATTATTTACTAAACACCACAGATATTGATACAGTTTACCTGACACGAACAAATGACGAACAAGTCGTATCGTTGTCACAGCGAACGGACTACGCCAATCGAATTGGCGCGTCATGGTATCATTCCATTCACAGCGACGCCGAACCACCACCTCGAAATAGTACATTATTACTGTGGGGACAACACTACAATGGCCAGGAAAAGAATCCTCCGGGCGGAAAGGCGCTGGCTGATATAATGGTTGATTTACTTACACGCGGAATGCGCATTGATACTCGTGGGTCCATTGGTGATTGCAGCTTTTATACATGGTCGGATTTTTGTAAAAATAGTGGTGGACCCTATTTACACGTGAATCGGACAACTTCCATGCCCTCGGAATTAAGTGAAGCCGGCTCTCATACAAATCCCACACAAAACCAGCGTTTCATGAATGCCGAATTCAAAAAAATGGAGGCAAAAACATTTTACTGGTCAATTTTGAAACTTCATGGCATTGAACGCCCGTATGTGGGGACGTGTATGGGGATTATCCGCGACGAGGAAACCAGCGTTCCTGTCAATGGTGCAATCGTAAAACTGGACGGACAGACATACATCACGGACACCTACGAATCGTTGTTCTATAAATATTCAAATGATGCCAATCAACTGCACAACGGATTTTATTTCCTGGAAAATCTATCTCATGACACACTGACAATGATAGTCGATGCAAAAGGATATCGCAGTGATACCTTACAGGTAGCGATTGTGGACACCTTTTTCACATTTGCCGACGTGAAACTCGTTCCCAACGCTGCTCCGTATGTCATTGCAACAACACCAATTGAGGGCGACACAACCGTCCGCCCGGAAGATTATCTGATATTCGATTTCAGCAGGCGGATGGATAAAACATCTGTGGAGGATAATTTTTCAATAGCACCATACACTACAGGTAAATTTTTCTGGACCAATGAAAATGCGAAGATGTTATATAAACCAGATAGCCTCAGCTATTTGACGGAATATACAGTAACCATTGACAGTGGCGCTAAAGATTTATATGAACATTTTTTTGACGGAAACGGCGATGGTACTCCTGGTGATGCATTTACATTGCACTTCCGCACTGGTCCCATGGATATAACCGCGCCGAAGATCGTTTCTATATTCCCCCCACAAAATGGAAATGATATTGATTTGCAACCCATCATCCGCATTCGATATGATGAAGAATTAGACGCCAGTTCAATCAATCCCGATGAATTGGTTACGCTGGAACGATTCAAAGACAGAACGGCTGTGCCGGGTATTCTCGAGCATTATATGGTCAATGATACCAGCGTTCTTTGCTATTTCCCCACGGAAAAACTTTTTTTCGATGAAGTGTATATTACACGTATTGCATCCGGATTACGGGATATCACCGGAAATGAAACTGATCAATTTGCGGCGTATAGTTTCAGCACCGCGGAATATGAATATGCCGTCACCACAATCGATAATTTCGATAGTAATGCCGAAGCAAACTGGTGGGCGCCCCAGCAAAGTGGTAGTACCACCGGCATACTTACCGAACAAACCGGCCGGAAAGCAACCGAAAGCCGTGTCAATCATGTCACGAACAGTAACACTGCCATTGAATTAAGTTACGGCTGGGACGTGAATGCCCCGTCGCATCTCATTCGTTTGTACGCCGGTGGAAGCGCGCCGCGTGGAGTTACATTTAATAGCGAATATATGATGCAACTCTACGTATTCGGCGACGGAAGCGGCAATCTGATCCGATTTTGTGTTGATGACAAATATCCGGTCGCTGCAGCTTCAAATCACGAAGTCAGCCCATGGATTGCTCTTAACTGGATTGGCTGGAAATTGATTTCCTGGGATATGTCACTTGGCGAAACAGGTACATGGCTCGGAGATGGCACGCTGGATGGGACACTGCGATTTGACAGCATTCAGTTGACTTATAATCCGGACAGCCCGATCTCCGGTACAATTTACATCGACGATCTGCGGGTTGTAAAGAAGAAATATGTCGATGTGGCGAAAAATAATGATACACTACTGCCAGTGACAACTGACTTGCATCAGAATTACCCCAATCCGTTTAATCCGCAAACTATCATTCAATATGATCTTCCGGCAGGGAGTCATCATGTTCGGCTGGTTATTTACGATATGCTCGGAAAACAAGTACGTTCGCTGGTCGATGGAAATCAAAGCGGAGGGTCGCATTCCATTTTATGGGATGGTCGGAATGATAACGGCCAGCAGGTGGCCAGTGGTATTTACGCGTATAAACTTTCTGCGGGTAAACAGTCATATACAAAACGGATGACACTAATTCGGTGATAAATTTTTATGATTTATTAATTTTAGAATTAATCTGACAGAACGCCGGAGCGAATTTCAGAAGGTTACATACATTCTGGCGTTCTTCCATCTCTTTTTGCATCTCGATATTCACATCCATGAATTATTTAAAAACATGAAGAGTATTTCCAAAACAACGAGGGAGTTATATTATGAAAAAAGTATTTATTTCGATTTTTATGCTGATATTCTGCAGCGCGCTTATTGCTGAATCTCCATTTAAAGTAACAAACAAAAAAGTATTAAATAATGATCAAAACCATCTTGTTTCGCCACAATGGTCACCCAATGGAGGTTACCTTGCCGCCGCCGGCGTCAATTATGGCTCGATTTGGATTTATGATTTCGAACAAGCGAACTGGAGCACGCTTGTAGAAGAAAATGGCTCTGGCTGGGATTTTTCCTGGTCGCCGGATAGTAAAAAAATTGCATTTCGTTCCAATGTGTTTGAAAAACGCCGGAAAAAAACAACGATCCAAGTGGTTGACGTTACCACATTCAAAACGGAGCAGCTTGTTGAATTCGGAAAAAATTATAGCACCCCTCGCTGGGTTACCACTGATATGATTGTTTATATCAATGATAAGGACTTAAAAACCGTTCCGGTTACCGATAAAAAAGACGATCAACAGTTATCTACTGTAAAACAATACCCTGTGATTTTATCAACTACAAACGGATATGTTGTTCGCAGCGGACAGGGAACGCAACAGTTGCTGGACAACTCGGAACAGCAAATTTTCAATCCGGCATATTCTCCGGATGGCACACGGATGGTTTACGAAAAGCCGGGTGGCGGTATTTATCTGCTTAATCTGAAAACAGATCAGGAGACGAACATTGCGACAGGAGAAATGCCGGCCTGGTCACCGGATGGCAAATATCTCGTTTATGCCACGCCAACAGACGACGGTCATCAGATTCTCGCATCTGATTTATGGATTTGCGATGTGAACGGTAATTCGAAGCAACAGATTACCGAGTCCCCGGATGAGAAAGAAATGCACCCGGCCTGGTCACCGGATGGCTCTTCCATTGCCTGTGACGATGAGGGGAAAATCATTCTGCTTTCAATAAAGCAAAATAAAATAAACACGATTCAAAAAGTGAAAGAGAGCCGGAAAGATAGATAGTTATGCAGTGTTATCGAATGCATTGACTGTGTCAATGAAAGCGGCGAATCCGCTAATACGCCCGGCGCCTTCTTAATTTTTGAGATTTCCGAAATCTTAAAGATTTCGGAAATCTGCAGCGTTTATCGATGCAGATTATTTGCAGCCAAAAATCGGCTGCAATGCAGCGAGACACTAGCGGCGCTCCATAAAAAATCAAGGGAGAGAAATAAATTATGAGAAAAATACTTTGGGCATGCGCTCTATTTATAACAACTACGGCATTCGCCCAGCAGGATTTATCAGGTTTGAAATTTTGCGTTGATCCGGGACATGGTGATTACCCCAACGACAAACCTTTTGAAACACGGATCAATATGCGCGTGGTAAACTATCTGAAAGCCTATCTTGAGGATTACGGTGCAGAGGTAATTTTAACAAGAACAGACTCAACTGCCGATATCAGTCTTTCTCAACGGGAATACATTGCGAACAGCAACAATGTCGATTTCTTCCTTTCTGTTCATCATAACGCATTTCAGGGCGATGCTAACTATACCCTTGTTCTGTACCAGGAACGCTACGGCGGTGGAGCCCGCTGGGCAGGCCAATCCGATGTGATGTCACAGATTATGGCATATTATATTAATAAATATATTTACACCACTGGTTATTATTATCGCGGGGATCTATCCTTTTTAGGGTTTAATCTCGGTGTGTTGAATAACCTGTCCATGCCCGGGGTGCTTAGCGAAGCGTCTTTCTGGGATTATGTTCCTGAAATTCATCGCCTGAATTCAGAGCAATATTTAAAACTGGAAGCATTTTCATTGGTCCATTCTTTTCTGGAATACTATGAAGTACCCGGAAAAGCGCATAATTTTGTCGAAGGCGTTGTAATGGATACCGAAAGCGAGAATGTGCGCGATGTAAAAGTGACCTTGACAAATGGCCATCACGAAATGACTTATTTCACGGATTCGGAAAATATCGGAATTACAGAACAGGATTTCGGCTGGTCCGGATTTCCTTACATTCCGGAAGTGAAAAACGGAATGTATTTTTTTGAAAATTTTCCTTCGGGAGAAGCCAGGTTAATTTTTGAGAAGGAAAATTACATTCAGGATACATTGAACATCATAATCAAAGACAGCACTTCAAATCGCCAACGCCGCCAGTATATGCAGTCGACAATCCCTCCATATATCGTTTCGACCATTCCGGCGCAGGGCGATACAAATTTTCCTGCCTGGGATTATATCATTATCGATTTCAACCGAAAAATGGATCGTGTATCTGTAGAAAATAATTTTTCAATCGATCCACCATCTGACGGTGAATTTATATGGTATAATGACACACGACTAATTTTTCGCAGTGATACGCTCGATTTTGAGACGAATTACACAATTACTATTTCCGGCAATGCAATGGATCAATACGGTTACTATTTCGATGGAGACCGCGACGGAACAGGTGGGGACGATTTTGTGTTATATTTCAAAACCGGGTCCCAGGATATGTCACCACCAGTAGTGATAAGTTTTTCCCCGGAACGAAGCGAAAATATTCCAGATTTGCAGCCAATTGTAAATATCACTTTTAATGAACAGCTTAAACCAGCTTCGATAACTGACGGGATATTCGAATTAGAACGATTCAGTGATAAATCGCTGGTGTCTGGCATGCTCCAACATTATGTGGTACAGGAGCAAAGCACCTTGTGCTTTTTTCCGACTGAACAACTCTAACCATCCGAGCGCTATATTATTCGCGTGAATGAAGGATTGCAGGATCTATTCGGAAATATCGTGACCATCTCACGAGCGTCAAATTTTAAAACGACAGACGCCTATTTCGGGGATGTCCTAATAATCGATGATTTTGACGCCGGCGTCACAGATAACTGGTGGAATCCCAATGCAAGCGGCAGTACCATCGGAATCATCGCAGATAGCTCGATTCGTAGTCCGGAACCGACTATTGTCAATCATTTATATCAGAGCTCCGGATCATTGAAATTAACCTATCAATGGGAACCGGCTGTCAGTGAGTGGCTTTTGCGGATGTACCTTGCAGGTAGTTCGCCACGATCCGTGCCTTTTGATAATGAAAGCATTTTGCAGGTGTATGTATTTGGCGACGGAAGCGGGAATCAATTCCGTTTTGCGGTTGATGACAAATACCCTTCGACCGATGCCACAAATCACGAAGTCAGCCCGTGGTACACAATTGACTGGATCGGCTGGAAACTCATTTCGTGGGATATGATGCAGGATGGAACAGGCGATTGGCTGGGTGACGGCACACTCGACGGAACGTTGCGTTTCGATAGCATTCAGATGACGCGTAATCCCGATGGCACAACAAAAGGCGCTGTCTATTTTGATGATTTGCGCGTCGTAAAACGCAAATATATCGGCGTGGACATTGCGGATGATCAAAAGTTGCCGAATACATTTACACTTCATCAAAATTACCCCAATCCGTTTAATCCGCATACCACAATTCAATTTGAATTAGCGCCGGGAAGCCACCAGGTGAAATTAGTAATATATGATGTAGCCGGAAAATTGGTGCGGACGCTTGTGGATCATGTACAGCACGGAGGCAGTTACCCGGTAGTTTGGAATGGCAGGAATAACACCGGGAAGCCGGTTGCCAGCGGAATTTATATTTATCGTTTATACGTGGGACAACATATACAAAGCAAGCGAATGGTTTTGCTGCATTAAGATATTGTCGCCCCGGTCATTCTTCATCCTGAAAATTATTAAAGCGGTGCATTTGATTTAATGTGCCGCTTCCTGTTTTGCGATCCAAATATTATAAAATTTTTATCCTGAATTATTCATGAATTTCTTCTAATTGATTGATAAAAATTAAATAAACATAATGTTAATGGATATTCAAGATTAAAACTCAGTTTTAAGCTATTCATAGTGTAAAGATATATAGATAAAAAAACTAAATAGATATTTATCCGCTTTCACAGTTGATTTTAACGATGCAATATGACTGAATAATTCAATTTTAAAAAGACAAAATTGAATTATTCAGGTTATATCAATATTTTACCAATTAATTTTGAAATAATTTACTAATATATCATATATTGCTTGACATTCTACAAAAAATTTACTATATATTAATATTATTTAACAAATATTACTCTTCATGCTTTTTTCAGAGCTTTGATTTAGTAATTTTATTGATTCAGGATCAGGGGGCACTTCAATAAAAGAATAAAGTACATTCTCTGAATTCCCTCCAATAATTGAAGCGCCAAATACAGCATCTTTATTCGCTTTAGCAATTAACTTCTGTAATTTTAAATGTAGATACTTTACATAAGGGGAAGATTATGAGAACAAAGAAACGCATTTTGTTGCAAATCGTGTTCACTTTTGTTACTCTGGGTTGCATTCCGATGTTAGTGGCACAAACGACAATCTGGTCGGAGGATTTTACATATCCTGACGGCACTGTCAGCGGTAGTGATGGAAAGTGGTCAATCGATATTTCAGATTGCAGTTTTGATGGAGATGATCATTTTGAAGTAAGAAATAACAGGATGGAGGGCAATGATCTCGACGGAGAAGCGATCTGGGCATCGGAAGTGATTGATATTTCAGCATATTCCGATGTATCAATTTCGATCGATATTCGGGAAGTCGGTACAATGGAAGTTAGCGATTACATTAATCTCTACTATAAACTGGATGGCGGTCCGCAAACTGTTTTTTCGACTCATGGCAGCAATCATGGTAATTTCGGAAGTGCAACAGCAGAACAAACCGGATTAAATGGTAGCACGCTTGTTATTATCATTATAGTCAGTAATAGTGCACAATCCGAGAACCATCGTTTTGATGATATCTTAGTCCGGGGCGATGAACCCGGCAATCCCGGTGATCCCAGTAATTCTGGTATTGATCCCGTCTATGTGCCAGGAAATCCCGATTGCGGCGATATGGATCAATTATGCGAATGTACATCATCGTTTAAACCATCCGGTAATGGTATCGGTACATTTACATATCCCGATGGCGTCAGTGAAGTGACGGCAACTGCCTCTAGCGGAACTCACTTTTACTGGACGTCTGACCTTGCCGTTTGCTGCGTTATCGTGAAAGGCGGGAATAACGCAAATGTTTATCAATATGATCCGCCATCTTATGGCGACGGAAATCTGCACCCGCCAATTAATCCTAATAACAATCAACCTTATGGTATCAACCATATTGAATATTGTTACACCGCGGATTCTCAACAAAAAGCCAGCATCAGCGATTATGTTTGGGAAGACCTTAATGGCAATGGGATTCAGGATGATGGGCAGACCGGAGTTGCCAACGTGACTGTGGAGCTTTATATCTGTGGCAGTACGTCACCCGTTTCCACAACCACGACAGATGGCAACGGATGGTATGAATTTGCTGATTTAACACCGGGTAATTATAAGTTGAAGTTTGTACTTCCGACTGGCTATGTATTTACCGGTCAAAACCAGGGGGGCGACGATACGATCGATTCAGATGTGAACTCGTCCGGAGAAACTGAATGCATTACACTTACAGCCGGTCTAAATGACGTCACCCTGGATGCCGGATTATACCGAACGGGTACAATTATTTTCAAAAAAGAAACAGTGCCGGATGGTTCTTCACAAAGTTTCCAGTTCGATGGTGGAAATCTCAGCAGTTTTTCGCTTAGCGATAATGGCACGCAGACTTTCAGCGATTTGAGTCCCGGCACTTACACCGTCACGGAAAATGTTCCTGTAGGCTGGGAACTGACATCAATCGAATTTGATCCGGCCAACAGCGGTAGCAGTAATCAGGAAACAGCCACAATTGAACTTCAATCCAATCAGACAGTGACTGTGACATTTAAGAACAGCCTTCAACAGAGTGGTACATTCATTGAGGCTGAAAAGACGGCTAATGCGGAATTTCAGCGCACCTGGGACTGGGATATCTCGAAAATAGCTTATCCCGAGGAGTGGCATTTATTCCGTGGTGATCAGGGTCAGACCAATTATACGGTGACAGTCACCAAAACCGGTTTTCGCGATGTGATAACGGTTTCCGGTGAGGTGTGTGTAAACAATACCGGAAATCTACCGACTGAAAATCTTACGATTTTCGATCACGTGCAATATAAAACCGGTGCGATGAGTGACTGGGCAGATGTACCCAATGCATCATTGACGTTGACGCCGGATCAATTGCCAGGGACTGAAGGAGAATGTTATAATTATTCATTCACTTTTGATGCAATTGACGGTGCGGAGTACCGTAACATGGTGTTGGTAACCATAACAAATCATATCGGCTATCCGGGAGTTGCCTACGGACCGGAGATCGTTAAGGATTTCGAACTGCCGGCTCAGCCGACAGGCGAAATCAACGGTTCGATCCATGTGGAAGATACCAATGGCCAGTCATGGGAAACCAGCGAAACGAATTCATGGACATATAGCAAAACATACGGTTGTGATCGCGACGACGAAAGCCATGAAAATACTGCAACGATTATTGAGACACAACAATCGTCAATAACAAATGTGACCGTTCATTGTCATGCACTGGAAATTGAAAAAACGGTTGAAACATCCTTTGATCGAAACTACACCTGGTCAATTGATAAAACGGCGGATACTGAAGAAGCCGAATTAAGTGTATGTAAAGAACTGGAAGTAAATTACAAGGTTGTTGTTGATACTGAATTTCAGGACAAGAATTACCAGGTAACCGGAATGATCACGGTGACCAACCCGGCGCCGATGGATGCGCTGATTAACAGTCTGGAAGATATGATTCCCGGCGTAGATCCACTTGACGTTGATTGTTCTGTTCAGTTTCCATATATCCTAACAGCCAACTCATCAATGCAGTGCAGTTATAGCGGTGATTTACCGGATGCCTCACAGCGGTTAAACACGGCAAAAGTAGCGCTACAAATTTATCACTACGCTGCGGCTCCGGGTCAACCGATGTCGAAAACTGAAATCGGAGAAACGGAATTTGTAGCGACTGCGGATGTTATTTTCAGCAGCGATCCCACGAATATCATCAATGAGAGCGTTGAGGTTAATGATACGAATCTGGATCCGACGTTGTTAGGAACAGTTGCAGCCGACGATGCTCCGAAAGAGTTTACGTACTCGAAGATCATTGGGCCGTACGATACGGCAGGCGATTACCTGATTGAGAATCTCGCGTCGTTCATTACAAATGATACTCAAACGACCGGTGAAGATAGCTGGGCAGTTGCAGTGAACGTTCCCTGCGAAGAGCCGTACGCCGAATTTGAAGGAGCACCGCTTGAAGGATTTTCCTGCCTCACTGTGGAATTTCATTCCGAAACATCCTGTGATGTCGTGGAATGGTTCTGGGATTTTGGCGATGGCGGAACGAGCACCGAAGAACATCCGGTTCACACCTATTGTCCGCCAGTGGATCCGAAGTTCCATGTATCGCTGACTGTCACCAATACATGCGGCAAAACAACCACCGTACTAAAACGGAATTACATAACAGTATATATCCATGTCACGGCAGATTTTGATGCGGAACCGACCGTTGGATATGGCCCGTTAAGTGTTCAGTTCCAAAATAAATCCACAGGCATGATTGATGATTATCTCTGGGATTTTGGGGACGGCACAACCAGCATTGAGCATTCGCCAGTGCATTGCTACAGTGAACCGGGAATTTACACGGTGACACTGACAGCATCCGGTCCGCTGGAATCTGAAACAAAAGAAATCACTCAACTCATTCAGGTTTATGATGATGTGGCAGCCGCCGGTAAACTGTCGCTCGTCCTGATTGAAGGCAGTGATTGCTGGAATGAATATGAAGACTGGAACAATGCTATCGATGGCGACACGTATGGCTGGACTGGCACGACCAATGCAGGTGAGAGCGATCCGTGGGCGATCTTCATGGCTGCCGATGGATTTGTGCACAATATCAATAAAGTTCGCATGATGACAGATACCCGTGTCCCGGGAAAACAGAACGACTGGGTGACCCGGTTTGAAGTGCTCGTTTCCACAACCGGCACTGCAGCGGGTGATTTTACATCTGTCGGCGAATTTAACAATACATCCGGAGGCTGGAATGAATTCACCTTTGATCCGGTCGCTGCAAAATACGTAAAATTAAATGTGATGGAACCGTCGAATAAATGGCGTCAGATTGGTGAGTTTGAAATATACGAACACATCGAACTGCCGGATATTGCTGGTTCTGTTATGACAGCGACCACACCGCAAATCGCCAGTGGTCTGGACACGTGCACGGTAACCGTTAAATTGGCTGATGAAAATGGCAACGCGGTGAGTGGTATTGAACCATCTGCGTTCCGAATTGTGGCTGAAGGATGTGGCAACACCTGCGGACCGGTTGCAGAAACTGTTCCCGGGACTTACGTCGGAAGCTTTACGTCTGTCGTTCCGGGTGATAAAAAGGTCGTCGTTTGGGTGTATGACCATAAAGTTGAATATTCGGACATTGCTTCGGAAACTCCGGTTATCGTCAGCTTCCTGGAGCCGACTTACGAACTGGCCGCGTTGCAATTGGTTGAAGGAACAGATTGCTATGACAGCGAAGGCTGGGAAAATGCGTATGATGGCGATTTCGAAGGAGCGGATGCAATGGTCTCTGCCGGAACGAAATGGGGCGATAGTCATGCTATTTTCGAATTCACGGATCAGACGACCAAAACAATTCACAAATACCGCATGATAACTGACGTGGGTATTGGCTGGGAAGCTCACTGGTTGACGCATTATCAACTCTGGGTCTCTACCACCGGTACTGCGGACGACGATCTTGTGATGATTCATGATCGCAATCGAACAAGCGGTGATTGGGAAGAATTTGTCATCGAACCGGTTGATGTGAAATATCTGAAACTGGTATTATTGCAACCCGCCGGAAACTGGAAACAAATTGGTGAGCTGGAAATGTTCACAGTGCCGGTCGCGATTTCACGAAACAAGACAGCACATACGTTGACAGCCAAATCACTGGTCAATCTGCCCGGGCAATACGCGTTGCAGCAGAATTATCCGAATCCGTTCAATCCGGAAACCACGATTGAATATCATCTGCCACAGGCATCGGATGTGAAAATTTCGATTTACAACATCCGGGGGCAGTTGGTTCAAATGCTTGAGAACGGACATAAAGAAGCGGGTGTTCACCATGCCATCTGGAATTCCGTGGATGCTGCCGGAACAGATGTCGTGAGTGGAATTTACTTCTATCGAATGCAGGCAACCGGTGAAGACGGAACCAGCTATTCGTTCACGAGGCGGATGGTACTTTTGAAATAATGTTTTTTTATTGCTGGCAATCGATTTCATCGCTTGTAGCGATGGGATCAGTTGTTTTATAGAGTGTAAGATTGAAAGATTTCCGAAGTCTTGAAGACTTCGGAAATCTGGATTTAAAACTGATACCTCAATCCTATATTAGCACTTCTGCCATAGTCTTCTATGTAGCTGGCGTAATCATTATGATTTATGACATCTCTTTCAAGTTCGTTCGTCAGGTTATTGACATTCAGGAAAAACTCCAGCCCGTCTAACGGTAATTTTTGCCTGACTTGAAGGTCATACCGATAAAAATCAGAGGAATATCCGCGTAGTTTTTCATACCAGTTCGCCGATTTGAATATGTTGGACTTGTATCTCATTGCCCAGCGGATGGAAAATCCTTTATAATCATAACCTATTGTGAGATTTAACAAATGATCCGGTTGAGAGATCATGGGACTTGTATAAGTCGTATCATTCGGGATCAGATAAGTGATTACATTCCAGTTTTCATCAAATTCTGCCTTTACATCGATCCGTGTTCTCAGATATTTCGCCTCGGATTTATTGCGGGTGTAATTCACATTCATGACCAGCCCTCTTAATAATCCCGGCAAATACCAGAAATTTGATTGCCATTCAACTTCATAGCCGTAATTGATAACTTCATTCGGATTGTTTACTGCATAAGCTGCTCGCTGTCGATGCATAAGTGTTGGTAATTCAAAATAGGCAGTATCCGTAATAACGGTCTGTCCGGTCCAGAAAATCATATCTGTAATATTTTTATGAAATGCCCCGATGGAAAACAAACCAATTTTATTGGAATGGATCGACATCTGGATATCCCAGTTTCTGGATAATTCCGGCTTCAGTCTGAAATTACTCAAATTGTCAATTTGTCCCTGATTGGTAATCACCCATCCGGGCATGATATTATTATAGTTGGGTCGTTGTAGAGTGTGCGTATATCCTGCTTTGAAAGTCAGCCATTCCGTTGGTTTATAAAATGTTTGAATCATGGGCAGAAAGAAATCGTTTTTGCGCCCTTTGGTGACTGTATCGACTGGCGTTGCTCTCCAGTCCCTTAGAACACCCAACCTGTTTCCGCGGTAGCCTGTGTATTCTGTCCGGTTCGATTCATAGCGAACACCGGGCACAAACATAAGACTGGAGCCGATATTGATCTCAGGCATCAGGTAAAACGCATGATAATCTTCCGTGCCATCGTAATCCTCATAATTCGATTCGATAAAGTTTGAGTGAACGACATCATACATATCTTTACTTGTGGGGTCATAAGTTTCCACGACAAGATCGTGAATCCGGCGAAAATCAGCCTTATCAAATACACTACCGAAATCATATCGTCCGTCCAGAAAATCGCCGCCCTCATACTCTTTGTCTAAAAAATCTGTTAATAAAATTCTCATGTTATCCTTGTCCCACGCTTCCTTAGTTCGATTACCAAACTCATCTTCAAATGCCTCATAAACTAAATTCCTGAATTCCTGAGAACCGCCGCCATTGGAAGCATTCAAACTCGTGCGATCATACTCTTTATTTTTATGTTTATATTTACCACCCATATTCAGTTTCACATTGATGTTGTCAGTGATATTAAAATCATAAGCCATATTAAACTCAGCAGCCAGATCCCGTTCCCGGGTTTCACTCTCTTCATGTTCTATGTCTCCCAGGTGCATAAAGTGTACTGCTTCGTCCATTGAAATTGCCAGTGAGTCAGGGATCGTCTCCGGATCCAGCTTCACATTGAACTTAGTGTTTCGATCAGTTGGAAAAGGATTTGTCGGAGAATTATTGTTGCTTGAACTAATTCGGGCGGGTAATATATTTTCAGAATAGGAATGGCTGAAGGCTGAATTAATTTCCCAGTTTCGCCATCGGTGGTCAATTTGTAACGAGTTGGTTATAACGGTAAGCCAACTCTCTGGAGTATCTTCATAATTTAGTTGAAATCCTTGCTGTGCAAAATCATACGTGTTTGTATATCTTGTTTCTTCGCGGTTAATACGGCTAACAAAATTGGAGGATTTTATTTCAGTTGACGGTAATGTATAATCCAAAACCAGTGCCCCGCCAAATCGCTGGACATTTCTGAAAATATCCATTAACTGCATACTATTTGTTTTAACAGGAGCTTCTTCATTTTCCTGGGAAAAATTAACACCTCCCAATTGCTGGGAGCTGGCGTCCTTTTCTTCATAATCCACCTGGGCATAAACTCCCACCAGGTTTGCATAAAAACGGCTGCTACCGCCCACAGATAATTTATAATCATTATATGTGCTTCTTAAACTGTTGTAGCCACCCTGTGCAATGACGTTAAACGATGGTCGGTCCGGTGCTTTTTTAATCTTAAAATTCACAATACCACCGGTTGCGGTTGCTTCCTGATTGGCCATTACCGATTTTGTTAACTCGATTCCTTCCAGCATGTAAGGTGAAATCATGCTGAGATCGGTACTGCGATCACCTTCGCCGGTAGCAGTCATATTCACACCATCGATCTGAATCAGTGAGTACTTCGGTCCCATACCGCGAATCACCACTTTATTCCCTTCACCACCGCTTCGCTCCAAAGAAACGCCAGGAAGTCGGCCCACGGCTTCTGCCGCATTTGCCTCTGGTAATTCCTGAATCTGCTTTTTTGAAACAATATTCTTGATTGTCTTGGCTGATAACTGCTGGTTAATTGCCTGCAACTGAGCTTCTGCCTGCGCCGTGACAGTCACTTCCTGTCCTTTAACCACTTCGGCATTCATTTTAATATCACGTTCCACTTTTTGAGCTGCAAGCACCTGAAGCTCGAAGCTCTTTTTCTCGTATCCGATGTACATGGCATTAATGGTGTATGTGCCTGGTGGTACATTGGAAATGATATAGAACCCGTTGATGTCCGAAGCGGATCCCAAACTGGTTCCTTCAATGAAGATATTGGCGCCAGGGAGAGGATTGTCTGTTCGTTTATCAAGTACATAGCCCACAATCTTCCCCGTTTGCGCAAACGCAACTACATGAAAAATTAACAGGATAAAAACAATAATCATAAAGGTTCTATGATAATAATGATGGTTCATGAGCCCGCCTCCTATATAAAGCTAAAGTAATATATCATGTTGCTATTTTTTTAATAATAAGACCACGTTTTAAAACGATTCTGCAAAACGTTCACTCACAAGCATAAATATTATCCGGTAGTTATGATTAAAAAAGGCAAGCATTGATGATAGTCCATGCTTGCCTTTCATTACGAACAGTCTTACTGTAATTTAATAGTGAGAAACTATTTTAATAACATCATCTTACGTGTAATTGTCTGGTTACCGGCTTTTAACTGATAGAAGTAAACGCCACTGCTCAGATCTTTTCCGTCGAATGTAATCGTGTAATCACCGGATTTCTGGTTTTTATTAACAAGCGTCTTAACTTCAGCGCCAAGAATGTTAAAAACTTTTAATTCAACAAGACTTTTTTCAGGGACAGAGTATTTGATGTGTGTTGTCGGGTTAAAAGGATTCGGATAATTTGCTTCCAATACAAACTCAGCCGGTTTGGCAGCCAGCTCATTTGTTTCGACGCCAACTGTGTAGTCAATATTGGGCCACCATTGCAGCGAGCCAACCGGTTTACCCTGGCTACTGGCAGTTTTTAAAGTTGCATTCGCGTAAGACAAATCAAAAGGCAACGGCCATGTGAACGCAAGATAATTGTCTACACCGTGCCATTTTACAGGATCAGTAATTTCTTCACCAGCCCATTCGTTTCTGATATTGATGCAATTTTGGGCAAGCAGCTCATCCGTACCATTCATATTGACGATACCAGGATCCACATTCATGGTGTTTTCTTCTACAAAAAATTGAAAAGGCTCATGATCCACGGTGACTTCTGTAGAGTCAATGATAACATCGTTTGTATCTCGTTCATAAGTCCAAACCGACCAGGACCATGGACCTTCCTGGTTTTCAAACATAGCTTTATTATAATTGTTCATCCACGGATTGGGAATGAC
The DNA here is from genome assembly GCA_964498785.1 of uncultured Cytophagia bacterium. Lineage (GTDB taxonomy): Bacteria > Zhuqueibacterota > Zhuqueibacteria > Thermofontimicrobiales > Thiofontviventaceae > Mariaggregatimicrobium. The sequence continues at coordinate 5,974 of CAZCJL010000110.1, read as the reverse complement.
ATTGTCGAACTGTGCCCAGTAATCTTCAATTGGTTGGGTATAGTACCAGGCATTGTTCTTCAATTCCCAAACCAGTTCTTCTTCGGTCAAGTGTCCATCGCCATTGGGATCATATTGATAGCCAAATACACCGCTAGGTCCGTAGAGAGAGTCAAGCGCCTGCGGATCCCACTGGATCTCGGCATAATTCATCAGACCTTTTACTTCCTGGTCAAAATGTCGTTTGATTTCATCAAAATCATCCGAGAAGGCATGACCGTTAACAAAAAGACTATTTTTGATGATTTCTTTGATTTGATTATGGCTATCAATCGGATGAACGACAGAGTTTACAAAGGTACAATGGTCAATTTCTAAGTGAAATGCACCTCTGGCCGCAAAACAACCGAAGTTGTAGAATGTGGAGTTCCGGATAATGACTGTATCCGCATTACTGCTATGAAAAATGGCGCCATTCCAGGTTGTTCCTGTGGGATTGCCAATATTCATGAAAATACAGTCAGTGATAATATAATCATTTTGGCCACCCCAATCGGCAAACATCGCCCACCAAGTATAGGGAAATTCAAAAATACATCCTTCATAGCTTATTGTTTTCCACGTAGTATTCACTTCCTGGGAAATCCAGTTGATCGGACCAGTGCCGTCCAGATTGATACCACTTATCCAGAGATTTTTGAAAGTAGCATGATCAAACAATTGCCACCAAAGATTTACGGCGCTACCATCAGCGTTTAGACCACAGCGGATAATCGGTGGACGGTTGTTTTCATCCGGTTTATCGGCAACGATGATTAATGGGAAATCCGCTTTGATTACCTCCGTCAATATATACTGTGCCTTCCGTTGCAGTTTGTAAACTTTATGCGCTCTTTCTCCGGTAGCAGTCGTGTCACCGTGAATCGCCATATTCAGGGCACCGAGTAAAGGCGCACCACTTCCATCAACCGGGCTCACGATAAGTGTATCGCCCTTTGATACATTCTGAGCGAAAAGTATACTGCTGCCAAACAGCAGCACCATTACGATCGCTGATAATACTAACTTTTTGTTCATGACTGAACTCCTTTAAGTTTGTTGGTTTTAATGAATTAAATCATTTCTATTCTTTACAAATAACCACTAACCTGTTAAACTGAATGAACCAGCATCACCTGCCTTCCTGTTTTTAGTAAACGTTTCAGTGAATTGGTGATTGAACGAAAACTATGATACGCTAGATTAAAACAAAACTTTTTAGGTTATCACCAATAAACCTCGTCCCCGGCCTATTCTAACAAAAGATATACTGGAGCATCTTTTTATATTTAAAGTTTTCGTTCATTTATGAATAATACCTGTTGTTTTTGATATCACCTCCTTTGGAAAATAATTTTCGCAGTGCGAATTCCTGTATCAATCTATGCAAAACCTAAAACTGATACCTCAATCCTATATTAGCACTTCTGCCATAGTCTTCTATGTAGCTGGCGTAATCATTATGATTTATGACATCTCTTTCAAGTTCGTTCGTCAGGTTATTGACATTCAGGAAAAACTCCAGCCCGTCTAACGGTAATTTTTGCCTGACTTGAAGGTCATACCGATAAAAATCAGAGGAATATCCGCGTAGTTTTTCATACCAGTTCGCCGATTTGAATATGTTGGACTTGTATCTCATTGCCCAGCGGATGGAAAATCCTTTATAATCATAACCTATTGTGAGATTTAACAAATGATCCGGTTGAGAGATCATGGGACTTGTATAAGTCGTATCATTCGGGATCAGATAAGTGATTACATTCCAGTTTTCATCAAATTCTGCCTTTACATCGATCCGTGTTCTCAGATATTTCGCCTCGGATTTATTGCGGGTGTAATTCACATTCATGACCAGCCCTCTTAATAATCCCGGCAAATACCAGAAATTTGATTGCCATTCAACTTCATAGCCGTAATTGATAACTTCATTCGGATTGTTTACTGCATAAGCTGCTCGCTGTCGATGCATAAGTGTTGGTAATTCAAAATAGGCAGTATCCGTAATAACGGTCTGTCCGGTCCAGAAAATCATATCTGTAATATTTTTATGAAATGCCCCGATGGAAAACAAACCAATTTTATTGGAATGGATCGACATCTGGATATCCCAGTTTCTGGATAATTCCGGCTTCAGTCTGAAATTACTCAAATTGTCAATTTGTCCCTGATTGGTAATCACCCATCCGGGCATGATATTATTATAGTTGGGTCGTTGTAGAGTGTGCGTATATCCTGCTTTGAAAGTCAGCCATTCCGTTGGTTTATAAAATGTTTGAATCATGGGCAGAAAGAAATCGTTTTTGCGCCCTTTGGTGACTGTATCGACTGGCGTTGCTCTCCAGTCCCTTAGAACACCCAACCTGTTTCCGCGGTAGCCTGTGTATTCTGTCCGGTTCGATTCATAGCGAACACCGGGCACAAACATAAGACTGGAGCCGATATTGATCTCAGGCATCAGGTAAAACGCATGATAATCTTCCGTGCCATCGTAATCCTCATAATTCGATTCGATAAAGTTTGAGTGAACGACATCATACATATCTTTACTTGTGGGGTCATAAGTTTCCACGACAAGATCGTGAATCCGGCGAAAATCAGCCTTATCAAATACACTACCGAAATCATATCGTCCGTCCAGAAAATCGCCGCCCTCATACTCTTTGTCTAAAAAATCTGTTAATAAAATTCTCATGTTATCCTTGTCCCACGCTTCCTTAGTTCGATTACCAAACTCATCTTCAAATGCCTCATAAACTAAATTCCTGAATTCCTGAGAACCGCCGCCATTGGAAGCATTCAAACTCGTGCGATCATACTCTTTATTTTTATGTTTATATTTACCACCCATATTCAGTTTCACATTGATGTTGTCAGTGATATTAAAATCATAAGCCATATTAAACTCAGCAGCCAGATCCCGTTCCCGGGTTTCACTCTCTTCATGTTCTATGTCTCCCAGGTGCATAAAGTGTACTGCTTCGTCCATTGAAATTGCCAGTGAGTCAGGGATCGTCTCCGGATCCAGCTTCACATTGAACTTAGTGTTTCGATCAGTTGGAAAAGGATTTGTCGGAGAATTATTGTTGCTTGAACTAATTCGGGCGGGTAATATATTTTCAGAATAGGAATGGCTGAAGGCTGAATTAATTTCCCAGTTTCGCCATCGGTGGTCAATTTGTAACGAGTTGGTTATAACGGTAAGCCAACTCTCTGGAGTATCTTCATAATTTAGTTGAAATCCTTGCTGTGCAAAATCATACGTGTTTGTATATCTTGTTTCTTCGCGGTTAATACGGCTAACAAAATTGGAGGATTTTATTTCAGTTGACGGTAATGTATAATCCAAAACCAGTGCCCCGCCAAATCGCTGGACATTTCTGAAAATATCCATTAACTGCATACTATTTGTTTTAACAGGAGCTTCTTCATTTTCCTGGGAAAAATTAACACCTCCCAATTGCTGGGAGCTGGCGTCCTTTTCTTCATAATCCACCTGGGCATAAACTCCCACCAGGTTTGCATAAAAACGGCTGCTACCGCCCACAGATAATTTATAATCATTATATGTGCTTCTTAAACTGTTGTAGCCACCCTGTGCAATGACGTTAAACGATGGTCGGTCCGGTGCTTTTTTAATCTTAAAATTCACAATACCACCGGTTGCGGTTGCTTCCTGATTGGCCATTACCGATTTTGTTAACTCGATTCCTTCCAGCATGTAAGGTGAAATCATGCTGAGATCGGTACTGCGATCACCTTCGCCGGTAGCAGTCATATTCACACCATCGATCTGAATCAGTGAGTACTTCGGTCCCATACCGCGAATCACCACTTTATTCCCTTCACCACCGCTTCGCTCCAAAGAAACGCCAGGAAGTCGGCCCACGGCTTCTGCCGCATTTGCCTCTGGTAATTCCTGAATCTGCTTTTTTGAAACAATATTCTTGATTGTCTTGGCTGATAACTGCTGGTTAATTGCCTGCAACTGAGCTTCTGCCTGCGCCGTGACAGTCACTTCCTGTCCTTTAACCACTTCGGCATTCATTTTAATATCACGTTCCACTTTTTGAGCTGCAAGCACCTGAAGCTCGAAGCTCTTTTTCTCGTATCCGATGTACATGGCATTAATGGTGTATGTGCCTGGTGGTACATTGGAAATGATATAGAACCCGTTGATGTCCGAAGCGGATCCCAAACTGGTTCCTTCAATGAAGATATTGGCGCCAGGGAGAGGATTGTCTGTTCGTTTATCAAGTACATAGCCCACAATCTTCCCCGTTTGCGCAAACGCAACTACATTTAGAAATAATAGCAACGTTATAATAATAACGGAGTTAATTAATTTAAAATGGGTTCTCATAGAGATATCTCCTATGTTAAAATTACTCTGATTGCCCGCTGGTGTAAAAAGATTACCTTACTGAATAGTTTTTGGATCTGTTTCAATATCAATCATAGTAGGAACGTCATTTATTCATGCAAAGTGGTAAGATGTTTGTCAGCATTTCTCAAATAATTTAATCTTACGATAAATAGTACCGATGATAATATTCAATATTTTCTTTGGTTATAATATCCAGGGGCATCATAATCTGTTTTTCAACATTTTCTTTCAAAATGATGCTTCGATAAAGCGAATAAATTCCGTGATATCCCTGCATCTCTGGTCTTTGGCCGATTAAAAAATCGATCAAACCTTGTTTAAGATATAACACATTTTTATTTGTCAAATCGTAACCAATAATTCTGATTTGATTTTTATGTGAAAAATCTTTGTGTGAATATTCTTTAAAATACTCAGCAACACGGTAGACGAGCGCGGTTGTTACGAAAATACCAACTAAATATTTGTTTTCACGAAAAATATCGTGTAAAATCAATTTAAAAGTTTGTTTATCTTCAGTCCGCATGGCGCCATAGATTTTAATTTTATTATCATGATCTGATTCAAAGACTGTTTCAAACCCTTTTAAACGTTTATTAATATGATAATCATCATGCAGCATTGTCAAAACAGCAACTGTTCCTGGCTTCTTAATAATTGTCTTCATTAAGTTTCCAGCCATAACACCACTTTGATATGAATCCTGTCCGATGTAGGACAAATAGTTTGAAGATGGTATATTTGAGTTAAAAAAGACATACGGAAGATTTGTTGGAATTTTACGAACAAATTCGTTATCAGCCAGTTTATAAATTGTGGGAACAATCAGAAGTCCGTCGAGGTGTGCATTTAGCGCTTTGTTGCTGATATTTTTAAAAGATTTTTCAGAATAACCCTCATAGTGGAAATACATGACATTTACTTTGTGGACTCTTAACTCGTCATAAGCCTTGTTAATGCCTTTTATGGCTTGTTCCCAATAATAATTATCTGCATTGATTTTTGGCATCAATACGCCAAAACGAAAATCTTTTGAGAGAGAGAGGCTTCTTGCTAAAATATTGGGCTTGTAGTTCAGTTCTTCTATTATTTGCTTGACCTTTTTCTCGGTCTCTTTTGAAACACGTCCCCTGTTGTGGATAACCCTGTCCACAGTACCAACTGAAACATTTGCCCTTTTAGCAATTTCAGCAATTTTTACCATTAAATTAGTCTACTAAAAAGTGACACATTCATACGATAATGAGTACAAAAAAAATTAAATCTGGTAAATTTGTTATTACTTTTTAGTTTAAATATATTTGCGTGAAGGCACACGCACAACATGAAAAAAAATAACAAATGTAAGTCATTCGTTACGAAAACGTTTGCGACAACGTTTAAGTAATTATACAAAAAAATAATATATTTGTCAAGAGTTTTTTACATATTTTTAATATTCGTGCTTTAGAGGTGTGGCTTTTTTCTTAAAAGAAAATTTTGATGATTGATATTTATGGAGTTATAAAATTTAATTTGTATCCATTCGATAATTGATGGTGTGCATCAAAGCTTTCGGATTCTCTTTAA
>CAZCJL010000109.1:0-24022 GCA_964498785.1 uncultured Cytophagia bacterium | reverse complement strand
GTGACGCTGGAACGCAATCACGTCCTGTATGTCCGACGGAATGGGAAGCCGCACTGGAGCGGCAACACCGGCCGCTACGGGAACAAGGGCGTGATCTCGAGCATCCGCCCGGACGACCAGATGCCGCAGGACGAGGAAGGGCGGCCGATCGAGGTCATCGCCAACTCGCTGGGCATCGTCAGCCGGACCAACCCCGCGGCCCTGGCCGAGGCTCTGCTGGGCAAGGTGGCGGCCAAGACCGGCAAGCCCTACGCCATTCAGGGCTTCAGCGGCCAGGGTGTGGCGGACTTCGCCCTTCGGCAGGCGGTGCTGCATGGCGTGGCTCGGGAGGAAGAAGGCCGGGTCATCGACACCGAGACCCTGACCGACCCCCGCGACGGCCGCAAGATCAGGGGCGTGTTCACCGGCGTCAGCTACTTCATGAAGCCCCACCACATGGCCGAGTCCAAGCTCTCGGCCCGTGACGTGAGCAGCTACACGACCGAGGGCTTCCCGGCTCGAGGCGGCAAGGAGGGCTCGAAGCGCGTGGGCCTGGCGGACCTTCACAGCCTGCTGGCGGCCGGCGCCACCGAGTTCATCAAGGACGCGAAGCTCGTCCGCGGCCAGCGGAACGACGACTACTGGCGGCAGCTGCGGCTGGGCGAGGCGCCGATCGCCCCGACCGAGAGCTTCGCCGACGAGCACTTCAAGGCCCTGCTCCGTGGCGCGGGCGTCAACCTCCGGGAGAAGGGCTCGAGGACCCAGCTCAGCCCGCTGCTCGACCGGGACGTCGACCGTCTGGCCGAGTACGAGATCGAGAACCCGTCGACCTTCAACTTCGAGACCATGAAGCCGGTGCCCGGCGGCCTGTTCGACCTGGGTAAGACCGGCGGCGCCGACGGCAACCGCTACACCAAGATCACGCTGCCCCGCGCCGTTCCCCACCCGCTGTTCGCCGAGCCCATCCAACGGCTGCTGGATCTGACGGGCAAGGGCCTGGAGGACGTGCTGGCCGGGCGCAGGGAGCTGGGTGGTCGGACAGGGCCGGAGGCCGTGGCCCGAGCCCTGTCCGAGATGAACATCGACCAGGAGATCGCCCGGGCCAAGGAGACGATCAAGCTCGGGCGGAAGTCCAAGCGGGACCTGGCGGTCAAGAAGCTGAACTTCCTGACCGGGCTCAAGAAGATGGACGTTAGCCCGTCCGAGCTCCTGGTGACCAAGATCCCGGTCATCCCGCCCAAGTACCGGCCGATCGTCCAGGCCCGGAACATGGACATGGTCAACGACCTCAACTACCTGTACCACGATCTGCTCGAGGCCCGTGAGAACTACAGTCACGCCCAGAAGGAGTTCGGGAAGGCGGACGACGAGTACCTGACGATGTGGAGGGCCGTCCAGGCGATCTCCGGCGTCCGGGACCCCGTCAGCCCGAAGTCCGCGGAGCAGGGGGTGAAGGGCATCCTCCGCTACGCCATCGGCATCGGTTCCAGCCCGAAGTGTTACGACGACCAGACGGAGATCCTGACTCCGGATGGATGGGTGGCTTTTCCGGATTTTAGCGGTGGGCGGGTTGCGACCGTCAACCCTGACAGCGGTGCGTTCGAGTGGCAAACGCCGACCGACGTGATCCATCAGAGGTACCAAGGTGTGATGGTTGGGATGTCCTCGAAAACTGGGAGGGTGGATTCGCTGGTCACGCCGAATCACGAACATTACGTTGCGAAGCGCAATGTTTGGGTACCCGACGGGTTCTCCGCGTACAAGAAGGTGTTTGCCGGTAACTGCGTCGGCCCTTGTAATCGGATGCGGATGCTCGTGGCTGCGCGCAGTTGGGCTGGCACCGCTGATGATTACACGTTCAACGGCTCTACGGTGAGTCTTGATGATTTCGCCAGTTTCGTCGGATGGTGGTTGGCGGAGGGTTGGAATCACCAGGACGGCTGCACGGCCTACGTGTGCCAGCAAGTGTCGTCTGTGGGGCGCGTGAAGGAGATCGACGAGCTTCTCGAGCGACTGGGCCTGCGCTACTCGCGAGCAGTGTACGCCGGCCACTCGAAGACTCCTGACGGGCGAGAATACGACCAGGAGTTGGTGTACTGGGGGGTGAACTCCTCGGAGCTGGTGAACTGGCTTCGTACCAATGTTGGGGATGGCGCGAAGAACAAGCGTCTTTCTGCGGAGATCCGCGGTTGGTCGGCTACTGCGCTAGAGCGGCTGGTCGCCGCTTACCTGTCTGGGGACGGCGCTACTCGCTACACGGAGGCGGTCTGTGGCTGCGAGAAGGTGACGTTCAAGGACCGGTGTGCCCTCACTGACGACTGTAGCCGTGTTGTTACCTCGAGCCGCGCTCTGCTCGACGATCTGACCGAGGTGCTCATCAAGTTGGGCATGACGCTGGGCACGGTCTATCGCAGCGAGCATACGGGGTGCTATCAGGCTGGCGTGATCGGGTGGAACTTCGTGACCATCGACACGAACGTCAAACGGGAGTTCGTCTGGTATGATGGGCACGTTCACTGCGTTACGGTGCCCAACGGCCTGGTCATCGTGCGGCGTAACGGGGCTACGCTTGTGAGCGGTAACAGCGCCTTCTACCAGCGGAAGGTCGTGGGCTCGGCCGTCGACACCGTGGGCCGGGGCGTGATCACCGCCGACAAGAACCTGGACATGGACGAGGTCGGCATCCCCGAGGACATGGCCTGGTCCGTCTACCGGCCGTTCGTCATTCGGCGCCTGGCCCGGCTCGGCGTTCCGGCGATGGACGCGCTGAAGGCGGTGAAGGCCCGGGACCCGACCGCCACCCGGGCCCTCGAGGAGGAGATGAAGGTCCGGCCCGTGGTCTACAACCGGGCGCCGGCCCTCCACCGCTACGCGTACGTCGGGGCCTGGCCGAAGATCCGGAAGGACGACGCCATCGGCATGCCCTACCAGACGCTCAAGGGCCTCAATGGGGACTTCGACGGCGACCAGATCAACATCCACGTCCCGACGTCCGACGAGGCGGTGGCCGACGTCCGGGACAAGCTCCTCCCCTCGAAGAACCTGTTCTTCACCGGGGACTTCGAGACCCACCTCGAGCCGGTTCAGGATTACGTCGCGGGCCTCTACCTGGCCTCGGTCCCGGACAAGGACGAGAAGGTCAGGACCTTCGCCACGGAGGACGAGGCGAAGCGGGCTTACGCTAACGGCCAGATCACGGCCCGGACGCCGATCAGGATTTTGCGCCGGGACAAGGACTGATAGGATACCGAGGACGGAGAGAGGCGATGACCATCGACATCAACGAGCTGCTGTTCAAGCGGGCCCTCGCGGAGGACCTCGAGCGCCATCGTGAGAAGGTGGGCTTCGTCCCGCCCCCGTCCAAGACCGGGCAGCAGGCCGCGGGCCCGGGTGGTGTCCCGGTCGACCCGATGGCCGCAGGCGGTGCGCCGCCTCCGGGCGGCGACCCGATGGCCGCGATGGGCGGCGGTGCGCCTCCTCCGGGCGGCGCGCCCATGGACCCGATGGCCGACCCGATGGCCGCGATGGGCGGTGGCGCGCCTCCGGGCGGTGACCCGATGGCCGGCGGTGACCCGATGGCCGGCGGTGACCCGATGGCCGGGCTCGAGGGCCTGGCCGACATGGGTGGCGAGGGGGCTCCGGAAGACGAGCCGCCTCCGACGGACGAGGGCGGCGACGACATCTCCACGACCGACGCCGAGACCCTCCAGACCATCCAGCAGAACACGATGGACATCGTGCGCCAGGCCCTGGAGATGGTCGGCAAGGCCAAGCCGCAGGAAGAGCAGCAGGCCGAGACCGAGGCCAACGTCTCCAAGCTCCAGGCCGAGACCGAGGCGGCTGCGCCGGAGTCCGCTGCCTCCCAGCCCGGCCCGGTCACCGGTCAGCCGGTCGACACCGAGGCCGCAGGCAAGATCCCGGGCCCGCTGAAGCTGGGCGCGGCCACGGGCCGGCTTCTGAGCCGCGCGGCCCGTCGTGTCGGCGCTGCGCCTGCCCGCCCGACGACCTCCGCTCTCAACCGGGTCCTGGCTGGCTCCGCCAGTCGGGCCGCGGGCGCCGTGAAGACGGGCTCGGCCCTCGACTGGCTCGAGAAGATCGCCAAGAAGGACATGCCCGGCTTCCTGCAGCAGGACCGTCCGGCCAAGGAGAAGGAGGTCTATCGGGCCCTGAAGCGGGACGACCCGGACATGCCGGCCGGCAAGAAGGCCCGGATCGCCGCCTCGACCGCGAACAAGGCGGGCAAGGGCAAGAGCGTGGCCAAGGAGGCTTCGGCCACCGAGTGGTTCCAGAAGCTCGCCCGGGGCTCGAGCTGCGGGGCCAAGGGCGCCAAGCCCCGCAAGACCCGGGACGAGGAGGTGGTCGAAGGCCGCTTCCCGCGCGTCAAGAAGACCGCCAGCGCCGGTCGCGGCAGCACTCACGCAAGGTGAAAGGATCAAACAATCGAAAGAAGTCCCAACGCCGTCTCGCTCGGCTCCATGCGCGGATCAAGCGCATCCGGCGAGATTGGACACATAAGGTCACTACCACGCTGATTCACGAGAACCAAGTGATTTGCCTGGAAGACCTTGCTGGTGAGATTGTAGTGGACCGCGACTATAATGGGGCGAGAGGGATTTTCCTTCTCGCCCACACACGGCAACTTACGCCGTATTCGGACCCCAACGTTACCGTTGGAACGGATTAGAGTAAGTGAAGCAGGAACTAAACCGAGAGCGTACTCACGTGCGCTCACAAATTAGAAAGCAGGTGAAATGCTCGGACGCCTGGCGCTCCAGCAGAAGCGGGCCGGGGACGCTTCCGAGCCCGTTCAGCCGCCGGGCTTCTTCGGGCAGCTCGGCCAGATCCACCAGCAGCAGGCTGCCGGGGCGAAGCCTGCCGGCCAGTCTCCGTTGCCGATCGGTAACGTCGGCGGGGTGATGAGCGGGCAGCAGGTCGCGATCGGCAGCCTGCACTCGATCTTCGGCCAGACGGGCGCGGCCCTGGGTGCGTCTGCCATGCCGATCATCGGTCCTCAGCTCAAGCAGTACGGCATCGACCTGATGAAGCCGTGGCGTGTGGGCTACGGCTCGGACTCGGCGGCCGCCGAGCACGCGCAGATCAGTGGGGCGATGATGGGCCCGCAGCTCGAGGCCATGGGCGCAAGCGCGAAGGCCGTGCTGGGCAAGGTGGCGAAGCACGTCCCGTTCATCAGCGAGGACTGGGTGAAGAGCATCCCGGAGCAGGGCGCCGGCCTGTTCCTGGCGGTGCTGGCGCCGGTGGTCCCCGAGATCCAGACGGTGATGAAGGCCATCGACCCGAACTTCATGACCGACTTCTCGCCGATCGTTCGGGCGACCTACGCGATGAACGACGGCCGCTTTGACCAGCAGCTCTTCCAGAGCACGCTGGAGGACTTCAACCGGGCCTACTCCCGCGGTCAGTTCCGGAACAAGTACACTAACAAGCCGATCCCGAAGGACGTCGCGGTCAACGCCATGTCCGTGGCTGCCGAGCGCGGGCTCCGCGGCGCGGGCCTGACGCAGGCCGCCTCGAACCTGGCGACGGCCGCCGACGCCCTGATCGAGCGGAGCTTGGCGCCGAACTTCGGCGCGGCCATGGCCCTGGCCGAGCAGCTGGGCGAGAGCCCGGTCAGCCTTCCGACCAAGAGCCGTCCGAGTCTCCGCCCGACCCGCCGGTCCGACGCCTTCGGCCGGAGCCCCGGCCTGAAGTTCGGCCAGGTCAAGCAGGCCGACGCCCTGTCCGATCCGGCACACGTCGTGCGCTGGGCCGAGAAGATCGACAACATGGCGCGGCGTGGGATGATCGACAAGGGCCAGCTCTACCAGGCGGCCCAGGTCGCTATGCAGAACGGGGTGGACGTGGCCACGGCCATCACGGCCGTCGGCATGGCCGGACGGGTGAAGAAGGTGCTGGGCGGCGGTTCGGCCGGCGCCTACGCCGCGAACATGGTGGCCAACACCATGCAGAAGTTCCAGCAGTCGGGGCAGGTTCAGGATCTGGCGGTGCTCTGGTCCAACACCAAGCACCGCGACCGGGTGATGCAGGCCGTGGCGAACAACGACCAGCGGGAGATCGCCCGGCTCCAGAACATCGTCAAGCAGAACCCGCATCTCCGCCAGCTGCGCAACCCCCAGACCGCGGCCATGTTCACCCGGATGGTCGTCAGCCAGAACCCGTCGGCCTTCCGGGGGATGGTCGGCGCACAGATGGACGAGGCCGTCGGCAAGAACAAGGAGCTCAAGTCCTTCCTCGGCGACCGCGGGGCCCTGATCAGGTACATGCGGACGGGCGACGCCCGTGGCCTGTCCTTCGACAGCCAGAAGATGCTGGCCCGCAACCCGGGCCTGGCGGCCTCGGCCCTGGCCCTGATCGAGGACCGGGCGGCCCCGCCCGAGATGCCGTCGTTCGCGGCCGGCGCCCCGCAGGTCAGCCGCATTCCGCTCAGCATCGACCCGCCGGACCGGAAGCCCGACATCACGGGCAATGAGCCCGAGAAGCCGATGAGCCTTCAGCGGACGCCCGTCGCGCCCAAGGGCAGCAAGCCGAAGGTCGACCTGCCGCCGCCCGGCCAGAAGCCGCGGAATCCGTTCGCCCGGCGCCCGTCGGGCATCGGCGATTCCCCCGACCGGCGTCAAACCGACCACGCCCGGCCAGGACGTCTGGAGCTGAGATGAAAGCCGTGATCCAGCACCCGGAGACCGGGAAACCCCTGCTCATCACCACCAAGCAGGTCGTGATCTACAACGACGACGGCCGGCCGGTGGCCCTGACCTACGAGCACGCCGGCCTGATCATCCACACGGACGCCAGCCAGGACGACTTCGGCCGGACGTGCGAGGACCTGCGCATCAGGCCACTGGACTGACCGATGGCCGGTGAGACGACGATCGGCACGATCCTGATCAACGAGGCGCTGCCCAAGGACATGCGCCGGGAGCAGCATCACCTCGACAAGAAGGGCATCCACCGGCTGTTCATGGAGCTGGCCGAGAAGCACCCCGAGCAGTACTCCGACGTCCTGCGTGCGCTGTCCGAGGTCGGCAAGGCCACGGTCTGGACCGAGGGCCTCTCCGTCTCCCTAGCCGATCTGCACCGGTCCGAGGCCAAGGAGCGGGTCCTGGCGCCGGTCCGGAAGCGGGTGCGCGCGATCCTGGACGACGATCGCCTGTCCGACGAACAGCGGCGGGACGCGATGATCGGGGAGCTGGTGAAGGTCGTGGGCCCGCTGCAGGACGCCGTACTCCAGGAGAGCCGAGATCGCAAGAGCCCGTTCGCCATCCAGGTGGATTCCGGGGCCCGCGGCAAGAAAGGCTCGCTCGCCAGCCTGAAGGGCGCCGACCTCCTGGCCACCGACCAGCAGGACCGGTTCATCCCCATCCCGCTCATGCACTCCTACGCCGAGGGCTTCACCCCGGCCGAGTACTTCGCCGCGGGCTACGGGCAGCGGAAGGGCCAGATCGACGTGAAGCTCAGCACGGCGGACGCCGGTTTTCTCTGTTTGCACGGCGATACTCTGGTCAGGATGGCAGACTGGTCGGCGAAGCCGATCAGGGACATCACCGTGGGCGAGTGGGTCCTCGGCGCGGACATGGAGGGCAACACGTCCCCGGTAAGGGTGTCCGCAGTATTCGATCATGGTGAACAGCCGGCAACGACGTACAGGTTCCGACCCGGGCGAAATCGCGAGCTGGTCAGCCTGACCGCGACTTCGGAGCACAAGATGCTCGCGATGCGCAAGGCCGGTAAGCAGTCTGTCCGGCAGCCGACACGCCTGCCGCTGGGGAAGGCCTGGCGCGGCTATGGAGTCGTACCAGCTAGCAGTCTCGGGCGTGAGTACTGGGAGATAGGGGTTGACGTCGGTTGGATGGCTACGGCCGTCGGCCTGCTGTTGGGTGACGGAGGACTCACTGGTAACAGCACGATGCTGTCCAGTGCCGATCAGCAGATGGTTGGTCGGCTGAACGCCGAGTGGCAGGAGGTCAACCATCGTCTGCGGAAAGTAAGCCGGGCCGCCGAGCACGTCGAATGGGTGCTCGAAGAGATAGTGCCGAGTGGGTTTATGCGCGACGAGGGCGGGCGAGTGACGCCCGGAGCCCGAGACCCACTGCGTCAACTCCTCTCTGAACTAGGGATGCTTGGGAAGTACGCGCATGAGAAGGTCATTCCGGCTGCTGTCTGGGATTGGAACCAGTATTGTGTCGCCGCTCTTCTCGGCGGCCTGCTTGAGGCGGACGGTTGTGTCACGTCCACCAACAACGGCACGATGCCGGTAGTGAGGCTCGGAGTGACTTCCGAGCGCCTGGCTCGTGAGGTCAAGGCGCTGCTGGAGGTTCGGTTCGGGGTCTACACGACTCCGGTGGCAGCGTACGGTCATGAGAAGGTGGGACAGAGTTTCAGTCGTCAGATCGGTGAAAAGAACGTAACGTATCGCCATAATCACCCCGTGTGGACTTTTACGGTCAGTGCTCGGCAGTCCGTCGAACGGATCGCCGAGTTGCCGTGGCCTGGCCGAAAGGGTGAACTGCTTCGGAAGCTGCTTCAGGAAGCGCGGCCCGCCGTCCGCGACGAGCGATACATGTTTGCGTTTGTTGACAAGACTCCGGCCGGCCCCTGCCGGGTGTATGACATCGAGGTCGACCACCCGGACCACCTGTTCGTGCTGGCGAACGGCATGGTGTCGAGCAACTCCAAGCAGCTGGTGAACGCCGCCCACCGGCAGGTCGTGACCCACGGCCAGCCCCTGCCCCGCCGCCTGCCGACCGGACTGCCGGTCGAGACCGCGGACCGGGCGAACATCGGGGCGGTGCTGGCCTACGACACCAAGGGCCTGAAGGCCGGCCACGTCCTGACGGACGAGGACCTGCAGGACCTGGAGGACGCGGGGATCGACGAGATCCTGGTCGCCAGCCCGATGACCGAGGCCAGCGAGGACGGCGGGGTCAGCGCCTGGGCCGCGGGCCGTCGCACGCGCCAGGGCCTGCACCTGGTCGGCGACAACATCGGCATCCCGGCCGCGCAGGCCGTGGGCGAGAAGCTAAGCCAGGGTGCGCTGAGCTCGAAGCACTCGGCCGGCGTCCAGACCCGCATCTCGAAGTCCGGCTTCGAGTACGTCAACCGCCTGATCCAGGCGCCCCAGCACTTTCCGGAGGCCGGGCCGCTGGCCGAGGAGGGGGGCCGGGTCGACGCGGTGGAGAAGGCGCCGCAGGGCGGCCACTACATCCGGATCGGGAAGAAGGAGTACTACGCCGGCCCGGACCTCGAGGTGACGGTCAAGCCCGGCCAGGCAATCGAGCAGGGAGACGACCTGACCGACGGCACGCCCCACCCCCAGGACCTGGTCCGGTTGCGGGGCATGGGCGAGGCCCGCCGGGTCTACATGCGAGAGCTACGCCAGGCGCTCGAGAACTCCGGGGTGGACATCCACCGCCGGAACCTGGAGTCGGTGGTCGCCGGCCTCTTGAACTGGGCCCAGGTCACGGACCCGGACGGCGTCGGCGAGAACATCTACGACGATGTCGTGCCCTACGGCCGGCTCATGGCCACCTACCGGCCGCGGGACGACGCGGTCGAGTTCGAGCCGAAGCACGCCGTCGGCCGGTACCTTGAGGAGCCGGTCCTCCACTACACGCCAGGCACCAGGGTCACGAAGAAGATCGCCGACCACCTGAACAAGTGGAAGGTGAAGAGCATCTTCACCCACGATGACCCGCCGGGCTTTGAGCCGCACATGGTTCGAGGCCTGCTCTCGGTCTACCACGACCCCGACTGGAAGACGCGGCTTGGCGGCTTCTACACGGCCCGGGCCTTCGAGCGGTCACTGCACCGGGGGCTGGAGTCCGACAGGCAGTCGACCAGCTTCCTTCCGGCGATCACCCAGCCGACCGGGTTCGGGGCCAACCTCCAGCGGACCGGCAAGTACGCCCAGGTCGCAGGCCGCTGCGTCAGCTGCGCGCTCGAGGACGCGGTGGCCGGCGAGGGCCGGCGGATGATGATGGGGCCGCCGGGCTACGACCACCCGCAGCACACGGCCCACTTTTGGGTCGTGGGCCCGGACGGCGAGGTCATCGACCGGGCAGCGGACACCGTCCCCGAGGACTACGTCTACGAGGGCCGGGAGGTTGATCCGGCTGCTGTGGCTCGGGAACTGATCGAGGCCCTGTCCGCCCGGGAAGAACAGTGATGGGACACGCGACACGAACCCTGCAGGCGGTGATGCTCAAGCACTCGGCGGTAGCCTGGGGCGGCCAGAAGTGGCAGACCGGAACCGCCCCCATCGGCCTGGAGGCTGGCTACGACTGGCTGCTGGGCACGGTTCCCATCCCGAGTGTCGGCCTGCGGATCGGCAGCAAGGATGAGGCCCTGACGATCGGTGGTCCCATCCCGTCCATCGGCTACACCAGCGTCCCTGCGTTCAAGGGCCGGGCGGGCACCGGCCAGCGCAACGTCTGGGACTGGATGACGGACGATCGCGAGGGCGACGAGATCTTCGAGGATCGGCTCAACAAGCTGGACGCCGACGACCGCGAGGGCATCGAGAACCTGCTGCGGGACTACGGCATCGACCCGGAAAGCGAGCATGGCGTCGACTTCTGGGTGGGGATCCTGCGCCGGAAGTCGCGCGGTGGCACGACCAAGGCCGAGCGGTAGACTGCCT
Organism: uncultured Cytophagia bacterium; assembly: GCA_964498785.1. GTDB lineage: Bacteria > Zhuqueibacterota > Zhuqueibacteria > Thermofontimicrobiales > Thiofontviventaceae > Mariaggregatimicrobium. The sequence goes on along the minus strand of CAZCJL010000109.1, from coordinate 13,389 downwards.
GACGGAGAAACGGCATGCCGGACACCAACGAGACCCAGCTGGAGAAGACGTTCTCCGATCTCGCCTACTCGCATCTGCGGGACAAGGCTCAGTCCCTGCTCGAGTACCTGGTGGGCTTCCAGATGCTCAAGCAGGAGGACGACGGCCAGCGGGCGGTCGGAATCTTCGGCTTCGAGATCGACGAGGACTTCTACTACAGCCCTGTCTTCTTCCTGAACGGCGAGATCCGAGGGCTCGACAGCCTGTACTCGGTCAAGAGCGACCTGTTCATGCCGCTGACCGACGACTGGATCAACACCATCATCAACCGTCGGCAGCAGGAGCTGGGCGAGCCGAACACCGAGACCCGGGTCGAGCGGGGGGTCCACGTCCCGAACTACACCCGGCTGTCGGTCATCCCCGGCGGCAGCGGCGCGATCAACCTCAAGCTGAGCCAGGCCGGCGTTCAGGCGATGATGGGCGGCCGGAACGAGAAGCTGGCGGCGGCCGTCGCCGACTTCAGCCTGACCGACGAGCTGCGGGAGACGGGGCTGGGCCCGGTCTTCCACCAGGTGCTCGAGCGGTACCCGAAGGTCGCCGAGGCCTTCGAGGACTTCGGGTACGTGGCCCTCGACCTCATGCCCCGTCCCCAGCTGCCGAAGCAGGCGGCGGACGAGGAGGCGGTGGTCATCATCAACTCGGTGACCGATGAGCGGACCACCGACCTGACGGACGAGCAGCGGGAGGAGATCCTGGGCGGCGGGGCCGTGGTCATGGACCGTCGGCCGGAGGTCGAGCGGTCCTTCGTCTACCCGACCGAGACCCACCACGTGGTCGAGAACCCGACGGGCGGCGGCCTCTACGACCTGCTGTGGGCCGACGGCACGACCACCCTCTGCCTGGTCTGCCCGTGCAACGACCTGAAGAACACGGTCATGGTCTACTGCACGGAGACCGGTCAGCACTGCTGCATCAACCGTCGCTGCGTGTGGGTCGTCCGGAAGTACAGCCGCCAGGAGCTCATCCAGTGGCTCCAGGACAACGGCCAGGACCCGTCCTCCTGCAAGCAGGGCGACGTCGTGGCCTTCGTCAGCGACAAGGGCGAGGCGACCCCCGGCTTCTGCATCAACGACCGCCTGGTCGGGGTCGACGGCCTGACGGTCCTCGGCATCCGCGACCGGTACAGCATGGCGGCCAGGGAGTCGCAGGGCGGCCGGGTGGACATCGCCGTCGGCTGCGACCGGAAGTGGAACAGCCAGTACCGGGGCAACAACGGCGACGGCCCGACCAACATGTTTATGGACCTGGAGATCGGCGGCAACGGCGACAACGAGTTCCAGTCCAAGACCAACCGGCCGGCCGACCCCAACATGCGGGTCGAGCAGATCATCGTCCGCGAGACAGGCGCCCCGGATCCCGCCTACACCAAGAAGCAGCTGATCATCAACGATCGCCGGTTCTGGGCGGTCGACCTCAACTCCTTCAAGGAGGTGACCAAGGGCAAGGCGGACGAGCACCAGTGGCGGGACGAGGTGTACTCGACGCCGAACTGGGACGCGATCCTCGCCTACCAGGACTTCGGCGACCCGAACACCGTCTGCGCGGCCATCGAGAAGAAGGCCACGGCCATGAAGGTCTGGCGGCGGGACAACGAGTTCACGGTCAAGGTCGGGGAGGCGGTGGACAGCGCCCGGACGGTCGGCGGTGCCCTGCGCATCCTCATGCTGAAGCACGGGCTGGACGAGAGCTCGGCCCGCCAGATCTATCAGGACGCGTCGCATGTCGTCGGTACCCGCTGGTTCCGGCCGATGTCCAAGACCGGCGCCGAGCTGCTGGCGCTGCCGCAGGCTCAGGACGAGTCGCTCGGTGGCTTCCTCTCGTCCTACCACCGGACCCAGGTCCCGTGGGACAACATCAACCAGGCTCAGCCGCCGCTCGACAACCGGGAGTTCTACCGCTACTTCTCGCCGTTCGGCGGCGGGGGCGGCGGGGACGACGGCGGTCCGAACACCCTGCAGGTGGTCCAGGACGCGGCCCAGACCGGCCAGAAGGACGTGTTCGACGCCGCGGCCCTCGGCAGCCTGATCAAGAGCCACAGCCCGACCGACCTCGTCGATCGGTTCCTGCCGACGATCATCAGCGGCATGGACCGGATCGGCCGCATGCTCTTCCTCATCTACTGGCACTACGAGGACTTCGAGGACCGGTGGGGCGAGGACGACATGTCGGAGTTCGTCGACAACCTGAAGTCGGTCTTCGAGCAGCTGGGCGATGTCGTGGTCTTCGCCAAGAAGCGGACGCTGGCCGGTGACCCTGAGCACTACGGCATGGGCATGATCTCGGCCATGGAGGAAGCAGGATGAGTCTCACCACTGTCCAGCGGCTGCTCACCCGGCCCCGGCAGCCCAAGAAGGCCTCGGTCCTCGGCACCCTGGCCCAGGTGCCCGAGGCCCTCACCCGCATCGGCAACTTCCCGATCAGCCTGCCGACCGCGGCCTTCGCCTCAAATCCGGAGAACCCGCGCACCATCCACTCGGGGATCGGCGAGTCGTTGTGGGACGAGGACGACATCGGCTCGGGCGGCTCGGGTGCGGATTCCTCCACCGCGCTGTCCATCATCAAGCAGCAGGACCCCAAGCTCTACAAGCAGGTCGTCCAGATCATGAAGGACGACCCGGACTTCGGGTACAAGGGCGGCGAGCACCTCGGCCGCATCCTGCAGTCCGGCTGGCTCTGGCCCTCGCTGTCCGGCGTCGGCGTGGAGGAGACGGGCAAGCCCGAGGACTTCATCAAGGGCCTGCGCTCCGGTGAGGGCGCCGGCTTCCTCACCCGCTGGCTGGCTCCGGCCACCGGCTCGGGCCGGGGCGCGGGCGCCGCCTGGCGCAAGCACCACCCGGAGATCGCCCGGAAGATGCTCAAGGCCATCGAGCAGTACTACCGGCAGAAGGAAGAGCAGGGTCAGCGCTGGGAGGAGGGCGGTAAGACCGCGTCTTCCCAGGCCGGCGGCCTCCAGTACAATCCCCGTCTCAAGAAGGAGTCTTCGATGTCCGGCACCAACGCACCCCGCCGCCTGCCCAAGCTCGCCGAGCTCGACGAGAAGGGCATGCAGAAGTTCGCCCAGCAGGATCAGTTCGACGCCGAGCAGGCGTTCGAGCTGGGCTTCGCCAAGGCCGCCCAGGACATGGGCATGAACAAGGCGCAGTACAAGCAGTTCTACCAGGTGGCCTGCGCCGACATGGCCCAGCAGTCCGGCTGAGGTAGCCTACCATGCTGCCTCGCCTGCTCGCGCCGAACCGGCCCGACTGGCGGTGGACGCGAGCAGTCGAGCTGGCTCAGTACAGCAACGCCCAGGCCGCGGCGCGCCTCCAGTCTGAAGACCAGGGGGTGCGCCGCGCCTATGCGTACAAGAAGGCCCTCGACCGTGGCACGCCCGAGGACTTCGGGCCGGAGCACGCCGCCCACTACCTCTACACGTCGGACCCCAAGCGCCGTCATTTCACCGAGGGCATGATTCTCGGCCGTGAGACGTCGGACGAGGCGATCAGCACGTTCGCCGGCCTGTACTCGGTGCCGACCGTCCGCGCCTACCACGATCTGTTCTTCGCCGTCCGCCCGTTCCTCGACTCCCCCGGCTGGATCGCGGCCTCGGTCTTCGACGGCATGCCGTATCGGACCCACCCGGGTGACATCCAGGGCATTCAGCACCGCCTGGCTTGGCTGCTGGGAGCTCCGGCCTTCGTCCAGCTGGTCCGTGGCCGAGTCTCGATCGACAGCCAGGCCGAGTTCAACCAGGTGATCGCCGACATCCTCCGGTCCAACGTCCTCGAGCTGAGCCTGACGGTCGCCGCTCGCCACGAGTCGCCGGACTGGCTGCGGGCGTTCACCGAGCTCGCGAACAAGGAGATGGAGTCGGGCATGGGCGGCGACTCGAACTTCGACGAGGCGGCCGGCCTGTTCCTGGACGCAATCGGCATCTCCGTTGCGGACCCAACTGACCAGAGTAACTTGGAACTGCCGGCCCGTGAGCCGCGCGCCATCCCGTGCGAGGTGACCCGCGATGAGTGAGCAACTGCTGTCCGACGCCCGGCACGCTGAGCTGATGAAGGCGGCCGAGGAGACCATCGGACTGATGAACCTCCCGGGCATCGACCCGGACGCCGCCCTGACGAAGGTCGCCGCGGACCACGGCATGAACGACAACGAGGTCGAGCTCGTGGCGCACGCCGTCAACAACTCCAGCCAGCTGGCCCACCTCCAGGACAGCCGGCCGGAGGACCGCGAGAAGCCCTTCCCCCTGATCGACAGCGAGAAGGTCAAGTCGACCCTCGACCAGCAGCCCGCGACCAACGCCGACCAGTTCACCGGCAGCCGCTACGGCACGCAGGAAGAGCGGCCGGAGACCGCGCTGCTGGACGCGGAGAAGGGTCGGGACGCCATCCAGATCAAGGACCAGCTCGACAAGAAGAGCTCGTTCATCCCGAAGCGGCAGGAGCCGGACTACGAGGCGGTCCTCCGTGCGGGCTGGGGCCTGAGCCAGCAGAAGGTGGCCGCGGCCCAGGTCCCGCAGTACACCGACCCGAACGCCCGGGCCCGGATCCTGACCAAGCTCAGCCACGCGATCGAGGAGCTCCGGACCCTGGCGTCCGGCGCCCGGACGAAGTGCGCCCACACCCTGGACGCGATCGCCGTCGAGGTCCGAAAGTTCGACGCCCCGAAGTGGAGCCACGTCGAGAAGATCGCCTGGGTGAACGGCGTGGAGCCGGCCTTCCTGGACCTCTGCCACAACCGGGCCGAGCCCGACCGCTGGGGTTCGGGCGAGCGGGCGGACTTCACGAAGGTCGCCCACCCCCGTCGGATCTACGCCACGGACCGGGAGCAGGCGCTGGCCGCCCAGATCATCGACGCTCACCGCCTGTTCAAGCAGTCGGCCGACCACCTGGCGGCCATGAAACTGCTGCAGGAGAAGCAGGCGGCGCTCAGCCCTCCGCCCACGACCATGAATCTGGTCGGGGAGACCACCCAGCTCCCTAGCCAGGCGGCCACCGGTCAGCCGGTGGCCGGAGACCTCCAGGACGCGGCCGACATCCTGCCGAAGCCCGACACCACCCAGCTGCAGGGCGAGACGCCGCAGTCCGAGATGGCCGAGGCCGACGAGCTGGAGCCGGCCGGGACGAAGATCGCGGCCGGCGGCATCATCACGAACGTCGACCCGGGGACCATCGGCAAGTCCCTGCAGGACGTTCCCCAGCAGTTCTTCGCCACACCCGAGACCCTGACCGATGCTTTCGGCGAGGCGGGTGAGGCAGGCAACATCCAGTCGATCCTCGGCCAGGACGTCCGTCAGAACCTGCACAATGTCCGGACTCAGGATCGGCTTCAGGAGCTGATGCAGGACGAGGTGATCGGCAGCTACTCGATCCCGGACGTCGTCGACGCCTTCAACCAGGCCCTGTCCGTGAACCCGAACTTCGGCCACGCCGAGCTCGTCTCCTACATCCGCCACCACCTGGCGACCCAGGGCGGCGTGGGCCTCGACCTTCAGATCCGGGCCCGGCCGAAGCCCGGACTCCGTCCCGGGCTCGAGGAGGATGAGTCGTGAGCTTCGGGACGAACGCCGTCGACGCGATCATCGACCCGCGAGCCGCGCTCCGTCTGATCAAGGACGCAGCGGCCGAGCCGCTGCCCGACGAGGACAAGGAAGAGGCCAGCAGGCGGCGCCTTCGCCGGCTCAAGATGCTGGCTCTGACCCTCGGCGGCCTGGGCGTGGCTGGCGGTCTGGGCTACATGGCGTACAGGGGCCTGGGTGGTGGCCAAACGGCCAGCGGCCAGCCGAAGGGTCCGGACGGCAAGCCCCTGCCTCCGGGCGTCACCCCGCAGCCCGACGGTACCCTGACGAACAACAAGGGCGATTTCGTCGACACCCACGGCAAGCCCCTGCCCAAGCGGTTCGAGCAGAGGGTCGCCGTCACTGACGTCCCGACTGCCGTCTACGAGACCCAGCGCCTGCTGAATCCGGTGGCCGACATCATCAAGTCGCCGCTGCGCGCGGTGGGCCTCGAGTTCGACTTCGACCCCCTGACCACCCTCGGCCTCGTTGGCAGCGCGGGGGTCGGCGCGAGCAAGCTCCCCTTTCTCCAGCGGGCCGTTCCGGGCGAGGGCAAGCCCGGCTTCAAGACCTACCAGCGGGCGCTCGAGGACATGGACGCCGGCGATCTGCCCAAGAAGTACGGGCCGAAGCTGCCGCGAGCCGGCATACTGAGCTCGCTGTTCTTCGGCAAGGGCGATGAGCGGCTGACCGCGGCCATCGACCGGCAGGCGGCACTCAGTACGGTGACCGGCGAGAATGGCCTGGGAGACGTGCAGCTCCAGCGCCTGAAGCAGCAGCTCCGCAACCTCCAGAAAGGCGAGCAGTCGTTCCTCGACCCGGTGCTCGGTAAGCGCAGGCCGTGGCAACGACGGCTTGCTGGCGGAGGTCCGAAGTTTGTCGATGCGGTGATTGGCGGCCGGAGGGTCGAGCTGCCTGAGGTGCGGAAACCGGGCGTCTCGCCCTTCGCCACGTTCAGTGATCGACGTCGGATCAATCAGGCCTTCGACACCCTCGGCCAGCTGCTGGACGTGGTCGAATCTGACTCGGTCTCTCCCCGGGGCATCGGAGGGCTCAAGTTGGAGGCTCGCTACGAGGGCGATCCTACGCGACCGGCCAGAGGTTTTGAGCGTGTCGTTCGGTCGGCGGCTCGTCGGGTGCTCGAGTCGATGTCCGCCGGCAGCCAGTCGCCGTTGCCCCTCTACATCAGCGACAAGGATCAGTGGAGGGCCATGCCGCTCCAAGGCCGGGTCGTCGAGAAGGGCAAGAATACCATGCTGCTGGACGAGGGCGATGGTCTGGGGCCTAAGCGCTTCGAGTTCCGCCCGGACGCCGGGCGGTACGACGCTCATCGCAAGTTCCAAGAGTCGATTGGTGCGATGAGCAAGGTCAAGGCACCAGGCCTCGCCTGGGGTCGGGCCGTGCGGCAGACGCTGATGCCGCTGGCGCCGGTCCTCGCCCTGCACGGCGCGGACCTCGCGTCCTCCTGGCTCTGGGGGAACGACGTTCCCCTGCACCTGCGCCCGGCCCCCTACAACCCGGGAGCCGAGTAGTGATCCCCAAGGCCATCCTCTCGTCGTCCTTCGACTTCGACGGTCCGGCCGTCAGCCTCGTCCCGCTCCACCGGCGGGGCGTGGACCACGGCTGGCTGCAGAAGACGGCGGCCGCCAACAACGGCCTGTTCCACGACTACCTCCAGGACCTGCGACCGATCCCCGGCAAGACCGTGATCCACGTCCTGGCGGTGGGCGACGAGGAGTTCTACGGCCCGAACCGCAACGGCGATGGCTTCAGCCGCGAGGACAACGTCACGGCCCACCGGTCCTTCAAGGACAACGGCCACGTCTTCAAGCACCACCAGAACAAGGACCCGTTCGCGGCGGTCGGCGAGGTCATGCAGACCGGCCACCAGAACCTGATGAGCCGGATCGAGCTGCTGCTGGGCCTGGACAACGAGCGGTGCCGGAGCGAGATCGACGGCCTGGAGCGGGGCGAGGACCTGCCGGTGAGCATGGGGTCGATGCAGGACTTCGACGTCTGCGTACCCCCTAATACGCTGATCGCGCTGGAGGACGGGCTCGCGCCGATCGTGGACATCGAGATCGGCGATCGTGTGCTTTCGCACACGGGCGAGCTGCGCAAGGTCACCGACGTGTACCGGCGCAACTACTCGGGAGACTGGGTTACTGTGAGTGCCCGGGGTACCCCAGGTCAGTTGGAGGCTACGGGCAATCACCCGGTCCTGGTTTTGCGCGGCGAAGCCCTATACCAGGGGCCCGGGTCGGCCTCCGGCCGTAGTCGGCGCCTGGAGCCCGACGACCCGCGATTCCCTGCGCCCGAGTGGGCGGAGATTCGGTCGGTTGGTGAGGACGACTACCTGCTGTACCCGCTGCCGCGCCAGGATGGGGCCGAGCCGGCTGATCTCGGAAAGGCGTATGCCCTGGGGTTTGCTTACGGCGACGGCTCGGTCTTCGGCAAGCAGACGAAGACTCTCGACTGGCGGTATCGGGGCGTCAGGTACTCGATGGACCTGCGTGACCTCGAAGTTGCTTCCCGGCTTCAAGAGGCTCTGAGCAGCGCTGGTATTACGGTGCACACGTATGACCAGCCAGATAAGAACGAGCTGGTGGTTGTGGCCCAGGACATGGAGTGGGCGCAAGAGGTCGATCAGCTCGTCGGCCGTGGGAGCGAGACGAAGCGCCTCTCTTCCAAGGTGCTCGACTGGAGCCGAGAGGCGCGTCGCGCGGTACTCGGAGGGCTTCTCGATTCTGACGGGTCTGTGACTCCGGGGAAGGGCAGTGCGCGGATTATCACGTGCTCCGAACAGGGGGCGTGGGGGATCCGAGACCTCTGTCTGAGCCTGGGGGTCGTCCCTGGCATCCATCTGGAAACCGAGGTGGCGTCCAGCTACGGCACGACGGAGGCGATTTGGGTCATCCACATCAACGCGGCTGACACCTACCAGCTCCGGGATGTCTCTGTTCGAGCGGCGCGTCATGGGCGCCAAGCACGCTGTAGGCGAGGATCGTTCGTCTTTGGCGGCTACGTCGCTTACAAGGTGGACTCGATCACCACCCAGACGGTGGAAGACCGGCAGGTGTGCAACCTCGCTGTCGAATGCGACGAGTCGTACATCGCTGCGTGGCTCGCGGTGCATAACTGCAGCATCTGCGACCACCGGGCGCCGACGGCCGACGCCCACTGCCGGCACATCAAGCGGATGCTGGGCCTGGTCTTGGACGACGGGCGCCGGGTCTACATGAAGAACCCGAAGCCCAAGTACTTCGACATCAGCCTGGTGTTCAAGCCGGCCGACCGCATCGCCTACACCCTGCGGAAGGTGGCGGCGGCCAACGGCCTGCAGGTGCTGGGCGGCCACGACCTGGCGGAGATGTTCGGGCTGGTCCCCATCAGCCCGAAAATCGCGACGCTACGTGCGCTGGCCTCGATTCGCAAGGAGGTTCCCGCTACTCTGCGAAGGGCCTGCAAGCCGGATTCTGTCCGCGCGGACACAATCTCCGAGCTCCGGAAGCAGGCCGCGCTCCACGGCCTGCCCCACCTCCTCAAGTTCCTCCACTGCAACGGCTGGCTCCTGGGTCCCAGCGACTTCGGCCAGGTCATCCGCCACCCGAACCCCGAGCAGCTGGCTGTGGCCGACGACCAGTTCGGCGACCTGGACGGGCTGATGGAGGACCACACGGAGCTCCAATCCCTCGAGGTTCCGCGGATCGACGCCCCGATTCGGATGGCGCCTAGCGCCCTGTCCGACCTCGAGAGCTGCTGCTCGATGGGCGCGGGCCCGGCCCGGCAGCGGGTCATGAAAATCACGATCGTCCGTCCGGCGAAGGTCGCCGGCGTCCTTCCTCCTGAGCCGGAAGCCCGGGCACTCGCAACGCTCTACGGCTGCTACAAGCTGGCCTTCGCGACGGTTAACTCCGACCGCCCGGGTTTCCTCCAGACGGTAGCCGCCACGTTCTAGTTGCGGGCATAGCTACGGCGAGTAACTTCGCACCAGTTCAAGGGAGTCATCATGGCAGGCAACATCCTCGACGAGCTCGACGGTCTGATCGACCAGGTGAGCCAGCGCAAGCTCGCGGCGGCCAAGATCGCCGGGCCGATCAGCACCAAGCTCGACGGCAAGGAGGACGGGACGACCACCGCCTCCACCGGTGAGCAGATGGCTGACCAGCAGCGGGCCCAGAACGAGCAGTACCCCGACAACATGACGGACACCGGCGCCAAGGACAACGAGGTCGGTGGCTCGGTCGACAACAGCACGGACCAGGCGACGGCCGTCGCCCCCTCCGGCCAGGAGGGGACCGAAGGCAGCCAGCTGGGCATGGAGGGCGAGGTCAGCGACGACCCGAAGTCCGCCCCGGACATCCCGACCAACAGCGGGATGAACAGCGGCGCCTTCAAGCAGGCCGCGGCCAAGTGCCTGAAGATCGCCAAGCAGCTGGAGAAGGCTGCCGAGGAGCTGATCCAGCCGATGGATCGGTTCCTGATCGACTCGATGCGCCAGCACCCCGACCCGCAGATCCGCAAGCAGGCCATGGACATGGCCGACGACGAGCTGGCGGCCGGCGCCGCTGACAGCCTGATGGCGGACATCGCCCAGGGCAACGTCAGCGACGAGGAGGCCGCCAGCATCCTGCAGGAGGCGGTCGAGGCCGGCGTGATCAGCGAGGAGGAGGTGGCCGAGGCCGCCCAGGCCGCTCAGGCCGCCATGGCCGAGGGCGGTGGCGAGATGGGTGGTGAGATGCCGCCGGAGGCCGAAGAGGAGCTGATGGAGGCGAAGCTCGCCGCGGCCGACATCGGCCCGGACGACCCGCGCTACATCCAGAAGCTCGCCGGCCTCTACTCGGCCGACGTCCAGGCCGGCTACGCCTACGGCATGCAGCTCGGCCAGAAGCTGGCCCAGGAGGCCGAGGTCGAGGGTGACGAGGCCTACGGCGGCGAGGAGACTCCCGAGGAGGAGGCGGCCGAGGCCGCGATGGCCGAGGCCGGCGAAGAGGGCGAGGAGGCGGGCGAAGAGGCCGCCGAGGCCGGCGCCGAGATGGCTGGGGCCGAGGGTGACATGGCCGAGGCCGGCGCCGAGATGGCCGGGGCCGAGGGCGCGCTCGACGAGATGGCCCCCGAGGCCGAGGCGCTCGCGCCGGAGAACGAGGGCGAGGAGGCCGACCTGGCCGCCGTCGCCCAGGAGCTCGGGCTGACCCCCGAGCAGGCCGAGCAGCTGCTGGCCGCGCCGATGGCCGAGGCCGCCGGCGGTGTCCCGCTCGAGGGCGGCCCCGAGATGCTCGGCAAGATGGCGTCCGCCCTCAAGGCGGCTGGCGTCCCGTACAAGGCCCGCGTGCGGGCCGTCCTCCTCAACAAGGTTGCAGCCCTCGGGCAGTGACCGTAACCTGGGAAGCCAACAAGGAAGCACTCCAATGAGCCTCTACCAGCAGCTGAAGGGTCAGGCCAGGGTGATGCGCGGCATGGCCGCCGATCTCACCAAGCAGGCCGCCGCGGCGGAGAAGGCGGAGAAGGCCACCCAGGCCAAGATCGCTGCCGCCCAGGAGCAGGGCGCCGCCCGCTCCCAGGCCGACAAGGTCCGCCTGGGCCAGATGGCCAAGCAGGCCTCGGTCGCCATCCTGAACGCCGGGATCATCCGCACCCCGCAGCAGGCGGACGTCGTCGCTGCCCACCTCATGAGCCACGAGCAGGCCATCCACAAGGTGGCCCAGCTCGCCAAGCTCTGCGAGAACCTGCCGCGCTCCGCGCAGGTCGTCACCGACAACTCCCCGGTCGAGAAGACCGCCAACGACCACTGGGACGAGGAGGCTCGTGCTGTCCTCGCCACCCTCCCGCCCGGCTGACGTTCCAGCCATCACCGTCCACACCAAGGAAGGACCTGAATCATGCTCCAGTCCTCGATGGGCAACTTCAAGCTGGACGTCCGCTTCGGCGACCGCAACAGCCTGCCCTACTACGTCGGCACCCTCGACCGGGCACTCCTCGCCCGGGCGGATGTCGGCAGCATCATGCACGCCGGCAAGGTGGTGACCCTCCGCGACTCCAATCGCGGCATCACCCCGGGCATCACCAGCGACACCGCGGTGCCCATGCCCTACTACGCCCTGTCCGGCATGGACATCAACAACTACCCGGACGTCCAGCGGAACCGCGGCATGCCCGGGTACCTCAACCTGCCCACGGACACCGCGATCAACGCCCCGGCCGCCGCCCAGACGGCCGAAGGCATCGGTGGCCCGGGCTCGCCCGGCTGGCCCGGCATCCCGAACACCGCGGCCGCCTACAACGGTGAGGCGGTGGCCGGCGGCTTCGGCACCATCCAGATGGCCCCGTCCCTCGAGCTGTCGACCACGGCCTTCGCCTTCGACAGCACGGACAACGCCTTCTACAGCCTGATCGGGCTGACGGGCATCGCGACCACCGCGGCCTACGCGCCGGGCACCGCGCTCACCGCGCTCTGCTACGCCAACGTCACCCCGGCCGTCACCAGCCAGGTCGCCTCCGTCGGCCTGCTGATCCCGGTCCAGAACCCCACGGACGTGGTCGTCGGCCGTGTGGCCCCGGCCGGCGTGTTCGTCGGTCCCGAGGGCTACCTGACTCTGGCCTTCAAGCCGGAGTTCGCGGCCGGCACCACGATCAACGTCCTGACCGCGGCCAGCACCATCACCGGCAACGTCGCTCCGGGCGTCCCGGTTCCCTGAGTCCTACGACTCGTCATCCACGCTACTCCAAAAGGAACAAGGACATGGCACAGGAGAAGCTCAGCGCGGCCGAGTCGAACAAGGCGTTCTTCGGCCTCATCAACGCGGGTCAGGTCAAGAAGGCCCAGGACATGGTCACCGACTTCACGCGGATCCGCATCCGCGAGAGCTCGGTGTTCGAGAAGGTCATGCCGTCGATCAAGATCGGCGACAACGAGCTCACCCCGCAGCTCGGCACCGACAAGAACGTGAAGCTGGTCGAGCGCGAGCCCGCCAGCCCCGCGGCCATCACCATCCCCCTCGGCACCCAGCCGATCCAGTACTACTTCCGTGGCGACCGCTACCCGATCTTCTTCGACCGGATCGTGACTCCGAAGTTCACCAAGGACATCTCGGAGCTCCGCACCTACGGCATGGACATCCGTCAGGTGATCAGCGACAACGCCATCCTGGACATGGACTTCGAGTTCGACCGCAAGATGATCGCGGCCTGCCAGTCCATCGTCGGCATCCAGGGCGCGGTGGCCCCGGAGACCGGTGTCATCCAGAACCGGAAGATCATCGACCCGCTGGGCATCACTCGCAACTCGCTCTTCGAGATGCGCAAGATCCTGCCGTCGACCTTCGCCCACCTCGAGACCGTGACGATCCTCGTCAACAACATCACCATCCACGACATCGCCAAGTTCGGCCGGGACGAGACCGGCGGCGACATGTCGGAGTCGATGTTCGTCGAGGGCTTCACCACCAAGCGGCTCCTGGGCGTCAACTGGGTCGTCACCAACAAGACCGAGCTGGTCGCCGACAACACCTTCTGGCTCTTCTCGAGCCCGGAGTTCATGGGCAAGAGCTTCGTCCTGGAGGACGTGACCTTGTACCTCGACAAGAAAGCATATAACCTCGAGTTCTTCGCGTACACGGAGAGGGGCGCGACGATCGGCAACCCCGCGTCCGTCGCCCTGGCCGAGATCGCCACCAGCTGACCTCGCTACAACCGCTTTAGCAGCAGCGCTTTAAGAGCAGAGCCCCGGCCCGCAAAGGTCGGGGCTCTGCTCGTTACGGGGCTTGACCCCTTCCCCCGCCGCCCCGCTTCCGGTATAATGGCGGCTG
>CAZCJL010000108.1:0-24524 GCA_964498785.1 uncultured Cytophagia bacterium | reverse complement strand
TTCAGCTACGTTTTGAATTTTAATAGAAAATAAGTAGTTTTCGTTCAGGCACTATTTACTCTTCCAAATCTTTGCAGTAACGCATCCAATGGAGCAGGCTCTGTGAACATTAAATCGTAATCAATATCAAGGCTCACCTCAATTGCCTGAGTTCCAATTAATACTTGATTCTTTTCATCCATAGCACATTTTTCTTTATCATTTCTATCCGCAGAATTAAAACGGCTGTGTAATAACGTAACCTTTGATTCGTTCAAGCCATCCATATCTTTCAATTGTTCATATATTTCTTGAGCATTTTTTACAGTGTTACAAACGACTATAATTCTTTTACCCATACGAATATATCTTTTTATCTCCGTTATTTGATTAAATATATCACCGTCTGTAACCTTAACTTTATGCCTGGTAAATTCCTTTAGGAGATTGTAACTGGCTTGAACAGGCTGTTTTATCCCTAAAGTATTTTTCAATTCCTCAAGCATAAATGTTGGCAAAGTGGCCGTCATTATTATAATTTTGCATCCAAGATATTTAACAAAATATTCCAGGCTGGTTAAAATTTGAGCAAAAGTAATCTCATCATAAGCATGAATCTCGTCAAAGACCAACTTTGCACCAGCTAATTCAGTTAATCCCATTTCAAATCCCTTTACTCCATAAGTATATTTTAGGATTTGAAATGGTGTTGATACTTTAAGGGGATAAATCATTTTTTTATATAAGTCTCTTCTTTTTTTAATGTCCTCATTCTTCTGTAGGATTGACTTTTTATCATCACTCATAACTTCATAGAGACTTGCTACATATTGGGTTAGTTTGCCATGCTGAATTCCGATTAAATCATTTCCATTTATTTCTTTTACTGAGGAAAAATCTTTTATTAACCGTTTATGCATTGCATTGATGGAAGCAGTATATGGTAAAATATAATATACCCTTCCTTGAGAAATAGTAATCTGCTTTTTTAACCATCCAATAGCCGATTCTGTTTTGCCTGATCCTGTGGGTGCAATTAGAATGCAATTGCCTGATTCTTCAAAACATTTCTTCTGATGATCATATAAATCCAATCCTTTCTTTAATAATTTATCCTTTAACGTCGTTAAATATGAAAAATCTTTAACCGTAAAGCAATTTATTTTTTTTATCCCTGCCGAACCATAATGATCACATAATTTCATTGATCCCCATAATAAAAGGTTTTGCCAATAATTCGGTATTGATGGAATAAAAGTTGACTTGTATGTGGGCTCGACAATCTCTTGGAAAGGATGAATTAATTTATCAATCTTTATTTCCTTTTCTAATTTAGCTGAAATTTCATGAAAATATTTTTGATAATATTCAGGAAATAACTCGATTAAATATTTTAAATAATCGTAGAGAAGGTTATACCTCAGATTTGAGATATAGTCTTCTGGATGGAATGGCTTTTTGTACCTTACATCTCTTTTATATTTTAAAGAATACTCAAAATCAAGGTCCTCATTTGATTTCCATTTTTCCAATAATTCAAAAAATGTTTTATGATGGCCAATTACAACTCTTTGTAAAAGAATTTTATCATTTTCATTCACATCGAGTTTATCAAGGAAGGGTATTGAATAGAGTTCATGTCGTTGATTATTCCAGTAGTTAGATTTTTCGCCTTGAAGTACTTTTTGAAATTCAACATGACATTTACCCCAATCATGGAAATAAATTGCATAAAACAGAAGCTGCCCAAAATTATCAAGTTTTGTAATTTTTGGCAGCAAAGGGAGTGCTTCTTTAAGTTGAGAATACACTCCCAAACAATCCTGGATATGTTCAACTAGAGTTGTACCGTCAGATTTTCCTAAAGCGTGTTTCATAATTCCTGCCAGTAAATTTCGATCCCCTTTTCCTTATTAAAAAAATCATTTGAAAAATCAATACACCCCGCCGCATCCATATCTTGAGTTTGCCTATAATTGCTTTCTAACAGATAATAAGGCTTTGTACCAATATTTCTTCTCGGAATACTATTGGTAAAATAAACTGGTAGAGCATTAATAGCAGCAGCCAACATATATTTTCCAAAAGGTATAATTGTACCTTTTAATTTTGTCAATTTAATGGTTGACTCCACTTCAATTTCAACAACTTCATTCACAGAAGCAAGATCGCCAGAACGACCCAACAAAAGCTGAAAGTAGGGATTATTAAACGCATCTGCAATCCTTTTATCCTGTGTATAGATCCATAGATGATTGTCAAATAGAAATTCTCTTCTGATCACGTTGGACTTAATATTTTTTAGAGAATTTTGCATTTGATAAATTGTCTCCAGATCAACGGCTTTACCTCCTGTTTGAAAAACGAAGCCAATTTTATCTTCTTGCGGCACATAATATTCTCCCCTCGCCGCAGAAACAAGCCCAAATATTGTTGACAATGGCGGAACAGGGAGTGTTGGTTGAAATCCGCTGATTAAGTTGGGAAATCGAAATGAAGCAGTCCAGCTTGTTATATATATTCTGAAAACTTTCATTTTAGTCTTCCAACTTTATTGTTTCGATGTAATTGTCTATTGCTTCGTTAACTGATCCGTAATAAAATGAATCGTCCTCTAACTTGCTCAAATCTTCATTCAATTCATCCATAAAACCAGCGCGTTTGCCAACAAAAATTTTACCCTCAATTTGAGCTTCATAATCTTTGAAAACTTGTTTTAGTGCTTCTGTTGAAAAAACGGTTTTCCCTAATTCTTCCTTCGCTAAATGCGAAAAGGGATGATTTCCGCTTTTAAGCGTCGCCAGCACGATTAATTTTGGTGTCACGTCAGCTAAATTTGTTGTTAGTTTTGCTCCGCCAGAAAGCGTTTTCAATGCGAGAATTGTATCTTTGACTCTGTGAATTCTTTTTTGATCATCTAAGCGTACTAGCTTATGCGGCTTCCCCTCAAAATCTTTGGCAATGGGATCTTCAATTTCTACAGCTCCATTTTTTAAATAAATATCTTTCATTGCTTTATTAATATTCAGGAAACCAGTTCTGCCTTGCATACTAAAGGTTCCGATCTGATTTAAGTCAATTGAAAACATTCCTTTCATTATAGCGCAATACTCGTCTTTACCATAAGGAACAGCATCTCCTTCTTGTCGGGTCATTGAAGACCAATTTTGAATGATAGGATTGTAGGCAACCGCTATTAACGCAGAATTTTTTAAAGGCGAAACACGCGTCAAAGTAATGTTTTCGGATTTTTCTTTTCCTGATTCCGGATCTTTGATGATTTTTTTTCCTGCTCTCATGTAGCCAAAAATATCATCGTCAGGATATTTAAACGGATCAGCTTCTGTAAACGCGATTTTCTTCTCACGGATCACCGGCGACATTTCCCATTTGAAATCATTTTTAAGTGTTTCCCTCCACCAATACCGCCAGGCTTGACCCGAAACATAAGGATATTGCTTGCCATTTTTTGATATTTTTTTCGTAGCGACTGCATTCTCTAAATTTGTTGATGAATCAGAACCAGCATTATTTAAGGCTGCAACATCAACATCAATTAATAAAAAACCTTGGATAGTTTTCATAATATTTTTCTCCTATAATGTGTTTGTTGGTTGTTCTTCTACGACAGCTTCTTCAACTTCCCCTTCAGGTATTTCTGATCTATTAACGCCTTCATCATGATATTTTTCGTACAAATGGATTAACAGCAAATCCCGAATTTCTCCCCAGTACTGACCATCCGGGAAGAGATAATTTACATAATCCTTCATTCGGATCACAGGTTCATCAGCACCATTTTGGAAATTCGCTTTGATTATTCTAAGCAATGCTCCTCTTAATTCATAAGCTTTTCCAGCCGATTCAAGCATAAACAAATATTTTTTGAAATTGTTTTCCTTTTTCGATAGCTCAAAGACAACATCTGAAATTCGAGCTATCAATTCGACTTGTTCTTTAGTCATATTTAAAACCTCCTTGATATAATGATATGTTATTTCGATTGGAAATTTTTCTAATTGATTTTGATAATGCATTTTATGAGCATTTTCTAATTGTCGTAATATTGATTTATTTCCTAATAATTTTTCATAAATTTGATTTGAATTATTTCGATAATCATCTTCGGTCAGTGTTATAATTTCTCCTTTCTTTTCCTGGTACCATTTATATTTCTCAGCATCCCATTTTGCGCCTTTTAAACGATAAAAACGGTTTATAAACCTGTACCAATGTAATTTATGGTAACGAAGTACTTTATTTAGAAAATTAAAAACTGGATTTGGCAATTGATGTATTGTACATGACGGATCAGCGCCAAAGTTTGTAAAAATAATTAGTTGAATATAATCAGAATATTCATCGTCCTTAAATTCCATTATGATTTGTTCAGCTAAGTAAAAAAGCGCATTAACTGATTTAGTATATGGAATTCTCAATATTCCCGTGCTTGAATTTCTATCAATCTTGTTCAGGTTCTCATTAATAATTTGCTTTTTCCAAAAATGTTTTAGACGATCAGATTGTGCATGTAAAAATCCATTCTTTCCTTCTAACAATACGACCCCTAACGGGACAAAAAATAATTTCAGTGTACATTCATTACATAAGAATATTCCTGTTTCGTGCGAGTGATGAAAATTTACAAATTTTCCTGAACCGCTATTTGGGAAAAATTCTCTGGAGTTTTGGAAAAGCAATCCTTTTTTACCACAGATTTTGCAATAACCGTTCTCAACGCAATTAACAATTTTCTCGTTTTTTATAATTGCCTGATAATAGTCCAATGTGTTTTTTTCATGTTTCCCTTTTGTGCTTGGATTCAAAATTTTCGAATTTGTGTGAAAAATAGAATAAAGGTTTTGATTCCATTTTTTGAGATAAACTTCGATTAAAAATTGGACAATTTCAATTTCCGATTTTTGGGGGAATCTTTCAGCAATTGATTGAAGAACTAATCCTCCCAAATCAACAAATGGATCGCCTGTCGGTTTAAATGTTATATTTAAATTTGATGGCATGTTAATACTCCTATTTAATGTATTTTATTTCATTCTTTGAGAATCTCATTTTGTTACTCTCCTTTTTGCTTTCTTAATCTCAAAAAAATTGAAATGAACTGATAAAAAATATTTTCAAAATCCATGTTGACATACTAATTTAAAATTGGTAAATTAGACTAATTAAATTTTATAAACAAACTAAATAAGGACTCTATAATGATCGTTAAAAAATTAAGCGATCTCAAAAACACAGATGTTTGGGATCTTTCTGAACATGAGGACATTATTATCACCAAAGATAATACGGATACTAAGCGCGTATTGGTTAATTATGATAGCTATAAAATCCTCAAAGATGCTTCAGAGCAATGCAAGCAAAGCAAATTCAAAGTACAAGATGCCGATCAGTTTGATTTAAATCCATATCTTGAGGAGCTGATTAAAATAGTCAAAGACGGCCAATTTGAAGACATCACAGACCAACCTCATTATTTTGAAAATTTGGCTCGACAGATAAAGTCAACTGAATAACTATTTATAAATCCTTCCCATCCTCTCCACCTCTTTAAAAACATCCTCCCTCAAAACCTCCGGCTCCAACACCTCCACCTCGCCGCCGTACTGCAGCACCCACCGCTTCACATCATCAAGTCCCTGCACGTCCATTTCCAGCAGCAGGCTGCCGTCGGGCAGGTCGGTGAGTTGCTGGGTTTTGTGCCACTGGCGCTCGCGAATCCAGCGGGACTGGTAGGGAGTGAATTTCAGTTTTACATGATGCGTTTTTTCGTCACGAATAATGCCGAAACAGTCCTCAAGGAATTTGTCAATGTTAAAGTCAGATGGTTTGTAAAAATCCACGTCGGTTTCGGTAAGGTTCAAAATACGGTTCAGGGCGAAAATGCGAAGTTCGTCACGTTTGTGGCAATGTGCGATCAGGTACCAGGTTCCTTGCTGGTGCCGAATCATATAGGGATCAACTGTTCGTTCGCTGGTTTTATTTGAGTGCTGTGTATGATAATTTATAATAATTTGTTTTTCGTCGTAAATGGCTTTTTGCAAGACTTCAAAATAGCCTTTGTTAATCTGGCTGGCAGGAGCCGCTTGAAATGAAAAAACCGGCGCCGTGTTTTCGGTGCTTATGTCGTCAGGAATAAATTCGATAATTTTCTCGATTACTTTTTTAATTGCATCATAATATGGAGCATCTTTGTATTGTTTTAAAATTTGTTCATTAACAATAAACGCAAATACATCGGATTGCGTTAAATGGATTGCGGGCAAAAAGTATTTTGGTTCGGTGTAATAGTAGCCGTGGCGTTTTTTATCATACTCGACAGGGGCGCCAAGTTCGCGCATGTTCTCGATGTCTCGCTGTATTGTTTTGCGGTCGACTTCAAACTTGTCAGCAATCTTCGAGCAATTCGGATACCTGCCTGCGCGTATTTCGTTATCAATGTGTTTCATTCTAACATGTGCCGGATGCGAAAATTTCATCACTTTCCTCATAGTAAAATGATCCTTTCGATAATATAAGGCATGGTGTGCGACATATATCACCCCAGCCCTGAAAAAATTGATTTTATTCAGACCACATCAATCATCCCGAATCCCATGGAGTTGCGTTGTCCGATGCCGCACTCCCATGCGACATGCATCAATTCAGTATTTCCTGACAAATAGAAAGGCGATTCAAATGCTTTGATGTGCGTTGTTTCCGGGGCATAATTTTCTTTGATTGTAATCAGTTTTGATAATTTCTCAGCGCCACCTTTTCTCCGGAGGTATTCCGGATCAAGGGAAAATTCCAGCGCACTTTGTGCCGGTGGTTTTTGATGGAAAAGCTGATATTTATTGATCAGATTTTTGTGAATTGCTTCCGAAAGATTCTCGTCATCGGGGCGCAAAAAATATTCATGCTCCCGACCATCATAAAAATGCTTGCCAGATACAACGATGGGAGATAGGCATTTAAATTTTTGCGTAGAATGAAAATCCGTTGCAGCAGAGGTTTCAACGGATTCGATTATAAACCGGGCTCCTGTGCCGTGACTCCTGATTTCGATGTCCTGATGCTGGAACAGTCCCACAACAAAATGTTGGATAAAATCGTGCAACATCGGACTTGATATTTGGAGCCCGACGAATCGATTTGCGGGAATGATTAATGTTTTATCGATCCGTTTCACTCCCGGAATGTAGAGTTTGGAGAAATTAAATAACTTCATTGGTTTTCCATCGGTTGTGAGATAGCCTTGATTATGTAGCCAGTGAGCGTATTCATCGGATCCATGTGAAAGGATTTTATAAATAGCCGCAGAGAGCGGGTATTGATAATTAATGGGAATTTTGCTATGACGATCTGCTGAACGCAATGAAAGTTTAATTCTCATATATATACCATTTGTTAAGGAGACGTAATTGTTTTTTTTAATTCTGATAAATAATATATAGAAATGATGGAAATATAATGGGAAGTAAATATATTTATTAAAACACAAGCAGAAACAATATAACACTTCAATATCAAAGAGTCAATTAATATTTTATTAAAATAATTCGTAACTATCCAGGCGTCACTCCTGCGAATGCAGGAATCCCCTGACTTTATAATAATCAGGATATTTGGGACAAGCCCGGAATGATATTTTACAAAAAAATCAGACTTATGATACAGCCCCAACGATTATGCTGGCAGTCCGTCCATAAATACGACTAAGACGCACAAAGAGAGGGACCGGGCCCCGGTATACTTTTCAATTAATAGACACTGGTATACTTTTTACTTGATATTTACAGTAAAACGTAGGAACGAGCAAGACGCCCGATTTAAAGAGCAGAAAACTATCAGTTGATGAATTTGCGAAAATCGCGGCAGAGCATCCGAAGTTATTGCATCGTCTCATTGTCATTAAAGATGAAAATGCGGTGTTGGCACAACCGGCTTCAAAAATTGATGAAATCATATAAAAAAAGGCCAGTAGCTTGCAAGGCAAGCCGCTGGCCCCAGGTGATGAGAGGTAATCAACTACACATGTAAAGAGGTAGTTATTTTAACAGCGTCAACTTTTTGGTAAATGTAGTTGTACCCACATCCAGTTTATAGAGATAAATTCCGCTCGGCATATCAACAGCATTCCATTGAACATTATGGATACCTGCTGGTCGCTGTCCGTTAACCAACGTTGCAACCATCTGTCCGCGAACATTGTAAACAGTCAATTTAACCTTGGAGTCATTCGGTAATTCAAATCGAATATTGGTTGTCGGGTTAAACGGATTCGGATAATTTTGAGCCAGAACATAATCGTTCGGTTTTGTTATTTCATTAGAATTGAATTTTTTAACACTGGTTTCAATTGGCGCCAGATTTTCATACGCCGGTCCGTCAATTGCCGGGCGAGGATCGAGTCCGTTGTCCTGGGCGCGGCTGATGCCATTCAGCATCGGATCGACGACTTCGTTATTATTGGCGGTCAAATGATCCACCAGGAAGGTTTTTGAATTGCCAACTGCGCTCAGGTCAGAGCCAGCAGCTAAGTTGAACCAAATATTATTTCCAACAGTCAATTCGCCGGCAACCATTCTGTCGCTGGCGTCATGCGGTGTCTGGTCATCATCCACACGGATTCCGTGACCATTGTAATCGCCAAAAATGGAATTCATATAAGCGCCGCCAAATTTTTCACGGAGCCGCAGGATACGGTCGCCATTGGATCCGCTCATTCCGCCGCCTAAGTAGGTTACGTTGTAAGCGATAGTGTAAGACAACGGGGAGGCTGTTGCCACGCTGGACTCCGGTGCGCCATCATGCTCGGCACATTGGTCGCCGGTGCTGTCGGACTGAATGGCAAACAAGAACTGGAGTTTATTTCTCAAACCTTCATCGATGTCAAAAGCATCATCGCCGCAGAAAGCAGCTACAAGGTGGTCGCCATTGACTGTGCCGCCAAACCATTCAAAACCATCGTCTTTGTTTGCAAAAACTTCGACGTAAGAAACTGTTGTTCCGCGACCAACAGCACCCATGGTCAGACCGTTGATCTCGTTTCCTTCACCGATTTCGGTTCCACCGTGACGGATGGAGACGTAGCGTAAAACGCCGGAGCAATCTTCGTCATCATCGCTGCCGTACATACCACGTGGGTCAGTTGTGGGGATCCCTTCGATATTGGTTTCGCCATTTGGATGGTTGATACTGGCTTTACCCAGAATAATCACACCGCCCCAAAGTCCCTTTGCTGTTGCCGGGGGTACTGTCGGGTTGGCTAAATCATCATTTTCTGATGTGAAAATTATGGGATTCGATTTTATTTTGCCAGCTTCGAGAGTCGCATTACCTTCGGCAAAAATTTTACCGCCTTTAGCAACGATCAGCGCGCTGGCATTTTCTTTTTGGCCAGGTTTGCCTTTAACAACCGTACCCGCTTCGATAAACAATGTCGCGCCGTCATCGACAAACACACGACCGTCCAGTAAATAGACATTATCGGCTGTCCAATGAACTGTTTCGCCAGGAGCAATGTCTGCATCGGTTACTGTCACAACATTTGTTCCGCGAACTGTCGGAACTGTGAAAAATCCATATTGAGAAAGTGCAGTCCAGCCAGCAGCCCAGTTCGTTGCTCCAAAAGCGCCTTTATACGGAACATTTTCAAAGAAATCATCCTGCGGAATTTCAGCCAGATTTTCGAATGCCGGGCCGTCAATTGCCGGGCGAGGATCGAGTCCATTGTCCTGTGCACGGCTGATGCCATTCAGCATCGGATCGGCAACTTCGTTATTGTTGGCGGTCAAATGATCCACCAGGAAGGTTTTGGAGTTAGCAACAGCAGTCAGGTCTGAACCAGCAGCTAAGTTGAACCAGATATTATTTCCAACGGTCAATTCGCCGGCAGCCATTCTGTCGCTGGCGTCATGCGGTGTCTGGTCATCATCCACACGGATTCCGTGACCATTGTAGTCGCCAAAAATAGAATTCATATAAGCGCCGCCAAATTTTTCACGCAGTCTCATGATGCGGTCACCATTGGATCCGCTCATTCCGCCGCCTAAGTAGGTTACGTTGTAAGCGACAGTGTAAGACAACGGGGAGGCTGTTGCCACGCTGGATTCCGGAGCGCCATCATGCTCGGCACATTGGTCGCCGGTGCTGTCGGACTGAAAGGCAAACAGGAACTGCAATTTGTTTCTCAAACCTTCATCGATGTCAAAAGCATCATCGCCGCAGAAAGCTGAAACAAGGTGGTCGCCATTGACTGTGCCGCCAAACCATTCAAAACCATCGTCTTTGTTTGCAAAAACTTCGACGTAAGAAACTGTTGTTCCGCGACCAACAGCACCCATGGTCAGACCGTTGATCTCGTTTCCTTCACCGATTTCGGTTCCACCGTGACGGATGGAGACGTAGCGTAAAACGCCGGAGCAATCGTCATCATCATCGCCGCCGTACATACCGCGGGGATCAGTTGTAGGAATACCTTCGATATTGGTTTCGCCATTGGGATGATTAATTTGTGCATTACCAAGTAAAATCAAACCGCCCCAAAGTCCCTTCGCTGTTGCCGGGGGTACTGTGGGATTGGCTAAATCATCATTTTCTGACGTGAAGATAATCGGTTTTGTCGGGGTACCTTCGGCGTAGATTTTACCACCACGGGCAACGATCAATGCACTTGCATTTTCTTTCTGTCCCGGTTTGCCCTTAATAACAGTGCCGGCTTCGATTATCAATATAGCGCCATCATCGACAAATACACGGCCATCTAACAGCCATACTTTGTCTGCTGTCCAATGGACTGTTTCACCAGGAGCAATATCAGCGTCTGTTACAGTGACAACTTCGGTGGGATCGGCTGTACCAAAAGAAAAGAAACCGTACTCAGACATCGCAGACCAGTCTGCAGCCCAGTTAGAAGCGCCAAAAGCGCCTCTGTAGTTCACTTGCTCCAAATACTGATCTGATCCTGCAAACACCATCGAACTTAACATAATCGATAATGATAGAATCAATAGTGGTTTCAAATACTTCATTTTTTTCCTCCAAACTTAATGAGAATATGACATTTAATTAATTTGATTAAATAAATTGAATTAGTCAGATCAATTCGTTGAAAATTTCTCTCTCCCCCCCGAAATGTTTAAATCATACAATCCTGTTTCAGGGGAAAACCATGTATGTCCAGTGGATTCAACAATATCAATTTTTAATCCAACTAATTCACGCTTTGTAAAACAATTTTTTCGTTACAATAATACGAACTGCACCCATTACATATTTTACGGCGACCCACGAAAATGAAGTACTTATCCAAGCTGTTTAACGTCCTGCAAAAGGATTTTTTATAAACTGTAAGCAAATCCCATTGAGAATGTTCGTCCCCTGGTATGGTTTCTAAAAATATACTCAGTGCCTTCATATTCGTGTGTCTTTTTATATTCAGCATCCAGTAAATTCTTGCCAGAAAGTTTTAATTTAATATTATTGGTAATCCGCATGCTGAAATTCGCATTCAAGGTATGGACCGGTTGCTCGTACACAAACGGTGTCCCATCTTTACTCACTTCTGAAAGTCTTTTGCCAAACACATTATAATAAACGTTCCAGAACACGCCTTTTTCATAGTTGTCATATCCGAGATTAAAATTCACCAG
This sequence comes from uncultured Cytophagia bacterium, assembly GCA_964498785.1. Lineage (GTDB taxonomy): Bacteria > Zhuqueibacterota > Zhuqueibacteria > Thermofontimicrobiales > Thiofontviventaceae > Mariaggregatimicrobium. The sequence continues at coordinate 12,891 of CAZCJL010000108.1, read as the reverse complement.
AAAGGGCGATTGACCTTCCAGTTCACGAGTATCGTCAAAGTTCGGACGCTTAAGTCGAATAAGCGCCAATTCATCCTCATGAATCTGGACTTCGGAATGAACCAGCGATAAATTCGTACCGACCATGTAATTGCTTAAATACGGTGAAATAATATCCAGCTTTTTACGGATTTCAAACTCAACTCCCATTGTTTTTGCTTCATCAACATTTTTCCAGGTAATTTCCCGATTCGATGCAGATACAATGAACGCCTGCTCAATGGGATCCTGGAAATTTTTGTAGAAAGCACTTACTGCATAAATCTCACCCGGACGGGAGAACCATTCCCATCGAATATCATAATTATCAATCAATGTCCGTTTCAATTCCGGATTACCAATTGCTGTAAAACCGACCACAAAGTCATAAGACGCATACGGCGCTAACTCCCGAAGCGTCGGTCGGGCCAGTGATCTTGTCGCACTCAGGCGCAGGTTCATATTTTCTTTTATATTATAAATGACGTTGATTGATGGCAACACATCTTCGGTCGAAATTTTTCCGTTTTCTTTTCTGTTGTCAGCACTCATCAACTCCATATCTGTTTTTTCATAACGGACGCCACCGATAAATCGTAAACTTGACAAGATTGGCAGATCTACCATTAAGTACTGAGCATTAACGATTTTCTCACCGGTGTAGTTATTGGCGCCAATATCACCTTCTTCAATATAGAGATCCAAATCTCTGGAAATATAAGGAACACCATTAATGACAACCGCTGTTGAGTCCGGCTCCATATTTTTATCAGAAAAATATGCTTCCGGATCGCCATAATAGCCATTATAGTCGCTATACTTGTAATTTAATTCCTCAAATTCTCTGTTTTTATCCGAATATAATGCGCCAAATTTTAATGTTGATTTCAGCCCTGACCACTGATTAAAAGGCAGTGCAAAATTTGCAGCGAATTCATTGTTATCTTCTGTTAAATAACGATAATAGCGTTGTGGTACAAGGTTAGTAAAAACACCGGGAACTTGTTCTTCTTCATTGATTCTGAGATAGGTTGTAAAATAACGTAAATCAGGTTCATCCTGCCTTGTCTGGGAAAAAGAGGCTTTCCAGTCAAAACGAAGGCCATAAAGATATCGGAACTGATGATCACCATTAAACTGCAACGAGGTTAACCGGCGTTCATTGAATCCCAATACATGATTTTGATGTAAGTCGTCATCATCAAGTTTATCGTAAGTATAATTACCCTCGTAATAATCAGCGCTGCTGGCGCCATTCACATTGTAAATTAAATTGAAGCTCAAAATATCGCTGTTTGTTAACTTGTAAGATCCTTTCAGCAGCGTCCCCCACAATATTTCATGATTTGTTTTGTAATGATTGTAATTATAAAGCTGATTCAGGACTTTTGATGAATCTTCCAGCAAATTCCAGGCATTATATTGTCCGTTATCGTAAGCAGAGTAACTATTGCTATAAGAAAGGCTACCGATAAATCCCAATGGCCTGTTTAATACGTTAATCTGATTACCGATTGAAAGGGAATAGCTCTGATTCATGCCCGGTGTAACACTTTCCGTCCACATTTGTTTATTAAAAACTTTTGTCGCTTTTGACAATTGTTGCAGACTTTCAGTCGAAGCATTGTTGTAAAATGGTACGCCATTTCTTTTAATGTAATCCGGCACATTGCGGGAGCCGTCGTCGATTCCCAGCCAATCCAGATCACCGCCACTGTAACCGATGGTGTTTCTGCCGTCATTGAAAGTCGTATTCGTATTGTAAGAAACTGATGTTGAAAAATCAATTTTCAATTTTTCCGGAAAATCCTTTGTTTGAATGTTCACAGTTCCGCCGGAAAAATCACCGGGTTTATCAGGAGTGAAACTTTTCACTGTGACGATATTATCAATTAAACTTGTCGGAACCAGATCAATGGAACCGGAGCGTTTGTACGGGTCTGTGCTCGGAATCGATGCGCCATTTAACTGTGTACTCGTGTAACGGTCGCCCAGACCACGAACGTAAACATACTTGCCATCGACCACTGATGCGCCGGTAATTTGCTTCACTGCTTCGGCTGCATCGCCGGCGCCGGCCTGCGAAATTGCCTCTGCACTGATCGCGTCGCTAACTGCCACTGCTCGTTGGCGGTGCTTTAATAACGACGCTTCGGTGTTTGTCAACGCTTTTGCTGTCACCACAACCTCATCACCCTGCAGAATTTCAGGAGAAAGCGTTGCATTCACTGTGGTAACTTCTCCGGCCACCACTTTAACGTCTGTCACTTTCGTGGATGCATAGCCAATGTACTGTACAATTAAAGTGTAATTTCCGGGGGGGACAGCATTGATAATGTAGTGGCCTTCCAAATCAGAAGCCGCGCCAAAAGATGTGTCTTCTATTTTGACATTGGCATAAATAAGCGGATCACCGGTCTGCGAATCAACCAGCTTACCGGAGATTTTGCCCTTGCTTTGCGCAACAGCATAATTTGCAGAAAAAATAAAATGAATTGAAAAAAAGATTAGAGCAAGATAAAGTGTTCCTCTTAAAACACTGTTAAAATGCCTTTTCATTGTTTAACCTCTCATCATTTGTTTATAAATCTCACCTGTATGTTAAAAAATCAACACCGTTAATTTAGCCAGACGATGTTACAAATTTGTTAACGCCAAATGATATTTCAGTTAATTTTATATTATTCCTGTAATTAAGCGTATAATAAATCTGATATATTATATAGAAAAAACAAACGGTTGTAGAAATGTCTTTTGTTAATCACTATTGCAAAGTAACTACTCAGCTATTGGCAGTTGGCTTTTAGCTCTGAACCAATCGCTCAAAGTCAACAGCCAGTCAATAACATTGAAAATTAAAAAATTACGTTTATTAATAAAAACCAACAGCTAAAAGTCGATGGCTAACAGCCAATAGCTAACAGCCAATAGCTAAAAGCCAATAGCAAATTTTACTTGACATTTCATGAATAAACTGGTATTATTATTCATGAAAAATTTAATCCGACATATCACACCCTTCCTGAGCCGGTTAATAATTTTCGTGATAATTTACAGAGTTGATTGTTTTTCACAAGATTTATATCTAAAAAAATATTTAAATATCATATCCGCAGATTCACTAATAAAGCATACATCATATTTGGGAAGCGACGAACTGGTCGGTCGGGCGCCGGGCACTCTCGGTGAAAGGAGGGCATGGAATTACATCGCTCAACAATTAAAAAAGTATCAATTGATATCGTCCGGAGATAACGGAACATATTTTCAGAAAGTGCCAATGCATGGCTGCCTGCCTCTTCCTGATTCCAAATTGATATTAACCTTTCCAGGGGGACAATATGAGTTTCAACTGCAGCGAGATTACTTGCTGTATCGATCCGGCGCACAAACCTTTGTTCCGAAGCCGCGTTCACTGGTATTTGTCGGATATGGGATTATTGCTCCGGAATTTGATTATAATGATTACGAATCAGTGGATGTAATCGATAAAATAGTCGTTTTCCTTTCTGGTGAGCCGCCTTCCACGGATTCAACCTTTTTTGACGGAATTTATCCGACGATTTATTCGTATCCGGAGTCAAAACAACGGATTGCTATTTCCCGGGGTGCACGAGGAAGCATTATGATTCCGTCGACACTTGAAACCCAAATAAAAACCTGGTTTGATTGGGTCAATGAATTTTCATTTGAAGATGTGACACTGGCGTATTCTGTCTCCGGCAATTTAAGTGTGGTCATAAATCCCAACGCGGCTCGTAAATTGTTTATTGGCGCGGATCACAGTCTAAAAAAAATTTTACAGATGGAGCGGACCGGCGGGATATATTCATTTCCGCTTAAAACAGCCATTTCCTTTGAAGGAGTGTTTGAGCAGCGGGAGTTTATCGGAAACAATATTATTGGTATGTTGAAAGGGAAAAACGCATCAAAACAAAAGACAACACTTATTTTATCTGCGCATTATGATCATTTGGGGGTCGGTGCGGCGGTAAATGGTGATTCGATTTATAACGGGGTGGTGGATAACGCAATCGGCGTTGCAGCGCTTCTGGAGTGTGCCAGGGCATTTAGTTTTTATCCGCTCCGGCCCGGGCACAATGTGCTCTTTCTGTTCGTCACGGCAGAGGAAAAAGGGTTGCTTGGTTCCAGCTATTATATCGATCATCCATCTATTCCGCTTGATAGAACCATTGCCAATGTCAATATCGATGGACTGTCCGTTTTTGACATGGTGAACAATTTCATCGGAGTGGGAGCACATTTATCAACCATGGGTGATTTGCTTACATCTGTAACTGCAATGCTGGATTTAACTGTCTCGCAAATCCCTGATCAATTTTTGGAATTTGAATCATTTATGAGATCAGATCAAATTGCTTTTGCAAAAGCAGGCATTCCTTCCATATTAATTGCAGAGGGAACGGATTATGTTAATATTTCATCCGAACAAGGTGTCAAAAAAATGATTCACTGGTTTGAAAATATTTATCACAGCCCTTTTGACGATATGAATCAACCAATTGATTGGAACGCGGCCCGGCAACATTGCCAACTTATTTTTGCGTATACAATGAAACTGGCAAACATCAAACAGGCGCCCACATGGAAATCCGGGACTGATTTTTCGAATATAAAAAAATAATTGACTAAAGTAAAAATTTCTATAATATGAAACGTTTAATCGCTATTTATTTACTCGTGCTAATATCATGTAGCCAACATCTGATTCGAAATCCGAATACAATTCGAATTTCCGGGTCTACCACGATGCAACTATTTGTTACAAAATGGGCAAACGAATTTACAAAATTAAAACCAACTGTTTCTGTGAAGGTTTTAAGCGAGGGAACTGCGAACGGAATTCGGGCGCTAATCTCCGGCAAAGCAGATATTTGCGCGGCATCACGACCATTACGCGCAGAAGAAGTTCGCTTGTTTGCTGAAAAATACAATAAAATCGGAATGAGCACTCTCGTTGCAAAAGATGCCTTAAGTGTTTATATCCATCCGGAAAACCCGGTGCAAAATCTCACTCTGGATCAAGTACGTAATATTTTCAATGGAAATGTCCGAAATTGGTCAGATGTCGGTGGTTTTGATGAGCCGATTATGATATTATTACGGTATTCTGATTCCGGAACATATTTATATTTTAAAGAACACGTATTGAAAGGTGAGTCTTTTACGAAATCAGCTATCAAAATTAATCGAACCCCTGAAATTATACGAATCATTAGTGAAAACCGGAATGCAACAGGGCTTGGTGGACTTGCCGTTGGAAAAAACGTTGTTCATTGCAGCATTAATGACGTGTTACCTACCATTGAAAGTGTTAAAAACGATAGCTATCCGATCATTCGATATCTTTATCTCATCACAATTAAAAAACCACAGGGCATAGTGAAAGAATTCATCGACTGGATTTTAAAAGACGGACAAAAAGTAGTGGAAGAAGCGGGATATATTCCGTTGTGGTAGGTGAATTTTGCTTTTAGATTACAAACGAATAATGCGGGCGGGGCTTATCAGCAGCGTCAACGCGTTTAATGGCTCGGTGTTTAACAGACTGCGCGTACGTTTTTTGGCCCGGCGAACTGAATGTGGACGCCGCCGGTCGCATCTACGTCTCCCACATCGATGACGGCACGGTCACTATTTTTGACCGCACCACAATTTTCTCACCACTCTGAAAGGAACATCTCCTCCGTTACGCGCCCCCCGCAGCGCCGGTCTCACCCCGGATGGCTCACGCCTGTTCATCGTGGACTGGGGCTTTGAGAGCGGGACACAGGTGCAGGTGTGGGAGAAAAGTGATCTGACAGAAAAATAACTGTTTTTCTGATTGATCATTCATTGAAAATGACACTAAATTCATTTTTTAATTGACATTTTGTGGATTGTTTTTTACATTAGTTATTATAATATTTTCTAACTTACAATCAGGATTTTTGTTGGTTTATAATCATCTGAATTTGAAGTGTTTTTAAGGATCTAATTATTTCCGCTTGGAATTTAATTTGATATACTAAAAAGAGAGTGACAAGATGGCAAGGAAAAAATTCTATATAAAAGAATACGATAAAGCGACAAAATCTAAAATTGAGATATTTCGAGAATACTTTAAGGAAAGCTTTCCGGTATTCATTTATAGTCCATTTTTTCACGATATTATGATATTCGATTTTTTTGCTGGTCAAGGAAAGGACAAAAAAGGCAATTTGGGAATAGCTCTAAGCATTTCAGAAATCAACTCGAAGAAAAAATTTATCAGAAAGAAATCAAAACAGATTTGGAAGCTTATAAGTTTGCACTTCAAAAAAGATGTTTGGTTAAACATTCGGCCGACCTCTTAAAAGACTTAATGAAGAAAGAAAAAATTTATAAATTCAAAACAAGAAATAATGACATTCATAAGATAAAAGAAAAAAATAATATAGTATTATTATGAAAACAACAAAAATTGAATGGACAGAATGCACCTGGAATCCTACAACAGGATGTAGTAAGATTTCAGTGGGTTGCAGAAATTGTTACGCCGAAAAAATGGCGAAGAGGCTGCAATCCATGGGGATTGAAAAATATAAAAATGGCTTTCGCTTAACGCATCATCCTGAGGTTTTAAATGAACCATATTCATGGAAGTTGCCTCGTACTGTTTTTGTAAATTCAATGAGCGATTTGTTTCATGAAGATATGTCATTTAACTTTGTCAAACAGATATTTAAAACAATGAATGAAAATTATCGTCATACATTTCAGATTCTGACAAAGAGATCTGAAATACTGAAAGAATATTCAAAATATCTTAATTGGTCAAAAAATATTTGGATTGGTGTCACAGTTGAAACCCGGGATTATAAGAAAAGAATTGTAGACCTTAGTAAGACTCCGGCTTATGTCAAATTCATCTCACTTGAGCCCTTGCTCTGTCCAATAGAAAAACTACCACTCAATAAAATAGACTGGGTCATAGTTGGAGGAGAATCTGGTCCTGGTGCGCGCCCTATGTTAGAAAAATGGGTGCTCGACATTAAAGAACAATGCACAATAAATAATATTCCCTTTTTCTTTAAGCAATGGGGCGGTTTAAATAAAAAGAAAACAGGCAGGGTGCTTGAAGGAAGAATTTGGGATGAAATGCCAGCGGTCATAAATAATAACCTTTTGTAAAGACACTTTCAATTGGCTCAAATCCCGGCTGACATAAGAACAAAAATAGATCAATATATCAGTGCATTGAAAAAGAATGCGATTCCCATAAATCATATATTTCTTTTTGGGAGTTATGCCAGCGGTAATTATTCGGAGTGGAGTGATATTGATTTGGCTGTGGTGTCTAAAATATTCGAAGGCAGTCGCATGAAAGATCGTAATAAAATACGACGAATTACGCTGTCTGTGAGTAGTGATTTTGAGGTGTTGCCTTATCGCCCGGAAGATTTTACAGAAGATGATCCGTTTGTGAAAGAGATCATTGAAACCGGGATTCGAATAATTTAATCGAATTAAATATAGTTAATTCAAAACAGGAACCAAATGTCCGAAAAAAACGGTGAGTTACTTATTGCAATTATCAATAACCAGCTTGATTTTGCTATTGCTCGTGACAGACATTGGTATCGCATCCCCGTGAATAGTGTTAACAAATGGCTGAAAAATAAATGGCCGCCACAATGGCTTGCGTTCTATCATACCAAAGCATTTAAAGAACATGCGCACTCCATTCAATACTATGCCCGCGTGATTAAAATTCATCAGGCCAAACGATGGCAGCTTTTCCCTGACCGACCGATAGACAGCGACAGCGATAAAATGTATTTCCAGTTGCTGCTCGAACCGCTGCAACGTCTGCCAAAACCAATATACAGCCGTCGCTGGCGACGCATTGTCTTTATCCCCACGACCTGGGAAAAGTTCACCAAAGCCGTGGAAATTAATGATCTTTACCATGGCAGCCCGCTGGAAGACAGATTGTGGGCGGCTCTGAAACGCCTCAATATCCCCGCCGAGAGACAGGAGTTAATCCAGTTTAAGAAGAATAATTATTTCCTCGATTTTGCCATTTACTGTCAAAAGGGCAAAATTAATATTGAGACCGACGGGGACAAATGGCATCATACGCCCAAAATTGCCCCGAAAGATAATTTACGAAACAATGACCTGGTGACATCGGGCTGGCAAATATTACGGTTTACCAGACATCAGGTATTTAATCAACTGGATGACTATTGTGTCCCCAAAATCGCAACCCAAATAAATAATCTGGGCGGCGTAGAAATCGGTAATAATATTTTCCGCAGAATCGATCTCACGTTGCCTGGAAGCTCATTTCAGCATTCGTTTTTTGATGGATAATTTTTTGATGGAATTGACTGGATCAGCAGCATAGAAATAGTATCCCCGACTCGTCGATGCTTCAATGCTGGATTGCCGTTTCATTCAACATAAAATTTTAATTGACAATTAACGATAAGCTTTGTATATTTTCATTAAGTAAAAATCAAAAGAACGAAATCCCTGTCAATTGGCGATGAAATCAAAACATCGTAAAACGTTGCTTGCAATCTTCGAAACACCGGTTCGTTCAAATATATTATGGAACGATATTGAGAGCTTGTTAGCAGCATGCAATGCTGAAATTACTGAGGGACGGGGTTCGAGAGTTCGTGTGGCGCTGAACAACGTAAGAGCTGTATTTCATCGCCCACACCCCGGAAAAGAAACAGATAAAGGCGCAGTAGTTGCGGTGCGCCGCTTTTTAATAGAAGCAGGAGTAGAACCATGATGCAATATAAAGGCTATCTGGCACGAGTAAACTTTGATGAAGAAGCCAATATTTTCCACGGCGAAGTCATCAATATCCGAGATGTCATCACTTTTCAGGGGAAATCGGTTGAAGAAATAAAAAATGCATTTCAGGATTCTGTTGAGGATTATCTGGAATTTTGTGAACAACGAAATGAGGAACCCGAAAAACCATTTTCCGGTCGATTTACGATTCGCCTTTCGCCTGAACAGCATCGCAAAGTCGTTCTTGCCGCAGAAAAAGCAGGCAAGCAGGTCGATTCATGGGTAGCGGATACACTTATTCGATCGGCGAATTAATTTCAAAAGGCATAAATGAATGAAAAAGAAATATACGGGTGAATGTCGATTTTCTGATCCGGATGATTCGTTCACCTGATAAAGAAGCAAACCGATCAGGAGTCACGCGGCAATCCATTATCAAAATATGGATCGCCGAACGCTTGCAGCATCGTTTGACGCTGACCGAATGAATTCAGCGTGCTGCATTTTCTACCCGAATTGCTTCTAAATATAGCGTAAAATTCCCACTGTTTTAAAATGCTCACAATCGTTCTAATAATGAAATTGAATACCAATAAAAGGATCCCCACATGAAAGCTTTAACATTATGTATCATTCTGAACTGTTTAATTCTGTTAAATGGATTCGCCGCGGAAAATGGAGCTTATCCCGTCATTTACACAGTGGATTATGGGCCAAAGCCATATTCACCTCCGAATTTGGAACCTTTCTTCTCCACAAATTTTTTACAGTTTGAAAATGTATACGTAGTTATGGATAACTGGTATTATGCGTCCCGTGAGCGGGCGGATTCTGTGAACGCAGATGCTTTTCTGATACAGGGCGGCTCCACCAGTGATGTCCCGTTTTATGACGGCAGTCTGGATTCGTATGTCGAGTTGCTCAAAAATCCGGGCCGGCCGGCGTTTGGTTTTTGTGCCGGGCACCAGTTTCTACAGATGGCTCGCGGTGGTATTTGCGCCCGCCGAAGCGGGGAACATGGTTATGAAACCGCGAGAATCATGACCTTTCATGACATATTCGACGGCTGCCCGGATACATATTCCGCGTATGCCGCGCATAATTACAGTATCGTTGATATGCCCGATTCGTATAAAAATTATGCCCGGACACTTCGCTGCTACAATTCTTTTGTAAAGCACGTGACCATGCCGCTTTATGGCACGCAGCTCCATATTGAAAGCTCCCGCCATCCAAGCGATGCAGGTCCTGTTATTTTAGGTAATTTCAGAAACAATGTCATGCCGCTTAAATTTCATGGCGTTGCCGAGGTACTGGGATTTCCCGGCGAGCCTGGCAAAGTGTTGGTCACCTGGTGGAAAGCAAAAACAGATGATGAGGTTATTTATCAGATATTTCACGCGACCGATGAAAATGAGTTAGACTTCACGTCGCCGAGTTATGAAACAACAGAACCGGAGTACGAAATTTCAGATTTAGAGCCGGATATCACTCACTATTTCGGAGTCCGGGCATTATCGGCCGCGTTTGTGGATAGCAACGAGGCAATTTACGAAATTAAACCGGACGGGCATCGTACGCATGTTTTTCAGAACGGATTGCACGGGTACGATGGTAATGAGGCGACGGTCATTTATCACAAATACCCGGATAGCAACTACGGTCGCCGCGGATCGACTGCGGATTATGATTTGTACTGGTGGGATTCCGGACTCGTTCAATTCAGGGAATTGGAAGAGCAGCTTGCCGGTAAAAACATAATCGGCGGAAAGGTGACGTTCATTTTCGCCGGTGGAGTAGAGGATTACACCAGTGGCTCTCACGTGGCGAACATCCATATTTACCGAATTTTAAAACAATGGAATGAAGGCCAGGGAATAAGTCATACTGAAGCCGCAACCGGAGAGGTGACCTGGAATTCCGCCTGCCATAATGAGGAAATCTGGGAAATACCAGGCTGCAAGGGAAACACTGACCGGGGAGCCGAACCAATCGCTTCATACACAATTAAAGGCGACGGCACAGGTATTGATTTTGACGGAACGTTGACATTGCCTCCTGAATTGATTCAGACCTGGGTCGATCATCCGGATAGCAACTGCGGATTATTATTCGAGAAAATCGATACCTATCCCAATGATGAATATTTCTGTTTTGAAGATAATGATGACGAGTGGTTTATGAATCACCCGCGGCTGACAGTTTACTATACAGACGATCCGCAGTCTGTGGTCGCTGAAAATACAATCGGCAATGAACCCTCGACCATGGAATTATTACAGAACTACCCCAATCCGTTTAATCAATCCACGACTATTCCCTTGAAGATTGATAAAATGACGCACGTTTCACTTTCAATTTATAATGTAAAAGGAGAGCTGGTTCAAACACTTTGCGACGGGTTCATGAATTCAGGTGTGCATCAACTGAATTGGGATGGTCGTGACGCGCGCGGTAAAGATGTTTCCAGCGGGATTTATTTTTATTCTGCTTCATCAAAAAATAATATTTCAACAAAACGAATGATACTGTTGCGGTAGTGCTATGTCATTTAATTTTTAAAAAATAATCCTTTTTGCATCGCTTGTTGCTTTGCTCTTCTATGGCTGCGCGGCAACAACCAATTGCTATACAGCCAAAACACTTAAAAGGAGCGAAAAAGTCCTGACGCCAGGTTTTGACTTTCTTGCATATATGGATGAGAATGGCAAAATCAAGCTCAATACAAAGACATTTGTGTTTCCGAGCTTTGGCGCGGCGTTCGGGCTTCCGTATCGCTTTGAAGCCGGACTGCGAGGTTACATCTCCTCTACAGTGGAAGCGTCATTGCGATGGCAGGTAAATCCTGAAAAATTTGATCTGTTCGATTTTAGCTGCAATATGCATGTGGGAATGATCGCATTTGAATATCCCTACTCCAAAATCGGCGTGACAATCGGAAAAGAAATATCGAAATTTCAACCTTTTTTAAGTTATTACCATTACGACTATATCGAAGAATTTTTTGATAACGATGATTTTTTTTCAAATGGCGTCATCTGCTTTGGCATTGGAATCCCATTTAAAAAGGATTTAATCGTACCGGAGATAAATTATCTGCTTAAAGATGATTACACAGGTAATGGCGCCGCATTTTTCAGTATCGGTATCCGGGGAATGCTGGATTAGCTTTGATCAATAGTAGACATTCTTTTCAAAATATCAATAAAGGAATTGAATTTATGGACATACTCGATCTGTCAGAGCAGTACCACCAGACCTATTTTCACTGCCTGGAAGATTGGTCTGACGAAATGAAAGAAGCCGGTAATCATAAAGAGCGATGGTTCAATCAAAAGAAAAATACCGGGCTGCGGGTGAAACTTGCTGTGGATGGCGACAAAGCCTGCGGCATGATCCAATACCTGCCGTCCGAAGATTCGTTCATCGAAGGCAGTGATCTTTATTTTATCAAATGCATCTGGGTGCATGGTTATAAAAAGGGGATCGGTAATTATCAGATGAAAGGCATCGGTAAAGCGCTGCTTCTGGCGGCGGAAGATGATATCCGGTCTATGGGCAGAAAAGGTATGGCAGCCTGGGGCGTCTCGCTTCCGTTCTGGATGAAGGCGTCCTGGTTTCGAAAACAGGGATTTAAAAAAGTGGATAAAAACGGAATGTCGGTGCTATTGTGGAAACCGTTTGCCGATGATGCTGTAGCGCCCCGCTGGATCAAAGAGAGAAAGCGGCCGCAGAAACGGGGCGGCATCGTTACGGTGACGTCATTTATTAATGGGTGGTGTCCGGCGCAGAATATTGTGCATGAACGAGCCAAACGAGCTGCACAGGAATTTGGCGAAATGGTTGAATTTCAGGAGATGCAAACCACCGACCGGGCGTTATTTTTGGAATGGGGTATTTCGGATGGTCTGTTTATCGATGGCAAGCAGGTAAGAACCGGTCCGCCGCCGTCTTATGAAAAAATCCGAAGGAAAATTGCAAGAAGGGTAAAAAAGATTACATAATTCTGTCACTTACGTTGCAAATTATTGTATCTTCTCAATATTTTATGGTAGATATGGGCGCTTGCCGCTATGTCGT
>CAZCJL010000107.1:0-24875 GCA_964498785.1 uncultured Cytophagia bacterium | reverse complement strand
AAAATTTGTTATCCCGACACTAAAAATCAATGCCGACTTTTTACGGTTTCATCACTTTTAATTTCACATACTTCATTGCGATCTGCCTTGCCAGTAGATATAATTCCGGTTGCTTCGTTAATTGAACCAATAAAAGAAATCGAATTGCCAATCGCATCGCCTTTTGTGAGTATTCCCCAAAATTCGTTTCCGTTAACTATCGTTTTAACAGTGTTTTTAATCGCGTCATCAAGGCAATGAATCGCATGAATGGTGCGAAAACCGGAAATTTTTCTCACAGAATTATTGATTGCTTTGTTGTTTGTATATACACCGGTAAATTTTTCAGAACGATGAAAGGGATCACCTTTCACTTCTTCAATCACACAGTTCATCACCGGAAGGCTTGTGTGAATTACGAAAAATTCCGAACTATTCTGAACGATAAGGTTTCTGAATTTGCAATTGGAAATAAATGGCCCCGAATCACCGGCACGAGCGTCGATAACCGCGTCGACATCTGAACCAGCCCATTCAAAGACGCAATGAACGAATGCAGATCCTTTCAAATAGCTATTATCCGTATCGATAATCGCGGGTTTGCACGTTTCTTCAAACTTAATTCCGCCCCAGGTGCTCTGTACCGGATTCTCAATAGAAGGAGTGAATGTGATCGGATTGTGCGGTGTGCCGATGGCGACAATCTCGCCAAATACTGAAATTGATGTGTTTTCCGAAAAATTCACTGTAACGCCAGGTTCAATGGTGAGCGTTACTCCTTCTATTATCGTGAGATTACCCGATACAATATAAGGGCTATTCGCTTTTGTCCATTTACGTGTCGAAGTTACGATTCCTTTTACATACTGTTCGGAAAAGAGATTTGATATAAACAAGAAAGTGATAACAAAGGCAAACACGATTTTTTTCGTTGACATTTTTTCTCCTTATCCGGGCATATTGTACTAAATAACACAGATAGTAAATCCTGAAAAAAAATATAGTTAAATAAAGTCGCTTTTTCAAACGAAAAAATTATTGCATGTCACGGGGGGAAAATATAATAATCAAGGTAAGAAAAATATCGTAAAATGTCAATCAAAAAATTAAGCAAATGTTATAACAAATATATTATTCAGGAGTTGTTAACAATCGTTCTAAATCAGTTCGCATCAGCAGGTTCAAATCGTGAGGATGAATAGCAATACGATAGACGCTTGCATGTCTGGCGCGGCGTAGATTAATGGAATTGCTAAAACGTAACGCTGTCCGGCGCCAATGAGTGTCAGCTTCAAATCCAAGTAGTGGGACACGGTGGAATTGATTTTGCTGAGCCTCATACACACCGGTTAAGTATTCATACCGGGCAAACGGTAAATCACGCAATCGATCGCGACGGATAGATCCCATTGCCCATGCCGGGGGGACGTACAGTTCAGGAGATTGTAATCCGTTCCCGGAAAACCAGTTATAACACCGCGTAATCAGTTTTGCAATTCCCTGTTCCGGGAGTGATAGATGTTCTGCCACCATCCGTGAGAAAAAAAAGCCATGGAGTTTGTGAAAAAGGCTTTTTCTTTTTTCGACGTGGTGATTCCATCCGTGCCCCGCCAGTTCATGTCCCTGGTATTGAAATTGACGAAGCACAATAGTATCTTTGTCTGACCAATTTTTGCCAGGAACCACAAGAATGGTAACTTTCTTAAGGCCACGTTCAGCAAGAAAATTGAGAACTTTCTGTGTTTCTATAAGTGTGGATGGCATGACGTCGTGAACCGAAATCCAGGCCTTTAATGCGGGAATTTGATCAGGCATTTGGAATATCCGTTATTTTTTAAAATGTCCAGCCAATGTGCCAACGTTCGGTCGTTCATTGTGCGTGTGAGATGATAGGCAGCTAGTGCTTTCTTTTTTCGAGCAGAAATGTCTTCTTGGTTAATGCGTTTCAGCGCCGCAGCCAGGTTTTCATTTTCATTAATGATGTAAAGACCTTCAACCAAATCCGGCCATTCAAGAATTCCACAATGATGCGAGACGAGGACAAGTCGTCCGCGGGCCATTCCCTCAAGTGCTGTTGTACCAAAGGATTCAATAAGCGATGGTAACACGATAATATCCGCTTCATCGATTTGTGTTAGCAACCGACTTCGCGAAAGCCAGCCGAGTAGCTTTACATTGGGGAGCGTTTTTGCCGCTGCTTGCAGCGCTTTTCGCTCCGGACCTTCACCAGCAATAAGAAAATTCTGTTCAGGACATTCCTTTGCAGCTTCCAGTAACGACCAGACATTTTTTTCAGCAGCTAACCGTCCGGCATATAATACCGTTTTCACTTTGCCAGAGAATGGGAGAACACGACGTTGGAAATAGGGTTTGGATATCGTCGTCCCAACACAATGTGACTGTTTCGCTCCATTTTGTTCAGCCTCTGATGTCATTTCACTGGAATTTGCCACAACGGTATCGGCAGACTGCATCAGAAATCGACTCATGCGTTCCATAAAACTGCTGCTGATATACGCACGCGCGCCTTTCCAGTACAATTGCGTCAATTTATGGTACGCTGTATGATGACCGACGATGAATCCCGTTTTATAGTATCTCGATAATAGATAGGCGAAAAAACCGAACGGTCCCAGTGTAGGCGCCACGATAACATCTGGTTTCATATCACGCATTCGTCGTATTATCCGAATCATATTCGGGAAATGGATTCGCTGCGTATAGTCGCCGGGCATGCGCAGGGAAACATTACTTTGTTTGAAATAGCAATTCGCACTCGCAGGGATCATGTCCACTTTTCTTACAAAATCGGAAAGATACTCCACTAAATCACGGTAATACGTGCCGACACCGTTGCGGTCGGGAATGCTATCGGACAGGATCAACGTGTTACATCGTATTTTTAAGATAGCTGGACTTTCAGATGATAACGTTGGTGAGGTCGTCTCAATCTCATCTCTCTCAGAAGTTGTATAACTTGTTATGAATGATGAATTATTGGTTTGAGGAAAAGTGCGTGTTAAATTGGAATTTGTTTGAGGAATATAGTCATCTAACAATGCATAAGCGAATCGAAATTCATTTTTAATTTTCTCTGCATCCAAACCGAATCGAATTGGGGTATAGTGATGCGCGCTTTTAAAACGTCGCGATTCCCGGTCAAGTTCATTTAATTTTGTGGAAAATAGTTTATTTACAGATAGGCCGAAATGTTGATATGTATCTAAAATAGTCGAACGCAACTGAAGGTGGAGACGTTTGTTTGGTACAACCATCGTTCGTTCTGCTGGAATTTCAGGCAGTATATCCAGCAGGGATAGATAATGGTGTTTCATTAGTGCAATCATATTCTTCTCAAATTCCGAATTGGATGCAGATCCGCCGAACGAAACGCGGGCAGCATTCGCAACGCTCAACATGGATGGGATGGTTTTTACCGGATCGCGGACACAGACGATAAATGATGCATCCGGAAATTCATGATTCAGACTCTCCAGCCAGGGATTGAATGAAGCGTTTTTTGAAAGGAAAATTTTATCCGCCCCTGCCACATAGAGATGCTTTTGAAGACAGATTCGATAGAACGTCATGATGCGTTGTTTTGCTGCGGTGGAAATTGTGTTATCAAAAAAAGCGTACCGCCAGAATCGATCGCTTCTGGGGAACACAAGAGCCAGACCGGAACAAGTAAGTGTCATGCACATCAGAAAATAATCTTCTTCCGGCGCCTGAAGTGCACTGGGATGCATTGCATCTGCAACTTGAAGAACGCGGCGTTCCAGCAATGAAATAAGCCGAAACAAGGGTTTGCCCAATTTTCGGTCAATGACAGTTATCAGCCGAATCAATTTTTTTTGAATAATGCTTGGCGCAAGGAAAAGCTCCCAGGTGCTGAATGTGGTGAACTGTTCGCTATCTTCCGCTAACACACGGTGAAGATGCGTGGTTCCACTACGCGGAGGCCCAACAATAAACATGGGACGACGCACCTTGACCTGACGATAGCCACGGAAAAACAGTGCATCAAGAAAAAAACTGAGCCAATGGATTAGTTGCAATAGGATAAACATGGGCATGAAACCCAGCATAATTGTCCACCTCTTAACTCTTTCCAGTGGACGAGCTTCTGATGATGTGCGGAATGCATCACGAATGAGAACCGGGAAATAGCCTATGCTGGTCAGAAAAAGAAAAAAAAGTTGCTTAAATCGATGAATAGTAGATTGCCTGCTAATGGTGCCCCCACCTGGAACGTAAACCAATTCCTTCTTCCATGTGAAAATGAGTCCTGTGTTGTTTTGCAGAAATAGCGCTCTATAATAATAGAAAAAATATTGCAAACTGTCAAGAAAAAATTACAAAGAATTTGCATTTAACATGGCGGGGCATGTTCATTGTCCTACGTTATCCTTCTCTCCGTCAAACGTTATTTCAAAAATCGATTGCACAGACTGCCGGGTATCCTCGCTGAATTGTTGCAGAGTTTCATCATCGATGAGACCATATCCATACCAGCATCCAAGCTTAAATCGTGCATTGCTGCGCCTCATATCATCTAACATATTTGCGATTTTTCCATCTTCCTGTTTCATCGTTTTCCACAGCTTACGATAAGTTGTATGCTTATCATCCGGGCTTTCCTCAATAAACTTCGAAATTTTATCCAGAATCTGACCGCACGCTTTTTGCAGAAGATCATCCTTCATCGCCCGGAGTGTTTTCCAGTCTTTTTCGGGGATAGTGGGCATGGGGGCTCCTTAAAATAATTAATTTAGTGATTATATAGTTGAATATTACATCCAGTATCTCTTATCTCCATTTTCCATTTTTATGGAGAAATGTTTAGGCTCTTACAACTTCTGAATTTTTTGAAGCTTCGGAAGTTTATTGTTCAGATTTAATTCGATAGAAACCTGTTATTCCAAACTAATATCGAGTCTTGATTTTAGCTGTGGTTTGAAAAGAGGATCGCCAAAAGGAATAATTCGTGCCATTGAATTAGTAACTTTAGTCATAAGATCGCTTTCTAACAAATCTGATTCATTCTGATAGTCATAATGCAAAATGTTCAACTCTTGAATGTCTCTCCATTCCATTTGCTGATTAATACCTCTTTTTACAGCATCACCTAACGTTATATCTGACTTGCATAAATTTTCCGCAATGAACCAGACATTATCCCATCCACTGCCTCCGACGTTGCTCACATAAAAATATGCGCCTTTTTCTATTATTTTTAGCGCGATAAACTCGCGATCCGGTGATTTGTAACTCGTCATGCCAGTATAGCATGAACCTGCAAATATGCAGCAGCCTGACAGATTTAAGCAATCAACATCGGTGACTGTCAAATCGCAGCTCGTATCTCCACTCCCATGTCCGATAAAAAATATCATTTGATTTTGATTGAATTTTAATAGTTCTGCGTTTTTATCAGAGAGCCATCTATCACTGTTAACAATAATTGTATTCGTTTCCCAATTATTTTGGGCAAAAATATTTTTGTATCTGTTAACTGCGCTATGACACCAGTCATCCCCTTCGAATATGTGAGAAATACCTAAATAAGAGTCGATTACGGCAGTATTCACTTTATTGCGATAAAACAAGTCGCGCGCATCTTCCACGTTGCTGCCCGTGATATAACAATATCCGACATCCATATCGATTGCATCATCCAAAGAGCAAAAGGAATAGAACAAATCTGCAACAGAATTTAAGTCAATGATAAATGGCGGCAAAACCACAATTGCATATTGCGGGCTGATAATTTTCAATTTTTCTGTTATTTGATCGTTGTTATTTTCATTAAAATGGATCAGGGCAGAATTATAGTAGTCTCTAATCTCAAGTGCAAGATTATGGAATAGGTATCTGGAATGGGAGATAACCACCACCTGATTAGAATCTATCGAAGGTTCTGGTGTCGCCACCAATTCAAAAGGCGGCAAGGGCGGTAATACTTCGTCATATTTCATGATTGTTTTGTTTTCATCGCAACTTTTCAGGAAGAAAAAGTTGAGCAGCAAAAACGTTAACATATTTATTTTATTAAAGAAGTGTCGTTTCATAATAGCACTCCTTTTTATAATTTAAAATATTGTCTTCAGTTCTACTCGGTATCCATAGCTCGTCATATCTGTGCCGTAGTTTTGATAAAGAAATGTATCAAATCTATCCGGAGAATTTTTTAATGATGAAAGTGCATAATGCGTATTAAACTCAATACGGAATTTTCGGAAAATATTTGCTCTTAATGCAAAGCTCAGAGATTGGTTGTTGAGGTCGGTGTCCAGTGATTCATTAAAATGGTGGCGATAACCGATTTTCATATCCAAATCTCTCAAAATTCCGATTTGAAATTCTGCATTTAATGATTTAGAATTAACAGAATTATTTGAATACCCCCAGCTTATTCCGCCAATGAAATCCATTGGTTGCAGAATTTTACCAAAGTAATAATCGGAATTGTTCAATTCAGGTTCAGTGAAATTCAAATTGTGAAAAATAGAACCTATGGAGTAAGACCAGATGTTACCAGCTTGTCTAAAAATTTCCTTCATAAACGTGACCTCACCATCGACAACAAATTGCAGCCATGACGATAAACCATAATTGGAGCGATTTCCAACAATAGATTCAGCAAATTCAGGAGAATTGGGGGAGAAATAACAAAAGCTGAACTCATTTGTAAAATGACCCTTTTTTAAATAATTTCCGTTATATAGCGACTGCCTTAAATCGACTGCCGAAAATTTATTATCGTTGGTGAAATAATTCAATTTTCCCTGAATTGTATAGTATTTTGATTTATCACTGAAAGAATGATTTTCTATATACCCATTTGAATAAATGCTCCTATACTCTGATCGATCTTCAACAAAGTATAAATCGGTAGAACCTGCAATTGATAGACTTGAGGATATTAAATATTGCAAGGCGATTTGAACCAGGTCGTTTGTGCCAATACTTGAATGCTCATCTAGTATGATGTCTTCTGATTCTTCTGCAAAAAAAATATTTTCGGCTTTTGTTCGCGCATAATCCAATCCCAGAGTAAGTCTATCGAATAAACCATACCGCACCGAAACAGGAAATTTATAGCTTCTAGATGAAGATGAATATGAATCATCGTCTGGACTTGATGATTTTAATATGTATGGACTAATAGCAATTAGAATCTGATTTCTATTTAAAAAGACATTATCAAAATAATGGATTTGATATAATTGGGCAGAAGACATTCCAATGTGCCCTCGAGTTAAATAGTCCAGGGAAAAAGAGACATCATAATTATTAAGCAGATTTGTGGTAGAGAAGAAACGAGCTCTGCTCGATATTTGGAGATTCAAAGATGGACGGTACTTAAAAAACCCATTATAAATGTTAGAAGTCTGTGAAAAGGGTGAATCCATTTTTGAAGATTCTATTTGAATTCCGAGGCTCAGGTTCTCCCTTTTCCCATAACTCGTGGATAAATAAT
Source organism: uncultured Cytophagia bacterium (assembly GCA_964498785.1). Classification (GTDB taxonomy): domain Bacteria; phylum Zhuqueibacterota; class Zhuqueibacteria; order Thermofontimicrobiales; family Thiofontviventaceae; genus Mariaggregatimicrobium. The sequence goes on along the minus strand of CAZCJL010000107.1, from coordinate 17,413 downwards.
ACTTGCTGTATTTACTGTTTGGGTTTCTATCATCGCTTGTAATATTATTGTCCAGGCTGGATGATAGTGAAAGTCCATCAGTGAATCGTCCAAATAAATCTTCGAAATTTACCGCGCTCGAATCCGATGAATTTTCGGATGGATTATTGATAGTTTGACCAGGAGAAGCAGTGCTGAAGGAAATAAACATCACAATTAAAAGTAATTGTTTCATATCTTATTCCTTTCTTCAGGCACTAAATTTTGGGGATGCTTTAATGAAGATTGTTCTTTTATACTTATGACTATTGGTATGTATTTTTTGTTTTATTTAATTCTCAGCCATAATTTTCTGTCATCGATTTTACCCGTTCCCGAGTTTCATCACTAAATTGCTGCAAAGTATTTTCATCGATTAGCTTGTATTTGTACAGGTAAAAAATTTTCATAATCGCCTGGCTGCGCTTCATATCATCGAACATATCTGCAATTTCGGAGTTTTCCTGCCGCAATTTTTTCCAGAGTTTTAAATATGTTTGATGATTATCATCCAGGCTTTCCTCAATAAACTTCGAAATTTTATCCAGAATCTGACCGCACGCTTTTTGCAGAAGCTCATCCTTCATCTCACGGAGAGTTTTCCAGTCTTTTTCGGGGATAGTGGGCATGGTGCTCTTCCTTATTTTTGCCACTGATTTACACGGATTATTTAACAAATACCATCGCCTTCTGTATCACCTTGCCACTGCTAAATAGTCTGTAGAAGTAAACTCCACTGCTGACCGGGTTGGAATCATCGATTCTTCCGTTCCAGGTGACGATATGCCTGCCCCGGTTTTGAAGTCTATCCACCAGGACATCGACTTCTCTGCCGAGAATATTGTAAATGACCAGTTTAACGTGCTGCTCTTCTTTAATATCGTAAATGATATTCGTTGCCGTGTTGAATGGATTGGGATAATTTTGCAGTAAATCAAACGTGTATGTTGGCAGTTCGTTGCTGGGCGCTTTAGTAGAATCATTGCCATAAATCACGATTCCTGTTTGTCCATTTGCAAAAAGTTTGCCGGCATGATAATAAATGCGTGACTGTAAACCGGGTGCTTTAAGCTGCCATTTGATTTCTCTGTTAGTTATATCAAAGGCAAGAATCCCGGTTTCATCGGAAGAATTGTTGCTGGCGTATATCATGTTATTTACTGCAATAAGACTATAAGCATCAAATGGAATTATCTCTTGCCATTTTTTAATTCCATTCGTTTTATCAAAGCAAATAATCGAACTATAAAAAGATAATGCTATTTCATTGTCAAGCACTAGCATATTTTCAGGAAGGGAACCACCCACAAAATTATATTGCCATATTATCTCTCCTTCTGTAAGTGACACAGCCGAAAGGAAGTAATCTATAAATTCACTTGTTTCATAATTATAGCCGCCGGAATAAATGTATGCATACGATTCATCCAGACATATAATCTGGGGCAATTGAATTTCATCGGTAGCCCACAACAGATTGCCATATTCGGTATCGAAAGCATAGATACCTCTATCCGAGCTTATTACGAATGCTTTTTCATTTGCTGCAGTCAGATACTTTCGGGCTGATGGAACTTCTGCTGACCATTTAATATCACCATCGTTTGCGTTTATATTGAGCAGAGTTGAATCATCGCTTAAGACAAACAGTTCGCATTATATGGCAGGGGATCATAATATTTATCTCTGACAATTTTAATATATTTATCCCATACCAGTTGTTTGTTCTGCAAATCGTAGCAGCTAAAGTGATTATTTCTGTTAATAATTAGCTTATCACCATCCGCTAAAAACGATTCTCCGCGATTATTAATCTCCCATAGGATGTCTAACGTTTTGCCATCGATAATTATTGAATTATTATTACGACGGTCAGCATCCCAAACAAGAAAATCGCTAATTTGATCGCCATTAATATCAAAGAATAATGGATAGTAGAGGAAATAATCCTGAACCACATTTTCAAGAAATGGTTTTTCAATAGTTTCACCAGAGAAAACCGGATTTCGTTCAGAATTTGCAAATTCCATTTCCCAATTTTCACAATCGCTACAAATATCCGAAAAGACTGGGTCTGTTTCAATATCAATTTTATCAGCGGAAACCCAGCCGATTGTTCCGTCTGCTAATTTGATTTTTATAAATGAGGCTGGTTTATTTAGATAATCCTCTAACAAATTATTGCCATATAAAACTGAAACCGAATTATCATTGTCTATCGTTTTGATCACCGGGAAGTCAGTGCTATATCCATAACGAATTTCTACGTTTGATTCTTTTAGTGTTGCTTTCCTGGGGATGAATTCGCGAAAGTCATCAATTCGCTTCATTGCATAGTAGATACTGCAATTATCTTGTTCTTCAGGAACATAGACATTAAATTTATCAAAATCATTGATGACGTGATTATATAGTTCTTTCAGAGGTTCAATGTCCATAATAGTCCTGTCAGAAAAAAATGCTACTTTCAATGCTGAAAAAGCGCCGACTGCATAATCTTTGAATTTATTTTGCAGCGCATTGCCAAAGGTTATATATTTCTCGTACTTAAAATCGTCTTCGAATATTTGGAATACAGTTGATGCTAAATAACAGGAAAAATGTGTTGCTGAAGGTTGGTAATGGCGAAATTCATCCGGATATTTTTCCAGAGCAGAAATGGCGATATCCACCATCTTATCGTATTTCTTTCGTAGACCATAATTCCTTGCCAATCCTGCATAACCAATCACAATAACCGTCGAATTTTGGGTCTCGTTAATTATTTTTTCTGATTCAGTTTTTAACCGATTTGCATCTTCCCACAAGATATTTACAATACCTGTTGCTGCGTTTATATCGACCCAGTACCGCCATTCTTCGCCAGATAGCTTCTGTTCTACGTACGATTGAATGATGAGATGATACTGCTCGATCGCACGATCATATTCTTCGAGATCGCGGTGATAGATGTGAGCGATTTCTGTCATCGCCCACGCACCGGCATTCCCGGAAAATAACTTCTGATGTGAATACTGGTCCACAATTTTTTGCAATACTTCAATTGCTGCATGATAATTTTCCATTTGATTATATATTGCATATTCTGAATAAAGAGCAAACGCACCGGAACCAACGATATGAAATTCCTCCATCGGTTCAAAATAATATACTGAGTCATCAGGCACAACAATATGTTGTAATTTTTTAGAAATTTCCAAAGCCATGTCCAGATCTTTAGTACTTTCGAAATTCACAATATATGACCAACCTCCACGGAAAAAACTGATCGCATCAAAATAAACGGTCTCCAGTTGTATTTGATCTGTTTTTGCCTTAACCCATTTTAAATTGCCATAGTAGTTTGTGGTTAGCCAGAGAGCACCAGCAATCAGTTCAAAATCTTGAACAAAAAGAGGCTTGTGTTCTGTTAAGATTTCAAATTCTGCCGAATAGTCAGCAGGATTTTCAAAAAGAGTATCTCCTTCAGCGCAAATATAGATTACAGGACTCGCCACTGCGATATTCTCATTCCGAACCCAGCCGGTTTGATAATCCGGGAGAAGCACCTTAATCCAACCGTTTCTATTAAATATCGGCTGAGAGTTTCCGGTCTTTCCGATTGCTAAAATTGATTCAGCAAAATCCATTTCATCGATGATCGATGCATTCGTCGTGGAATCTGAATAGATAAACACATTGTCTACCACGGTCAATCCGATACCAAGCTGGTCTGCTTTAAGATGAAGAGTAAACGTGATGACAAAGAATAAAATCAGCGATTTTTTCATGATATATCCTTTGTTTTGGGGATGTTTGTGGAAAAAAAGAAACGGAACGAGATACAGAAATCAAGAAGTACTCCCCTAAAAATGCGTTCCAAATTAGTGTATTGAAATCAGGTTTATAATAAAAATTCTAAAAAATTGATCCGACAGGTTTAAACAAACTGCCTTTGTATTGAATCGATTGTTTTTAAGTGAACTTACTTTGGCTCGTTCCTGGCAATTTTTTCTTTTAAATTTTCTAATAGATCTTATATAATTCTATCCAACCGAGCATCATAATATGTTTTTGCAAATTGGGGATCTTTCATTTTTTCTTGAAATAATTTTTCATAATTAGTCATCGGTAACACCTCTGATTATATTTTTCTCTTAATTCTTTCGCTCTCTCAATTTCTTTTTGTGGTGTTTTTTGACTTTTTTTAATAAAACCATGTGTAAGAATTATTTTTGTCCCGCTTTGATAAAAACAAGAAATTAGACTTCGTAAAAATAATATAGCAAAAAATTAAATAAATGCAAGTATTTTTAAATACCATTCTAAATGATAGTTGTATTTATAATCATAGCAAAACATTGGAACAAGTATCTTTCAGTGAGACAGAAAAAACCTCCGAAGCCTCAAAGACTCCGGAAGTCCAATCGAATTATTCCTCCTTCTTCCCCTCGTAAAATTCCCGCATCACATAAAACGCTTTCTTGCGGGCGCCGGTTTCGCCGATTAAGCCTTTGCGGTTCCAGTCGTCCTGGATGTCGGGCAATGGGCGACGAGGAGAGTGGAAATCGGCAAGGATCCAGGGACAGGTGCCGCGGAGCTGCGGGATCCGGGTGAGCATGGCAATGCTTTCATTGTACAGGTCGGTCCAGCGGGTGAGTTTGTCGCCGTGCAAGCCTTGCAGCGCGCCGCCGCCGAATTCGGAAATGACCACCGGTTTATCCTGTTCGATTTGCCACTGAATTTTGCCGCATTTATCCGGCAGACCGTCGTACCAGCCGATGTATTCGTTAAAGCTCAACACGTCTACGTATTCGGCAAACGGATCTTCGATCTTGCGGATCAAACCACCTTCTCCTTCGGCGTGCATTTCAAGAGCCGCGCTGATCAGGCGGGTGTTATCCACGCTCAAAGCGAAATCCCGGAGTCGGGTTAGAAACGACATCCGTGCGTCGCTGACTGGCGTTTCGTTTGCCATGGACCAGATGATTACCGCCGCCCGGTTCTTATCCCGGGCAATGACTTCGCTGAGCTGCTTTTTCGCTGTTTGGAACGTGGCTTCATTTTCCCACTGAATGGTCCAGTAGACCGGATTTTCCTCCCACACCATAATGCCCATTTTGTCCGCTAAGCGAATGGTGTGCTCGTTATGCGGATAGTGCGCCAGTCGCACGAAATTGCAGCCAAGCTCCTGTGCCCAGGTGAGCAGCGTCCGCGCATCCTCGATGCTGTAGGCTCTTCCGCCGCGCATGGGATTTTCCTCGTGAATGCAAATCCCGCGCAGAAATATCGGCTTGCCATTCAGTAATATATCCTGCCCTCTGGTAATGATGCTCCGAAACCCGATGTCATCGCTCACCTGATCGTCGCTTGACTTGAACGTGATTTCATACAGATGCGGATTTTCCGGCGACCAGTGATTGATATTTTTCGCAGCAAAATCGATAGCTGCTCTGCCATTATCATCGGTGACCAGCTTTTCCCGGATTTTCAAACCGGGAATCGACAGCTTGATTTCCTGCCCGGCAAGTGAGCTACCGTCGAGCTGCACATAGCCGGTGAGCTGTTCCAGCGAGCCTTTTTTCAGTTGAAGAAAATAATCGGAGATAAACGTTGCCGGCACTTCGATGATTTTCACATCACGGGTCAGTCCGCCAAAATTCCACCAGTCCGTATTGAGCGTGGGCACTTCTGCGGCATGTCGCTTGTTATCGACTTTCACGATGACGAAATTATCCTTTTCTTTGAGAATATCCGGGATCTCGAAATTGAACGGCGTGAATCCGCCTTTATGCACGCCAAGTTTACGTGCGTTCAGATACACATCTGCCTGATAATTCGCAGCGCCGAAATAGAGAAACACCCGGTTATCAGCCTTCTTTTTTCGGTAATCAAAAGATTTCTTGTACCAGATCGTTCCTTCGTAATAATAGAGTTTTTCCGTTTGCGAATTCCAGTCCCCGGGCACATTGAGCTGATCCGATTTATCGAAATCATACTCCACGCGGTCCGATTTATTTTGCGGCTTTTGATTGACAAAGTATCCGCCGCTCTGTTCCGGGTTATCATAGTCATCAAACGGTTTATAGCGATAATCGTAAAATCCGTTTTCATACGGATCGACGATATAATGCCATTTGCCGTTCAGGCTGAACGATGTTCGATTATACGCATTAATAATCACGTTTTCCTCCGCGAATAAGTGATTACTGATAACGATCAGCAACAGGATAATAAATAATTTTTTCATAATTGATTCTCCGGTTATGTTTTTTATGGAGTGCTTTATGGAGTGCATTGACTGTGTCAATGCATAGCGGCGAAGCCGCTAATTTCGCTCCGTGCCTTAATTATTGCAGCCAAAAGACGGCTGCATGCAGCGAGGCACTCGCCGCACTCCATAAAGTCTATTATTGAACAAGCACCATGATTTATCATGGTGTTTTGTTAGTTTCCCAGTATAATTTCAACCGCTTCAGCGGTTTAACAATTTTTTGGTTTCCGTTTTTAAAACCGCTTCCGCGGTTAAAGTTCTTCCTTTCGCTATAATAAACACCACAATAAATTGCGGTGCTGGTTCAATATCCAGAAAAAACCTTTGTATTTCGCTCCTTTGGTTGCGATATTTTGCAGCCAAAAGACGGCTGCATACAGCGAGGCACTCGCTGTACTCCATATCAATCAAGGAGCTGCTTCATTTCTTTTACAATATCAGGACGATCGGCAGAAATATCATTCCTGTTTTTCGGATCAGCGATCCGGTCGTATAATTCTACAGTACCATCTGAATGATAAATTAGCGTGTACTGCGTTGTTTTCACAGCCCGGTCGTTCACGTGATAAGCACGATGGGTGAACGCAGCTTTTTTCAAGGGGCGTTCCGGATCGAACAGCAGTTCCCGCAAACTGGCGCCTTCCAGTTTTTGTGGCGGCTGCGGCAGCCTGCATAAATCCACCAGAGTAGGGTAGAGGTCGACCAGCTCGGTGATGCCCTCCGCTTGTTTGCCGTTGTTCGGATTTCCGGGTACCCGGATCAGCAGCGGCACCTGCGTTTCCGTGTCGTAGTTATTACCCTTGCCCCAGCGCCCGTGTTCTCCCAGCGAAAATCCGTGATCCATCGCGCCGACGAGAATTATCGTATTCTCATAAAGATCAAGCTCTTTTGCCCGTTGGATGATTTCGCCGACAAGTCGGTCTACATCCGTAATCGACGCAAAGTAGGCTCGCGTCAGCTCGCGAATTTCAGGCGCTGATAATTCCTTTCCCTTGTAAATATTCCCATCGCCCTCTGGCTCGATCTTTTCGGGATCATATTTACTCAACGATTCCGGCGACGGATGCCACGGCTCGTGCGCCTGTTTGTATCCGATGGCAAGAAAGAACGGCGTGTCCTGATTGGCTACATTTTCCAATGCTTTCAGCGGAAGTGAATTTCCGGTCACGCCCCACTCTTCCTGTGACTCTGTCCAGGCGTCATCAGGACCGCCGCATCTGGGATCGGAAATCTTGCCGACACGATGCGTGCAATATCCATGATCCCGGAAATGCCGCGGTAGCGAAACCGTATGAGACAGGATTTGCTTCCAGTCATCATCGATTTTCACGATGCCGCTGGTGGATGGACGAATGCCCGTCAATATGCTGGTCCGGGACGGCGTGCACAGTGCAACCTGGCAATGGCAGTCCCGCAGCAGCACGGATTCAGCCGCGAATGCATCGATGTTGGGGGAGTGAACCGTATCGTGCCCGTAGCAGCCGAGGTAGGGACTCATATCTTCCATGCAAATGTAGAGCACGTTCGGGTTCTTTTTTCCCTTAAAGAGATTGGCGCACGAATTCAGCAACGGAGATAATGATAGCGCAGCGCCGGCGCTTTTTTTTAGAAATTTTCGGCGATTCAATAACATAATAAAAAGCGCCTTTCATGAATTTAAAATTTATACGGAATTTTCTTCTCCACTTCTTCCCATGGCAGAACCTTGTTTTCTTCAGCCCAGCGTTCATATTTCAAAACCAACTCTGCCAGCTTCTCAGGTTCGGTTACTGCGAGATTCGTGGTTTCGCTCCGGTCGGTTTTCAGATTGTATAATTCCCAATCCTCATTTCGCAGACGCACCATCTTCCAGTCGCCATCGATCACGCTGCAATGTCCCATGTGCTCGAAAAAAAGCGTTCTCTTCGGCAACTGCTTTTTATCCCGGAATACCGGCATCAGGCTGCGCCCTTCATTGGGAATGATCTTTTTGCCATTGAATGCTTCCGGATATTCAGTCCCGGCTAATTCAACCAGCGTGGGCATGATGTCCACAATGTGACCTTTTTCATGCGAAATTACTCCTTTCTTAAAGTGTTTCGGATACCAGGCGATAAACGGCGTGGCAATTCCGCCTTCATGCACTTTTGCTTTGAAAAGACGGAACGGAGTATTGCTCACGTTCGCCCAGTCCGCGCCATAGCCGGTGAAGGATTCGGGGCCGCCTGCTGGCGCTTCTGGATCGAAGCGAGAATGGGCATATTTGCTGTACGCCAGGTTGCCTGTTGCACAGCCGCCATTATCCGAGAGGAAGAAAATAACGGTATTATCCAGTTGATCTGATTCTTTTAAATGATCCAGCAGCCTGCCAATGTTTTGATCCATGCGGTCGATCATCGCTGCGTAGACGGTCATTAGCCGGGTTTCCCGTTCCTTTTCCTCATCCGTGAGTTTTCCCCAATCCCGGTCTGGATCGCTTTTTGCGGATAATTCGGTGTCCGGATGAATCACACCTAAATCCCTGAGCCGCTGAAATCGCTGCTCCCGAATAACATCCCAGCCATCATCGTAAACACCGTCGTATTTTTTAATATCTTCGGGAAGCGCGTGCAGGGGCCAGTGCGGCGCTGTGTACGACAGGTATAAAAAGAAAGGATTCGTAGCGTCATGATTTTCCAAAAATTGAATGGCATGGTCGGTGTACAAATCAGTGGCGTAAAATTCCATATCCGTCATTTCGATTTTTTGATCGTCCCGCACCAGCGTCAATTCATTTCCGGGAGGCCAGAGCTCATTGCGATAGGGTTCGAAATCATAATAGCTCGCCGCTCCGTTGATGAATGCAAAACAACGGTCAAATCCGTGCTGCCGGGGCCAGTGCTCCGGCTCCGCGCCCACATGCCATTTGCCGGAAAGGTAGGTTGTGTATCCGGCGCTGCGCAATAAGTCAGCTACTGTAATCACATTGTCTTTGAAATATCCCTGATATTCGGGAATCGGGATATCGGTGTCCGTCATTCCGCCGATACCTGCCTGATGCGGATAAACGCCGCTGAGCAGGGATGCGCGGGAGGGACAGCAGCGCGCATTGTTGTAAAAATGAGAGAAGCGCACTCCCTCGTTCGCCAGCCGGTCCAGATTCGGCGTATGAATTTCAGAGCCGTAGCAGCCGAGATCGGAAAAGCCCATATCATCCGCGAGAATGAGAATGATATTCGGTTTTTTCCGGGCTGCGCCGGAACATGAAAAGTGAAGTCCGGCGCCGATCCCCGCGGCTGCGAGAGAGGCGTGTTTCAAAAATGTTCTGCGGTTCATTGTTTTCCCTTTTTAGTTAATTTCACGGGTCGTGATGTCATTCCGGACTTGTCCCGCAATCTCCTAATTATCAAAAAGTTAGGAGATATCTGCTATGGCTATCCCGTTTGGTCAGAAAAGCCCTGAAGTAAGCCAATTTGAAGTCCCCCTTTGAAGGGGGATTTAGGGGGATGTTATTATAAGTAATTGAAATTATGTGACATCCCCCCTGTCCCCCCTTCAAAGGGGGGAACTCAATAGCTCAAATAAACGCAAAATTCAAAAATTGCTGAGTCAAGGGGATAACCGTAGATTCCTGCATTCGCAGGAAGACACCAAAAAATGACTATTAATACAGCCCCTTCTTAAAAGAGTTATTCACTTCTTCAAAACCACCAGCGCAAACCACCCATCATTTCCCGGCGTGCGGATATCGACCCAATCGCCGCCGGTAATCGTTGCTTCGCCATGCCATTCACCCGCGCTGATGTTGATCCATTTTAATTGATATTGCTGGTTGAAATCACGCAAATCAAGCGTCACCGCACCCTGAGCCGGGAAATAGAGAACATACTTTTTGCCCGGCTGCGCGGTTAAATATGCTTCGTCCGGCTCGCGTTCATCTAGCAATTCCATCTGTGGAGTGATGTCCCAGAAATTGATTTCCGTTTCTATTTTTCGAAAAGACTGAATTGCATTTTTTGAAATTTCGGAAAGTCCGTTTCCTGCCGGTGGTCGGTGAAACCGGGCAGAGGCGCAGCCGCCGATGATATCCCGGCAGAATTTTTCAACACCGTCTTTGGATGATCCGAAAATGTCGCGGTTCTGCGGTCCGCCATAGACTTTCGTATTGTTTACAGGTCGGGTTGGAAATTTTTTCAAATCGGTCATAATCCAGCGCAATGAATCCCAGTGCGCCTGATTCAAATTCCGGCTGTTGATCTGCGAGATATCCAGAAATGTGTAAACATCTGTTTCCGCAGCCATTATCCGAAGCTCATCCGCATCCCGGGGCATAAAAGCACCGTCGATCATATCCGTGACGTAGACCACTTTATTTTGCAGCGCTGCCTTATCACGAATGAACGACATCCAGTACTGACCCCATTCCAGCGGTGTGCTGGTTTCGTTATTCATGCAATAGAGAACATTCCCATGTTGCAGAGAATAAGATAACATTTTATCGACGAATTTTTCCTGATATTTTTTAACGAGCTCCAATTTCGGCTCATAGCGCGGCATGTTTTTGATTGTGTGAAAAAATGGCTGTAAATCTTTGTACGGATGGTCCGGGTATTCGACACCCATCCCGCATTCGTCGACCGTATAATTAACATTATTTTGCGGACTAAATGGATTCTGCTGCCACGGCTCCCGTGAATAATCAAACCGGTCCCACACTTCGATCTGCACAATCACATCCCGCTCTGCCGCCAATCGCAGCAGGGTTGAGAATTTCTCCCAATACTCCTCATTCCATTGGTCGAGATTATATTTCCCGTCCGGCAGTTTGTGGAATGCCCACACATCACCCGAATCCCGGGAGCTCATGGTATTACGGATGTAATTTCCACCAGCCGCGACCAGCTCATCCAGTTGCTGCTCCACATCACTTGATTGAAAGAGATTGTCATTATTCGAGGCACCCAACAAGAGCACCGGTTTCCCTTTATATTGCCAGTACATTTTATTTTCTGAACAGGGTTTGATGCTGTCTTCAATTTGTGCATTGCACATCATCAAAAAAGAAAAAAGTAATAAAAGATACGCCGTTTTGTTCATTTTATAGCTCCTATAGTTGAATCAAACTTAACGAAAATTATAAACATTCACCCGCTGTGCCCATTTATCATACAATTCCTTCAATTGCCGGACCTTGTCAGGATAGTCGTCTGCCAGATTGATTGACTTCTTCCAATGCCTCGATCATCGCAATTAAATTTTCGCCAGGTGTGGTTGCCTGGACATTGTGTACTGCGGTGAAAACGAACCCGCCATCTTTACCAAATATCTCGCATCGCTCGAGCACCTGACGGCGAACTTCTTCCGGTGTGCCGAAGGATAATGCCGTCTGTGTATCGGTTCCGCCTCCCCAGAAAACAAGATGATTCCCAAATTCTGATTTCAGCATTTTGGGATCCATGCCCGCAGCAGTGCATTGCACCGGATTGATGATATCGAATCCCGAGTCGATGAAATGCTCCATGAAATTGCTGACCGCGCCGCAGGAATGTTTGAATGTTTTCCATTCTGTGTGTTGATGAATCCAGTCATTGACCTGCTTATAATACGGCGCGTATAATGCGTCGAAGGTCTCCGGCGAACAAAAGCTGGATGTCTGCGTCCCGAAATCCGTGCCGCAGATGAATATCGCATCGATCCGGTTGCCCACGGCGTCAAATATCTTTTTCAGATTTCCAATGGCAATGTCTGCCTGCCTGCTGAAAACCGCATGAACATAATCCTGTCGCATGGCAGTGGAGATATACCATTCTTCGATATCGCGGATTCCTTTCGGGTATTTGAGAAACGGCGCCGGTACCAGTGCGATGTCGCCAAAAGCAGTCCCGCCGAAAGTCGCAATTATGCCTTTGCCGGTCACTGACAGGCGCTCGATTTCATTTTTTATATGATCCAGATTTTCCTCGGAAATGGGAGTAAATTCTTCGAGGTTGTCTTCCGGATTTAATTGATCTTCCACAATCGGCGGCTGCCTGATAATCGTATCAAAGAAATAGCCGGCGACAGGCAAGCGGGCAGATGGCGGCGCCGAGAGATCGCCCTCAGGGTAGACCAGCAGATCGCCGTTTTTATCCTGCGTCGTATTGAAATCCCCGGGCACAAGCAGCTCCTGTCCCCAGGGCGCACGCCATTCTTTCCAGTTTTCCATGGGAAAACCAAACATCGTATTCTGCGGATAGAGTCCGACAATATCGATCCCCATTGCATTCCGCAGATCGTCCCCAATTTCTCCCAGCATTTGATAGGGATCGATTATTTTCACCGGGCGCTGGTCAAGTCCGAAATGCTGCCGTAATTTTTCAACAACGATAGCGTGCATTCCCGTCACAGCCGTTCTTCCAAAGTCGATGGGAATCTTGTCTGTGGATTTGTGATTGAGGGTTTGTTGGAGAATATCTTTAGAGTTCATGTGGTTATCTCTTATAATGCTAATATGTTAAAAAGTTTATACCGACGACGATCCCGTTTAATCTGAAAAAACTTGAAGAGAGCAAACATTAAGTCCCACTATGCCAAAAAGAAGGCGCCCCCTCCGTTTGAAGGGAGACGGTTTTGCCGCAGGCGAAATTAGGGGAATGTAAACCAGCGAAAACTTCCCCATCGAACATCTCTATTAAAAAATCACAAATACCCATTCTCCAACAACGCAATCACTCCCAGCAGCGCGCCCCAGTGATAAAAATGATCGCTGCGGCTTCCCGGATAGCCGCCGGTTTCGGCGTGGTAATTTTCCCGGATATAGCCTTTTTCGAGCCACTGTTTCATAAGCAGGGCATTGGATTTTTCCGCCAGGTCTTGCCGTGCCTGCGGCAGATCGTAATTGCGCATGCCCCGATACACGAGAAAATTCATCGGCGCCCAGATGCTGCCGCGCCAGTAATCTTTGCCCGTATATGCCGTATCATTCCTGGCAGTGGACGGCATGATCCATTCACCCCAGAATTCCTGGGGATTATAAAAGTGTTCTTTTATCATCCGCTTTGCCTGTTCCTGCGTTGCAGCCTTGCCAATCAACGCGTAAAAATTGGTCGGCGAAATGCGCCGGCTCAGTTCGCCGGTATCCAGCCGCTTATTCAGGAAAAGCCCGAAATCATCATCCCACATTGTTTTCAATTTCGCACGATACTTCTCTGCATGGTCTCGCAGCTCCTTCGCAGCATCTGTCCTGCCAAGAATTTCAGCCATCCCGGCAAGTGCTTCACAATCGCCGATATACATGCCCATGAGTCCGACGTCAGCCAGTTGCATCAGGTGAGTCGTGGTATCGAAAGGCACGCCGTCATACATTGGTGTATTATCCAGTCCGGATTCAAACGAGGCAGCTTTGAACTCATTTTGCACCATTTCCCGGCGGTCATCGAATCGCGGGTCATACGGATTCGATCCCCAACATAAATATCCGTCCTGATCACGATTTTCCTGCCACCAGCGGTTCCATGTTAGCAGGCGGTCGAATACTTCGTTTAAAAACCATTTTTCAGGATAACGGCGGTAGACTTCCAGCACCATCATCGAGCCGACCGGCGGTTGCGAACGGTCCCGGCTTTTCAGATCGCCGACCGAGGAGAAATTCGGCACAAATCCCAGATCATCGATCTCGCGGCACATCTGGATGGCTTCGTTGAATGCCAACTCCTTGCTGTTGATCGAATGCATATACGCGGCAAAGAAATTATCCCAACAAAACAGGATGTATCCGCCCGGCTTGCCATTGCCCCAGCCATACGCCCAGGGTCGGGCGACCGGCGTAATTGCCCGTTTTTTTTCGGGATCGTATACCACCAGCCAGTTCATCGCGTTCTGAATCGCGTCCCATGTTTCGCTGTATTTACCATATTTTGATTCTTGCTGAACATAGTCATTTTCAGCCTGCTGAATTTGTCGCTGAATTTCAGAAAGCCCGATGCCCGGTTTTGTCGAAAACGCAACCGGTTGATTTAATAGCTGCACTAACTGACCAGTTTGCGTAACAGCAGAGACTGTAATTTTCTTATCTCCCAATTCCGCCAAAATGCGAGCGTCTTTTGCTGTAATTTCCCCTGAATTGCCATACGGCATTCCTGCAGTCAATTTTGCATAACCCGGATTTGCACAGGTGTCAAGCGGCGTTACTAACAGTGAAAGGTCATCGTCCTGCGAAATGCTTTGTACCCGCATCCCAAATTCCCGCCAGTGCATGACGAAATCCGTGTACGAGCCGTCCGGTGTATGTGCCAGCGTGCGTACTTTTTCCGATCCTTTAACCCGATTGCCGGTAAATGCCTGAACCAGCGAATCGCCTTTCAATGTATCATGAATCTGCACAGTCAGCGCCAGTCCTTCGGGCAGTAAAACGTGCGTGAGAATACTGCGGTTGTCCCACGTGTTCCAGCCGTCGAGGATATGTTCGTTCAGCTCATCGGCAGTATCAATTTTTTGAGAACCGCACGTCACGAGAAACAGAATCAGTGTGAGAATTATAAAAAGATTTTTCATGGTAACTCCACTAAATAATTTCGATTTTCTATTGCATTAATAAAATTTCACCTGCAAAGGCATAAATTAGCGCTGGTGCACCGTGCGGGTCATCAATTTCCGCGGGTGTTCTTAAATAATTTTCAATAGAATAAAGCGGTCCCGGACCTTTGCACGTTCCAAATATCTCACCGCTTTCACCGACATAGTTATATAGTTCTCTTATCGCACGCATTGCTGCGTGTTTATACTTATCCCCATCTAAATAATCCTTGTGATGTGCTTTTGCCAGATTGTATGCAATCAATCCGGTTCCGGATGATTCGGGGTAGCTTTCGTCGAAAGGTCTGTTCAGCAACTGATGCCACATTCCATTCTCATCCTGAACTTTGAGCAGAGCGTCTGCCAGTTCTTTCAACATCTCTTGAATCGTATGAAAATAGTCGGAATCCTGCGGCAGGTAATCGAGTGAGCTAACCATACCCCGGATCAACCATCCGTGTCCCCGTGACCAGGCGCCGGGCGATAATGCCATCGGATCATCCAACCAACCGCGACCCTGACTCCATAATCCGGTCTCCGGATTTTTTAGGATTGATTTATGCAGGACGAATTGATTTACGCATTCTTCAAAAAAGACTTCATCTCCGGAGAGCCAGCCGGCTTTTGCCATACGGCTCGCGTATTCCTGAAGATAATCGATGAGCAGATGGCGTCCCGGATAATCCGGTTTATGTCCTACTGCGCCTTCCACAGATTTGCCGGCTTCTGCCAACATTTTCCGGGTTTCACTCAAAAAAAGTACGATATAATCAGAGTCATGTGTCGCTTGAAATAGCGCGAATGTAATATTACAAAAGGGTTGAGTTTGATAATCTATCGTATCCGAAGGCTCGTAATTCCGCTTTTTCATTATGTGCTGAATTTTTTTTAAATAGTGTGTTTCTCCTGAAATCCGATCAACCGTGAGTAAAGCTTCGAACGTTAAATCAAGATGATACGGACCCCACACATCTTTCTGGCTGGAAAAATGATTATGCCGTTCAAAAAAGTGATGCGCGATTTTCCGTATCATTTCAAGCGTAGATCGGTCAGCACATTTTGAAGTTGCATCGACATTCAAAATGCTGTCCGCCAAAATGAAAACGGATATTAGAAGGATTGACAATTTTCTGTAAATCTGCATTTTGTATTTTTTAAAATTCAATTTAATCCAAGTGCCGCAAAGTAAAATGTTGAAGGAATCGTATTTTCAAAGCGGCAATTGATCAAAAAGTCATCCAGTGCTTTTTTGACCAGCGTCAAATCCGGTCGACCCTGAACCCGCTCCACGTAACGATTGAAACATGCGCTGGAATAATCGCTGATGAGCTGTTGAATTAGAACAAGAAATAGTGCTGCTGATGGAAAAGCCGGCAACAAAAAGAGCAGTTGATTTTAAAAATTTTCGTCGATTCATTTTAATTCAGGCAGGATTGGGTTTACATGTTTTCGGAGTCAATATAATGAAAATATTTCAATATTGCAAGAACTTTGAATTTTCTCTACAGGTCAGAAGCGATTGATCTAATCGTGAATCCTGATAAATTCCGCCGGCACACGTTCCGTCAGCCAGACATTATTTTTCGAGAGGTAAAATGCGTGCCCTTCCCCGTGCATTTTCGCAGCGTCGATTTTCAGAACAACCGGTTTGCCGTGGCGACTGCCCACCGCGACTGCGGTCTCATGATCCGGCGAAAGATGAACATGATTCCGGTTGCCGCTTCGTAATCCATGCGCCAGAATGGAATCCAGAAAGCGCATCGTGGTTCCGTGGTACAGTACCTCCGGCGGCTCGATGCAGGAGAGACCGAGATCGATGTTCAGCGAATGCCCCTGATTTGCCCGAATTTTCGACCCATCCTCTGAAAACGAATAGCGTTTTTTATCGTTCGTAGCAACGATTTCTTCCAGAATCTCCCGATCGAGCTTCCTGCCGCTGGCACGTGTCTTCTCGATCAGTTCAGCGACATCTGCCCAGCCCTGCGTATCGAGCTGCAGCCCGATCATCTCCGGCGCATGACGCAGCACCCGGCTGAGAAATTTGCTTGTTTTGATGAGGTGTTTTTTCATGGTTATTCAATTAAACCGGCTTTTTTCAAATAGGCTTTTGCCCATGCGATTCTATTGGAAAATATCGGTTGTTGACCACTCGGCAATAATTCTTTCCGTTCTTCATCTGTCAGATTAAACTCATTGGCAAGCGCTTCAAAAGTCTCGGAGGATGATTTTGTATTTCCATCGGCAAGATGTTTTAACAGCGGTAACATTAAAGTATCATAAGTTGGAATTGACATGATATTTATTCCCTCATTTAACAGTTGTCGCTCTTTGATTACTGATCGATTACAATATCATTAATTTAGAAAAAGCTCATGCAATTCAAGTCGAGGACTAACGATAACCTTATTTTAATCTTTGACAGCTTAATAGCATTCCGTTTCTCTCTACCCATAAGCCTAATTGCATTATTATGTTAGAGGCGCCTGAATAAGCTAATAAGGTCGGTTCGCCGGTGAGTGCGGCGGCTATTAAGGTCAAAAGACAGAAAATAATGTTCTTAAAATTCTATTGATAGCTTGATGAAACCGTAAAAAGTCGGCATTGATTTTTAGTGTCGGGATAACAAATTTT
>CAZCJL010000106.1:0-25186 GCA_964498785.1 uncultured Cytophagia bacterium | reverse complement strand
TAAAGAGAATCCGAAAGCTTTGATGCACACCATCAATTATTGAATGGATACAATCAGTTCTACTGTAGTCCACTCACCGAATGGTTTTTCGCGGTCTTCGATTTTAAAGCAACGTCCAGTATCGTATTGTTTCCAGCAAAAATCTTGTAACGCTGCATCTGGATCCCAATAATAACTTCCATTTTTTTTAACAGCAGGACACTTTGCTTTAACATGTTCATCGTTGATTGTAATAAAATCACCAAAATTGGTGTTTTCAATTTCTAGTTCAAGACTACTCATCCAAGTGTTCCATAAGCCTGAGCCTGGTTCTCCAATACTGTGATACAGTAATCCATTATTATGAAGTGCATCCAAACGAGGCGCCCAGCGTTTGTCCCCCCATTTAACTTGTAAGATTAAATGAAAATTTTCATATTCCTCTTTGGACATCAAGCTGCCAAAAATTTAACCTGTTACTTTGAGGATGATCTCATCATTTTCCTGAATTATTGAAAATACATTTTTCTTGTTCGTCAAACCCAGGGGCGTGCCCGGGCCAGTGACATCATCTATATTTTCATACCCTTCAATACCAGTGCTTTTATGGGGAATGCCTAAAAAAGACTGCCACTGGCTCAAGTCTTTATCCAAAAGTGATTTCCATTCATTATTTATATTTTGATTTGCAGCCACTGTTTCTTTATTTTCGCTACAAGATAACATGACAACAATCAAACTTATAAAAATAAACAACCTTCTTTTATTCATAATAATCATATTTATCAACCCTTACTCCATTTGAAACTGAAAGAACGCGACACCTTCTGCGGGAATTGTAAATGTATATTTATCATCAATTATAATAGTTTGGTCTGACCAGACATCCCATAATTTAAATTTATGTGGTGCAGCAATGATATTATAGCTTGCTTCAAAAGCAATAAGCCCCAAATCCTGTTTGGTCAAAGTGGTTTTGCGATTTGTTGTAGTACGATTAAATATACCGATCCATCCCTTTTTCGGATCTGTTTTGTGAGGAGTCAGCCAAACATCCAGATTGCCGGCGCGATACACATTCACACCTGTCACGCTGTTTTGATTGCAGGCCAGCATTTCCTGATTAGTGAGCAGGCTGCAGGAATAATCGTCCATGGTGAGCAAATCTCCGCCAATAAGTAACGCTGACGCTGCCAGGGCTCGTTGAGCAATAAAGGTCTTCATCTGGTTTGGACTCAATTTGCTTTGACGTGTCCGCTCTTCGTAGACCAGGTCCAAACGACCGAAAGGAATCATGTCCATATCCAGCCAAAAACCGGGCCCTGACACGGTTTGAAATTTATCCCAGGCAATAAATCCTTTTTCTATGCTCAAGGGATTATCCCATATGTCACGGGTGATACGTAACATATTGGCCCGTTTATAATAAGGCATATGCGCCCAATAATGGACATCTCCTGGCGACAAGCTATAAATCATGGTATGTCCACCCTCTTCAATGGCTCTGGCTATGGCAATAATCTCGGGTGGATTGGGAACCATATCATCGACTTTAATAAAGTCTATTCCAAAGCTGGCCAGACTATCAATAACAGTGTTATAGTATACTTGCGCCCCCGGTTTGGTCATGTCAACGCCATAGTTTCTTTGACTCCAACCGCATATGCTGTTGGTATCAGCAATATCACGGGCAAAATAGGGCGTTCCCGCAATAGGAAGATTCTTCTTTACTGCTTCACGAGAAATGCCCCTCATGATCCATACACCAAATTTCAATCCTTTTTTATGGGCATAATCTGCAAGTGTTTTCACACCATTGGGAAAATATGCGTCATTAACAATATTAACACCAAATGTCTCCAGCTTTGAGTTCTCGTTTTTTTCAGGATCCATTGTAGAATACCAGCCTGCATCCATTACAAAGTATTCGTATCCAAAGGATAGATATTTTTCTGCCATCACATCCATTAAAGCATAGGCTTTATCTTCAGTCAGACGAGAACGATAACTATCATAGCTATTGAAACCAAGAGGGGGATTAGAGGCAAAATCCTGAATACAAGTTTGGGCAACTATCACAGAAAAAATGGCCTGTAAAATCAAGATCAAGATTATCATTGAATGCAATGGTTTATGTTTCATATAAATTCCTATTCAATTGTCAGAGAGTTACAAGTATTCATAATATATTTTTGTCTATCATTATCATTTTCATGGTATATAATGTAAAGTGTTGTCCTTGGCTGGATCATCAAAAATAATATTCTCAGGTAAGAATCCTCCCTCACCTTGATTCACAGCGATGATACCAATCGGATGCCGTTCTCCTTTAAATTTTTTACATATTGTATTCTCAAAGTGGTCAATAGACAGTAAATCGAAGTAGCTCCGATCAAAGTTTCCGTATTTTTATATTTTTATACTGAATTTTTAGGGCGTCCTGCGCATGCAATTGAAACGCCAGGTATCCTGATTGACCAACGCGGTGTTTTTTATGCGCCTCATTGTCAAGCACGCCCTGGCCGTCCCAGTCGGTGATCACATCTCGGTTTAAAATGGTTTTAATATGCGTGCCGTTACAAATGATCGTCAAATCATTCCAGCCTTCCTCTCCATATTTGAACATCCGCGTATGAGAAACATCGGAAGTATCTATTTCCCAATTTTCTAGATTCGGATAAATCCAGCGTTTTTCTTCCCGGGTTTCATCATAGATCAAACCGGTGCGAAACGGATTAGGAGGATGAATATCCACTTGAGGGCCATCTAACCATCCACCATCCGGTGCGTCGGGCGAGGCGTCGTAACGGCTGCGTATCTGCACCCCGCTGTTCCCGGGAGACTCCCTGAATGCTTTGAATTGCAACCGGAGCTCAAAATTATCATACTCATTTTGAGACATCAACCATATGTAATTGTGATTTTGATCATCCATTGAGTTGCATGTGATGGCCCCATTCTCAACCGTCCAGAAATTCTTGTTTTCATCTTCAGGAAGACAGCGCACCTGCCAGTTATCAAGATTGTGGCCATTAAAAAGCGATTGCCATTCTGATTCAAGCGTATATTTTTCTATTGAAGTCAGTTCCGGGCCGCCCCCTCGATTGCCGCTGCCGGATGCAATATATAATTGATTTTCGTATTTGATTGCAGCCGTGCCATGTCTTCCCCTGTTTAATGGCGCAGCGAATGACCATGTCCCGCTTTCCAGATTCAGGCATTGGGTTTCGGAATGCGCAGAGGCTTGCGCACTTTCGCCGCCAAAATAAAACAGGGTATTATCATAATTAGCGATACCGCCGGCAGCAGTTCCAACAGGCAATTTATTTTCCAGGGTTGTCCATGAATTCGTATCAAAATCATAACAATCGACTTCCAGGATTGTTGCACCAAAAAAAGCCGTGAAATTATCTTCCTCATGAACGCTTGTATTTCTGCCGCCTATACAATACAATTTATTATCAACAACAATAGCATGAAAATGATCACGAATATGGGGTGCGTCAGGTAATTCTTTCCATAAACCGCTTTTGAAATCAAACACATCAAACCAGCCGCAGGTGCCGCTTGTGTGTCCATACTCAATACCGCCGACCAAATAAAGCTTTCCCTGATAGAATACAGCTCCGCAACTTCCGCGCCGTCTTTTTTCGGGAATTTCAGGCCCCTTGATCCATTCATCTTTTTTGGGCAGATAATACCAGATATTTTCCAGGGGAAGTTCAGTTGGATAGGGTCCGGTCATGGCGCCGGCCACAACGACGGTGTCTCCCACGGTCACGGCCTGAAAGTGATGAAGCTCAAAAGGGACATGTTTCATGGCGGTCCAGGAGGATGTCGCCGGATCAAAACGGTCCACAGGTTTGATTCCACGCCCGCCAAAGAGATAAAAGAAACCATCCTCCTCCATGAAACCGTTCTCATGCCGACCCGACGGTTCGCCTTTACACGTAATCGTCTGCCAATTGCCTTGATCAACAGGGGGTACCTTCTCGCATGATGAAAGCAAGATAAAAAATATCCCGATAATGATGTGCAAACCAGACGGAACAATGAAATTATTTTTTTTCATGATAGTTCTCCTTATTTTTCCAATAGCACAACCCAATCGGACAATACATCCGTCGGAGGGGGACCGAGAGTGACCTGTTTTCCTCCTTTTACTTGTTTGATCTCATCTGCAAATTCACCATTTCGCGGATTGTACCATTTTACATTAAAGGTTCCCGTTGCATCAGTTAGATTTAATTGACTCACTCCGCCTTTTTTCAAGTAAACCACATAGACTGCATCCGTCTTATAAAAACAGTAATCGCCTTGCGTGGAAACAAGGGTATCATCATTCGTCATCTGCCAAAACGGGATGTCATTTTCATTAAAAAACTGAAGAGCATATCGACATTGATCCCAAAATTTATCACGGCTTCTCCAATCCTCGCACGACAAATCGCTGTGATCATGTTCGTATCCAAAATACCATTCGAGTCCGGCAGCGCCAGAAAGTAGAGCGCCCCACAGTGCATTCTTACGGGCATTATCATGGGTTGGATCGTCCTTATCCGGAACCAAAGAGTGTCTATGATCGCCAGGCTCATCCACAGCGACTACCCATGGCTTACCAGCTTCCCTGGATTTTATTATCCATTTCAAAGCTTCATTATGTACTCTGGAAAAATCTTCCTGATCCGTTTGTAAAGAAGCCCCTGTGTACCTGGATTCCGGACCCAACAAGTCATCAAAACTCTGGCCATTATGAATCACTATGTGATGATGATAAGGATCATTGTCATAAAAATACTGCGCCATAGCCAGTCTTTGTGGTGTGGCTTGATATTCTCTGATATGGTCGCCCCAAATCCCATTCTCCTCACCCATATTCCAGTTAAGCGCCATGTGATGGCCGAAATGGGCAATCAAAGTCCGATAATACAATTTTCGATGTTTGCCTGTATCGCCGTTATCCAGAAGCGTTTCATTTTCGTCTTCCTGGGTTTTAAAATGCAAATACATTCCAATTTTGTCCGCATGTTCAAAAACAATTTCCCATTGATCCAGTTTGGAGACATCCATGCGTTCATAATTATCATAGGTCATGTAGGGGAACACATTGCGGTCATCCCCGGCAATATTCATGGTAAGAAATGAAAAAACATTTAACCCTTCGGAGGCAAGATAATTAATAGCGCCAATCATCCCCTTGCCTTTGCCATCCTGCCAGGTGGGATCTCCCTCTTTCCAGTCCTGAACATGGGCGGCCCACTCTTTTACAAGCTCATCCTTAATACTGTCTGATTTGAATGGGCCGTCAAAATCTTGATACGCAAGAAAATTTTCTGGGGCATCTGTTCCGCATTTCAAGAAATATTCGCCTGTTTCGGCAAACTTTAGATAGCGCTTGCCAACATATTTCAGACGTCCTTTGCCTCTCAAATCACGTCCCGTTTTATCCGTGCGACCAACAACCAAAGTACCCGTAAGACCATCCATAAATCCTGCGCTTTCGAACGCGCTTGCGTCATCCGCAACAGCCACATCTTTGCCCTGTTTGAAAGAGACCGCATAGTTCCATTCGCCTTCAGCATCAGGGGCAAAATGGACGCGCCATTGGTTCCCAGCCTCAGCCGATGTATTGGCAGCATTACCATCTGCAGCAAAGTAGCCTGGAACAACATACTTTTTTTCGCCATGACGAAAAGTTACATCCAAACGATAATCTAAAAATGGATTTGGATCTGTCATTTCACTGGTCTCGGGGCCATTGAACGTAAGTGTAATTTTATGCCACTTTTTAAGTTCTCCCGTAACCGGATTATTGCCACTACAACTAAATTGTAGGAAAATTAATAAGATAAGCATTGAACAGGTAGAGAAAAGAAGCCTGATAGTTTTCATTCGTAATTCTCCATTTTTTTGAATATGTAATCCTGCTGTCCACGATTTCAGATATTTCGATCTTATAAGTTCGTGGTTATTTTATAATAAGTACCGGTAACTTACTCTCTGCCGATTGATACACGGCTTCCTGCACTTTCAATGACTTTAGGTAATCAGTCCCGTTCGTTTCGAATTCATTGCCGCTCAACAAACAATCGATAAAATGCCGCTGAGTGACATACACACAATCCCCCGCAAAATTAATATTTTCATGGTGATATTCATGATTGATTTCATCTTTGCCCAGCGGTTGAATCGTCATCTTACCATTTGCACAAAGCCGGATTGCTCCTTCGTAACCTTCAACGAGAAATTCACCGAAGGTGTACCGTGGAATGGGATAATTCGGTTCATTGAAGCGACTGGCGTCCCATAACCCTACAATGTCTTTTTCAAATTCAAACATTATCATGGCCCAGTCTTCGCCGGCAATCACCGGATTCATCTTTCTCAATTTGGCATAAACGCTTCGAATTTCACCGGCGAGAAATCTAAACGTGTCGATGAAATGAATGCCGTTTTCATAGACAATTAATCGTGGATAATCTCTGAAATAGGGTTGACGGGGAATATACGCTTTTTCGCCCCATCCATCGCCCATACGCTTGCGGAAGTTCATTGTATGAAGCTCGCCAATAATACCCTGTGCCAGCAATTTTTTAATCTCTCTGTGCCAGGGCTGAAACCGCCAGTTTTCATGAACCATGAACCGAACATTCTTTTCTTGTATATACTCAACAAGTTCAATCGCTTCGTCAAGTGTTGGCGCTAGTGGCTTCTGACAAATAATATCGATCCCCCGGTTGGCGGCGAACTTGCACATTTCCAGATGCGTTTCCGGCGGCGTGATGATGTCCACAAAATCGGGCTTTTCCTGTTCGAGCATTTCTTTCCAATCAACATAGTGCTGCTGAATGCCGTATTCTTTCATAATAGGCTCTGCTCGCTGTTTATTGCGATTGCATATAGCCGTAATTGTGGTTTCCGGGATACGTCGCCACGCTTCGTATTGAAATGGGCTAAAATATCCGGAACCGATGCCAACCCCTTTAAATTCTTTCATTTTATAAACCTCGTTTATTCAAATGGTTATGTTCACACGGTCTTCATGAAAAGATAACGATTGCAAACATTATATCAAACTCTTTTTCGGATTCATTCGTGACCACAAAATCACCGCAACAACGTTTAATCCAGCCCCTATTAAAAAGAAGGGCGTCACCGAGCCAGTCCAGGCTTTCAAGTAGGGGAATGCCAATGCCGTAATAAATGAACCGAGATTACCCGCCATGTTCATTGTACCGGAGACAACGCCAGCGCTCGTTTTACCGACATCAATGCAAAATGCCCACGAAGGGCTCAACGTCATATCCGCGCCAAATATCGCCACCGAAAGAAAGAGCACAGCCCCAATGATATTATTCATATAAATACTGCCAATTAATCCCACCGCTGCCAGGAAAAATCCAATCATTGCTGGTATCCGCCGGGATCGCGTCCAATCGTCTTTTTTATAAAGGTAATCCACCAGCCACCCGGAAAAAAAATTTCCAAACGCGCCAAAAATCAATGGTATGGCTGCGTAAACTCCAGCGTCGATCAGCGTCAGTTCATATTTAAATTTGAAATGAGGCAGCAACCACGTCAAACAGAAAAAAAATGTGAAATTGCTGGCGAAGTATTGCGTCATGGCCAACCACATATTTCCAGAGCCTAACAAGGCGCCGAATGACAGCGTCGCTGCCTTTCCCCGCGTATGACTTACTTTCTGGCGGTAATTAATAACATAGTTTTTTTCGTCATCAGAAATCGAGGGATGTTCTTCCGGCGTATTTCGAAACCACCAAAACCAGACAACCGCCCAGGCAATTCCAATTGCTCCAAGTATGAAAAAACTCATACGCCAACCGGCGGCTGTAATCAACCAGGCAACCATCGGCAATGCGAACGCCGCTCCCAAACGTGAGCCGGAAAAATTAATCCCGTTTATAATTCCCCGTTCTTTGATAGGGAACCATGAAAACACGGCTCGTGATATTCCCGGGAATGCACCTGCTTCACCAGCACCGAATAAAAACCTGACGACAAGCAGTGAGATGTAATACCATGCTGCTCCTGTTAGGGCAGTGAAAAGCGACCAGAAAGTGACAATTGAGGTAAGCACAATTCTCGGACCGAACCGGTCTGCCAGCAATCCAGCGGGCGTTTGAAAAAGTGCGTAACCGAGTGCAAAGATCGAAAGCACCCAGCCCATTTGTTGGTCACTTAGATTCAGGCTTTCTGCTATCGGGCCTTTGGCTGCCGAGATGCAGACCCGATCAATATATAAAAGTAAGGACAGTGAAAATGTACATAACGCCAGTAAATATCGTGTCGGGATAAGCTTCTTCATACAGCGAATATCTCCTTATGTTAATGATTCCATTCTTCCGGTCCAAAATCTACCGGTTTTGTATATGAGAGCGACATGACCCATTTATCGAATTCGAATCCATCTTCGCGCATTGAAAAGGAGATAGTGTGAATTCCGGGGTTTTCTACGTTCAGGTAGATTTTTTCTGGCTCCCCACAATGCGCTTCTTCTGTTCGTTGCTTCGATTCCCACGTCCATTGATTCTTACCTTCGCACCATTGCAACCGCTGCCCGCTTTCAGGCCATTGGCCATCCATTCCGACATGGAGACCGTTATCTTCAGTGCCCGTTGAAAATGCCCGCACCCAAACGTAATATTTACCGGGTTTATTAAAATTTACTTTGTAATTAAGAATGCCAATCTCCCCCGGTTTGTTCGTAAAGTTTTCGCCCGTGATTAATTTGTCATCGTGGGTTGAACGCGTGTCCGGTAGAATTGCCAGGTATGCGCCACACGAGGCGGTAGCGGCATGATTGCTATCCGCGTCTGCCATGCCGGGTTCGTCTTGCAATTTCTTTTGGATATACCACTTGCGAATCTCTGATTTTTCCTGATCGAAAAAGTGTTCCGCCTCCACAGCAACGAGACCATCCACTTCTTCAAACACCAAATCCACCTGCTGCGCGCAAAAGAGGCCATTCAATGATATGATCATCACAAAATAAAGGCTAATGTAGTTTTTGATACGCTTTGTAAAGAGCATCTTCTTCTCCTGCATTACCGGGGAATACAACATCGATCGTCCCGGCTTGTTTTGCTGTTTCGTCAAATTACCAGACTGGAACTCCAGGTAAAATTTTTTATATCAGGGATAATTTTTTAATGTTAGCCCTGTGCTCTCTCTTTTTTAATGAGATCGATAGTTTTTTCCCACGCATCAATGAACATACTTCTAAAATAGTCAACCGGTCCGAATTCTTCATATTCGCTTTTTGTTAGTCCGTTTTCCAAATAAGCTTGTCTGAAACCTGGCACTTTTTCAAGCAGCGTATCAAGCACTTCATCCTGAACGGGATTGAATAAACGGGAAACAACAGGCAGGTCCATTTCAATTAGCTTGTCGACTGACCCGCCCCAATTCATTGTAATACAAACATCACCGCCTACCATTTCAGTAAAATGTTGGAATCCACGCACACCGCCGCCAATAAAACCCACGTTATCTTGACGATCATGAACAATTCGATAAACTTTTTTCGCGATTACCATGCCTGCCTGATAAAGAATATCCGGATTAATCTCAATTCCCAGTCTCTCGACTTCTTTATGAAGCCATTCATCGTATATTCCAGTAATCAGCGAAAAGTAAATTGGAGGGTTTACTTTATATTGAATACGAATTTTATTTGCCATTCCACAAACATCAACCATCTGACTCACGCCCATTACTTCTGTCGCATTAATGGGCGTATTTTCTTTTATTAAAGTGTCCATTGCTTTAATCCCGGCCGCGGTCGCCGGAATTTTTATCATAATATTGGGGCCCATTTCACGATTTTTACGGGCTTCATCGATAATCACCTGAGGATCATCTTCATGAATTGGATCGCCCTGGATGCTTACATAACCGTGCTTGCCATCGGTTGCATTATAGACTTTCATGAACTTTTCGCCAATTTCCTTTACCAGCTTTCGCTGGAGAATGCATTCAACTTCATTATCATCATCAGTTTCATTTAAAGTCTCTCTAAGTAATTTCATAGAAAATTCTTTGTAATCAGGATGATTAAGCATTTTCCAGGTATATGAAGGATTTTGAGTACAACCCAGCGCTCCCGCATCCATCGCAAGATCTGCTTCTTCTTTAGTGACATTGTTAATCCACATTTTAGTTGGCGTTAATGCTGAAACCCGATGGAAATATCCGTTTTTCATTGTAAGTCCTTTCCGTTTGTTAAATAAAATATAATAATGGATATATAAAAAAAGCTTTCAGTACAAGCCACCAGGAATCAAATACTGAAATTAAAATTTGCTCAATTTAATTATCAGGCAAGATAAAAAGCAATCTTAGTATGATTGAATCAAAAGCCGATGATTGAACATCAGCGCTACGATATCTTGTAGTGGCCTGATAGCTAATCGCTCAGATAAATTTATATTTCAATTGCAATAACCCGGGCTGGCGAGCCATCCCCTTTTTCAATTTTAAGTGGCAGTGCATATAGCATAACTTTTACCTGATCTATCGAATCTAAATTGCATAAACCTTCAATAATTGTCACACCACCGCCAAGTAAAATTTTGTGAATATGAGTGAGTTCTTGGATATTATTGACATCTGCTATCGATGGCGGCTCAACCCCCAACATCTTCACACCGCTGTCAACGCACCAATTTGCTAATTCTTCACTAATTCGAGGGAGATCGTTTCGATACTTATCCGGTGCAGCCTCAAACCTGCTCCACCCGGTATGAATGAGCAGGCTTTCGCCCCGCTTAAATTTCGTTATAACCTCACCGAGGTGATCTGACTGAATTAGCTCTTTTGGTCTCACCATGGTTGCATCAATCAACCAGGCTTCGCCGATGCACTGCTCTAATGGAATATTATCAATTGTTTCTTCGCTTACATCGAAATGTATTGGCGCGTCTATATGCGTGCCGGCGTGGGAGTAAAGATGAAGCGTCTTGGCATTCCAACCATCATTTTCCACAGTTTTTGCTGTTTCAAACGTCACTCCACGCATGCCGGGCTTTAGTGGCATCGTTAAATCAATTATATTTTTATAATCTTTCAATCACCGCCTCAGCAAATTCAGCAGTTTTTGTTTTTCCCCCTAAATCGGCCGTTAAAAGTCCGGACAAACACACAGCATCCACGGCTTTCATAATTCGAACCGCAGCTTCGGGCTCTCCTAAATGTTCCAACATCATTGCGCCAGACCAGATTGTGCCAATGGGATTAGCAATTCCCTGGCCGGCAATATCCGGCGCCGATCCATGAATTGGTTCAAACATGGACGGAAATTCCTTTTCCGGATTGATATTGCCACTGCCTCCCAGTCCGAGACTACCCATGATAGCGCCGCCCAGATCGCTGAGAATATCGCCGAATAAATTCGTTGTCAGCACAACATCAAATTGGTCGGGACGCAAAACAAAGTTTGCCGAACAATTATCGACATACATATAGCGCAATTTGACTTCCGGGTACTGTTCTGCAACTTCAGCAATCACCCGGTCCCAGTATGTCAAACTGTTGATGAGCGTATTGGATTTGGTAACGGCGATAAGTTTTTTTTTGCGGGTTTGGGCAAGCTTAAATGCATAATGCGTGATCCGCTCAATCCCCTTCCGGCTGAAAATGCTTACATCCAGACCCAGTCCCTCCGGGAAATGCGGTATATACTGACCGCCAACCTGTGCAAACTCGCCCTCATTGTTTTCACGCACGACCACAAAATCGATCTCTTTTTCAGTGCGGAGTGGCCGCATCACACCCGGAAACGTGCGCACCGGACGAAAATTCACATACTGGCGGAAATTATTTCTGACTTTGAAAGTAAATTCTTTTGCCGGCAGCGTATCGTCTACGTCCGGCAGACCAATGCCGCCAAAATAGATGGCATCAAATGTCTTCAGATTTTCCAGTGCATCTTTTGGCATAAAGAAGCCAGTCTCTTTATAATATCCTGAACTATATGGGAAAGTTATACTTTTGATTTCGAAATTCGCCTTTGCACCGGCTGCCGTTACGATCTTTAATCCAGCAGGAACAATTTCATGTCCAATACCATCACCGGGAACCACTGCAACGTTGTAATTCTTCATAGAATTGTTAGCCTTTCATTATTTATTGCGACTGACCAGTTAAAAGAATTGGCATATAGGGAACAACTTCTAAATTATTTATTTCACATAGATGCTTGCCTCTGTCCACGAATTTGCACACCGTTCCAAACTACGTTGCGATGGTAAGGCTCCACCTACATATAGTCTGAATTCACCCTCTTCGATTATATATTTTCCTTCATTAGTCACTATTTTTATCAGGGTTGAGGAAATATTAAAAGTAACTTGTTTTTTTTCGAGGTTTTAGATTTTTCCGCTGGAATCCCCGTAAGGGAATACTTAAGTACAACTACAGATGCCTCTTTGTCCCTAATGTACAATTCGACAACTTCTTCAGCTTCTATTGAACCGGTATTAGTAGAATACTATTTTTGTAATAATAATTTCTTAGTTTCTGAAAATTCACCAGCTTGTAATCTGTAAAAATACATTCCGCTTGGCAAAGCATTTGGGCGCCAAACAACTTCATGTTGACCAGCGTTCTTGATATCATTGACTAATATCTCAACTTCCTGACCATAAATATTAAAGATTTTTAAGCTGACTTTAACTGATTTCTTTAATGTATACCCTATCGTAGTTGATGGATTAAACGGATTGGGGTAATTTTGACTGAGCGTAAACTCAGTTGCGTGAACAGCATAGTCCGTATATTCATTGACCGATGTGATGTTAGCTCTGGTTAGTTTAACAAAATCAATGCCATTGCCTATGCCCAACTCAACAGAATATTGTTTGTCTGTAGCATTATTCCAATGTTCATGAACGCCAAGACTTGTGAGTGAGGTGCCATCATTTTCAGGATCATATACAAAATTTTCAGGCCATTGTGTTGGATCTGCCGCCTGAATTAAATAATCATCCACTCCCTCTATTTGCGGGTGACCATTTGTAAATTCAGCCTGCAGGAAGTCAAGGCAAACAGATTCAAGTGCAACCTGATCTTGCGACATAAACACCGACGATGTCCAGTCATTATTAAATGGCGCTGATCTGAATTTCTCAGGCCGCGAGCCTGCGCCAGGCGCTGCCCAAAGTCCATCCACCATAAATAACAGGGTATTTCCTCCCAACATGCGATGTCCCATTAGATCAACCAGAATCCGATATTTGCGATACCCGTAACGAGTAACATCATCATCAGAACCATTGGGCCTGACCAATCCCATATGTTGCTGTTTTGCAGTTGTTCTGGTATGAGATCCAAAGTGATTCTTGGCACATAGTGAAACCCCTGCTCGTTCATGGGCTTTTAATGCTGCGATATTAATCATATAATCCGCATTCTCGATAATTGTGTATAAAGTATCCGTAAAGACAGAATCCCCTGATTCCGCATTGCTCCACGAGTCGGAATCTCCTTCACGTAATATCTCGCCTTTATCTGAATAATAAATATCAGCCTGAGCTCCTTTTTCTGCAAAAGTTCGGCCATTGCCCCCTGAATGATCAATATACTTGACATCAGGATATTCACTATGTAAAATATCCCAATAATCATCAATGACGCAGTTCATTGGATCACCCAAAGCAATATTCTCCTGAGGAATCGACATATTATTGATTAAATGACGAAGAATAACAAGTATAACCTGTGGGGTGGTCCAGTTTGGTCGACCTTTAAATTTCTGATCACCTGCTGCTACAAAATTGCACTTGATAAATATCTGTTCATTTTCCTGATAACTTGTAGATCCTTTTCCATGCTTTTTATTAAAATATGTGAACAATGAATCCCATGCCTGATTAATCGAAGATGTGCCTGTGAGTTCGAGAATGGATGCATTTATCATTGCTTCCACAGTATCAATATTTGTATGATTACTGGCAAAGAAAAAATTGGATTTGTTTTTGTGCCAGTATTCATCTGTAGCGCCGGGATCGTGAAACCAAACCACACGACCGGGCATCACACCTTGTGGTTCACCAATCGGAGAATTTTCGACATACGCATTGCTGATATTTGCATAAACAGGTTCCTGGTTAGTTTGAAAAGCATAAAAACCGGTTATAAGAGCGACGCAGATGAATAACAATGCCATGCCATGTCTGGCTTTTCTGGCATATTTACCGGCATATTTGTAAGATAAAAATGAAGCAGCCAGGCTCGACACATATAAAATAAAAGATGAAGCAATGGGGAATGCAGCACGAATACAAGGGTAAGAAGCACGTGAGGGCTTGGTTAAAACGCGGAAAGAAATCCAGACAACGGAGAGAATTCCGCTAAAAACAAATAGTATCTGTGCATTTTTGTGTTTAATAAGTTTTATCAAAATGCCGGATAAACTGTCCTTCTCTTTTATTTTAATCACGATTAGTTCTCCCGAATTTATGGTTAATTTCATACTCAAAGGTGGAATCGATAAGAAGTTATTCAAACAGGTTACTCCAAAACGATCAGCGAACACGACAATCGTTCTCAAACGGGGAAGATTCTCATCATGCGAATCTCGCCTGATTTCATTCCGCTTGATGTAA
Organism: uncultured Cytophagia bacterium; assembly: GCA_964498785.1. Classification (GTDB taxonomy): domain Bacteria; phylum Zhuqueibacterota; class Zhuqueibacteria; order Thermofontimicrobiales; family Thiofontviventaceae; genus Mariaggregatimicrobium. The sequence continues at coordinate 10,583 of CAZCJL010000106.1, read as the reverse complement.
ATAGGCATCGATGTAGCACACTCATTGTTTTCCTAAACAGCCCGGTTGGAAAATCCTTTTATAAATTTAGTGAATTATTTGGATGATAGCGTCGTACATGAATTAAGCAATTTTTGGGATTAATCTCTTGTATTTCTGTAACAAACACTTGGATATTTATCCTAAACAATGAGAGGCGGAATTGTTGAAGGGTTTATGAATATAGATTTGACTTCAAAGCGAATCAGCAGAGAATTCGGATTCACATTTCCATTATAAAAGGTCGGGACCTATCTGTTAAGGATAGTATCCCGACACTTTAGGAGATAGCAAAGCTCCGCCAGTAACTCATCCCGGGAGCGAAGGAGTTAAAAATGAAAAACAATCCTGTAAACGGTTCAGGAGTTCAGTTCCATTTCCTTACCCCTATTGTCAATGAAAATACGCTACATTTTCTTAAAATACGGTAAGCGATTCAATGGCGCTTCAATTGTATGTTTTTGCCCGCCTGCTAATGTTGTACCATCATCAGCCAGCCAGTTTCCGTTTGGGAAAATCACGGAGCGGGTAGTGGCTCCCTTTTCAAGTACAGGCGCTACCAGGTAATCACTGCCAAACATATACTGATCCATTACTTTTTCCTGGCTTTCGCCCGGGAATTCATACGCCATGTGCCTGATAACAGGTTCACCGGTTTCAGCCGCATTTTTTAGCAGCTCTTTAAGCAGTGGCAGGATAGTTTGCTGGCGCAGTTGTACCAGGTCCATGACCAGACGTAAATTATCTGAATTCAGCACATTATTGGGCAGAATAGAAAATTGGATCATTGGGAAGAAGACGGAACATTGCATCCAGCGTAGGTAGAGCTCTTCACTAAAGTCAGAATTATCTTCTAAAAAGGAGTTAACTTCACCACCTCCAATCATATCCGGACAGGTGTATGGATAACCAATCAATCCCTGGATTAAAACTGAAGGAATGATGTCAGCTAAACCGCCTTTGTCAAACGAGTGCTCCTTGTCCCGGATGCGCTGCAAAAGATGTTGGCCGCCTAATTTCCAGCAGGCCCGGTATTCACTTGTGTTATATTTAAGTCCGATTTTTGCAAAAAGTTCACAATGGGTATTCGGGGTTTCCAGTTTGTATGTTTGATCGGTCAATAAATACCGGTAAGGATCACCCCCGTCAAATTTAAAACCATCAACTTTATATTTCTCAACCAAATGATCCAGGGAATCCTGCAGCCACTTAAACCCTTCAGGATGCGTAAAGTCGATACAGCAGCTATACCCATCCCACCAACTCTGGATAGCCGGTTCACCCTTTTCATCTTTGATTAACAGATCCCGTTTTTTTAAGGTCATAAAGGTCCTGGAATCAGCGCTGATAAATGGACTTATCCACAGAATTACTTTAAAACCCTGGGCGTGGAGCTCGTCAATCATTCCTTTTGGATCCGGAAAAGCTTCCTTATCAAAAGTCCAGTTGCCGTTCCATTTATACCAGTAATTATCAATCATCATAATTCCTGGTTCCAGTCCACACGCCAGCACTTTCCCGGCATAGTTCAGAACTTTTTCCTGACTCGGATTAAATTGCAGTTCAATCCAGGAATTATACTGAGGCGTTGTAAAATTAAACATATCCGGTGTTTTACCTGAAGCTGGAAAATGTTTTTTGCAAGCCTCAAGGTATGCTCTACGCAGGTCATTGTAACCTTCCCCCAAAATTACTGCATCATAGGCGTCCTTAATAATAAGTGTTTCTTTGGTAAACTCAAACGCAAAAGGCTCTTCGCACCATACATACCGGCCTTTGCTGGAGACCAGAAAAGGACATCCCTGGTTGCCATCGAGATTGCCGATAAGGTTTGCAGCAGCAGCGCCGTGTCCATAGGGCTGGGCCAGTCCGTGACGTACAATGCCGCCATACCAGGATTCATCGGGCAGAAGTTCTATCACCTTTCTTGCAATTTTAATTTCAGGTTTCATAAACATCCTCAGAATAAAGTTATTTCGATTCTCGAACCAGGTAAAATCGTTAACCGGGTCCATCCCTTGATGGTAAGCTCATCAATCTTCCAGGGCTTGCCCTGGCAGTCAAATATTTCATATTTTGCTTTCAATATTTTATCATCGAAGCTTTTTAAGAAAAGGTTTTCTTTAAAGGTGCCATTCAGAATGGTGCTGTTTCTGCTGATCTCCGGATTAACACTATCATTCACCAGGAAAAAGATGTCTTCGCTTTCACCTTCCAATTTGAAACCGTTGTTTTCGCCGTCAAGGGGTAAACGGTATTTCATCAGATCATCGATATGATCATTATACCAGTCATGGTAGGTTTTAATTGCCTGCTTGTTTTCTTCGGTGAGTCTCGAAAAATCAATGCTATAGCTGGGTATTCCCACTGAACACATTTTGATCACAATGCAGGCAGCAGCTTCAGGAGAATCATAACTGGTAATGGTTTGATAATCATTGACAGCATAGGGTGAGTATCCCTGAACATAAAGTGTGCGTAAATAGTTTCCTTCGGTATTATACGGGGTATCTCCTGCCCTTGTCATCGTTCCGTACTGAGAGAGAAACGGTGTGCCATAGTTTTGTTTGAGTTCAACGATATAGTCGTTTTTCAGAGCTCTTGATCTCTCTTCAATCAGTTTCAGAGTGAGTTCCAATCCTTCCATCATGGAGTCCGTATCATGGTCATGGTCAGGATTTGTGCAGCGAACCAGCGGGGGTACGCAGTTAAAGAGGTCATACTTGGCACCATCAAAATCCCACTCCGTAATAAAGCTTGTACAGATATCTGCCATAATCTCTCTGGCTTTGGGATTCATAAAGCATAAGCAGTGAAATTTATTACTTGTGAGAGCTAATTCTTCGTTATCACCTTTGATCAGGTATTTTTTGCGTTCTTCAAAACAGTCAGCGCCGTCTGCCACAGCGTGTGGTGCACACCAGATCAGCGGTACTCCGCCGGCTGCTTTGACGTCTTTGACCAGCTTGCCCATATCTTTAATCTTTGCCGGATCCGGTCTCCAGTCTCCAATATTTAACTGGACGTCAAAGTCATTATCCAATCCCGGTCCGAACCAACCATCATCGATTATATAATTTTTAATACCAAGCTTAACGCCGGCCTTGACATTATCTAAAATGACCTCATCTGTTACATCGTCGCTGAACCAGTCTGTCCAACTGCACCAAAGCGGGTACATGGAAGGTTTGACGGTAAAATCTTTAATATTAAAAATACATTTTTGATGCTCAGCGAATTCGCGCAACGTCAACAACCAGGGTTGTGAATCAGGATGATCCTGCACCTTGTAAAAAAGGTGCTCTGTAATACTACCATCACTATTGGTCCTGGAAACACTCTGGGGAATCGGATAGAGATCGGTACCGCGCTTGATCTGCATCGAAAGTCTTCGCATGTAAACAATCAGAGCGCGGTTCTTGCCGGGTTCCAGAATTTTGAAACTGGTTTCATAATTACGGCCTATGACGCCAAAAGCCAGAGAAGTTTTCAAATCCTGGCCTGTAAAGATATAGAGCGGCATTTTAAAGTCATCGATGGCAGAATTGTTTTTATAACTCCAGAAAGAAACCATTTGCATCATGTTGATATACCAGCGGCCTGATTCCGGAATGATTACTTTGTGGTAGTTTTTCATGTCAGTAAAAAGATCGTACTCAATGCTCTTTATGGGGTCGTCTTTACTGGCAGGTGTGGCTGCTACAGCATAAGGATGTTGATTCCCAATACTCAATTTGATGCCGTCAATCACTTTCTGGTACGCGTCTCCGGCTTTTATGCTTTCAAACAAGGCATCTTTTCCCGAATGTAAAATTACTTTTATTTTAAACTCATTCGCCATTTTTTTTTATGCTCCTTTGATGTGATAATACAGTGTGTGATTATATCTGGAAGATTTTGCCTGGATTAATATTTTATTTGTAAAACAAGGTTTAAACTCTGTTTTTTCTGTGCTGCCATCATCCAAAATTCGGGTGATTTTAGCGACATGGAAATGATCAGGAAGTTCTATAACTACATTACTGTCAAGCAGCGATCCAAAAAAAATTTCATTATTTTTGTAAACAGTGAGAACATTTCCTCCCTGGTAAGTGCGCAGATGCGCCTTATCAGCAGGGCCGGACTGGAACGTCATACTATCAAAATCAATTTTTAATTCATTGCGAGGAATCAATTTGCTTTTCTGATACAAAGCCTCGGCTGAAGCCAAAACATTAAACTGCTCATCACCGGTTTCTACAGGATGTCCTCCCATCGCTCCCATATAGAAATTTCTGCCATCGCCACGGTATTTGCTGCTGTAAAGATTGGGAATACCGCATAAAACTTTCAGATACGTCGTGACGCCAATGACTTTTTGATAGCAGGCCCAGTCATCCATATCAATCGGTTTGCCCGGCATGAGATGAGATGCTGTTTCCGCCCGGTGGACATATAAATCATGGTTGACTTCAGAAATATTGCCGAGGCGCACAATATCAAAATATTTTTGAAACAGCGGATTAAGGCAGGCGAGGAAGATTTGCGCTTGATCATCCGCCTCTTTGACATAACTGTGTATATCCTTAAAAACAGCTTCCAAAAACTTTTCGCCAACGCCATATTCACGATCTGCATATTGATCATTATACTCAGGAAAAAGTTTGGTTTCAGATATTTTAAGACCATCAGCATTGAGCCCATCTTTCGCAAACATATACTTAATTTTTGCTTGAAGCACGTCGCGCAGCTCTTGATTAGACCAGTCAAAAAGATAATAATCCTCTCCGCTGCTGGTTACTGTTTTTAATTCACCCGCGTTATCTTTAATAAAAAAAGTATCAGAAATACCAGGGATATTTTGCGCTTTGCTCACTAGAAAAGGATTAAAGGCAAGTACGATTTTATAACCTGCTTCATGCTTTTTCTGAATATATTCTTTTAGACAGCCCTGCCATTTACTGTCATCCGCATCCCAGTGACCCAGGCCGGGAGACCAGCCCTCATCCAGAACGATTGTCTTTGGATTTATCTTTTTTTCCTTTAGAAAACTTAACGCATTCTCAACTAACTCAGCGTTCAGGTATTTATCACTCCCTGATTCGAGATGGAAATTGCCATCATTTATATGTTTGGTGTATACCTGATCTCCCCAGGTCGTGAAAATAGGTTCCAGCCACCATTCAGTTTCCTTGAACTCCTTACTTTGGACTGGGCTCTGTTTTCTATCTACTGCTTTCCTGTAAATAGAAAGAACTTCCTGCCTTGAACTTGCAACACCCACCCAGAAGACAGGTGTGTCATAACCCTGAGCTATGGGGTGATCGCCATAATCGAAACTTATAGAAAACTCATCAGCGCCGATCAAAGCATTAAAAGGATGAACAGCTTCCGGGATATCCAGAAGTCCTAAACCCAGGAAATGCTCTTTATCATAAAGAGCAGTAAGGTAAGGCGGCATCATATAATTGCCTTCATCAATTTGAAAGAAACTCGAGAGCACCTTTTTTCTGGAACTGATAGCTATGGGACTTTTAATACGGTAGGGAATATCATAGGCATAAATATCCGGGGTAAAATTATGAACCTGGAAAAAAGCCCCCTTAATAGCCTGATAGCTAAACTTTTCGATCGCCTCTGATTTGTTCACGGTAAAATTATAGGTGAAATATGTATTATCAAAATATAAATTAAGGTAAACTTCAGCTCTGTCAGTGCTTATTATATAGACGGCACTTTGATCATTGATTGTCTTGCATGTAACTTCAAAATTATCCGCCTTAATTTCATTTATCTCAGGTATAAATAAAAAAGTAACCGGGTTGGAATTTCCTGTTTTATATATTAAATCCCCTTGCAACTTCATTGCAGTGAAAGAAAAATGATATGTTTCAGCATTGACCTGAAAGTCCTGTTCTTGTGATTGGATTATTGCCATTATAAAGATCCTTTAATCTGTAGCTTGAATAGTATAATTTAGCTGATAATGTTTAAGATCACCAACACATCTTTTCGCTTCAAATATGATTTCATTCTCCAGTGTTTCAAAATCGATTTTTGCAGAAGTGCCATCTCTTTTTATTGCAAGAAGCTCCAGCGCTTTCGCTTTCGGCGGTACGGGAACAGTGACTGCTTCTTCCGCGATGCATGCGATTTTTGCCCCTTCTTCGTTATATACGACTGCGGCCTGATTACCGCACAATGTCGTGGCAGCATAAAAATCCTTAAGCTTCCCAGTTGTGTGTTTACGCCAGAAAATTTTGCAGAAAGGATCAATATGGATCTTTTGATTGTAATCAATAGGTGCCTGATCATAAATATTTAGTAATGTAGATATCAGCTCTAATTCTTGCTCAGTAACAGTCTTGGCATAGCCAAAACTGCAGCGTGTTTTTCGTTCACCTCCACGTTTGCGCGCTGCATATATGGAAGGGACTCCATAAGCAATTTTACGCAAGTTGGAGCGTACTGTATAAAGGTCATAGCTGGGCCAGTCATCCAGATCGCAAATACCGGCTTCACAAAACCAGGCAGCCCAGGCACGCTCTTCGTAAGCATCGACGTTGTATTCCAGCGCGTCATGGATGCGGTGTATGTCATACGTATTATTAAAGAAAGGATTACCGGCAGTTGCATTGATACAGCAATTAGGTTTGATCTTCTTAGCTTGATCATAGATAAATTTGGAAGCCTTATAATGGAACCTTTCACCCAGGCCCCAGGAAGGATCGTAGAAAACATTATCAATGAGTGGTGGCTGGTGGGTACAGTCCACTTTAATTCCATCAGCGTCCAGACCTGCAGAGGAAAGCAGGTATTGAATATCTTTAAGCGCTGCTTTTCGCATTTCAGGATGGGTATAATCAGACTGATAATATTTTTCAGTACGAAAACGCATGATAAAAAATTTGCTGCCATCTTTTTTATTGACTACAATGTCGGGATTGTTATGGTAGGTAGGTGTGTTCTCTGCCAGGAAATATGGCGAGTACCAGACAAGTACTTTTTTACTCATGGACTGCAACTTCTTAATTGTTGCTTTAAAATCTTTGAACCGCCTGGTGTTTGGGGTCCAGTCCCCATTATTGACAAACCAGCCATAGTCCATAATGATGATTTTATAATTGATCGATTTTTCTATTAAAAAATCGAGGCAGGTTTTCAGGAAGTTCTCATTGCAGTAATTTTCTGTCATGGTCATTTCACCTTCCATATCAGGCGTCGTGCGGTCTGTCTGATACTCGTACATCTGATCTGAAAAGAAACAATAGATCGGACCAGCCCAGGAGGCATCCCAATTCTGGTTGTGTGTGGCTAATCCACTGTCATAAAGTCGGCGTATGTAACTTTTACAGGCGCTTAGTTTATCCGAACCTTCAAAAAAGCTAATTTTGGGAAAAGTGTAACTGGATTTGATCTTTAAACTTCCGCCATAGTAGAAATCAGTGACTGCCCTGCCATTTTCAAAAGTCATATTCAGGCCCCATTGACTATCAGGGATTTCCATAGTGCCAATACCCAGCCAATGGTCATTTGTTTTTAGTGCTGTAACATAAGGGGAAATAATTGTACGCCCGCCTTCGTGGGGAAAATTATTATCTTTAGTAAATTGGAAAGAGGGTATACCCAGTTTAAAGCCAACCTGGGCTGTCTTAGGTATACGGGTGCCATAGCGATCAGGACACATGATGAAAAATTCTTCGAATTTATGCGTTGATGCAGAAGCCTGATCCAAAGTTTCCTGACCATAATGCACTCTATTTATAGCCATCTCCCCGGCTAATACTTCAGCTTCTACCCAATAATCAATATGGTTTTCCATTATTTCGAGGTGGATCTCTTTTGCCAGCACTTTGTCTTCACTTTTAAAGATATAGGCGCTTCCCGAGCGATTGAGTATATCCAATATGCCTTTTTGGCCGTTGTCTTGTTCATACTCTATACAAGGATCTATTTTAAAACTATAATAGAGTTCTTTTTTTTGATTATAAAAATTGAGGCGCCCGTTTGCTGTATCTACAATAACGAAATTATTTCCAAAAACGTGTTTATATTCATTTATCATTTGTTTTCCTTTTTATGTTTCAGCAGTTGTTTGTTAAGTTAATCAGGAAAGTGAATCTTGTGAATAGTTACCAGGGACGACATATAAATTAAGCAATTACAAAAAGCTACTGGCTTAAGTTCACGGGAATGCGACCATTCGGGATCTCCTTTTAGACCACGCACTTTGTGGGCAATAAAAAAGGGGCTGTTCCAAGAAGGACAGCCCCTTTTTACTTTAACACCCTTCTAATGGGCTGTATTAATAGTGATATTTACTATAAGTTGTCATGCTGAGCGAACTCGAAGTGCTCAGGGTAAAGAGAATTAGATTTTTGCATATTTGAAACAATACTTATCGAAAATCCTCTTCTCTCTTTAAGATTTCATATTAACAGTTGCGCTTATTCTTGAACTCACAAAATAACACCAAATATAAAGATAAATAAAAACATCAGCACCATACTAATCGCCCACCAAAAAGTGACGTTTTTGTACCATTTCTCACCGAGCCCGCCGCCAATATTCATTTTTTTCCAATTGAACGTTAGATCATCGGTTACTTGATCAGGACGCGGCGGTTCGGTCAATAAACTGACTACTGTACACACGATCATAGAAAATGCCCACATAATGACACCCTGATTGGCGTATGGTTCGATCCAGGCGGGGTGAGCAAAACTTTCAATATATATTTTGATAAAAATACCTAATGCAAATCCGGAAAAAATTGCAGCAGTTGCACCTTTGCCATTGATGCGCCGCCAAAGGGATCCCAACAAAAAGACAGCAGAAAAAGGTGGTGCGAAGAAATTGGTGAGTGTTTGAATGTACACAAACAAACTGCCTTGCAACCTGGCGATAAAGCCTGCCAGGATAATTGAGACAATTAAAAAGGCAGTTGAAGAAATTACGCCGACTCTAACCATGCTTTTATCTGAAGCATCATTTTTGAAGAGACGTTTGTAAAAATCAATCGTAAAAATTGTAGCCGTCGCATTCAAGACAGAGCTTACTGTGGACTGAATGGCGCCAAACAACGCTGCGAGAAAAAGTCCCCGTAGGCCAATGGGCACCAGCATTTGCAGCATAACCACATAACTCGTATCTGCAGCGGGCCGAATCTTACTCCAATCCATCATCATAATTTCTGGCTTCATGGCAAACATGATCAGTCCCGGCACGACTACAATAAACGGCAGTAATAGTTTGAGATAGCCGGCAAATATAATTCCCATGCGTGCATGATAAATATTTTTAGCGCCCAATACACGCTGCACCATAAATTGATTGATAACAGTGTACCAGAGTCCGACATAAAAAAAACTCAGCAACCAATGCGACCAGGGTATTACTTGATGGGTAATTGGCTGGATTACAGAAAGCCGGTTATAACTGTCGCCTTTTACCATATACTGTATATTCCGACCAATCGCCTCTGCCCAAACGCCTGTCTTTCCTTGATTGCGCTCGATCATCACCTTAAATCCCTCGATCAAACTATGTGATTCTCCGGATAGCACATAAAATCCAAGCATAGTTACCATTAAACCGCCAGCCACCATAATGATGATTGTCAACAAATCCATCCACGCAACAGATTTTAACCCACCATATATCGCCCAGATACCAGCTACAACACCAAGTATGATAATTGAAAACCAGATGTTCCAGCCAAATAATTTGTGAATAGCTAATCCGCCACCATACAAGACAGCAGCAAGAAATGCGACAATGTTAGCGATGATAGTTACTATTGCAAAAAATTGGCGGATTGCCGAATTAAATCGTTTTTCAAGAAACTCGGGAGTGGTAAAAACCCTGGATGTCAATAGAAACGGGATAAAAATCCAAATTAAAAATGAAAAGGCGATCAGACTGCTCCATTCCGGAGTGGCCAAACAGATGCCATATACAAAGGCTGCGCCAATCATAGCGATGAAATGTTCGCTGCTGATATTTGCGGCAATAAATGAGCTGCCAACCACGTACCAGGGTAGGGTACGTCCGGCAAGAAAATATTCTGATGAATTTTCCTTCTCTTTTCGTCCCGCCCAAAATCCAATTACACTTAAAAGCATAAAGTACAAACCGAAAGCTAAATAGTCCCAAAATTGCATGGTAAATGTGCTAATATCGTTCATTGTGAATCTCCTACAACAATAATAAATAAAGCGTAAGTGTAATAATTTTGGTATTTGGAAGTTTAACATTCAATCCAGTGTTCGACTAAATAATCATCGCCAATCCAGCACACCGAATAGATCGTCCTTTTGTTGAGATTAGAACCGGCTAATTTGGTTTAATTTGTTGTTGCCGAGAAAATCATGAGAATAACTTATTGCCTGTAAAAAGGGCTTGAGATATCCATCATCGATCACGCCGTTCATAAATTAAGCAATATTTCAGATTAATCTCTTGCATTTTTGTTAGAAAAACTTGGATATTTATCCCAAACAATAAGCGGCGGAATTATTGAAGGGTCTATAAATTACCTATTAGTTCATTTGACCTGTACTCAAAAAATTCGTATCTTATTGTCG
>CAZCJL010000105.1:0-25232 GCA_964498785.1 uncultured Cytophagia bacterium | reverse complement strand
AAGAGAATCCGAAAGCTTTGATGCACACCATCAATTATTGAATGGATACATATTTCCTTTATTTGATAATCAATTAGATGCGAAAGGTTACATCGGGTTTCTTTTTTGTAGACATAAATTGCAGGGAATCGGTAATTGTCAAATAGCAAAAATAAAGATGTATCATTATGCTGAAAGCATTAAGCAACAACGGGGGGCTGTACTTTTCAACTCCCGGAAAAAATTAATAAAGATATGATCATAAATTAATTATAGGGTTAAACAATTCTGAAGGCGATGGGATTCAGTATGATGTAACCTGAAAAATTCATAGCCACAGCGGTTCAGAGTACACAGAGTTTTTATTTTTAAAACGTTACGCAAACAATAATAACTCGAATTTTTCTTAATTCAATTTGAAAAGTAATGCGCACACACGTTGTTTTTTCTCTGTGACCCCTGTGCTTTTGTGGCACGTTTTGTGAATAATGCAGGATAAGGGACTTAACTATAAAATATTCCTGATTTTTTAATATTCTTGTAAAACTACTTTAATATAAGCGAAAAAAAGCGACCAAATCCATCTCACAGTAAATTTTGCTTGCGTTTTATATCAATAATTTTTATTTTGTAAAAATTAGTTTAATTTTCTACAATTTTTTTTGATGTTTTTAACAAATGATTTTTAGAAGTGTTTTTCTTTATTTATTATTCTTTCTCTATTCTTTAATAATCCAACCTCACCAGTCGATCGCGCAGAGCAGTCTGAATGCAACAGATACTTTTCAATGGAAACACTTTATATCCATGTTTGGTCATGCCATTTCCGCCGATCAGCACCGGGAAAGTACCATCTGGATTGCCAGCGAAGGTGGATTGATACGTTATACCGGGAAAAATAATCTCAATTATTGGGACTCCTTTATATCAAAAAACGGCCTTCTCCATAGCTCGTGCCACAGCCTGGCAGTAGACGAACATGCAATATGGGTTGGCCTGCGATCCGGAGCAGCCCGGTTTGATATTCTAACAAAGCAGTTCACGCCGTTTCTTAATTCTGAAGACAATGGTTCTTCGATATATGCCACATTTATTTTACCGCAGGCAAAAATTTTATGGATAGGCACTGACAGCGGTTTGTTTCTGGTAGATAAAGCGTCTCTGAAAGTGATAAAACAATTGACGACTGAGGACGGATTAAGCGGCAACAGCATTTGTTCAATCTTAGATGATAATAATTATGTGTGGGCGATATCACGTGAAATCGGAATAACTCCTGAAATATCCTCCTCTGTAAACGGAATTAATCGAATTCACAAACAGACGCTGGATATCACAAAATTTTCCGTGCCTGATTCCATTCCAGTCGGAGTATTCAGGACAGCGAACAGCGTTGACGATCATATCTGGATCGGAAGCAACTCGGGATTTTATACGTTTCATAAATCTCGCCATAAATTGGAATCTGTGGCCGGCTCGAAGATTAACAGTTGTCATTCCGTTACGTTTGATGATAATTTTGTTTACTGTATCAATACTTCCGGCCGGCTTTATCGCATAAATTCTCCGCAGAAAACAGTCGTTGATTCGCTTATCATCCCTTATGATTGGTGGGGTGCAGAAATAACCTCTGATGCACAGAACCTTTACGTGGTTCGTCGAAACCGGTTCTATAAAATCCCCAAAAACTCTTTTTCGTTAGAGGAAATTAGCACCCCGTTTCTGCCAAGTACGTTCAGCCGCGGGATCAGTTCTGATGGCCAAAAAACGTATGTCGGATCAGCAAATTATCTTATCCTGTTAGACGGAAAAAGCAATTTTTTTACTTCCAAATATAAAATGCCGGCAGAGGTCAGGCAAACAATTATTGATGACCAACTTCTGTGGATTAGCACTACTCGTGAACTCCGATGTTACAATCGGGAGCAGATGCAATTAAAACAATCATTCCGACCAGCGAGTCCGACAATTTATTTAACAGAAATCGATCAGGATTATGTTTGGATTGCGACTCATTGCGGATTATATCGTTATCATAAACAAACCGCAGATACTGTTTCAATTAACTTTGCAAAAGAAATAGATAGCCAAACCTGCTCGCGGATTACCAGTCTGGTTCATGACAATCAATTTATCTGGATTGCTTTTACAAGCGAAGACACGTTCGGAGATTTGCACACTGGCGTCGTCAAAATCAAACGCGAGACTGTGGAGGTTTTGGATTTCCTTAAATTCCCGATTAACGACTACACACAGGAAATATCAACCCTCATTGATCTCGGAACCTATCTGCTGGCAAGCGGGAAATGCATTTCCAAAATTTCTAAACAAACATTAAATTTAACAGAATTTATCAACCAAAAAACAGGAAAAATGTTTTGGAATCAGAACAATCCATATCTGATTTGGGCGATTGTACCGCAAGGGATTAACGTTTTTAACCTCCTCACTAAAGAAGTGGTTATGTCGCTGGATACTTTTAAAGACATTTATAAAAATGAATCCGCAGATATTTATGTAACTGATTATTTCGCATGGATTTGCTCCTTGTCAGGAATCAGTACGCTTAAACTGTCCAGCGTACCGCCATTGTCTGGTAGCGGAGAAGATTCCATATTGTCTAATATCGTCTCATTAGCCCAAAACTATCCCAACCCGTTTAACCGTGCCACAACCATTGAATTTATTTTATATTCACCACAATTTGTTACACTTGAAATATACGACATTACAGGCCGTCAGGTAGAACAACTTGTTGCTCAATATTTGTATCCCAATAAATATTTTGTACGATGGGCGCCAAAAAATGTGACCAGCGGTGTTTATTTCTATTCGCTTAAAATTGGAAATGAGTCAAAAGCTAAAAAATTTTTGTATGCAAAATAGTTACCTTTTTAATATTTTTTAGGAGATAATGCTATGAATACTATACATGATATCCGAATCCCTTTTTTCTTGGTCATCCTGATATTATTTACGATGAATTGTTACCAAATTGATAGCATGTATAAAACCGTATTATGGCAGCAGGGTCAGGATAATTACAATGGGTACAGAATCCCGTCATTAATTGTAACCACAGCAGGCACACTGCTGGCGTTCTGCGAAGGTCGGGAAGGCGGAGATTCAGGTGATATCGATTTGTTGATTAAACGATCAACAGATAACGGCACAACATGGAGTCGGCAGCAAATAGTTTGGGACCATGGGAAAAATACTTGCGGAAATCCCTGCCCGGTAGTGGATCAACAAAGCGGGCGCATCTGGCTGTTCATGACCTGGAATCTGGGCGAAGATGTCGAATCCCAAATCATCCGCAAAGAAAGCAAAGACACGCGACGTGTATTTCTCTGTTTCTCCGACGATGATGGATTGACATGGTCAGAACCGGTTGAGGTGACAGAAACATGCAAAGACGCCTCATGGGGATGGTATGCAACTGGTCCCGGAATCGGAATTCAACTCACACAGGGTAAATACTCGAACAGACTGATAATTCCTGCCAACCATAGTTATGATGATCCCGATGGCACTATTGCCGATGGCCCCTTCGGCCACGGAGCGCATGCGTTGATTAGCGATGATTACGGCAAAACGTGGCGAAAAAGCCAACCCATTCGTCCGGGCTGCAATGAAAGCCAAATCGTAGAACTATCCGACGGAACGTTAATGATGAATATGCGCTCATATAATAATAAAGGCTGCCGCGCAGTTTCAAAAAGTACGGATGGCGGCGAAACCTGGTTAAAAATCTGGCACGATACAACCCTGGTCGAATCCCGTTGCCAGGCCAGTATTTTACGATATGGTGATTATAATGGGAATAATCTGATCCTGTTTTCAAATCCTGCCGTAAAAGAAAATCGAAAAAGGATGACCGTAAGAGGTAGTCGCGACAATGGAAATTCATGGTCTGAGAAATTAGTTATTTACAAAGGATTCGCTGCCTATTCGTGCCTGACACGACTCCCGGACGGCCAGATCGGTTTGCTTTATGAACATGCTGATAACGGGAAACCCCGGTATCATCAAATCAGATTCGTTCGTTTTCCTGTGCAATTGTTGACAGCGCACGCGGATATAAATTCTGACTGAGAAAGGAATTTCAATGAGTTATGTACATGGCTACTCGGTCAGAGAAACGCAACGCTTGACAGAACAATCATTTATTCTGGAACGATTATTACATCGCGGAACAAACTACCCGGCTGGCAGCCATGTGCTTGAAGCTGGTTGTGGAGTTGGCGCTCAATCATATTTGCTGGCTAAAAAAAATCCAGATTCACGAATCACGTCCATTGATATTTGCATGGAATCGCTCCGCAAAGCCAACGCCTATCTTCAAGCACTTAATGTTACCAATGTTACTTTCATACAAGCTGATATTCTGAATACTAACTTTCATGATGCATCATTCGACCATGTGTTCGTTTGCTTTGTGTTGGAACATTTAGACGATCCAGTGTATGCATTAACTGAATTTAAGCGCATCCTGAAACCTGGCGGCTCAATTACATTGATAGAAGGTGACCACGGCTCATGTTTCTGGCATCCGGAAACACGTGAGTCTCTCGATGTCTGGAATTCGCTGATCGTTGCTCAACAAGCACTGGGGCACGATCCATTGATCGGGCGCAAGCTGTATCCGTTACTACAAGCGGCTGATTTCAATATTCAAACTGTGGAACCGCGCTGGGTGTATACCGATGCTTCAGATCTGAAATTGGCTGATGGCGTGTTGAACAAAATTATCATTCCCATGATTAACTCTGCCAAAGTACAAGTTCTCAATTCTGCAATTGTAAGCACGTCTACCTGGAACAAAGGGCTGAAAGACATGGAAAACACAGCCCGACCACCGGAAGGTACGTTTTTTTATACATGGTTTAAAGGCGTCGGAATTAAACCATAATCGTTACTCTTTTCAAAGTTTGTTTTTCGCAAGAAACCTTTCTCGAAATCATGCATTTAATTGAACAGTGAAAAATCGAAATAAAATAAACGATTCGGGATTCAGAATCGGCGAACAGAATGAAGGCTCCCTTCATGCAGCGCTCAAAGAGTGGATTTCCCAACCAAACGACACATTCGAAATCAATGTGGACGGTTTTCTGATTGATGTTGTGCGTGGGGATGAGCTGTTTGAAATTCAAACCAGAAATTTTTCAGCGATTCGAAAAAAATTAAGAACACTCGTAAAAGAACATCGGCTAAATTTGGTGTATCCGATTTCTTTGGAAAAATGGATTATTAAGATTGATAAAAAAGATAGCCGTGTGAAAAGCCGCCGGAAATCACCAAAAAAAGGGCGCACAATCGACATTTTTGATGAGCTGGTTCGAATCCCGGATTTAGTTGAAATTGATAATTTTAGTCTGATCGTGTTGATGATCCGCGAGGAAGAAATTCGTTGTGATGATGGCAAGGGAAGCTGGCGTCGCAAGGGCACAAGCATTATTGACAGAAAATTGCTTGAGGTGGTTAGTGAAACTCGTTTCAATAACAAAGCGGATTTTTTAATATTTTTACCAGAGCATCTCGAACATCCGTTTTCAACCAAAGATTTGGCTGAAAAAATCGGTTGTCCCCGATATAAAGCCAGGCGAATTACTTATTGTTTGAAAAAGATGCAGCTCATTATGCAAGTGGGCAAGCGAGGCAATTTTTTGTTATACGAAAAAGTCCGGGTTAGTGAAAACGATATCAAAAGAGGCTCAGAGCGCACTGATTTTTAGAAAATTATAAAAAGATACATTATT
This sequence comes from uncultured Cytophagia bacterium, assembly GCA_964498785.1. Lineage (GTDB taxonomy): Bacteria > Zhuqueibacterota > Zhuqueibacteria > Thermofontimicrobiales > Thiofontviventaceae > Mariaggregatimicrobium. The sequence continues at coordinate 19,494 of CAZCJL010000105.1, read as the reverse complement.
TGCTATTGCTATCGGATTTTGATGATTATTTCGCGCCAACGGTTTTGTTTTGCTGTGGCCTCGGGTTCTCGGTGGCACCGTTTTTTAATAACTCAGGTTAAGCAATCCCACCCACTATTTTCAACTCTAATAATTTTACTTGATTATTAAATTTCATTTTTATATATTTCACTTGAACAATTACTCAAATATTTGTATTAAAATGAAATCAAAAACTGGAATCTGCAAAACAACTTCAGTTGATATTGCAAAAGTCGCTAAAACTTCAGCGACCCTACCACCGGAGCACGACATTATCGAGATGGCGGAAACATTCAATGTATTAGGAGATCCGACTCGCTTAAAGATTGTGCTCGCGCTGACAGTCGGTGAATTATGTGTGTGTGATCTGGCGACATTAATCGGTGTTTCGGTGTCCGCAATTTCGCATCAGTTGCGGCTGTTAAAAGGGATGCGCATTGTGAAATATCGAAAAGCAGGAAAAATGGCATATTATTCTCTGGACGATGCGCACATTGAAAATCTGGTCAGGGAAGCGGTAAATCATGCAAAGGAATAAAATATGAAATACAATGTTCAGATAGACGGTTTGGATTGCGCGGATTGCGCCCTTCATCTGGAGCAGGATATACAGAGTTTGCCTGGAATTGAACGGGTAAAAATTCATCTTATCAATAAAAAGCTTCGGTTTGAAATTAACGATGGACAAAGCAATTTTCAGGATGTCAGGAAAATAGTGGAGAAATCCGGGTATTCGGTTGTGCAGCCAGAGCATGTACAAGAAACAGCATTCATCATAACGGGAATGGATTGTGCCGACGAATCGCGTCCAATTGAAAAAGAATTGATGCGATTACAGGGGATTCAGGACATATCTTTTAATTTAATCGCCAACAAATTGACAGTGCGTCACACCATTCCTGAAAACAAGATCATTAGCGCTCTAAAACGAATCGGTTTCGACGCGCGTTCTGAAAACAAATCCCAAATACTGACCAGGTTTTCTTTGTGGCGAAAATACAAATTATTGATACTGACCATTCTCTCCGGCGTATTTGCCATCAGTGGAATGATCTTGAATCTGACAAATTTTCAAAACACGGTCATTCTACCTTTTTTTCTGGTGGCCGTGATCAGCGGCGGTATTTATATTTTTCCGAAAGGATTGGTCGAGGCACGTAACTTGCGTTTAGGCATGAACTTTTTGATGAGTCTCGCGGTAATCGGCGCGCTGTTTATCGGTGAATGGTCTGAAGCGGCAATGGTCGTTTTTCTGTTTACGCTGGCACAGTTACTGGAATCCTATTCTGTGCAACGTGCCCGGCGCTCCATTGAATCACTCATGGAATTGGCGCCAAACACGGCTTGGGTAAAATCCGGAGACGCATCGGTTGAGCTGCCGGTTCAGGAGGTAAAAATCGGTGACACGCTCGTCATTAAGCCTGGCGACCGCATTCCGATGGACGGAATCGTCACAACCGGAACATCTTACGTAAATCAATCATCTATTACCGGCGAAAGCGATCTCATCAAGAAAGCGTCGGATTCCGAGGTTTTCGCCGGCACAATAAATCAAAAAGGAACACTCGAGATTCGGGTAACTCGGGAATATTCAGATTCTACTATTGCGAAAATTATTCATCTTGTTGAAGAGGCGCAAGCAAAAAAAGCGCCAACGCAATCCTTTGTGGAAAAATTTGCCTATTATTATACACCAGCAGTTGTTTCACTGGCTCTTTTAATGGCAATTGTTCCAGCGCTGTTTTTAGGCGGCATATTCAGGGAATGGCTATATCGCTCGCTTGTCCTTCTTGTGATCTCTTGTCCCTGCGCACTGGTAATTTCTACGCCGGTGACGATTGTCAGTGCATTAACCAACGCCGCTCGAAACGGTATTCTGGTAAAAGGAGGAGCGTATCTGGAAAATTTCTCCACCTTAAAAGCGCTGGCATTCGATAAAACCGGCACATTAACTTTAGGCAAACCAGCCGTCCAGCAGTTAATTCCGGTAAATTATACTTCGGAAGAAAAATTAATCCAAATCTCAGCTTCGCTGGAAAATTACTCCGAGCATCCGATTGCCGATGCGATCGTGGAGTTTGCAAAAAATCAGGATGTAGCTCTATTGTCAGTGGATAATTTCGAAGCCATGCCGGGACAGGGCATACGCGGTGAAATTGGTGGTGAAAAATTTTACGTCGGAAATCATCGTTTTTTCGATGAGAATAACTGGTGTCAGGACGATGTGCATGATCTTCTGGTAGAATTAGAACAGCAGCAGCTCACCACGGTTATCGTCGGCAATAGTAAATCACTGCTGGGAATAATCACCCTTGCTGATGCGGTGCGGGCAAATGCAAAACAGGCGATCAAAAATCTGCATCGTTCTGGCATAAAAAAAATCCTGATGCTTACCGGAGATAATGAGAAAACCGCCGAAGCGATAGCCAGCGCCATAGAAATTGATGAATTTCGCGCCGGACTGCTACCCGGCGACAAGGCGGCTGTCATCATGGAACTGCGGGATAAGTACGGACATATTGCGATGGTCGGGGATGGAATTAATGACGCGCCCGCGCTGGCAACAGCTACAATTGGCATTTCCATGGGTTATTCCGGGACCGATACCGCTCTGGAAACCGCTGATATTGCGCTCATGAAAGATGATCTTAGCAGGCTCCCTCTTTTAAAGCGTCTCAGCAGCCGCACTGCGGCAATTATCAAACAAAATATTTTTATTGCGTTGTTTCTCAAAGCAATATTTGTAGCGCTGGCAATCCCCGGATTGGCGACGCTGTGGATGGCTGTTTTTGCAGACATGGGCGCCAGCTTAATCGTCGTCACAAATGGTTTGCGAGCGCTAAAATCAACAGAATAACTGGACTCTCAGAATTCAAATATGAACATTTCAATTAAACAATATCTTATCATCGTCATCGGACTCATCTCCGTCTCGTTTGCTTCTATTTTCATTAAATTATGTAACGCTCCGGCGCTGGTCATTGCGGTTTACCGGTTATCTATCGCCTCAGTTTTTTATCTCAGCTTTTCCAAATATAAAACCGGAACATTTTTCCCGGTATTTTCAAAATCACAATGGCGAGTAGCTGCAATTTCCGGCATCTTCCTGACAATCCATTTCGCGACCTGGATTTCATCCCTTAAATACACTTCCGTTGCCAGCTCTGCGGTGCTTGTGCAAAGCGCACCGGTTTTTGTCGCGCTTGGTAGTTATTTATTTCTAAAAGAGAAACCCACCCGATTAATGATGTTCGGTGTTTTGATAACACTCAGCGGAAGCATTATCATTAGTGTTCATGATTTCAACCTCGATCAATCATCCATGATCGGGAATTTACTTGCAATTGCCGGCGCGGCGGGTGCAGCCGGATATATGGTCGCAGGACGCCAACTTCGCCGTTCCGCAGATACATTGCGTTATGTGACTGTTGTTTATTCTATGGCAGCGCTTATGCTGCTGCTGCTGTTAGGTCTGTTCAGCGGAGCATCCCTTACGGGTTATAGCTCCGAAACGTATCTGCTATTTTTTGCGATTGCGCTCATCCCTCAAATCATCGGACATACGGTTATCAACTGGTCTTTAAAATTTTTCTCAGCAACCACTGTTTCGGTCATCATTCTGGCGGAACCAATCGGGGCGTCGATCCTGGCTGTGTTCATTCTGCAGGAAAAATTATCACTGATGCAGGCAGTCGGGGGATTTGTCATTATAATTGGTGTGTTGGTCGTATTGATATCAGAAAAAGAATTGCAAAAAAATGCCACATAATTTATATCGATAAACAAGTAGCGGAAATGTCTATTCCGCGACGGTTCGCCGTTCCTGCCTGATTCCGATCAGCTTCATATTTTATGATTACCAGCCATCTCTCAAAATTTTACATTTTAATAAATTTTACGCAGTATTTTCCCAATTGCGCTAAAGTGTCGGTATATATAATTGAAATAAAGACAATCAAAAAGAAACGGAGATTGGCGGTTATGAGACAGGAAAAAGTTCTTGCAACGCTGGTGATCATAATTTTCTCGATGATCTGCCTGGGCATTATTTTCACACAAAATTTGTTTTCAGCCGGCAAACCATTTGAATTACGCATAAATGTCGGGGGCGAGCGCATAGTCGATACCCGGGGTAATGAATGGCTAAAAGATCACATCTATCGATCGGGATACGGATATATGGGAATCAGCGGGACTTATGCCACTCGTGAGGCGATTTTAGGGACTTCGATTCCGGAAATTTATCAATCCGAAAGATACAAACTTTACGGTTACCGGGCGGATGTGCCAAACGGTCATTTTGAAATTATTCTGCACTTTGCTGAAATCTATCATGAGCGAAGGAACAAACGGATCATGGAGGTAAAAATCGAAGATGTTGTTGTCGAGAAAAATTTGGATATCTATGATCGGGTTGGTAAAAATGTCGCGTTGGCTCTTGTCTATAATACACGAGATTTAGGAAAACCGATCACAGATAAATGCATTGATATTGAGATTATTAACAAGAAGGATGATACAAAATTATCTGGTATCGAAATTATCCAGATGGTTGAGCAACCAACTATTTTGGAGGTGGAGCCAAAAATCCTTGATTTTGGGATTAATCAACAATCACAGTTGTTAAAAATAAGCAACATTGGCACAATACCGGCGATGTGGAGATTTGACAACATTACTTTTCCCGCATGGCTGCGCCTACCAAACCCGCGAACCGGAAAAATTAAAGCAAACAGTTTTATATCAATCCCTATCGACGTCGATCGTAGCAAAATTCGGGGAGGATTAACCCGAGACACGTTACGAATTGTGGCGTCCGAATTTGAACAGAAAATCCCCATTTCTGTGGTTGTCCCTGGTGTTTCCAGGTTAAACATTGTAAATCCGACACTCGAATTTGGTACGGACAGGCTAAACCTCACGTGCCTCATTCGCAACGATGGCGGCAGTAAACTAACATGGCGCGTTGACAATTCTGCTCTTCCACCCCATATAGAACGAGTATATCCGTCTTCCGGAAACATTGAAATTGGCGAAAGCTATTATTTAAATGTTATAATAACCCGAAAGGGACTACCAGCCGGCATCCATACGGAAAACATCGTTATTCGATCAGAGAATAATGATTATAAAATTAGCGCGATAATCGAAATGCCCGCGACCCGGGAAGATCACATATTTGTCAATTCTGCAGCCACCGGCTTAAACAATGGTAGTTCGTGGGAAGATGCGTTTATAACGGTAAAAGATGCTATCGCAAATGTTCATAGATACCGCAGAAACCGCACCACAGAAATCTGGGTTGCACAGGGGACATATTATGAATACAATATTCTCGTCCCAACCGGCGTTCAATTATACGGAGGATTTACCGGGAACGAGACAGTGCGGGAAGAACGTACAAATCCATGGGTATTTCCAACTATTATTGATGCAGGACGAAGAGGGCGCTGTTTTGAGTGCCTGCACAAAACAGTGATAGACGGTTTCGTTATTCAAAACGGTCGAGACTGGAATTCCGGCGAAGGGAAAGGAGCGGCCATATTAACCTATGATGCTGACATTAAAATACGCAACAATCTTATTCGCAAGAACGTCGACTCCTGGGCTGGTGCTATTTTTATCGAAGGTTTTGATCGTCGCCGAAAAGTGGCAAATGCCTCTCCTTTAATTGAATACAATGTTCTTATTGATAATTTTTCGAATTACTGTGCGGCAGCGATAGAGTTAAGAGGCTCCGCCGCAACAATACGCAATAATACCATTGTCGGCAACAAAGGATTCGGACTGGAAATTCAGGATTTATTAGGACCGTATCGGGAAATTATTTACGGAAATTTTTACAACAATATTATTACTGACAATGTTCGTCAAAAACAAAATGACGTCTGGGCCGAAGCCCGTAAATCAACAAATTATTCTTATGTCGGTAAATGCTGGAATCTGGAGGGAAAATATAAGCCGTACGATTATGGAGAAGGAAATCTCTTTGGCGATGTTTCTGCTGGCAAACCAGGATTTATCGATGAAGATAGCGGCGATTTTCGATTGCGTGAAAATTCAATCTGCATAAACTCCGGGCATCCCAATTTTGGAGCCGATCCGGATGGCAGCCGGGCAGATATGGGCGCGTTCCCTTTTGATCATCAAAACGGATCCCTTGAAATACAGCAAAGAAACCTGAATTTCAATCCAGATATTACAATTCGAAGTGTAACAATAAAAGCATACGGCGGTAAACCGGTAAAATGGCAGGCGAGTTGTTATCCGGATAATGAAGTGCTGATAACGATTCGTCCTTCATCTGGCGAATTACATGACGGCGAGGAAGCTGTTTTAACATTTTCGTATATCCCTTCAGGCCTTCCTGATGGTATTTATAACGGACATTTTGCATTTGCAACATCCCAGAAAAGTTATGAAGGAACCTGGTCTATCCTTGTTAATAATTCTTCTCCGATTATCAAAGCAGATGTTGCTGAAGTGGTCATTGAACAAGAAATTGGCGCAGCGCATCCAACGCCTCAACGCATTCGTATCAATAATTCCGGTTACGGTTCTCTGGACTGGAAGGCGAAAAAGCGATTTAATCAAAAATGGCTTGATTTTAGTGAATTATCCGGAATGAATGTTGATATGTTAACTTTAATGTTCAATACTTCAAATTTAACTTTTGGTGAATATTATGAAGAAATCATTATTTCGGATGTAAAAACGGCCAATAAACAGGCCGCTTTGCCAGTACGTCTGAAAATGGTCCCGGGTAAATTTGTACATGAAGTGGAAGCAGAACAAACTCACTCATTACCAAATGACGCCTGGAAAATCCAGACAAATGATGGATCCCTGGGCATCCAGGCAATGAAAAATTCATTAGCCCAACCGGATGTATTAAATCGCCTTGATTATGAATTCACTGTACCCGAAGATGTTGAGTTTGTATATGTATTTGCTGAAGTCGATGTAAACAGCTCCCGCAGTAATGACTCTTTCTGGGTATCTGTTAATGGATTTGATCCATGTTTATGGGATAATGTCAATTCAAAATATGACGGTTGGTCTCGTGCCTGGGTTTATCATCAAAAACGGGATCGACAGCACATGTTCGTGGTAAGACCCGGGAAAAATACCTTAAATCTGTACACACGGGAAAGCGGAGGATTCATTAACTGGTTTGTCATCTCGAATGATCCCAACATTAACATTCAAACTTATCAATTCGGCGCAATGACTCATGCAATAAAAAACAGTAACAGACGACGATAGAATTTATCTAACACCCTCTGCAATTGCACTGACATTGGGGGCTCTTTCGTAATTGCAGAGGGAATTCTTATTCTCTGTTTTAAATCTTTTAGACTCAATAAGCTACCTTTCTTTTACTAAACCGCAATAATTTACAAACCGCAAAAACGCCAGGACGCACGGCATTATTCTAAATAGCAGTTGTCTGTTTTTATCAACCTGACAAGACCTTCGATATGCTCAGCATAAATTGTATGACAAGAAGCTCGCTCCACTAAATATATGTCTTTATAATCGTTGTTGTATAAAATTCTTTGTCTTTTAGATATGGATTCAAAATAGAATTTTTGGTGTTTTTGCCCGGAGAAAATAAATCTTCGAATTTTTTAAACAAACCTGTTTTTAAAACTCAGTTTTTTTCACTCGTAGAATTAAGTTTTTATTTCTTGGATATTAGCGTCACTGCGGTAATTATTTATAAATATTTCAGGTTAATTTGCAATTATCGACAGACCGACATTAGAGACAGGAGAGGATTTCATGAATAGTATTTGGATTTAGCTGTTTATAGCGACAACAGTTTTAAGCGCGCGTTATGAACCAATCAAACCAAAAATGAACCAGGTAAATGCACATTCAATTTATGCAGATATTTAATTTTTCTTTTAGAATTTTAGGAAATATTTTTATGATAAAATGGACATATTGGTTAACAATTTAGGACAAAAAAAACAGGGTCCGACACGATCGAACCCTGTTTGAAGTAAGGAGACTATTTTTATTAATTTCTTCGTTCCCAACGTCCTCTAAAGAGGCCTTTTCGGTCGCCTTGTTCGCCGGTATTGAATTTACCATCCACTGTTCCGACTTTTGTAAGGCTTGCATTCACCCATCGTCCGCGAAAGACGCCAATTCCACTTTCAGGATCAGTGTATTCCCATACGCCGCTGATCAACCCTGCAAATTTGTGATCTTTATCGACCAGTTTACCATGGAATACTTTATTTCCATCTTGGTTGATGCCCCAGATACCTTTCAGAAAACCGCCCCGGAGACCCAGGTTATTTACCCAGCGTCCCCAGAACTTCCCGCCGTTTTCTTTTACTCTGATCCAGCGACCTTCCAGAAATCCCCAACCACCTGGACTGAACACACCTTCCCGAATACGACTGTTAACTGCAATTTGATTTCCAAGATTATCCACATCTTCAATTAAATCGAGTGAATCCAGTTCGCTAAATGTGAATGTTCGGGAATATGCTCCGGCATTTATTGTGAAAGTGCCTTCTTCATCAGTTGTATCATTATTTATGATGACAAAGTGAATACCATCAAAATGTTGCTGTGTGAACGACACCCATTCAAGACTTTTGCGATCGCTGCGAGGCAACACCAGATGATCGGTCTGTCGCTCGAAGCGAATGACTTTGAGCGTGGTCAAAATCCCTTTGCTTGTTACTGCTGAACCGCTCCAGTCGGTTGCGATACTTGCAGTTGAATCCCATTCTAAATTACCCCAGGTGATGCGCACATGATAAACGTCGAGACCTGTTGAATCCATCATTGCGATGACAGAAGGATCTTCATTAACCCCATCGTTTACTGTCTCGTCTTCAATATCATAGTCTGCAACCAGTTCGGCATCCGGACTCTCGTCGGCTGTGGTATACCCGCCGAAATCAAGATCAATGGCGTCCAGGTTTTCATCATCCGGAGAAACCGGTGAATTTTTCGTGCAACCTCCGATGACCAGTAATGCAGAAATAGCAAATACTAACGTGATGTACATTGTAAAGCGTTTCATAGGAAACCTCCTTAAATTAATTTGATGATTTATTATCTCATTTGTTTGGCACATTCAAATGCAAATGGCAGACCATGGTAAAAGCGAATTTGTGGGGGACAATTAATGCATTATTTTTTCGATGATTAAATAATGAAAATGAAATGGAAGATTTTATTGGTGGTGTACCTGACAGAACAAATTTATTAAAGATGTACGAAGAGGTACACATTCGCCTGAAAATTTCGGAAACCTTTTATAAGGGATACAGCAGTTAGCTCGGATCGAGCCGAGTCAGGATTTATTTTTTTTTGCAACGATACAGTCGCTGCACTCTATAGCACTCCATAAAAAAAATTATGCGGCTTCCTGAGTTGCGTACTGCAGTTGATAAAGCCGAGAGTAAATTCCTTTTTGCTGCAATAATTCATGATGACTTCCAATCTCACGAATTTCTCCTTTGTGGAGAACAATGATCCGATCACAGTTTTTAATTGTTGAAAGCCTGTGTGCAATAATCAGGGATGTTCGGTTTTCCATTAGCCGAATCAGCGCATCCTGAATTAATAATTCTGTTTCTGTGTCCACACTTGATGTGGCTTCATCCAGAATTAAAATATCCGGATTAAATGCCAATGCCCTGGCAAAGGAAAGCAACTGTTTTTGTCCCACGGAAAATGTGCTGCCTCGTTCTTTCACTTCTTCTTTATATGTCTGAGGTAATTTTTCAATGAAGTGATGGACGTGTACATCTTTTGCCGCCTGAATCATTTGCTGGTCACTGATGTATTTGTTACCCAGCTTGATGTTACTTTCAATATCACCGGCAAACAGAAAAACATCCTGCAAAACAACTCCCAAATGAATGCGCAATGAAGATATATCATAATTTTTAATGTCTTTTCCGTCAATTAAAATCTTACCTTTCTGGATATCATAAAATCTGGATAATAAACTAATGATCGTTGTTTTTCCGGCGCCGGTATAACCAACAATAGCGATTTTCTCTCCGGGATTTACTTTGAATGAAACATCTTTAAGAACGTAATCCGGTTCGTCATTGGATTTATTCTTGTAAGCAAACCAGACATTTTTAAATTCGATTTCTCCCCGTACATTATCAAGCGGGATAGCATCCGTAGCATTTTTAATAACTGGTTTTTCATCCATAATTTTAAATATCCGTTCTGAGGAGGCCATCGCAGCCTGCAGGATATTGTACTTTTCTGATAGATCGCTAATTGGCCGAAAAAATCTTCTGGCATATTGAATAAAGGCGATAAGAACACCAAAGGTGACGCCTCCAGCGGCATAATTTACACCACCGTACCAAACGATAAGCGCGACTGCAATTGCTGAAATGAGCTCGATTGTTGGAAAAAAAACCGCGAAATAGAAAATGGTTCGTAAATGCGCTTCCAAATGACTTTCATTTAAGGCGTCGAATTGTTTCATATTTCTCTTTTCCCGGTTAAAAAGCTGGACAACGCTCATTCCCGAAATATTTTCCTGTAAATACGAATTGATTCGGGCAATACGTGTTCGTATTTGGCGGAATCCTTCTCTGACTTTTGTCCGAAATAAAAATGTCACATAAAACAAAACCGGTAAAACGGAAAATGTGATCAACGCCAGTTGCCAATGAATTTTTAGAAGAACTATCACAATACCAAATAGTAAAAATACATCACCAAAAATCGCGACGATTCCTGACGAAAACAACTGGTTCAAGGTTTCAACATCTGAGGTAACCCGGGTAACCAGCCGTCCCACCGGATTTATATTGAAAAAAGAGAGTGACAGTCCCTGCAAATGTCGAAATAGCTTTGTGCGTAAATCAAATATCACATGCTGGCCGATCCATTGCATTAAATATGTCTGGCTGACCTGGGTGAAAAATTGTAAAATCAGAATCCCCAGAAAAACGGCTGATAATAATGGGAGGCCTTGCAGGTTACCGGGAACAATGTATTGATCAACAGCTACTTTGATTAGATACGGACCTGCCAGGTTTAGCGCCGTATAACCGAACATTATGATAATTGATAGTAACACATGAATTTTATAGGGTTTCAAATAAACCAGCAGACGTTTCATCAAGCGGCTATCATAAGCTTTTCCTAATATTTCGTCTTCCTGGAAATAATTATTCAAAATCGACTCCGATTGTTATATTTTTTCTGAAATAGTTACTAAATACTGTGGTAAATATCTACATTTTTTCGAGCACTTTTTGCAATAACTGCTTTTTATAGAGATCGGTATAGAACCCGTTTGATTTCAAAAGATTTTCATGAGTTCCGTATTCAATTACTTTCCCGTCTTTTAGCACATAAATTAAATCAGCATTTTTGATTGTCGAGATTCGCTGCGAAATGATAATACAGGTATTTCGATTATTGAATTCGTTAAATCGCCTTAAAATTTTTCCCTCGGTATGACTATCGACCGAAGATAGTGCGTCATCGAGAATAAGGATACGCGGCTTTCTGATGATTGCCCGGGAAAGCGCGGTTCGTTGTTTTTGCCCTCCGGAAAGAGTAATACCTCGTTCACCGACAAGTGTTTCATATCTTTCAGAAAAATCCTCCAAATCAGAACCAATCGTTGAAATTGACGCAGCTTCTTCAATATCTTTAGACGCAGCGTTCTTTAATCCAAATGAAATATTGTTGCTAATACTTTCAGAAAAAAGAAACGTTTCTTGTGGCACCACGCCGATATGTTTTCGTAACATATTAAGCGGGATTTTTCTAACATCCACTCCGTCGATAAGTAGCTGACCCTCCGACGCTTCCATTAAACGTGGGATTAAATTAACAAGCGTTGTTTTCCCGCTGCCAGTAGGGCCGGTGATGGCGATTGTTTGCCCTGCCTGAATTTTAATGTTTATATTTTCCAGAACAATTGGCAAATTATCGCCATACGAAAAGCTGACATTTTTAAATTCGATTTCACCGCTAAAATCCCGAATCGACTTATCCGTTCGTTCATCATCCCTGATATGCGGTTCGATGTCCATAATTTCCATGAGCCGATCCATGGAAGCGGCGCCCTGCTGAATCATGTTCATAATCCAACCGAATGAAATCATTGGCCAGGCTAACATTCCAAGCCACACGGTAAACGCGATGAAATCGCCGATTTCGATAACATCAGCTACAACGAGACGTCCGCCATACCATATCAGAATAACTGTTCCGATTCCCATTAAAAAAGTAAGACTTGAAAATAGCAGCGCCTGTATGCGAGTTAATTTAAGGTTAAGATCGAGATATTTTTTGCTTAATTGATTAAATTCTTCAGATTCACTTGTCTCCTGAACATAAGCCTTAACAACCCGCATTCCTGCGATATTTTCCTGTGCTTTAGCTGTAATGGTGGAATACTGCGCCTGTGCCTGTTTGAATGTTTTAAAAATATGTTTAATAGAAAATTTTGCTGCCAGCGTTATGAATGGTAAAGGTATCAGCGCCAGTAACGTTAGTTTTACATTGGTAATTAACATAAGCGCTACCACAAGCACAAAAAGCATTGAGTTACCGAATCCATGCATGATGCCCGGTCCCAATACATTACGAACCGCATTCAGGTCATTTGTTGCTCTGGCCATTAAATCACCTGTCTTGTAATTGTTGTAAAAAGAAGTAGGTAACGTTAGTAAGTGCGAAAAAAAATCGTTACGCATGTCGTATTCAATTTTGCGGGAAGCGCCAATGACTGTATACCGCATTAAAAAGCGGAAAATTAAATGTAGTATCGCGACTCCAACAAGAGCAAATGCATAGTAGAGCAATTTGCGGTTCGATATCCCCTGTTCGATGCTATCAATCGTATATTTCAGAATTCGTGGTGATATTGTAAAAAAAAGATTCGCCAGGAAAATATATAAAACTCCCAGAATATATTCCTTTTTATATTTTCTTAAATATATTCGCAGTCTAAATAAAGGCTTAATAGCATTCTCCTTTCAGTTCAGTCGGCTGTTTTAAGGAAACTAAATGTTTCTAAATTTAAAGCCAGATTGATCAATAACAGCAATTAAATTAGCATCTTTGAAATGTTTTTGTTGTTACATAAATTAGTTAATTTACACGTTAATTCGATAAAAGTCAACAAAAAAAGGGCGCCAATTAATATTGACGCCCTTTTTTTAAAAAAAATCTGTTTTGTTTAGTTGCATTTATTGAGCTTTAATTGAAATTTCTTTCGCTTTAACTTTTTCTGCTTTGGGCAATGTAATTTTCAGAACACCATCTTTTACTTTCGCTTCAACTTTTTCAGCGACAACTTCTGTTGGCAGCATAAAAGCTCGTTCAAATTTCCCATATCGACGCTCGCAGCAGTGGTATTCATCTTCTTTATGATCTTCTTCTAATTTTTTCTCGCCGTAAATAACCAAATGATTTTCTTTTAAGGTAACTTTGATATCTTTTTCAGCCATTCCAGGAACTTCTACTGTTACAACAATATTTTCTTTCTTTTCCGACACATCAACTCTTGGCTGCCACATCGTTTCTCTGGTTTCCCAACGTGTCGGAAAAAAGTCATCCCACATTCTTTGAAATTCATCTGTGAAATCTGACACATTTTTTCGAGGCGCCCATCTTACAATAGCCATAATTTATACCTCCTCTATTTAAAGTTCACTACATCTAATTTCTATTTGTCATATTCTCAAACAACATCTGTGCCACATTTATTGCATTTGCTTATTTATAATTTTAATAATTACTTAAGCAGTTTTTTAAATTTTATATTAGCTAAGAAAATTTGTCTGTATTTTGAAATAATGATCGAGATATATCTGTAATAATTTCATAATATGACACGATGACAGGCCTCTCGATTACCAAAGCTTAACATGAATGTGAATTTCATTCGTGTTCCGATAAATTTTATTATTGACATTCAATTATTAAATTCTTATAATATTACGAAAACATAAATTTCACATTAAAAGGGTAACAGGCCTTCTATGAAAAAGACAGTTGTGGTATCCGTTCCGATTCATGATAACTACAAACAGGCACTGGACAAAGCATTTCAAATCTTACCTGAAATATCGCTAAAAATAAAAGACAGTAAACGCATCTTTATTAAAATTTCGATTGATCATCTTTATCAATATCATCATATCGATATTGATCTTTTACAGTTGGTTCTGGAATATATTCGCCGGCTGAACCCGACTGCAAATGTATTTGTCATGGAAAACAATATCCATGGAAATTTTACCCGGCTGCTTGCAAATCAAACCGGAATTGTAAAAATTTGTAAACAGCATAAAGCCAAATTCCTTTATCTTGAAGAAAAAAAAGTAACTACCGTTGCGATTGGTAAACCCGAAGACCGTTACCGAATTCAGTTCCCTGAAATACTTTTGGAACAGTTAATCGCCGAGCGGAAAGGCTGTTTCTATCTCAATATTGCATCATTGCGAACACATTATCTAACAAAAATCGCAGGTGCATTATTCAATCAGATCGTATTATTGAGCAAGCTCTCCCTTCCTTTTTTGCATAGTATTCATGTTCATAATATTATCCCCTATTTATATCAATATATAAAACCGGATTTTACGATTCTTGATGCGAATGTAGTGCTTGAACATGGAATGATGCAGCCAGAATCCCTGATTGACAGACATGCTGTTTATATTAATCGTCTCATTTGCGGAGCAGATTCTGTGGCAGTGGATCGCGTGGCTACTGAATGTCTCGGATATCATCCCGATGAGATAGAGCATTTACGAATTGCCAGAGATAACGGTTATGGCGAGGGGCATTTACATCGAATCGATATGAAAGGGAACTTGCCAAAATTAAAACAAAAAGTGAAATATGATTTAGAATTAGCACAGCTACCACAAAAGATGGATATTGTGATTGGCGAAGATAACAGTGGAATTGAGGAGTGTCTTGGTCTCGTATTGCAATATTTACAAATTCTATTCAAGGACTTTGGGGGAGATGAGCGGTTTACATTACTTGCTGGTAGCAATTTTTCAAAAGAGCAACTCGAAAATTTGCGCGAGCCAGTGATAGTATTGGGTGCGAAAGCATGCCGTGAGACCGCTTCGACATTGCGTAATATTTTTTATGAAGCATATTATATTGAACATTGCCACGACATTCGGCAAATTATCGCCGTTTTATTAAAAGTGCAGTCCATCAACAAATATAATCTCATTGGCGCAAGTCCGTTAACAACATGGAAACATTTGTGGATTAGTAAATTATGCGGTTCTAAATATAAGTTACCGTCTGTCAAGCGAGTCACCAGACGATGGCGAGAACACGGGCAAAAAAAGAGCAAAGGACGGAAGGATGATAACTAAGTTAACAAAATGGATCATGCAGTCAATTCTAATCGCATTTTTAATTGGGTCTTGCAGCATGAAACCAGCGGATATGATTATCCAAAATGCAAAAATTATTACCATGGACTCGGATTATCCCGCGGCAGAGGCATTGGCTATTCAGGATAATAAAATCATGGCTATCGGGAGCAATCTGGTAATTGATAAATATCGAACGAAAAAAACAACTGTGATCGATGCTCACGGAAAGCTTGTTATTCCGGGATTCATTGACGCGCATTGTCATTTTGCAGCAGGTGGGAAATCTTTGCGTACGTTAAGTTTTCGTGGGATTGATTCTATCAGCAAAATACAACACATGATTGCCGATAAGGTAAAAGAATTACCACAGGGTAATGTAATTTTCGGCAGAAATTACGATCACACGCTTTTTTCAAGTGGCGAGTTTCCGAATAAAAAACATCTTGATGACGTCGCGCCAAATAATCCGGTCATTATCCGCCGAGTTGACGGACACTCCTGCTGGGTGAATAGCCTTGTTTTAAAACAAGCCGGAATTACCCGAAAAACCAAAAACCCGTTTGGTGGCGAAATTGTTCGGGATAAACGAACCAGCGCTCCGACAGGCATATTAAAAGAAAGTGCTATGAATTTAATTAATTTAGCTATCTATGACAGTCCGGATGATAATAGCACGATGGATGATATCGAATTAGCGCTGAAACACGCTGCGCAACTCGGCATTACAGGGATCCATACTTCCGCCGGATTGGAGGAGTTGGAAATCTATAAGAAATTGAATGTCGAAGAAAAATTAACATTGCGTGTGTATGCCTGGCAATATCTGGAGCATTTGAATATACTTGCGGAACGAGGCTGGAACCAGGGGTTTGGAAATAATTTCGTTAAAGTTGGTTTTTTAAAAAGTTATATTGATGGGACGCTGGGATCGGGAACAGCATTGTTATTTGAGCCATTTAGCGATGACCCGTCAACATCCGGCCTGGCGCAGTATCCGGAAGCCGAATTTAGCGATTTAATAGCCCGCGCGCATAAAGCCGGTTTTCAAACCGGAACACACGCTATTGGTGATAAAGGTGTGAACTGGGTATTGAATGCCATTGAATATGCGCAGCAGAAACATGGTATAAAGGGATTACGGCATCGAATTGAACACGCACAAATTGTTATTGAACAAGATTTTCCGCGATTTGCCGAACTTGAAGTCATTGCTTCAATGCAGCCGACGCATTGCACAACCGATCTGCGGTTCTGTGAAAAACGCATCGGCAAAAAAAGAAGTGAGGGAGCTTATGCCTGGCGCACTATGTTGAATAACAATGTTCACCTGGCATTTGGTACGGACTGGCCGGTCGAGCCGTTAGATCCCATGCGCGGCATTTATTCCGCTGTGACCCGAAAAAATATTGAAGCCAACTCTCCACAAAAAGGCTGGTTTCCTGATCAAAAATTAAATGTATCTGAGGCAGTTAAATATTACACGATGGGATCTGCTTATGCTTCATTCGAAGAAGACATCAGAGGGTCGTTGACAGTCGGTAAATTTGCAGATATTGTGATTCTGGATAAAGACATTTTTACAATCGAGCCAAATGAAATTTTGAATACAAAAGTGCTAACGACAATTGTCAATGGTAAAATCGTATATCAACGTAAGTAGTAAATTCAAGATAATTAACGTGAAAAACTTAATGATAATCTTTCTGAAAATAATTTTTATAAGCCTTCATTCTGGCTTTTGCCAGATATCGGCAGATGATTCGGCCCGGGCAGCCCAAATTACTGAATCCAAATCTAACAATCGTAAAAGCAACACAAAAAATCATAGAAAATAAAGAGAAAAACGACAATTAGCATCAATGATGAGTCTGTTCTGCTTTTTGAGAATTGTTGATCACAAATTTATCAAGATAATTAACACCAAAATAAAAATAAATACTTAACAGAGAAACTAATATTAAAATCAAAATATTTTCTTTACGTTTTTTAGACATGTGAATTCACCAACTTCAAATTTCATTAAATAACGCGATATAGATTTTCTAATTCAATGCGGCGTTTGCCATTTTCAATTTCTTTTACGATTTGTAGCAATCGTTCATTAACCGGCGTCGGAATATTATGTTTCTTTGCCTTTTGGAGAATATAACCATTTAGATGATCTACTTCCGTCAATTTTCCCCGTTGGAGAGATTGTAATGAGGATGATTTTAATTTTCGATATTTCATGCCGATTGCCAGTAAAATGACATGTTTTTTTAATAATGACAATGAAAAATTTTTGTTCATTTCATCACCGGTAAGTGCAAAAGAATAAGGATCAATTTTACCAGCAACTTTTTCGAGCTTTACTCCTTCTGCCCTGGCAACCAGTACAGCTTCTGTAAACACTTTTAAAAATAGATTTCGGGCGGTGGAAATTTTCAATAATTCACCCAATGTTATACCAGTAATAGCGCCCAATGTTGTAATACAGGAATTGATAATTAATTTTGAAAACAAGTTGCCCTTTAAATTACTTGTAATTTGCACAGAGAAGATTTTTTCCAGAACCGATTTGAGTACAAACAATCGGTGTTTTATCTCATTATTCAGTTCTCCGATAATAAACCGACCTTCTGAAGTAACTTCCACACGCCCAGGACCTAACATGGTGGCTCCCCATTCAACAATAGAACCAACTGTTCTGGCCTCTCCAACAACCGCTGCGATTTCTTCCTCACACATGCCATTTTGTAACGAAACTACCATTGTATCATCCTGCAGGAAAGGGAGAACAGCCTCTGCGGCGGCCTTTGCATCCTGATATTTGGTGGCAATAAAGACAATGTCCGGTTTATCCGTTATCTGGGATATATCTATTACAGCATCCGGATAAGTAATGATTGTACCTTTAATACCTTCTACACGCAGCCCATTATTCTCGATAGCCTCAACAATTTCTTTATGTTTGCAAACAAGCTCTACCTGATAGGTTTCATTAGAAAGATATGCAGCGATAACTCCACCCACAGCACCCGCGCCAATAACCACAATTCTCATATAGTCTCCTCTCTTAGAGCGTTAATTATTTTATTTTGATGTTTGCAACCCTTCTAACCCCTCTAAATCTTTTTCTGTAGTGCGATTTTTTTAAATTAGAAACCGTTACTCCGTTTACGGAGCTGGCATGGACAAAGCTGTAATTATGTAAATAAATCCCGACATGGGATACTGCCGCCCCTTTTGGGGATGAAAAAAACACAAGGTCTCCTAATTGTGCTTGTTTTACATGCACCGGCGTGGTCTGCTCAAATAGTAATATTGTATTGTGAGGTAATTCAATTTCTAAGGATTTTTTAAAAACTGTCTGTACCAGGCCAGAACAATCCACCCCATCAACTGTTGTCCCGCCCATTTTATGCGGGGTTCCAAGAAAAATTCGTATGTGACTCAGCAAGCCTCGCGCGGCCAGATTGTTATAATTGATTGCAGTTTCTCGTAATACTTCTTCTGCCTTTATTCTTTGCTCCCACCTGTTTGGTGTCCGTTGTGTAAAATCGGATTTATAACAATTTATAAATAGAAAAAGAATCAGCAGGCACAATGTGAGAAAATACCGTATCATTCATAATACTCCATGCATATCAAATTTCATCTGAGTCATTTTATAAATAATATTAAAATTAGGATAATTTTTCCTAAATGTCAATATTTATTTTGTTGTTTTGGCTTTTATTTACATACTACTCAGGTGTCTGTTAAATAAATCTACTATTAAAACAATGTGTTACAGATATTTATTTGAATATTTATTGTTACTATTCAGCATAGAGCTGTCAGTCCCGCATGTTTTTAGCGGGAATCTCCTAAAATTAAGCACAGTGGATGCCCGATAGGAGCTGTATCATAAGTCTGATTTTTTTGTAAAATGTCATTCCGGGCTTGTCCCGGAATCTCCTGATTATTATAAATTTAGGGGATTCCTGCATTCGCAGGAATGACATCTGAATAGTTACTATTTATTTATAATTAATGAATTATAAAATAATAAGTTAAAACATTAACAAAGTATCCATTCAATAATTGATGGTGTGCATCAAAGCTTTCGGATTCTCTTTAA
>CAZCJL010000104.1:0-25282 GCA_964498785.1 uncultured Cytophagia bacterium | reverse complement strand
CAAGGTGATGCACAGTTTTACTTGAGATAAATTGGGATTTACTGTGATGTCTGAAGCTCTTATTTGCAGCTGTGATTATGCAAAAATTTTATTATCTCCCCAATGATGGCTTGGTTCCACGGGATAGCGGTCAGTTTTTGCGTGAAAATCTTGGTAAAAATACTCTCTTAAAAGGATACGATCATTTGCACATGAAGGATGATAGAAATATTTTACCTGAACTATTTGATATGATAAAGGAGGATTTAGAACAGCTTATTTCTATATCAACGGTAACTGCCAATTTTCAAGCAAGTCCTACATCTGGACGGCCACCACTGACAGTAAAGTATGACAATCTTTCTACGGCTAAAAATACGTCGATTATTAGCTGGAGATGGGATTTCGATAATAATGGTGTCATTGATTCTGAATTGGAAAATCCAACCTGGTCATATAATGATGCTGGTGTATATACAGTTAATTTGACCGTAAGTGATGGTATACTTGCTGATACTGAAGAAAAAGTTGACTATATCCTCGTAACAAATAGCTACGAACCGAATAATAGCTTTTCAACTGCAACTCCAATTCAAGTTGGAATGACTCATCAAACCCACTCTGTTGAAGCTTCTGATGATATTGATTATTTACGTTTTAATGCAATTCAAGGTTATGGTTATACGGTTAGATTGGAACACGAAACAGGAGTTGGGGTTGAATTTATCGTTTATGACCATTTACAAAATCGTTTAAGCAGTGACTGGGGAAGCAATCAATTTCATTATGTTTGTTCTGCGACAGGGATAAACTATATAAAAGTTTATAGAGACGGCAATCGTGAAGATGGTAATTATACAATTCGTGTTTTACCAGCCTATTGGAATGGCGATACACAGTTAACCTGGAATGAATATCATGAACCCAATCCTACATGGTATAATGCTCCGCTTTTAAAGACAGATGGTACAGAATATTTTAACAAAATAGAATATTCAGAAGATGAAGATTATTTTCGATTTACAGCCTCAAAGAACAATACATATACAATAAGTTTAACAGAGGAAAACGGTTCTGGTGTTGAATTTATTCTCTATTTTGAAAATGAAAACCATAATTTGGAGCGAATCTCTTCAGATTGGGGCAGCAATTCTTATGAATTTAATTGTACTCATACAGGAAATTATATTATCAAGGTTTATCGAGATGGTGGACTTACTGAAGGTGATTATAAAATTAATGTTAGAGATAATTTAAGTACAATAGTTAAGTTATCAATATTTTCTGCAAACCAAGTAGACAACGGAATAATCTTAACTTGGATTGCAAAAACAGAATCAAATGTTTATGGGTATGAGATTGAAAGAAATAAAGGGCAAAATTGGGAAAAATTATCCTTTATAAAATATATTTTCGATAATAAAAATGGCAAATACGAATACGTCGATAACGTATTATCTTTTTCGCGGGATGAAGCAAATTTTAAATATCGCTTAAAACAGATATATTTAGATGGTTCACATTCTTATTCAAACATTATTTCAATTGAATTAGAAATGCCAAAAGAATTTGTTTTATTTCAAAATTACCCAAACCCTTTTAATCCAAAAACAACTGTAACCTTCAAGATAAAAGAAAAATGCAAAGTAATATTAAAAGTTTTTGATATTAATGGTCGTGAAGTGGCAACCCTTGTTAATAAAGAATATATTCCTGGAAAATATCAAGTTATTTTTGATGGTAAAGATTTACCTTCCGGCGTTTATTTATATTTAATCTGGATGAATAACTTTAAAGCTATGAGAAAAATGATATTATTAGAATGAGTTCCAAGCGAAGATAGCATATTCTATATGGCTGAGATTTTGGGGCGCCACCAACCAAGTCCCAACTATCGTAAATCTCTAAAAGCCCTGTTGGGAGAAGTCGGTATAGAGTTCGACTGCAATTTTCATTTATAGCTTTGCCGTATAGTACATCATATAACAAGCAATACTCCAAAAATATACGATACAATCGAATATAATAGTTGACTTTTTAACTATAGTATCGTATATTAGTGCCATGGATGACTTATTTTATCAATACAATCCCTGGTGGGAGGGCGCTACTCCTGTAGAGGGACTGAAGCCCAGAGAAAAGTATCTGCAGGATTTACGAAGATACCTAAATTATAAGCATATTATCATTCTAACCGGACTCCGTCGGGTTGGCAAAACCAGTCTGATGAAATTGATCATTAGTGAACTCCTGCAACATGTGGAAGCGAATCATATTTTCTACATCAGTCTTGACGACTACTTGATCCAAAAGAATAGTATTTTGGAAATTGTTAATGAATTCCGAAGAATCCACAAGATCAAAGTCGAAGAAAAAATTTATCTTTTTTTTGATGAGGTCACGTATAAGGATGATTTTCAGATTCAATTAAAAAACATCTATGATTCTCAAAATGCAAAAATATTTGTCGCTTCTTCATCCGCATCAAAGCTGCGGGATAAGAAAGCACGGTTAACCGGTCGGGCTATCACACTTGATATAAAACCCCTGGATTTAAACGAATTTCTCTATTTCAAGAATATCGAGATTAAAAGGCGGGACAATCAATTATACAAATCATATTTCCTGGATTACATCCAAACTGGCGGATTGCCGGAGAATGTGTTAAATCCGAGCCGGGAATATCTTATGAGCCTGGTTGATGATATCATTCAAAAAGATATCACCGCTTTTCATGGATTGAAAAACCATCAAATACTCAGAGACTATTTCACGCTTTTGATGGAAAGGAGTGGGAAGCAGTTCAGCATTAACAAGATTGGCAAAATATTAGAGATTTCGCCTGATACGTCCAAGCGATATTTGAACTACTTTGAATCGACCTATCTCATTTATCTGCTGCCACGCTGGGGAAAAACGAATCAAAAATTGCTGTCTGCCAAAAAAATTTATGCTTCGGATTTAGGGATAAAGTATCTGTTTATCGGTAACCGGGATATTGGAAGCTATTTTGAAAACTATATTTATATCGAACTAAAAGACAAGAAAGTATTGTACTATTTATATGAAAATGGAATTGAAATAGATTTTTATACGGACGACCAGATTTTAATTGAATCCAAGTATTATGCAGAATTGAATGAAAAACAAAAAGAGCTGTTTGAATCCTACCCGGCGAAAAAACGATTTTTGATTGATTCAGTGGAAAAGTTATCCCTTTTGGAAGAGTCGGCACTCGATGTGGAAGGGATCGATACCGGAATGACTCGTGACGAGATCGTTGACATTCAGCGAGAAATCAGGAATCGATGAACGCTGATCATCAGATCAGATGGAATCAGCGTTTCATTTTTTCTTAAACCACAGATGACACAGATTTCGCAGATACAAAATCTGTGTCATCTGTGAAATCTGCGGTTATGATTTAATTATAAAAAAATAAATATGTAACAGCAAATTCAGACGATTCGTTTTAGAAATTTAGGTATTAACTCATTCTGGTTTATGGCCCTGTTTTTACCTTAGAAATCATGATTGACAACGGGTCAATATCAAATCCGATTCATTTTGACTTTTTGAATCAACTGCAATTTATTGATTTTGAAAACGTTTGCAAATCTGCCATACCACCAGCCAAATAAAGCTATATGATTAATCCTGTATCGTCGGGTACTGGTATTTCTGGTAATAATCTTCCTGAACTTCATGGAAAAATTTAATATTCGCATTCGTGCTGGCCCGGTCGAATCCGGTTACTTCCAGTACAATGATGAAATAGGGGGGAATATGGCCGTGAATCTCTTTTATTCGTTCTTCAAGTAATTTTAAAGACGCTTTGTGACTTAACATTTCAACGGCCTTGACTTGTGAGTTGTAGCCAAATCCGGCAATGATAATATAATTTTCGTTATTTTGTCCGGGCAATTTGGAAACAAGCGCCAGGTCCACAACGTAGCGGCTCACTCCCCAATCATGGGATGTTTGCAGTGTGACGACGGAATCCCCCGTATTGAAACTGATTGTACCATGCCACCACGGCAGCGTTTCATAATTAATCGGAAGTACGGAAATTAAATCCGAAAGTGCGCGCAAATTCTTGAACTCTCCAATATAAACTATATTTCTGTTTTTAATGAAATCGATATCAATTTCAGTGGTATAATTAATTTCAAAATTCTGTTTGAATGATAAAAATACGGGTTGAATATCCACGAGGTTCGTGAGGCTGTTATGCGGCAGTTCTCCCAAAATCCAATTTTCAGGATTATTTTCCGGATGGGATTGAATATATGAATTCAATACATCTTTGGTATTAATCTCATAATCCTGAATACGCCGCGACCGATTCAGGTCCGGACTGTATTCATGGAAAACCAGAAAATCACCAATTACCACGGCGGCCGGATAAGCATTGGAAAAAAAATGTCCCCACACCGGATCATTGGATTCAATGAATGAAAAACCTTGTTTTTTGTGCCCGATATAAAATTTATCAACAAGAATATAAATAAGGGCAATGAACAACAATGTCGCCCAAATTACATTAATTCTATTTATGTTGGCTGATGTTGTTTTTTTATCAGTTGCACTTTTTTCGACAACTTTAACGCGATAATGCCCTTTGGGAATTACAATTCTGATGCACTCTGTTTTCCCTTCATGTTGATAATAGTGATCGAGTTTTTTCCGAAGGTTGTGCATGTGAACACGTACGGTGGTATCCTCCGCAGCATTAAAATCCGGCCCTTTGTTAAACACTTCATGAGCAATAGTCACTTCTTTGGGAGTAATACCCTGCAATGAAGCATCAACGAGATAGTTGAGAAGTTTTCTGTAGAGTTCTCGTTCCTGAAAAAAATCAGTTTCCAATATTTTTGTTAAGGCCAATTGAAGGGAATTTTTATCGTTCAAAATATCTTCCTTCCATTTTAACATGTTTTTTTAAGTTAACAATTTTATAAAATAAAATCAAGTATTTCGTTATCATCCGAGTAATAATTCATTTTTATGCCCTGAAATAAACGCCATAACAAATTGTTAACTGTTTCAAACCGTTAAAAACTTGAAATCTTTTTATGAAATGTTTAGTTTAAAAATACAATACTAAAAAATCCACACCACAATGACGCACTCATGTAAAAACTCAGCTGTTTTAATTAAATCGAATAGGGTAAAGAATGATAAAAACTCAATTGATTTCCTGTATCTTTCTACTTGTCCTCTCGTTTACTGCTAATTGCACAAAACAAAATTTTGACTGGGAGAATGAAAAAATATTCGGTCTGAATAAAGAACCCGGTCATGCCACCTTAATTCCTCATAAAAATGAACAGGCTGCGTTGTACGGAGATCGAACGGCATCTCCCTTTTATCGCTCTCTGAACGGAACCTGGAAATTTAAATGGTTCAAAAAACCGGGTGACGCGAACATCAATTTTTATGATGTCAAATTCGATGATGCTGATTGGGACACCATCGCTGTTCCCGGAAGCTGGCAATTGCAGGGGTACGACATCCCGATTTATACGAATATCCTGTATCCATTCCGCCCGGTGGATCCGCCTCACATCCCGCATGATAACAATCCGGTCGGCTGTTATAAGCAGCAATTTAAAATTCCGTCGGACTGGAATGACAGGCAGATTTTTTTACATTTTGAGGGCGTGAAGTCCGCTTTTTATGTCTGGATAAACGGTCAGGAAGTCGGCTATAGCCAGGGAAGCGCCACCCCGGCTGAATTCAATATCACATCATTTCTGAAGCCGGGGGTAAATTCAATTGCTGCAAAAGTATTTCGCTGGTCAGACGGAAGCTACCTCGAAGACCAGGACGCGTGGCGATTGAGCGGAATTTACAGGGATGTGTACCTGTTTTCAACACCGCCGCTTCATATTCGTGATTTTATGGTGCGCACAGAGCTGGATCAGACTTATCAAAATGCGGATTTAACGGTGATGGCCGAAATTCAGAATTTCGACAGCAGTCGCTACGAGAATTATAAACTTGAGTGCGCTTTATTCGATAATAAAAATCAGGCTGTTCTCCCGCCGGCAGAACACGAATTTACGATCCATGAACGTGAAAAGACATCGATCAATATGTCGATGACCGTCGCCAATCCGTTAAAATGGACTGCGGAAACACCTCATTTATATACGCTGGTGTTGCAATTGAAAGATAACGCTGGCAATGTGATCGAGATCGAGAGTGCAAAAATTGGATTCCGTGAAGTTGAAATTAAAAACGGCCAATTGCTGGTGAATGGCAAGGCGATCACAGTGAAAGGCGTCAACCGGCACGAGCATGATCCGGACAATGGCCGAACCATTTCCGAAGAGATGATGATAAAAGACATCAAACTGATGAAGCAGTTTAATATCAATGCGGTTCGAACATCTCACTATCCGAATGATCCCCGCTGGTATGAACTCTGTGACGAATACGGCATCTATTTGATTGACGAAACAAATATCGAAACGCATGAATTATGGAGCAAGTTCACCAAAGATCCGCGCTGGAAGGCAGCGTTTATTGACCGGGCGCAACGAATGGTGGTGCGTGACAAAAATCATCCGTCCGTCATTATATGGTCGCTTGGCAACGAGGCTGGTTATGGCCCGAATCATGACGCAATGGCTGAATGGATTCGGCGATACGATCCCACACGCCCCATTCATTACGAAGCAACTGATCCGGGTTATAGTGGCGAACCATCCCATTTTGATATCATTGCCAATATGTACCCGTCCGTGGAAAAGATGATTGAGTTGACTGAAAGTAATCCTGATCGACCGGTAATTATTTGTGAATATGCCCACGCCATGGGTAATAGCGTCGGCAATCTCCAGGATTATTGGGACGCGATTGAGAAATATCCGCGTCTCCAGGGCGCTTTTATCTGGGACTGGGTCGATCAGGGGCTTCGTCAGTACACAGAGGATGGCGAGGAATGGTACGCGTATGGCGGCGATTTTGGCGAGGAACTGACGGACAGTAATTTTTGCATCAACGGAGTTGTTTTCCCGGATCGGACTCCGCAGCCAGAATTGTATGAAGTGAAGAAAGTCTATCAATCGATTAAAGTCACACCGGTTGATCTTTTAGAAGGTACTTACAAAATTCACAATGCTTATGATTTCATGAATCTTTCGGTTGCTCAGATTCATTGGGAAATTACAGCGAATGGGAAAATTATCCAAAACGGAAATCTGGGTTCTTACAGTATTCCGGCAGGAACAAGCCGCATCATCACAATTCCGTATCAAAAATTTACTGCAGAACCCGGGACAGAATATTGGATCGATATCAGTTTCCGGCTCGCTGAACCCACCCGCTGGGCGCAGGCGAATCATGAACTTGCATGGTATCAATTTCAGTTACCCCGGAACAATTCGACTGTAAAATCGCTTAAAATCGATGATATATCTCCACTTAAACTGGAACAGACTACGGATAATTTCCTCATTTCCGGGAAAGAATTCTCGATTCGTTTTGACCGCAAGTTGGGAACCATTGCTTCGTTTTTATACGAAGGACATCAATTATTGAACCAGGGACCGCTGCCCAATTTCTGGCGTGCACCCACGGATAACGACGCTGGCGGTGAGGAACGGAGCTTTAAATACCGGTGGCAAAAAGCGGGTCTCAATAAATTGAAAACCATTGTCAAAAAGGTAGATGCCCATCAGATTCAGCCACAGGTTATCCGTATTAATGTTGAATTTGAGTTGCAGGGAGCAACCGGCAAAATTCAGCACATTTGCATTTACACAATTTATGGCGCCGGCGATATTCTGCTGGATAATCAAATAAAAGTCGATGCGAATTTGCCGCCGCTGCCAAAGGTTGGTCTTTCCATGCAGCTTCCCCAGGAATTTGAAAACCTGACCTGGTATGGCCGGGGACCTCATGAATCGTATTGGGATCGCAAATCCGGGGCGCGTGTGAGCATTTATCAGGGAACAGTTGCAGAGCAATATGTCCCCTACATTTACCCCCAGGAAAATGGCAACAAAAGCGATGTCCGATGGGCATCTATCATGAATGCGAATGATGTCGGACTGCTGGCGATCGGAATGCCGCTGCTCAATGTGAGTGCGCATCACTATACGCTGAAAAATCTGACAACCGCCCGCCACACACATGAAATCAGAAAAAGCGATCACATTACCTGGAATCTTGACTATCAACTGATGGGTCTGGGCGGCGATGATAGCTGGAATCCCAGAACGCACGAGGAATACCTGCTAAACTCAGATTCTTACCAGTACCAGTTGCGGCTGTGTCCGGTATCTTCAAAAATAGATACAGATGAAAAAATCCACACCAATTTGCCACTAATTGAAACCGGAGATGAATGATAATGTATCGACTGTTTTTTACATGTCTACTCGTTTTATTTACAGGATTTATTCTTCTGGCACAGGAAAATGCCGTCACTGTTGATGTGAGTGTGGAATATCAAACGATTGATAATTTTGGCGCGTCGGATTGCTGGTCGTTCCAGAAAATTGGCGCGTGGCACATCACGCAAAAAGAGCGGATCGCTGATTTACTTTTTTCGGTCGATAAAGGAATCGGACTTTCGGCCTGGCGTTTCAATATTGGCGCCGGGATCAACAGGACGACCATCAATCATAGCTGGCGCACCGTGGAGACATTTGAACTTGATCAGGATCAATATGACTGGACTCGGCAGGAAGAAGAGCGCTGGTTTTTGCACGCGGCAAAGGAACACGGCGTTGACCAGTTCATCGCGTTCGTCAATAGTCCGCCGGCGCGGATGACTGTGAATGGTTATACCAATTGCACCAACGGATTGGGGAGTACAAATTTAAAAAGCAGTCACATCAATCAATACGCGGTGTATCTGGTGGATATTTTGAAGCAATTCCGCGACGAATGGGGAATTGATTTTGATTTCATCAGCCCGGTCAATGAGCCGCAGTGGGAATGGAACAATGGCTGCAATCAGGAAGGAAACAGGGCGAGCAACGAGGATATTCGGAACATGGTGAATGCGCTGTATCAGGAATTGCAAAATCAGGGTGTGGGTACACAGATTTCGATTGTCGAAAGTGGTGATCTGCAAAGCTGGTATCAGGAAGTGAGCAGTATGAGCTCTGAATACGGCGAAAAATATGGCGACTATCTGACCGAGTTCATTAACGATGACGACATTAATACGAAGATCGGCTCCCATTTTTGCGGGCATTCATACTGGTCGGATCGAATAAATACCGAGCTAATCCAGGATCGCCAGGCATTATTTATGAAGATATTGCCGTACTTAACCAGTGGCTGGAAATACTGGATGAGCGAATATTGCGTATTGGTGGACCCGGAGGGAAATTCGGGCCACGGTCGCGATCTGACCATTAAAACAGCGCTGGATGTGGCGCGGATCATTCATTACGATTTAACCCTGTTGCGCGCCAGCGCGTGGCAATGGTGGACCGCTGTTTCGCCCGAAGATTATAAAGACGGACTCATTTACACAAATTATAAAGATAATCCGAGTTCACAATCCATTATTGAAAGTAAATTGCTGTGGGCGCTGGGAAATTACAGCCGTTACATTCGCCCCGGTTCAGTCCGGGTAAAATTGACCGGTGCAAATAATAAGTACGGATTACTGGGATCTGCTTACATGAACGAAAATCGAAATAAGCTGATCATCGTTTTTGTAAATATGAGTACCAGTGCAGAACCCGTCAAGCTGACCATCGATGGGATAAATTCGGATAACCTCGTGTTCACTCCTTATGTCACTTCTGATACTCCGGGTGATGATTTGAAAGAATATTCTCAGTTTGCTTCGGATGTCGCATACACCGTCCCGTCCCGATCTATCGTCACGCTGGTAAGTAATCTCAGCGATTCCGGTTCGTCTGATAATCTCCCCGATTCTCCGGCCGGCTATAAACTTTACCCGAATTTTCCGAATCCATTTAATCAGGCAACAGTGTTTGATTATTACCTTCCGGAGCCGGGAAATGCCGAATTATCCATCTATTCGGTGACCGGGCAAAAAATCAAGACGATTGTGGATAAAGACCATCGTTCAGGGATTCATCGGGTAAGCTGGAACGGAACCGATGTGAACGACAAATTCGTCAGCAGTGGTCTGTATGTGTATTCATTGAATGCGAATGACTTTGTCGATTCAAAAAAAATGTTGTTTTTAAAATAGTTGATCTGAAGGGAGGTGCAGACACACAACAAACGCCACAATTAAAGATATAATCCATTAAAACAAAAAATCACAAATTGGGAGGTCCAATGAAAAAAATAGTTCCGATGATGGTTATTCTTGTCCTGAGCGCTGGGATGTTATTCGCGCAAACGACATCCATTATTTTTTACAATGGGGAAATCGCCGAGGGGATGTATACCTGGGCCTGGGGATTTGGCGAAGATCCGGCTCCGGCTCCGAACACCGGTTATACGCCGGGAACAGCAGCACTGAAATGGGCAACACATTCAAGCGGAAGCCAGGGCTTGTTTATTGGTTTTTCCAGTAACGAGGGAGTCGATATTACATCGATTTGGGAAACCGATTCTGTGTATTTCAAAATGAAAGCGCCCAACGGTCTGGCAAACTCGGATTCCATGGTCGTATGGTTGTATGATTCCAGAAATGCCGACTGGAACAATGCGTTAAAGTATAAATTTGATGAGTTGCATAATTTAGCAGATGGAACCTGGCACCAATTTTCCATAGCGTTAAAAGATTTTGTAGTGAATGCTGAAGACATCAACAAAACCGACATTGTCGCTGTTAGCTTTGAAACCGAAACCGGGATCGCTTCTGAAATCCACATTGATAAATTATGGATCGGTCAACCGGAACTTGGCATTACCATGACTATTTTCGACGGACAGGCGCTTGTGCCCGGAATTGAACACGAAGCATGGGGATTTGAAAACAATGATCTTGTTCTGGTGCCCGGAGAAGGCTGGATGCCCGGTACGCCCGCAATTGTGTGGGAAACTTCAAACTGGGACTGGCAGGGGCATGGATTCAAATTTAATGTGCATGATTTTACATACAGCATGACCACAGATACCGTTAAAATAAAAATCAAAGCGCCGGCCGGAATTAACGATCTCGCGCTTGAGTTTTATGATGTCTATTATGATGATACCTATCTGACCGCCAGAATCGTGCTCGATGAAACTATCGTCGACTGGGACGGCGAATGGAAAGCACTGGAAATTCCGTTGGTAGATTTTACCGTACCCGAGGGCTTTGACCTGTCGCAAATTTATGAATTGGGCGTGACCGCTGCTGATACGACCATTCCCGAACGGTTATTACTGGATGATATCTGGATCGGAACTCCTTATATCGAACAAGACATGACGCCTCCGACGCCACCGGCAACGGTCACTGTGACCAGCGACGAAAGCACACTTTATGTCAATTATATTGTGTGGGACGACGTGGGCTCTGAATTCGGCGAAACGTACAATGTATTTGCAAGCGCCGAACCGATTACTGATATCTCCGCAGAAAATGTTCTGCCACTGGCTACAAACGTTGCCGAAGGGGAAAACCTGGTCATTCACCAATTGTACTCACCATTGACTGAAAGTGAATTAACTTATTATTACGCTGTAACCTGCACCGACGCGGCTTCAAATGTATCAGAAACGTTTACGACTTCTGCTGCGTTCACCAATACGGGCAGAGCGCATCCGATTATCAATTATGGCGCACCGGCTGATTTTGTCGCGGACGGTTATTTTGATGAATGGACCGGAATTCTGCCATTCAATATTAAACCGGAAACCAATCCGGTTGTTGAAGGTGCGATCGATGATTCGCTCGATCTCAATGTGAACTGCTACATGGCAATGGATGATGAACATCTGTACATTGGTTTCGATATCATCGATGATGTGTTTGCATGGCAGGAAAGCAACACCGTGGATTGGTGGAACGATGAAAGCATCGAATTATTCATCGGTCTCTATGATATCATGGGATCCGTCTCTCATCACAATTACTGGGGACGAGGCGCTGAGCCCGATTATCGAATTGTTTTCATGCCAACCATGCTTACCATTGACGCCTGGCCCGGCCTCGATTCGCTGATGGCAGGAACCGAGAATTATTTCTTTGAATCCGGCGGCGCCTCCGATTACTATATCGAAGCAAAAATTCCGTTTGAAATACTCACACAGGTAGCAGATGACAGCGCATTCACTCCGGTAAAAGGCATGAAAGTACCATTAGAAATTCAGGTAAACGATGCCGATGTTGTGGATGGCGGCTCAGTGTCAAGAATCCAGTTTGGCGACAACTCAACGGCCGACGGCTGGTGGAATAATCCCGATATCTGGACCTTTAGCTGGGTCGGATTACCGGGCGGGACTTCTGTGGAAAATGATCGGACAGCCGTTGCATTACGCTATCAACTGGGTAATAATTACCCCAATCCGTTCAATCCGTCCACGACAATTAACTACACACTGGCTCAGAACGGATTTGTTGAATTGCATATTTACAACACATTGGGACAGAAAGTCGGAACGCTGGTAAATAAACATCAGGACGCCGGACATCATTCCGTGACAATGGATGCAACCGGGTTCGCTTCTGGCGTTTATTTTTACAAAATTTCGACGAATGATTTTTCACAAGTGAAGAAGATGATTTTGATCAAGTGATTTATTCCCGATTCCATCGCTTCATACGATGGAATCGGGGGACGATCTGATGATGCGAATGACTTGAAACGTGGATGATCGTGTCGATAAAATCAACACAGGGAATTAAAAAACGGTGTTCATAATCCACGCTTTTCAAAGCGTGGATTATAATTCAAGAACGCGATTTACGCAAGAGCGTTCGCTCAATATATATGTTTTTATGATTCGTAAGGAGGAACTGAATGAAAAAGTCTGCAATACCTATGCTCATTTTTTTATTGTTGAGTACTGCATTTCTCTACGCACAAACAACCGGTAAAATTGCCGGGAGTGTGGTGGATGCAAATTCCGGCGATCCACTGCCTGGAGCGAATGTTTTTATACAAGGAACTCATTTGGGGGCTGCAACCGATCAAAATGGCGACTTTTTTATCATCAATATTCCTCCTGGCACATACACAATTATTGTACGAATGATGGGATATGCAGACTATGAAGTCACAAATCTTCGGGTGTCTGTGAATCGGACATCCAATATTACGGCAAAACTTTCGGCAACAATTTTGGAGGGCGAGACCGTTGTCGTGAGAGCTGAAAAAATCGTCACCAAAAAAGACCAGACAAGCTCCATCCGCAATGTATCATCCGACCAGATCGATATGTTGCCGGTAGAGGACATTAATTCCGTGGTGAATTTGCAGGCCGGAATTGTGAACGGGCATTTTCGCGGGGGCAGACGAAATGAAGTCTCTTTTATGATCGATGGTATTCAGGTCGTTGAAGCGTTTGGCGGCGAAAATAATGCTGTGGATATTGAAACAGACGTTGTGGAAGAACTGGAAGTAATTACCGGAACCTTCAACGCGGAATATGGCAGGGCAATGAGCGGTGTGGTAAATGCCGTTACCAAAGACGGAAGCAATACCTTTCATGGCGCATTCTCTTCCAGCTTTGCCAATTTCTACACCTCTCATGATGACATTTTCCTGGGACTGGACGACACGCAATTCGATCGTAAAAAAGACTATAAATTTCAACTCAGCGGCCCCATTCGGAAAGATAAACTGATGTTTTTTTTCAATATGCGGATTCAGGATAATGAAGAATATTTGAATGCAATTCATCGTTTTAATGTGGATGATTATAGCGGATTTCTGGAAGACAATTCGCTGGACTGGATTTCTCTGCATAGCGGTGACAATAATTACGTCCCGCTCAGTTACAGCAAATTAAATTCCTATATGGGAAAAGTGTCCTCATCATTTTTTAATAATTTTAAATTATCATTACTTTATTTACGCAATGATGAACAATGGCGTAATTACAATCATAATTTCAAATACAATCCCAATGGATTGGGGACAAATTACAAAGAATCGAATATGTATACTTTACTTGGAAATCACATGATTTCCAAAAGACTGTTTTATGATTTCAAATTATCCTATTTTGACAATTATTATGGCTACTATGTTTATAAAAATCCGTTGGATGCGCGTTATGTGCATGATTCATATTTAACAAACGTGATTTCCGGTTTTTATACCGGGGGGCAGGAAAAAAGTCATACTCAACGGACAATCAAAGATTATAATGCAAAATTTGATTTAACCTGGCAGTTGAATAAACGTCATTTAATTAAAGCTGGTATTTTATACACTCGCCACGATCTTGGCCATGCCTGGCACGACATCCAGAATGCTTTTAAAACAAGACTGGCAAATCAGGATTCCAGTTATTTCGACTACAGCGGGGATCAGCCCAGAAAAATATATCCCAATTATGAGCCAAGGATCGATCCCGATTCGTCGACGTACACCGACGCGTATCGTGTAAAACCTTATGAATTTTCAGCGTATATTCAGGATAAAATGGAATTCGATCAAATGGTCATAAATTTGGGAGTACGATTCGACTACTTCAATCCAAACACAGTATATCCGTCTCAGCGCAGAAATCCGGCCAATCAATCCAACGAATATTTAAAAGATGAAAATGGCCAGTATGTCGTGGATGCAGATAGCAATCTTGTGTTTGATCCTGACCGGATGTCTGAATATCCGAAAGCAGATCCCCAAATACAGGTCAGTCCGCGATTGGGATTGTCGTATACATTGGGTAACGCGGCTGTATTACATTTTAGCTACGGCCATTTCTTCCAAATGCCGCCATTGGAAGCATTGTATCAAAATCACTCGTTCAGTGTCGCCCCCACGGATTTTGCCACAACAATGGGAAATTCTCAGTTAGAAGCCCAGAGCACAGTTCAATATGAAGTCGGATTATGGCAGGAACTAATTCCCAATCTGGGATTGGAAGTCATTGTCTTTTACCGGGATATTTATAATTTACTGAGCACCAAAGTGATCAGCACTTTTAACCAGACACAATATGGATTGTTCACCAACAAAGATTACGGCAATGCCAAAGGATTGGAGCTAAAATTAGATTACACTTTCGGCCATCTCTCCGCCCATTTAAATTATACACTTCAATACACCAGGGGAAATGCAGACAATCCGACACAAACGTTTAGCCGGGCTGGTGAAAGTAAAGACCCGATCCCGACACTTATTCCCATGAGCTGGGATCAACGACACACATTTAATGTGACCGTCGGATACAATACCGAGCGTTTTGGAATTACAATGACTGGCTATTACAATTCAGGCACGCCGTTTACATGGAGTCCGATTTCTGAAAACAGAGTCGCCAATATTAATTTTTACCCGAATAACGCCTATCAAAAAAGCACATACGCGGTGGATGTGAATGGCTATGTAAATCTATACAAGTTTAAAAACGTCGCGCTTCGCCTGGACTATTCCATTTATAATTTATTTGATCGCCTGAATGAATACTGGGTCGATGCGACAAGCGGCCGGGCGTATACATCCATTATCCGACCAAGTGACATTTCCAGCCATTTGAGTGATTTTAACGAATATAGTGACACGATTCAGGATCCGTCAATGTACAGCGCGCCGCGGTTGATAAAAGTGGGTTTGGGGGTGTCGTTTTAAAATTTAGCTTTTGATTCTAATATGAAAATTTAAATGTAAGAGGTTCATTCAATATGCATAAATTTACATTAGTGCTTTTCATGCTGTTTTTAATTCCCGTGTGCCTTCTGGCTCAAACCGAAGAATACAAGGGCCCGGACGATCCCGCGGGCGATATTGCGGCAGAACGCGAAGGGTACATGACCGGAAATCGTGTCTACCTGTATTTTCAGAATACCACAGAGCTTTCAAATTGGGTATCCGGAGCCATTAGCTCCCAGTGGTCGCGCTGGCCTAATAATTACGACGGCACAGGAACTCTCGATGGAATTGGCTTGCTTGTCGGAGCGCGGGTGTATATCGAGAATGATACGATTCCGGTAGATACCTGGGAAGAAATCCAGGCAAAAGACAATCTGGATACATTGTACTATTGTCAAACCAGTTACCGCCAGCACATGGATGAAGATCCGCTGGGAAAAGTGGAATGGGGATTTTATCCTGTGTACGGTTATTTCAATGAAAACAGCGAGCATCCGGCAATGAGCAACGACTCGACGTCCTGGCCCACCGCAGGATGGCCGGCTGCCGGAAATACGTTGAAATGGCCTGGCGAATGGGACGGGATGTTCGGACGGGGAATCACCTATGCGCAGTTAGAAACCTATTTTGTGGTGAATGACGCACATGATCAGGAATACCTCGGTTTTGAGGATCGGGTGAAATATTATCCGCGTCCCGGTGTTCAGATTGGCGATAAACGACCGTCTGTCAGTATTCAAAAAGGAAAACCGTGGGGCGGACTGGGCGTTCGTGTCGAACAGCGCGGTTTGCAATGGAATAATCCGCAGGCGCGGGATGCTATTTTCTGGGAATATTCCATTGCCAATATATCAGACTACAATCTGCCCGAAGTCGCTTTTGGCTATTGGGTCGATACCTGGATTGGCGGCGAAAATGCCAGCGATGATGTGGGGTATTTTGATGCGTTCATCGATATGGCCTACTGCTGGGATCGTGACGGGATCGGATTTGGCGGGCGGCCAACCGGAACGCTCGGCTTTGCATACCTCGAAAGTCCTGGCGTGCCCCGGGATAATCAGGATAATGATCAGGATGGGTTGGTGGATGAAATGCGGAATAATCCGGCCACCACATTTATCGAAGACCCAACAGGAGGTATCGATAATTTATCTGATTTTTTGGAATTTTATAAATTAACGGAAGATGAGTTGAAACCGCACTGGGATGCAGATGAAGACCAGGATTGGCAGGACGGAGTGGATTTAAATGGCAACGGCGCTTATGCCACTTTGGGAAGTGACGGGAACTGGCTCCCGGATCCCGGTGAAAATCCCGGCGATGATGTGGGGCTGGATGGCGTCGCTCCGGGTGATTTAAATTATTTTGGTCCGGATGAAGGAGAATGCAACCACAAACCGGATTTCAAGGTTGGAATTGGTTGTGAGCCGAATTTCAACGAAACAGATGTGTCCGAATCAGATATGATCGGATTGACATCGTTCCGGCTTTTCAATATCCCCAATGAAAACGCCTGCTATCATTGGTTTTGCGGAGATAAATCAATGTGGGACTTAATCGGTACCGAGGCGCTGGTGGAATGGTCCGGCAATACAAGTAACCTCATTTTAACCTTTGCATCCGGGGTATTTCCCTTAAAACGAAGCGAACAAGAGCATATCTCCATGTCTGAACTTCATTCGTATGATCCGCTGGCAGGGCTCGAATCATCGGATCACAATGCGCCGGCATTGTTTGAACAAAAACGCATTGTTCAGGCGATTTACGAAAAAGACTATCGCTTTGTCCAGCCGCCCAAAATGCCGACATTATCTGCCACTGCCGGCGACGGCAAAGTGATTCTGACCTGGGATAATGTTTCCGACACTCAAACACGGGATCCGTTCATTGGTAATGTCAATGATTTTGAAGGATACAAATTGTACCGTGCAACTGACAAAAAATTTTCCGATCCTGAAATAATGATTACCGATGGTTACGGCGCGCCAAATTCAATCATGCCTATTTTTCAATGCGATAAAATCGATACCATCAGCGGGTTCGCCGAATTTGGCCATAATAATGGCGTGCTCTATAATTTGGGCAATGAAACCGGAATCGTTCACCACTATGTTGATTCGCTGGTTGAAAACGGTCGTACGTATTATTATGCATTGGTTGCTTATGATTATGGCGTCGAAAGTCTGGGGATCAGTCCGTCGGAAAATACTGTTATTTTATGGCTGGATGAAGATGAAAATGTGAGCTACTATGATAAGAATGTGCAAATCGTAACGCCGCATCAAAAAGCCGCGGGGTATGTGCCCCCTTCAATTGAAATTGTTCAGGATGACATCAGGCTGGGGGATGGAACGGTAACGCCCGAAATCTTATCAGATAAAGATTTGCAGGATGACCATATTTACAAAGTAAAATTTGACGTCTATCCGGCTTTAAAAATCAATAATTATGATCATGGCATGTTATACACCACCAGCGGATTCTTTGTCTATGATGTGACAGACAGCAACACATTGGTTTATCAGGAAACTCATGAAGCAAAGAATGGGCAAAATATCCTGTATGATGAAGATAATAATTATTACTTTTTAAATACGAGCAAAGAGGTGGTCTCCGATGTTTTTGAAGGATTGCGGTTGAAAATATATCTGCCGGTTATCACAGCGAGTTATGATTATGAAAACTCCGACTGGATCCAGGGATCGGCGCCATTAAACGTCACGTTGACGCAGGAATCCTACTATTTCCCGTGGGACTACAATGTCATTTTTACCGGCGATCCGTCCGGGTACACCGGTCAGACCACCCGAATTCGCAGCCTTAAAGATGAAAATGGCGCAAAAGTAAATGACATTTTATTCGGACAAAATTTCTCGTTTTATATCATTAATAAATCATTCAGCGATTCAAGCGGGACCTACGAAAAAATGGACATGGTGGTACAGGACGTCAATAAAAACGGGCAATTTGATTACCTGCTGGATCGTGTTTTTGTGGGACCGAGGAACAACGCCGGCGGCTGGGCTGGCACAGCATTCATTCTCGATTTTTACGGAGCCGCCGATGAATCCGAATTGCCGCAGCCGGATGATGTCTATCAAATTACGTATAACCGTCCGTTTTACAAGACAGATTCGTTAATGTTCAAAGTGAAACCGGAAGGTGAACTGGATAAGACTAAACTCAGCGATAATTTTGATAAGATCAAAGTCGTACCCAATCCATATATTGCAACGAACACAATGGAAACAGCCGTCGGGAATATCTATCTCAACCAGCGGCGCCGGATCATGTTCACAAATATCCCGGCGCAATGTGATATCAAAATTTTTACGATCAGCGGGATTCTAATTGATGAAATCAATGTCAATAATCCGTCGGATGAAGGCATTGTCTATTGGGATCTGCGCTCAAAAGAAGGCCTGGATGTTGCGGCTGGTATGTATTTTTATCATATCAAGGCAAAAGCCACCAGCGATGAAAAAATGGGTAAATTTGCGATAATTAAGTGAAAGGTGTTTTAGCATGAAAGAAAAAAATGCCAGGTTTATTTTATTTGTGATAATCATTATCATATTTCAAACATCGACTTTTTTACTGGCGCGAGGTCCCTATCGTGTTGGGACGACCACAGCCAACTTTCTGGAAATTGGCTACGGGCCGGCAGGGATTGCCATGGGGGATGCGTACGTCAGCGTAGTCAACGATCTCTCGGCTGTCTACTGGAATCCGGCCGGGCTGGCGTTTATGCAAAATAGCGAAACACTGTTTATGGTCCAACCCTGGCTTGTCGATGTGAACACGTCCTTTGCTGCGGTGGGGATTCCGGTGACAAATATCGGGACCTTTGCGCTGGATGTAATTTACATCGGGTATGGTGAAATGGAAGTGACAACATTGCTGCAGCAGGATGGCACCGGCGAAATGTTCGACGCCAACGAGTTTGCGGTTTCATTGAGTTATGGAAGGTCGATTACAGAATGGTTTGGCTTCGGCGCCAGCGCCAAATACGTGTCCTCACAAATCTGGCATGAGTCCGGCTCTGCCATCGCGTTTGATTTAGGAGTGATCATCAAAACCGGGTTTTTCTCGCCAACAGGACAACAAGCTGATGGCATGAGAATTGGCATGAGCATTTCCAATTATGGAACAAAATTGCGCTTTGATGGCATCGATCTGTTAAATCCAATTGATATTGAACCAGGCGAAAATGGCAATTTCCGCGATGTGCCGGGACAGTTCCGATTAAGCTGCTGGGAGTTACCCCTTATTTTCAGGATTGGGGCGTCGATACAACCTGTCAAAGTCGGCAATCAAAGCGTTACTTTATCGGCAGATGCACTTCATCCGAATAACAATTCCGAATCTGTGAATCTGGGAATGGAATACGCGGTCAATATTCCGGCTTTTGGAAAACTCT
The DNA here is from genome assembly GCA_964498785.1 of uncultured Cytophagia bacterium. GTDB lineage: Bacteria > Zhuqueibacterota > Zhuqueibacteria > Thermofontimicrobiales > Thiofontviventaceae > Mariaggregatimicrobium. The sequence goes on along the minus strand of CAZCJL010000104.1, from coordinate 5,182 downwards.
TTTTCCGGGGCGGGTATAAAGCGCTGTTTATGAAATCGTCGGAATATGGTTTGACTTTGGGAGCAGGCTTTACAATGAACCTGTTAAAAAATACAAAAATTCGCTGTGATTACGCATATCGTAATTTAGGCCTGCTGGGATCGGCGAACTGTTTTGGAATAGGAATTGAGTTTTAGATAATAGAAAACAGTGGATAAGCAGTGATGATAAAACATTTCAACATAGGACTCCGTTTTTCATGGTTTTTGCTGGTTATCATTTTTTTGAACTGCGCTCAGAAAAATGAATCGGAAGACCACAGCCACATTCTGGCTAATGTGGATACAAAACAGATCACCCGGCAGGAATTTATTCGTCGCAGTGAATTTGCGATTCGCCCACCATATTGTCAGGGCGAAAATTATATTCATAAAAAAATTATTCTCAATTCATTAATCGCAGAAAAATTATTGGCTCTGGAAGCCGGAGAAGTAAATGAACTGACGCAAAATCCCGATTTCCAGGCTTACATTAACGGACGAAAAGAACAAGCCATGCGCCAGGTGCATTACAATGAACTGGCGTATAAAACGGTCAAACTCGGTACAGATGAAATTCAACGTGAATTTGACATCGCCGGGCGTACATATCAGGTGTCTTACTTTTCAGCGCCTACGAACGACATTTCCATGAAAATTTCCCAAAGTTTGCAGTCAAAAAGTATCAGCTTTGAAGATATGTATCACACTCTAACAGGAGACACCTCTGTTCCTGAACGGGAAATCAAATGGAATGCGCCGGAAGAGACGTCAATCAAAGACGCTTTATTTAAGGAAAAGCCAACCAAAGGACAAATTATCGGTCCCGTTAAAGTTGACGAACAGAACCATCTTTTTATGAAAGTAAATGGCTGGACTGATCAGCGGGTGATGACCGAAAATGACACCCGGGACCGCCGGCAGCTTGTTATCGATCAATTAAAAAATGAAAAAGCGTGGGCAGCGTATAAATCGTACGTCAGCGAATTGATGCACAAAAAACAGATGCAGTTTTCCGAAGATACGTTTAAGAAGCTGGTCGATATTATCGCACCGGTTTATCTGAATTCTGAGCAGACGAAAAAGCAGATGTTTAACAATTCTTTCTGGAAAAATAAAGACACGGATGATGATTTCTCACATTTACCGGAAACTCTTGCCGCGCTCGATCATCTGCCGTTTTTCTCTGTCGATGGCTCTGTCTGGACAGTGGGGCAGTTTCGCTCGTATATGAAACGGCATCCCCTTGTATTTCGGAAAGAGGGCGCTCAAAGCCGAAATTTTGCAGAACAGTTCCGGTTGGCTGTTGCAGATATGGTGCGGGATTATTACATTACTCAGGACGCGTACGAAAAAGGATTTGACGAGTCCGCGGCAGTTCAACAAAACGTAGAAATGTGGCGTGATCATTTATTGGCTCTTTATCAGAAATATAAATATTTGGATAGTATGCACATCAGCGAAAAAGACCAGATGAAGATTGTCACCGAATATATGACCCCGTATGTGGATAGCTTGCAAATCAAGTACAGTGCACACATTGAAATCGACATGCCGGAATTTGAATCCATAAAATTAACCGGGATCGATATGGTAGCTTTACAACCGGATCAGCCGTTCCAAATCGTCGTTCCGTCATTCCCGTTAGTCACGACAGATCATTGGCTCGATTATGGAGAAGTGATGGAATAATCCCCAAAAAACTTCGCGTCACTCTGTGTTCTATACATCCCTGCATTAAAAAAGATTAACGCAACGGGGCAAAGGACGCAGAAGATTGCAGAGAAAAAATATAACCTGAAAAATCTAAAAACAATGATGCGCAAAAAGGACACAAAGAAAAGATAATTGAGATCCAGCAATCGAAATCGAAGAAAGGAATTTCAGATGATTCACAGAATTTTGAAGCTCGTGCTTTTAATATCTCTGCTAATAGTAAGTGCAGGCTTCAGCCAGCAAATGAAAACAGCTAATGAAGATAGAACTTCGCCGGCAGGACCGGTTCATCACCTGAATGAAAACGATTTTATTCGCGATTGGATCGTGGCCGGACCTTTTCCGAATCAACCCACCGATGAACCGTTACCAGACGGAACCAGGCAACGTGGATTTTACACTGATTATTTAGCTGCGATGGGCGGTGAAAGTAAAGCAGTGTTGGCTGAACAAGCCGCCATCATCTTTCAGGATGGGCAAAACAAACTTCATTCAATTAAGCCACAGAGAATTAAAGCCATTGACGCCGGCATCATTGATTTTGAAAAAATATTTGGTCAGGTCGATCACAAGGTTGCTTATGCTTTTTGCTTCATCTATTCGGATGCGGATCAGGAGGCACATTTCTTCTTTGGCTCGGACGATGGCGCAAAAGTCTGGATTAACGGAAAACAGGTGCATTTCATCGATGAAGGCAGAGCCCTGAGTTTCAGACAGGATCAGTTTCATGCGAGTCTCACCAAAGGTTATAATACGATTCTCATAAAAGTATCGGAATGGGTGCGGGACTGGGCGTTTGCTATCGAGGCTTTTGATGCACAGAGCTACGCCAAAATTGAGGCTGAAATCAGAGCGAAATATGATTTCAATGAATTTTTGAATTGCCGGCTTATTCCCCAAAAAGAGAACCGGTGGAATTATTATTTCATGCCCGGTAAATTTCCGGAAATGCGCTGGGAAAAACCATATCTCGTTGAAAAAGTGATGGGCGAATTTCCACTCACCATCCGATGGTTTGATAATGAATTAAATGAGGTGGAAACGCCCGAAAAATCAGGCAGGTACGCCTATTACGCCGAAGGAACGGCGCCGGCCGGAATTCACATCCGCAGAGCCGGAACAATGTTCTGTATGCCCGCGGATTGGCACGCCTGGGGTGAACGGCCAAAAGCGTACGTGCAATTTTTACCGCTCGATAATGTCGATAAAAAAGCCTGGGAAGATCATAAGGAAGCAATTGCCAGCTTTGCAGGCAGAACCGTACTGCTTTCGATACTGGATCAGGACGAAGGCGCGAAACTGATGTCATTTATCGACGAGATGGAAGCGACCGATGAGCCGGAATCACTTACAAATACACCCATCATCCGGGACCATGATTATCATCTTGCTTTAAAGCGGAAAATTTTGGGTGTGGAAAATAAATGGATGGCGCTTCAATTGCCGCAGAAAATCAGCGGTGAACCAGCGCCTGTTTTGCGCTCTGGCACAGCACGGGAAGCCGGTGTGAAGCCGGGCACAGCAGATAAAATTCGGGCGGTGTGTCAACAGTGGTATGAAGAAAGCGGCGAGCCGTTTATCGTTCTCGTTGCCCGGCGCGGCGTCATCATCATTCACGAAGCCTTCGGAGAAAGAAGCGATGGTAAAGTAACCCTGAATACTGCCACTGAGAACGCTTCAATCACTAAATTGATCACCGGATTAATGTTTGCCCAATTCGTCGATCAGGGCTTCATTACCATTGACGATCCGGTGGGAAAATTTCTGCCGGATTTTCCGACAGAAGGAGAGAAGGCGCTCACATTGCGGCACTGTTTTACACACACTTCAGGATTATGGGGGCATGAAGAATGGGGCGGGCTGCACAATCCGTGGCTGGATAATGTTGTTGCAAATCTGCTCAACCAGCTTTCGGTTGGTAAAACGCATGAATACAACGGCATGGGGTATGATCTTGCCGGTAAAGTTATGGAAATGGTCAGTGGTAAAAGCATCTTTCGGTTAATGCGGGAAAATTTTTTCGATCCATTGGGATTGAAGCACACGATTTTGGAAGAAGATTTGGGATTTAGTTGTCACAGCACTGCCGGTGAATTTGCCATTATCGGACAGATGCTGTTGAACAAAGGTTCGTATGGTCACCTGAAATTCTTTTCTCCGGAAACATGTACAAAATTACTGCCGCAATCCTTAAGCAAATTCTATCCGGGCATCAATGTTGACTGGGGGATCGGGATTACCTGGATGCACTATCATCACCCGGACGCCGGGAAAAACGGTCTGCCACAAGACCATACCATCCTTGGCAGAAATATGATCGGGCACGGCTCCGCGACCTCGGCAATTTTGCGGGTGGATCCGGACAATGATCTGGTGATTACCCAAACACGCCGCAGGAGTGGTGCAGCGTATGATAAATATCTGACAAAATTCCTGATGGCGATAGAAGATGGGCTGGAATGAATTGATTAAAGTGCTAAAATCATTCCCTGGTTTCCGATAAGCATCGGGTAATCGGGGAATGGCGGATTCTGTTTGACGCTTTTGCGCCATTGAGCATCACTCCATCCATTCGCCGGCTGCCCGGATGTATCTGAATGACCGCTCAAATGGAGCAGAATCACTTTGCGGGGTTTAATGATGTCCAGATATGGCTGTGCGTCGATGAGGGATCCATGACCGGGAGCGTGCGCTGTCCATCCGTTTGTCTCTAAAAAAAGCAGGTCAGGATTTTCCAGCAGATTTATATTTTTACGAATGATGTCGAGATTTGATATTTTGTCAGAAGGTCTTGCAGCGCTTGGATGATCGATATCCCACGCGAAGCCGCCACGTTCGCGCTTTCGCTCGGCAATAACAGCGGCACCGGCGAGGATGCAACGTACACCCTGTCGGCGCTTAATGAGAGCAATCCCGACGGCGCTATCCTCGAGGTCAATGGCCAGAATCTGGCTGGCGGCATGGATTTCACAATTCCCGCCGGAGGAACCGCGACAGCCACCCTGACAGTGAAACGGGGTACTGAAGCCTATGATTACGATGGACTGACACTTCAACTGGCGCCGGCTTGCGAAGGTGATGATCTCTGTGATCAGGTCGAAATCTCGGTCCATTTTCAGATACCTTGTTCAGAGTCCTACATTGCCTCGCCGGAGAACGGTTGGCTGATTGATGGCTCCTATGGCAGTGATACGCTGTGGGTCACCGTAAATAGTTACAACTGGCCCTCAGTTAACTTTATGACCAGTATTGACCTGCAATATCGCCCTGCTGGTGGTGGCGATTGGTTTACGGCATACTCTGTTCCCATAGATTCACTTGTTGATGATTATGTATTAATACCGTTCAATATCATCCCATCCATTGTAATTGATAGTCGGTATGAACTCCGTGCTCAGGCAAAATGCAGCGGCGGCAAATATCCGGGAACATCGCCGGTAGTTTCAGGC
>CAZCJL010000103.1:0-25374 GCA_964498785.1 uncultured Cytophagia bacterium | reverse complement strand
AAATACGACATAGAGGCAATCGCCCATATCTACCATAAAATATTGAGAAGATACAGAAACGAATGTCATATTTGCTAAATAAATTTGCCTGGAGCATTGTATGAAAATAAGTGGATTTTCATTTGTCAGAAATGGCGCAAAACTATATTATCCTGTCGTCGAATCAATCAAATCAATCCTGCCGATTGTGGATGAATTCGTGATAGCCGTGGGGAAAGGTGATGCGGATGACCCGACACGCGACATGATAGCCGCGATTGATGATCCTAAAGTGAAAATTATCGATACAATTTGGGAAGACCAATACTTTAAACGTGGCATTATTAACGCTATTCAAACAGACGTCGCAAAAGACGCGTGCACCGGCGATTGGTTGTTCTATGTTCAGGCCGATGAGGTGGTTCACGAAAAGTATTTGCCGGTCATCAAAGCCCGGTGTGAGGAGCTGCTGAATGTTCAAAAAGTTGAGGGGATGCTGTTCAGATACAAACATTTTTGGGGCGATTATGAGCATTATCATAAAAGCCACGGCTGGTATCCTCATGAAATTCGTATAATCCGCAACCGCCCGGATATTCACTCATTTGAGAGTGCACAATCATTTCGGCGCTTCGATTATTATGAAAATCCGCGCCAGCCCGAAGGACACCATAAATTAAAGGTTGCAAAAGTCGATGCGGAAATTTATCACTACGGCTGGGTTCGTCCGCCACATCTGATGCAGACGAAACGGCGCGCGTTCCATTCCATTCACTGGGGACCGAGTAAAGCCAAAAATCATTACGATCAGGCGCCGACAGAATTCGACTTTGGTCCGCTGGACAGGTTGGAAACGTTCGACGATTCACACCCGAAAGTGATGCAGAATATGATCAGTAAAATGGACTGGAAGGATACATTGCAGTACTCAGGCGAGGTGAATCCGTACCGCGAAAAAAGCAAACACGAGCGGTTTAAATATCGATTTTTGACTTTTCTGGAAAAACATTTAAATTGTGGGAATCAAATCGGTGGATTTAAGAATTATATTTTATTGAAAGATGTTTGAGCGTGCATTATTTATCTCTTAAACTGAATTTTATAATTACAGGTCAATTTTTGAAAAAATTGCTGGAAGAAGATAATTCTTCAATCTGACGTAATAATATTACTAATGAAGTCTTGTAATTTTATGCAAGACTTTCGATACCCTTTCAAATGTTTGAAACATTTGAAAGGGTGTGTCCGCATTGCGGCTTACCGCGCCAGGACTTCTAATTAATTTGACGTTCGACAAATAGTGAAGCGATTGGTTTAGATATGGAAAATGATCGTATCAATATCTGGGCAGAAAAACAGCCCCCCAAATTTAAGAAAATGTACATTACAGAAATGCTGCGATATACGCGATTATTGAGAATGCTTCCCCCCAATATCGAAACAATCATTGATGTTGGTTGCGGTAACGGTTATATGGATTTTTTGCTCGCTCAGAAAAAAATTGCAATCACCGCAGTGGATATTTCAGAGGAATCGATTAATAAATTCAAGGAAGTTGCGGAAAAATATAGTATTAAACAGATTTGTGCTGACTTTTTTACATTAAATTTAAATGGTTATGATCTCGTGCTTTCCCAGGAAATGATTGAGCATATAGAAGATTATCAGGCTGCATTAAATAAGTTATACACTTTTGTGAAGCCTGGCGGATTCGGTTTATTTAGCGTGCCTTACAAAGAAAATTTACAGGCAAAAATGATTTATTGTGCTGAAACCGGTAAACACATTCACAGAAATGGCCATCTCCACAGTTTCACAAAAAATAAATTTGCAGATGGCATTAAACAAGCCGGCTTCAAAATTGTGCGGGTTGAATTAATCACGAATAAACGAACAATAAAATGGCTTGCATCTTTACGCCTGCCAGTAAATAACATTACAATCTACCTGGATCGGATTTTAAATATTCTGTTTCCGAATAAAGCGACTTTTATCTCTGTTTTAGCCGAGAAAGCAGATAAAGCATGAAACGAATCTGCCATATTATTTTTGAACATAGTATTTTCGATGGGCGCATCTTTCACAAGGAAGCTATATCGCTGGTGCAAAACGGATTTGAAGTCATTTTGCTCGCCCCGTCTTTAGATAACCGCACATTAGGCTTAAAAAAAGAGGCGCGATTAGCGGCAGACGGCGCATTCACTTCCGGAAAGGTTACATTTAAAACCTATCATTATAATAAAAAGCTGCCAAAACAATTAAACATCCGCCAGTATTTCTGCAAACGCGATCTGATGAAACAACTCATCAAAATTGATGCAGATGTTTATCATTTTCATGAAGACGGATTGACGCTGGAAATTGCAGCTAAATTAAAGGATATACTCCCCCACAAAAAATTGGTGTTTGATTTTCATGAATTTTTTCTGAGTAGCTATCGTGAGAAAAAGAAAAAAATTGATCGAATTAATGATTACATAAAACTGGAAAATGAAATCATAAAAAAGGCTGATTTAATATTTACAGTCACTGATTTCATTCGTTCTTACTACAGAACATTGTCCAATTGCCCGGTGGTTACACTTTACAATTGCCAATCCGAACGGATTTTCCCGGAGATAGAAACAAGAGACACCAAAGATGGAATATTCTGGCTCGTTCATGAAGGCCGCTTGCGTTTCGATCGAGGCCTTAAATTAATGATTGAGGTCGCCAGAAAACTGAAATCTCCGAATGTAAAAATTTTATGCATCGGGAACTTGCCCAAAACAGAACAGAAATATTTCGAGATAAAAACACGAGAATACAATATTCGTGACAAATTTCACATAACCGGATTCTTACCCTACACAGAAGTTCCAAACTGGCTGGCAAAAGGCAAGGTTGGATTGACATTCATGATGTCGGACAATGCAAAAGCAGTGATTTCCAATAAGTTTTTTAATTATCTGAGATACAGCTTACCGATCCTGGCACTGCATCATCCGATCACGGATAAAATCATCAACGAATATGAGCTTGGATATACATTTGATGTTTCAGAGGTCGATCAGATTGTGGAACATATTCAGCAATTAGCGTCTGATAATGAATTGTATACGAAATTATCTCAAAATGCAAAGACGGCGTTTCAAACCACATATAATTGGGAGAATATGGAAAAACGACTCATCGGGGGTTATCGGAAGCTGCTGGAGGATAAATGAAAATCAAGTATTTTCATCACGGTTTGTGGCCAAGTAATTCTCCCTCTCCGACGTTCGTAACGTTTAACGCGTATGGATTTTACAAAAACAAGTATGACTTTGAGCTAATCATCACCCGGAATTCACAAGATTCGAAAACGTACATTTTAAAAAATCAATTCGGAGTTGAAGATGATGTTCCGGTTCATCAAATAAATGCGGGCTGGTTCAGAAGGCAACATATTGTAGTCTCGCTGCTGGCGTTTTTTTACCTCTGGAAATCAGATTATGACATTTTGATCACCCGCAACCTGAGTTTTTTGCCGTTTGCTTTGTTATTGAGAAAAATTAAAAAAATCAACGTCATTTTTGAATCGCATGATTTTTTCACCGATTTCAAACTGCGGGGAATCACGAAAGAGAAGAAGAAAAATAAGCAGCGCCGACAGGAATTGCGTTATATTCCGAAAGTAGATGGCGTGATTTGTGTGTCTGAAATGCAGAAGCAATATTACGAGAAATATTATCCGGAACAAAAATTCCTGACCGCGGTGACGGGGATCAAGACGCATAAGGATTATCCGGTCAAAACGATTTTTTCTTATAAAATTGGGTATATCGGCTCGTTGAAGTCGCGGGATTACGATCTGTCATTTTTAATTTCCATGTTTGCACGGGTGAAAAATCCTGATGTAAAGCTGGTGATTGCAGGTGCAAAGAATCAGAATGACATCAAAAAAATCAGGACCTATATATCAAAATATGAACTTGACAATCGGGTTCAAATTCTTTCGTGGTTACCTCCGGAAAAGGTAGATGAGTTAAAACAGGAAATCGATATCGGCTGTGCACCTATGGTAGTAAATCCCCGCAGCCGGATGTGTTCGCCATTAAAGGTGCTGGAATACTTGTCCGCGGGGATTCCGGTTATCGGCACAAATCTGGAGGGAATCGAATATATAATTAAAAATAATGTAAATGGCTTCACGCTGGAAAACGATGAAACGCGTTGGGCGGCTGCCATTGAATCGCTTTATTCGGATATTGAAAAATACAGGGCATTTTCCAGAGAATGCTTAAAATCAGTCCAAAAATTTAGCTGGGAACAGCGTGCGCAAACAATTTATCATTTTTTATCTGATAAATTTTTTAAAAATGAAAGTAGAAATATCAAATATTGACAGGCAGCGGCATTTTTGGAGCGCTGCACGTTGCTAATCTGCAACGACGGCGGATTGAATCATTTATCGGTGGCAACAGAGACGCCGGCACTGTGGCGTTATTCGGTAACACGACGACAAAGAACTGTTCGCCGCAGGGTGTGTTTCCAGGACATTATCATCTGGTTAATCCCGAATGGAAGAAAAATGGGGATCAGACCTTTGGTATTTCGCCGGAAGAGGTCTTCGAGAGGATGCAGAAAATTATGGCGGCGCTGGGGTAACATCCCCCTGATTTTGCCTGCGGAAAAATCGTCCCCCTTCAAAGGGGGAATTGGGTGTGTGCCCATTGAGAGGAGATTTCTTAATGAGGATGAATTGGCGTTTTCATTCCTTCAAAGGGGGAATTGGGTGTGTGCCCATTGAGAGGAGATTTCTTAATGAGGATGAATTGGCGTTTTCATTCCTTCAAAGGGGGAATTGGGTGTGTGCCCATTGAGAGAACTTGCAATGGGCTGGGATTAAATGCCGGCAGGCACGATATGTCTGTAGCACATCATCTCACTGAAGAACAGAGTCCTGTAAGGACGGCATGTCAAAATTTCCAGGGATGAAGATTTCCGAAGTCTTAAAGACTTCGGAAATCTTTGGTTTTCAAATAGCAGAAATTGATTTAGCAGATGAAAAATAAAATACCAAAGATTCTTCATATTGATACCGGAAAAGCATGGCGCGGCGGGCAACAGCAAGTCGTTTACTTGTTGGAAGGAATGCTTGAAAGAGGGCTGGATACGACGCTGGTGTGCCAGTCAAAATCAGAGTTAGAAAAGTACTGTGAAAATCACAAGCTCCCTTATTTTCCGCTGCGGATGTGCGGAGAGGTGGATATCGTTGCCGGACTTCGGATTGCGCTATTGTGCCGGAAATTTCAATTCCGGATTCTCCATTTGCACACAGCCCATGCAATGGCGATCGGATTATTTGCCCGGCTGTTTTACCCCGGTCTAAAGCTGATCGCTGTACGGCGCGTTGATTTTCATATTAAAAAACATGTGCTAAGTCAATTCAAATATAAAACACGCTTGCTTGATAAAATCGTCTGTATTTCCGATGGTATAAAACAGGTATTGCTCCAGGACGGACTGGCTGCCGAAAAACTTGTGACGATTCACAGCGGAATTGATATCCATAAATTTGATCATGTCCGGTTACCCGACGATTTCCGGCGACAGCTTAATATTCCAGCCGGAGACGTAGTAATTGGCACTATCGCCGCGCTTGCCGGACATAAGGATTATCCCAATTTATTGAAAGCCGCGCGTATTGTTCTGGATCAAACTCAAAATGTCACATTTTGTGCAGTGGGCGATGGACCCGATAAAAATACGGTGCACAAATTGGCGAATGAGTTGGATTTGGGAGATCGGTTTATTTTTACCGGCTTTCGGAAAGATTTGGGTAACTTTTTAAAAATGTTTGATATTTTCGTATTGGCGTCGAAAAAAGAGGGATTAGGGACATCGATTTTGGATGCGCAGGCTGTGGGTTTGCCAGTGGTAGGGTGTGATACCGGCGGCATTCCCGAAGCAGTAAAACACGAGCAAAACGGTTTGCTGGTTCCCCCGAAAAACGAACAGTCCCTGGCTGCTGCGCTGCTACGATTAATCAATGATTATGAATCACGAAAAAAGCTGGGACAAACCGGTCGCCAGACTGTGGCGCAATTTTCAATAGAACAAACAATCAATAAAAATATAGAACTCTATCAACATTTATGAAAATTCAAGATAAATCCAGTTACAAGAACATTTTAATCATTCAAACCGCGTTTTTGGGAGATGTGATTATGTCGACACCACTGATTCGTGCGACAAAAAAAACATTTCCCAATGCAAAGATTGATATCCTTACCATCCCTCAAACCGCGATCGTTTTCAAACACAATCCGCATATCAATGAAGTATTGCATTTTGATAAGCGAAAGCTCTGGAAAAAGCTCATCTCGTTTTTTAAGGTTGTCTCCCAAATTCGTGCACGAAAATATGATCTGGCAATTTCAATACAAAGCTCAATGACGTCATCACTGCTGATGGTATTGGGCGGAATTTCCAACCGTACCGGATTTGCCCGTCAAAAATTAGTCACACTGCCAGTGACGCATAAACGCGGTTATCACGTCCGAATTCGCTATTTAAAACTGCTGAAATATTTCTCCACTGAAAAATTTTACGATCAGAGCGAATTATTCTGGACGCCCAATGAAACATTAAAGGCGAATCAGCTTATTTACAGTTGTCGACAGAAAAGAGGATTTGTTTTGGGTGTTGCGCCCGGTTCTGTCTGGGCGACAAAACAATGGCCGAAACACTACTACATTGAATTGTTGCGATTATTGAAAAATGAAGACGTGCAAATTGTGCTGTTTGGAGGAAAAGACGAGAGAGAATTATGTGCTGAAATCGCTCGTAAATCAGAATCAAACGCGTTAAACATGACGGGGAAACTAAATGTTCTGGAATCAGCCGCGCTTGTTGAACGGGTCGATTTAATGCTGACAAATGACAGCGCGCCGTTGCACATTGCAAACGCCGTTAAAACAGATGTATTTGCCTTTTTCGGACCAACTGTTCGGCGATTCGGATGTTATCCCTATCGCGCCACTGATCGTATTTTTGAAATCGACCTCTATTGCCGTCCATGCAGAAAACACGGCAGTCACCGATGCCCGGAAAAACATTTTCGCTGTATGCTGGAAATCACGCCCGAACGTGTCTATCAGCAAATCATGACATATTTTAAAGGTACGGATACAAATGAAACGAAATAACATCATTCTCATCACCGGGAATCGTAATTTCTATGGCCAGACCCGAAAAGCCTGGGTACCGATGAATCCGGATAAAATTAAAACAGCATTTGAGAAAAGCGGATTCACTGTTGATAAATTCTGCTATCATGAACTTGTCAATAAACATGAACCAATTACGAACAGCATTATTCTCTACTCGTTCAGCCAGAAAGCAAATGTGCGGGAGTATGTAAAAGATCTCATCCGTTATCTGGATGATGGCGCCAACCTGTTAATTCCCAATTACGACTTGCTGAAATGCCATGAAAATAAAGGCTATCAGGAATTATATAAAAAGAAAATCGGGCTTGATTCGCTGAATGCCATTTATTTAAGCCGACGGGAAGAAATTTCTGAATACGATATTACTTATCCGGTTGTATTGAAAAGAGTGAATGGCTCCAATGGCACGGATGTTTATCTGGTGCATGATGAAGAAGAATTAGTCGCCTGCATCAAGAAGCTGGAAACGCTGCCTCTGCCCACAAAAATCGATCTGATCCGACGCAAATACTTTCGTCAGAAAAAATCGTATCCTGAATATCCGGATTATAGCAACGAGAAAGATTACGAGCAATATGTTGTTTATATTACCGAAGATCAAAATTTCATTTTGCAGCAATTTGTACCGGATTTAACGTTCGATTATCGGGTGCTGGCGCTTTACGACCGATATTACGTGATGAAGCGCTACAACCGGAAAAACGATTTCCGTGCCAGCGGCGCAAAAAAATTTGATTTCAATTTTGAGGTGGATCCTGCGCTGCTTGATTTCGCACGGAACGTTTTTTCTAAATTTGACGCGCCAATGTTATCACTGGATATCTGCGGGAAAGAGGGTAAGTATTATTTGATCGAATTTCAGGCATCCCATTTTGGCGTGGCTGTTTATCAAAAATCGAAAGGATATTATTCACGCAACTCTACTGGTTGGACGTTTACAGCAGCGAAACCGGATTTGGAAGATGACATTGCTGGTGCGGTGGTTCGGTATTTGAGAAATAAATACTAATAAATTGAATGTAAGCTCCGGAGTGAATCGCCTTTACAGGTTGTCCATGAACTACCCTTGCGAAGGTTTTTCAAAACGGGACAAGCTGTATATTGCAATACAACTATTAATAAAATTTGGGTAATAATGGTATTTGCCTATTATCTTTATAAATATCCCTACAAACTCATCTGGTATGTTTGCAAGCTATTTAATAAGAATCCCGATTTTGTCGTCTATTTAGCCGATCCGCTGGATTACGTTGTTCTGAAACCGATTCTGAAACACCTGTCCCCGGTTGAGTACGTGGGCAAAAATCGTAAAACGCGGGAATTTCTGAATCAATTAGGCATCCCCAATCGGCGTCTGCCAAATTTTCCCAAAGCCGTGTTGATGTGTCGCCATGCCGCCCATAAATTCCCAGTTAAAAAAATCAAGAAATTCGGATGCCGCCACGGAGCATATCATTTCAAGGAATTTACGCATTCTTTTAGTTACAATGCGTTTGATCTATATTTTGTCACCAGCCAAAAGGAAGTGGAAATTGCACAAGAAAATGGGATTTCATCGACATGCGCCATTGGCTTTCCGAAACTGGACCCGGCTTTTGACGGCACGTTTAAAGAAAGCACACTCGAATCATTCCGCCATACGGCAAAACTCGATTCAAATCGTAACACAGTGATTTTCACCGCAACCTGGAATAAATCAGGGATGTCTGCCATCGACCGATGGATTGGCAAGCTCTATACAATTGCCCACAAATACAATGTGGTTGTAACAGTCCATCCGTGGACATCTCCCCATTATATCACACGCCTGCGCCGCATGGACAACATTTATTTTATTGAAGAACCGGATGCTCTCCCCTACCTGATGCTGGCGGATGTGATGGTGGCTGATCACAGTTCCATTATAGCTGAATTCTGTGCACTGGATAAACCGATTGTCACATTCAAGACTCCGCAAAATCAGCGAAGCCCGAAAGAAATTCGTGAGCTTCTGCAAGACATCAGTATTCAGGTTATGAATTTCTCGGAGATGCAAAACGCTATTGAAACCTGCCTTGCATATCCCGCTGCGAAAAAATCTCAACGGAACGCGGCAAACACCCTCATGTTTGACCGATTTTTAGACGGCAATGCCGGGAAAAGAGCGGCAGAGATGATTTTGCGAGAATTGGCACAAAAATCGAAATGAACACTTCAATTGCTGTCTCACCACCAACATCCAGAGATCGCAGAGAAAATAATTGACACAAAGACGCAAACGCTCAAAATAATTTTATGCTAATCTGAAGACTGCAATTTAATAAAAATTCAATGAAATTTTTCTTATTCTTATTTCTAATACGGAATCGAACATCTGCACTATATAAATATTACATGTATTTAATTTCCTATAAAATAAATTGTTATCATTTTATTATTTATTAAATTGGTTCATGTTTTCATCAAAAAAACCATGTACTTTATATATAATTCTATTTTTCTCGCTGTTACTCCATTTTAATCAATAACAGTATGTTAACACCCATTTAAAAACAATGGCATCATGTTTGTAAAATTGCTATATTTATAGTATCTGACTACGAATTAACCAAAAGGAGTGTACCATGAAACGATTTTTACCTTTTCTAGTACTCGTTCTCATCGTTGTATTTTCCGACTCAATGAATGCGCAAACCAGTTATGGAATTCGCATCGGTCAATACGACGATGTGGATGAGTTATTCATTGGCGGAGAAATTATAGCGCCTGTCAATTATTCATTTTCCCTCAACCCCAATCTTGAATATGTGTTTGTGGAAAAAGCCACATTCGCCACATTGAACTGCGACTTGTTATATTACCTCAATCGCCGCAGCAACTTACCATTCTGGTTTGGTGGTGGTCTTGGACTCGCCTATGTGAACCCCGAAGGGAAACCTGAGAGTGACACCGATCTTGGCATAAATATTCTTGGAGGAGTGGCATTTAATACCAGAACATCAATTACGCCCTATATTCAGGCTAAATTACTTTTGGGAGATTATGATGATTTCGTTCTCGCGTTTGGATTGCGTTTTTAATTTTTTGCTTTGATATTCATTACAAATTCGTTATATTATCACTAAAGCATCTGAAAAATAATTTCTAAATATTTTAGAATCTCATTTTTTTCAGATTCATTTTAATAGAGGAGGGTTTATGCGATTACATTATTTTGCAATTCTCATCATTTTTACGATCGTATTCTCCTGTGGCGGAAACGACAGCGAGCAAAAAGAAAAGCTATCCATGGAAGACATCAAAAAAGAAGCCACAGACGCATTGGATGTCGCTAAAAAATTTACTCAACAGGAAAAAGACGAATACTTAAAAAAAATGAATAACCAGATCGACACGCTAAAACAGGATATCGCTAATCTGAAAAAAGATGCGCAGGGTGCATCTGATTCTACCAAACAAAAGATAGATCAGCAAATTCAAGCGATGGAAAGCCAGGTGGATTCCCTTGAAAAAAAGATCGAAAATTTCGGAACGACGACTGGTAAAGCATGGAGTGATTTCGTCACTGGCGCCAATAAATCATTGAAAGAATTACAAGACGCCATGGACAAAGCAAAGGAACGTTTTAAATGATTGCTGACTCGAAAGAATAGATCCATTTTTATTATAACTGCTCAAATAAATCAAACAAAAGGAGAAAATTTACATGAACATTCTTTGGTTTGTACTGATTGGTATTGCCGCCGGCTGGATCGCCGGTCGCCTGATGAAAGGCGCAGGTTTTGGATTGATCGGAAATTTTGTTGTGGGAATTATTGGCGCCATCCTCGGAGGTTTCTTGTTCGACATTTTAAACATCACTTCCTACGGCTTGCTGGGCTCGCTTGTTATGGCAGTCATTGGCGCACTTGTATTGCTCTTTTTACTGGGACTTATCAAGAAGAAATAAATCTGTGAGTACCCCCCCATGAATCAGCAAATCCGGGAGAATCGGGTTTGCTGATTTTTTTTCTTAGGTTTTTGGAAATAATACTATAGTATCCCTTCTCATTTTTCATGTAGCATTACTTCCCCTTTTGCTGTCGCATTTTCATCAATGAGATGCGGTGCAATAAAAATGGCGATTTCTTTTTCGACTTTTTCTGTTTTCGAATGACTGAATAAATATCCCAACAATGGAATGCTTCCTAATACAGGGATTTTTTTCTTTGTATCAACAGTGTATTCCTGGGTTAATCCTCCGATAGCGACAACCTCACCGTTTTTTACTCGTATGTTTGTATTCGCATTTCGTTTCGTAACAAGGGGCAAACCAGAGAGTCCGATTTCACTAACCTCGCTGACTTCACATTCAATGGAGGCTGTAATTTCATTTTTCGATGAAATACGAGGTACAATTTTCAATGTAATTCCCACTGATATGCGTTCCAATTGGGTATAGGGGTAATTTACCGGACCGGTCACAATAGAGAAGTAACGTTCGCTGCCGATAAATATAGACGCTTGCTGGCCATTCATTGCAGTAATTTTCGGATGCGCCCGGATTTTGGCTTTTCCTTCGGTAGCCAGTGCTTTCAAATTCAATAGCACATTATAATGAAAACTTTTGTAATTTATACCAGAGCGTATCAATTGTCCGGTAAAACTTGAATCTCCCAAAGCGCTATTCAAATTTGTTTTCACGTTGACTGTTTTTTTACCGCTCTCTCCCAGCCAATTCCAGTCAATACCCATCGATCGTTTAGCGTCATTCGATAGTTCGGTGACAACTGCTTCGATGGAAATTTGTTTGGGAGGGACGTCAATTGATTTTACGCTTGATTTAATTTGCTTTATCAATTCCGGTGACGCTGTGATAGCAATCGAATTTGTTTGATCGTTTACACGCACATACGGCCGATAAAAATCGGAAAGCAGCAATGGAACTTGTTTCGCATTGATATAATCGGGACAATAATACTCGGTTTCTGTCAGCAGCGGAAACGCCTGGTTTTCAATGAGCGGAGAACCAACTAAATAAAAATCATTTATTTTTCTGAATGTAAAACCGCCTCCGGATAGTATTTTGGATAAAACAGACTCCAGTGGTTCATTCTCAAATTCAAGTGTCACAAGCCCCTGAACGGTATTATCTGCAATTATTGTGATGCCGGATTCGTTTGATAAATCTTTTAATGCCTGGCGCAAATCCGTCTCAAAAAAGATATTGGAAACCAGGGGTTTGTTATTTTTAGTGGCGTCATTTGCAAAAGAATTTGGAATGAAATAAATTAAAATCACAATCACAATTAATCGATACAAGGAATGTCGTGTTTCTATTCGCATCAAATTCATAAACCGTTCTCCCTTTGGATGTGGTGTTCATCTTTTTATTTGTGAACAATCATTTTCTTTACCGCTGTTCTGTTGTTTTGCGTCCGAAGCATAATGAAGTATTCACCGGAAGGAACTTTTTTTCCATAATTGTCTGTTCCATCCCATAGTAATTTTTGATCACCCATATTAAAATTACTCTCTGCCAATGTTTTAACTTCCCGACCTAACATATTATATATTTTGATAGTTAAATATGATTCTTCAATTAGAGAAAATGATATTGTTGTCACCGGATTAAACGGATTCGGATAATTCTGTTCTAATGATAATATGTGAACCACCTGTTGCGGTTTTTCGATAATATCGGCTTCAATGGTGAATATAGATGTAAATCTCGGTGTACCTGTGAAATCAATTTCTTGTATTTTACATAAAAAGTCTTCCAGTAAATCATCAACTACCATTTCATATCGAAAGGTATGTGTATCTTTGATTGATGCCATCAGTAACGATCTGGCCGGATCGATGATACGCCAGTTATTTTCGTCAGCGGTTTTCATATAAATATTAAAATGCAAATCTTTTGTAATTGAAAATGTCTTCCACTGAATAATAATTTTATCGCTGCTCTTTATTGCCTGTAGAGAAGCAGGATCGATCATATTCAGCGAATCCCGGGAATTCATTGGCGATGTAAAATATCTTACTTTAAAATCAGCGAGATTATTATTTGTATCCGTGCCTTCAGGAAATCGCTGAACGCTCAATAATAGATCTTCGCCGAGTTCAGGCGAAACTGGAGGAGTTTCCACAGGCACAACATATTCTGCCGGCATTCCCTCGTTAGTTACCCCAGTCTCAATGTTTCCCCATGCCACTGCATCAAGGGTATCTCTGCATGATGAATCCACTAAAATAAGCTGACCAGAGGATAACAGCCCATGTTCCATAATCGCATCCGGTGTTTTTGCTTCTGTATATTGTACGGTTGCTAATAAATAATAATGATACGGCTTAATAAACGTGGAATCCGGAAAATCATGGATCACCTTTCGCATACTACCATCACCATTAAAATAAAGAATTTTGTAACGACTAATATCAAACAATGAATCCGTAACATTAAAAAGCTCGATAAATTCATCTGAAAAATGAGTTGTGCCATACATTTTTATTTCATTAATCAGAATAAAATTCAATGGCTCGTGTTTTCCATATAAATTGCCGGCAATCATGATGAACAGCATTACAATGAACTGTAATTTTTTCATCTTCGCCTCCTTAATATTTTTTATTTCACCGAAAACGTTTTTATCTTTTGAACAGACTTTTGAGCTTGCTCAAATACATAAGCTAACTCAGCCCGGTATTTCCCCGGCGGTAATATTCGCCCCCACTCAATTTCATACGTTACCTCATTCTTTGGCAGTACAAAAGAATCCGTACCAAAAACCAGTGTTTCATCGATTTTATTATTATCCGGGCCGAAAATGTTGATTCTTCCCTCAGGAAAAGTTGTTATATTCCCTGTATTTTTTACAGTCACTGACACAAGAAATCCCTTGTTCCTGATTTCCTTGAACACAAAATCCACGACTTCGCCTGCGGCCTTTCCTGTTTTGCGTGCAGTTACCGTGGTTAATATACTTTGTGTCAACAACAATGGCGCATCGTTTGTCAGGGTAGTTTTGACTTTTTGAAAGACAATTGCATCAAAATATTCTCCTTCTGCCTCTTTTGGCAATTGAAAAAGCAATTTCACATTTTTTTTCATTTTCGAAGGAATTGTAAATTTTTCCGGTGTGATCTCTATTGCACTGGTAAGCTCCCGACAATGCTTGCTTTGTTCCGGGAAAATAATATCACCATCTTTATTCTGATCCCATTTTATCCGTTTGGTTATTACTTCAATTGGTTTGCGGGTAACATTCATTAATTGCACTACCTGATATTGCCGTCCTCCGGATGGGATTTTCACAACAACATTGGTTTTATTTAAGATAAATCCCTGACTGGTTTCAGAAAGGGAACTCGTTTCCTTATCGTCCGGTGAACCGGGATATACCTGTCCATTAAGTACATAAAACGGAATTTTTTCAGTTGCGAATTTTTTAATATCCGGCTGACCCAATTTAACATTGGCAACATAAACACCATCAGGTAACGGCCCGTTTCCGGTAGCGTTAAATACCCGTCGCTGCTGTGGTAAAAGGTAGCCTTTTCCAGCGATGAGTCCCATTTGAGCGACAAGCTGACCGGTTTCACTAAGCAATCGTACATCGCCATCTAAAACGACATGAATATTTCCATCGTTGCGCACCGGCACCTGAACATACCAGTTGCGATCTTCCTTTTTACCACCACGATTTCCGGCAAAAATAATCGGACCTTCGGGTTCAATTTTCGCCTGAATATGTGCACCCTTCACCACAGCCATTACCACACACGCAAATTGAAATCGCAGCTTCACACGGGTTTGCAATTTTGTTTTATTTTCCCGAATCTTTTGTGGCTCGGCAGTTCGGCACAAAATCATGCCATAATATCCCCCGGGGGGAGTTTTAATATCCGGTTTAAAAGAACAACGAATTTTACGTGTTTCTTTTCCTTTTAAAATAAACACGGTATCATGATGGATGTTCAAAAATGGTTTTGCATTTCTTGCACAACTATCCACCGGAAAAGGCATTCCTTCAGATGTTACATTCATTCCTTTTGTATGTAACGTACAGTTCACATCATATTCCGTTTGATTAATCAAATTCAAATAAAACATTTTGCTCGATCCCGGGGTTGTATGCAATTCAACTATGGGGGGGCCCATTCGAATTTGCTGAGCTGAGAGCGAAACTTGCAAAAAGAGAATGAATAGTAAAATCAGATTAATTCGCTTTGCTTTTCTTATCATGTTCGCTGTCCTTCAAATTAAACCGGATTCCCGGTGAATGACATCGGGAATCCGGTTGGTTCAGATTATAAAGTCGGCGCTACTGTAACTAACGGATCCATTTCATAACGGCCATCCGGTTGATGAAACGCAGGCAGTATCTTAATCTTGATGGTGAAGTGATGGGTGCAGGGCTCCCCATTCGCCAACAGCCATGTATATCCCCACAACTGTTGATTATTCCCGCTCATTGAAGCAGTACCAGCACGCCAATCTGCATCAGTCGGCTCTTTCAAATACCATTCGATCGGAATATCAGCAGGAACATCTCTGCTATTGGCAGTATGCCAGGCAACATCCCGACCGAAAATATCTTCAATAAATGTTAAATTATCCAAATCCTTATTTCCCAGATCAGAGCTCACAAATAACCACTGACCATTATTTGAAGACAGCCATCCGTTAATATAGGCATTCATTGCAGTCCGGTCATCTGCAATATGAAAATACACGTCCGTTGCATCCAGATGCATTGACATATACATTTCGATATCACAGGTGATTGTAACCAGACCATCATTGGTTTCTGTACCGTGCTGCCATGAGTAAGTTGCAGGGTCATAAATATATCCGGTGGCTTCATAAGGATTTTTATAATCCACATAAGTACTGGGATCGCCCCAATTCAGAGGCCATAAACCCATACCACTCTGGGCAAAAGCAGAAACTGCAAAGCAACACAAAGCGGCAATAATGATTAAACGTTTCATTACTATTCTCCTTACTTTTAAGGTTAATTTTCAGGTTTTATTTCCCGTGTAAACAAAACCTGCTTAAAATTTACTTTTTTTTATACGAAAACACGCGTCACCTCCTTTAAAGATCTTTGCAAATATTTCTGACACGAGTACCATGCCGCTTCTGGCTCAGAGATATTCATGGTTATTTGTGGGATATGATGGGATATAAAACGCGATTCAAACATCAGCGCCACGCGATTTCGAAAATCAATAATTCTCAATCAATTAAAAAAGAATAACTTGATTTTGCCCACCGCAAGTGGTATATTAAAAATACCACTTACCTGTCGATTTTGACAGGTTTTGTGCAACAAAGCCGGTTATCGCAAAGGTTTAGCGGCCTGATAACCGGCTTCTTTTTTATTTAATAATGAATGCTTTTTCTTCTTCAATAACTTTTCCGACACCCGGTACTATTATTCGTACCTTTGCGATGTATTGACCAGGCTTCATCTTTTTTACATTTTTCCACACTGCGGAAAAGATTCGCCGATGATTCGGTAATATCGTACCGGTTCCTACATTTAAATTAATTCTATCAACAATTCTGTTATCTTCCCCCAAAATCATAATGGATCCTTTTACATTAATATGCAAATTTCCGTTATTCCAAATCGTCACAGCAAAATTGACTGGATTCGCCTGGCCATTTACTGAAAAATCAACAAGTTTGCTATCATATTGTTTTCTTCCGTAAATCTCGATCATAACAATCGAACCCATTCGTCCTGTTAATAGAATTTTATTTTGTCCACGTACTTTTTGGGAAGTCTCAAACATAACCACGCCATATTTACCACCGCTTACTCCGAAAGGAACATTAATCTTCACAGAAACCACTGCGCCTGAATCCGGCGGAATCGTTATTGTGTTAAACTCAGGTTGCAACCAACTTACATGTATAACCTGCTGATCTTCATTTTCAGCAACCAGCGCATTCCCGAATTCGTCCATTGACAATGAGTATGTTTTGAGATTCAGTTTTAGATCAGTTTTATCATTGTTGTGAATAGACAAATCGATTATTTCGGTACTTCCGGGATGTAGCTTCAAAAGAATGATGGGTGGCGACACAGTAAATTTAAATGAATTTACTGCATAAACTGACTGGCTATATATTATGAATAAAATCGTGATAAATTTTATTTTCATTTTTTATGGATTGGTTAAATGAGTGAAAGTAACAGTTCCCTCGTAATGTCCGGGGCGATCAGTTTCCAACGTTTTTAATTTGAATTTCATTTCACAAACATGATGCGGCGGAGTTTGCGCGCCAGTAGCGACCTCAATCGGGATATTCATTTTTCGATATCCAGCGCCCGCACCTTGATTCTGTGTAAACTCATCCGGATCGATTTTTAAATAAATTCTTTCATTGGGAATTACGTCATTCTGATTTATTAAATCCGTAGCTTCACAAATCACATTCCAGAAGCTACTGTTTGTTCCAACCAATAATTTGATCGTCTTATCACCATCCCATATTGCCGGAGGGCCGTTGGCATGAAAATAAACATCTGAGGCGGAAAGAGAAAATACACTATACTTGCTCACTTCGATATTCACATAAATTTGTTTTGAAAATCCAGCTTCCGGAACATTCAATTCGATAGCCACCTGATATTCGCCGGCAGATGTTATCCATTCAGTCAATAGTTTGAATTCTAAAAAAGTAGAACAATTATAATCGCATTGTGAACCAGTCATAACGACTGGGTGATTTTCTAATTTCCTGAATCCTTCCCCAGCGCCCTCGTCTGATTCATCATCTTGAATTTTACTGTTAATAAATATCTGATTAACAGTACTGTTGGAGGAAATCATTGCGGCTTCGATGTGCCAATTCGTCAAATTAGAAGCGACCGACAGGACAATACTTTTATCTGCTGAATATAAACCGGGCGCCGATGTTCTGAAATTGACCGACTGAGAAGAGACGTTCATTTGGAATTGTTTCTTGATCTTTAAAATCAATTGAAGCTGAAGTACGCTGTTCTGCCCGCTAAAAAATCGTACAATTCCATGATATATACCCGCTGGTTCGTCTCCATTTAATTCAATTTTAAAATATAATGAATTAACGAGAAGTTCGCTGCCACCAGTTGATTGACCCGTTCCAAGATCGATGGATGTGTTCATTGGTTGGTATTCGGAGGTAAGATCATGTTTGATAAATAATTTTTCAAGATTAATTTGAACGCCATTCGTTTCATTAATCAAGGGCTCTGCAATACACGATACCGCCCAATTTTCTGATGTAACAATTTTCAACCGGGCAGGTATTTCGCTCTCATAGAACAAGCCAGACTCAATACTCCTAAAGGTTACATTCGGAGGGTCAATTATTAATATCTGACATTGCGATGGTTTCGCAATCAAAAGCAAAAATATAAATATCATCAATATCAATTGCCTATATCTTCTCATTTTTCCCCTCTCTCAGTTATCGGTTCATCTATATTGACTTTATTTTATCGTGATGTTTTACACTATCAATACAATAATTATCATTATTTGCGTAAATATTTATTATATATTTTTACCTTTTTTCGTTTTTAATTGCTTTATACGCATTTTATTATTTTATTTATGCAATCTATTTATTATTATAGTCTTATATAATTTTTTAATCACATTATGTAGTTCGTTAGCATTTACATAATGCCATTTTAGTATATTTAGTCTAAATTATATTTATTTTATTTATATAATGATAATAATGTTGAGAGGAATTATAATATAATTTCCTATTCTGAATTTTATTACGCAACTTTTCACATCATAGATGGGGGATTATCAAGAATGGCAATCGTGATAAATGTTATTATTGTGCGATCGTTGTGTTTTCAAATTCTAAAAGTATTATGGATTGATTTCAAATGTGGATTTGGTGTAGAACTCATGAAATACAGTTCATAAAGAACGTGTCCAAGTAATCAGAAAAATGTCATTCTAAGGATCCCGCCCGGCGAGAGACGAATCCGCCGAGGCAGATCATACCACTAAACGTCTGTCTTTATTAAGCATCGTGGAATGAGATTCTTCATCCGCAAAAAAGACGGCGGATTCAGAATGACTATCGCTCGAGTTTTGACAGTTTCTGGATACCCCTTTAAAGAAACTACATTCCGACTCTCTCTATTCATTCAAAAGATATTTTACTAAAAACGCCTCAACACGTTTCATTAATGCAATCGTTTTTTGTTCGTTGAAAAGCGCCTGTTCATACTAATGATAATTTCATCTGCGCTAACTTCCAATTGATCAACAATTGACACTTTCACATCTGTGAAATCGGTCAGGCAATCTATCGCTCCCGAATCAATATTGATGCGGCAGAGTTTGTAATTCTCTTCCCCTGCGTTATCCTGCATATATAAAAGGTAGTTTGCATTCCCCCAAAAAAAACGCATGATATCCCGGTCTTTCGAATGCGTCAATTGAATCGGTTCGGTTTTACCTATCTCCCGGATGAAAATATTGCTGATTCCGTTGACCGGATTTCTGTATGCGAGATATTTCCCGTCCGGGGAAATTTTGTAACCAGTCTGCTGCGGTGACCGAAAAAAATCTTCAATCGGAATTCTATTTTTTTCGATGATTGCTTTTCTTTGTTCATCAGTTATTCTGTTGCAACTGATGGAAAAAAGCAGCACGATAATTAAGATGTAACGACCACTAATTTTCATGTCCCGACTCCACCTTTCTTTTTAACTGTTCGATAAATTCTGTTTCAACCCAATAAATATCGCAATTTCCGTTGTTCGGTTGTGTCTGTAATTTCCGGAAAAAATCATAGGAAAGAGCGTCTGGCTGCTCGTCGGCGTCTCTTCTTCTGTTTGCCATAAAAAAGAAATAGCGCCCATCCGGCGAAATCGAGGCAGACCATTCCTGTCCGGTGGCTGAATTGATCTTTTGCCCTAAATTCACGGGCTCGGACCAGGTATCATCGTCATTGCGAAACACAATGTAATAGTCAACACCACCAATCGTATGTTCCTCAATTAAAGACGGCACAATGATGTAACTTTCATCCGCTGCAATATAGGCGTTAAAACGATTTGCCCCACAATTTACCTGAGGCGGCAGCTTTTCCGGTTCACTGTATTTGCCTTCAATAAATTTTGACCGATAGATAAAACTTTCTCTTGTACCTTCTTCAGTCCTCGTAAAATAAAGTGTATTGTCAGTCGTTAAAGAGGGGTAAAATTCCCTGTCATTTGTATTTACCGGAGCTCCCAAATTATACGGCTCTCCCCAATCGTCACCCTCCCGATCAACACACCAGATATCTTCATCGCCTTTGTTCTCAGTTGAGTCTTTTGGCATGGTTGATAAAAATAACATTTTACTGCCGTCATGCGAAATACATGGTTCAAAATACAGGTAGTGCGGCTCTCTTCCGAAGGAGACTACTTCCGGCTTCGTCCAGATATCATCCACTAATTTTGAACACAGAATTGTCGCGAATTGAAATCCGTTGGACGACGTGCAAAAATAAATCTCCCTGCCATCCGGGGTGATCGCTACATCGCGGTTGCTCAATCCATCTGATGCAATCCCGGGCGCAAAAATTGCTGGCTCGTCTCCCGGAGAATTTTGGTTCAGCAGTTTTGCCTGTGGTTTGCTCCGGGTGAGTGTTTCGTCTGAATTAACATATTCAAACGTGTATTTCTGAAAATCATCTTCAGGCAAATCCCACTGAATTTCTTCCAGATTTTTATCTGTATCATACGAAAATTCAATCGCAGCCTCGAATTCGCTCTTCGATCCGGCGCCGGCAAAATGTGCTGTTGCCAACTGATTGTGATCGTTATATTCAAACCGAATCGTGCCGGTCAACCACGAATCAAAATTCGTCCATTCGGCCGAGGCTAAATGCCCCTCCTGATCATAATAATATTTTTCGACGATCTTTTCACCTTCGACCAACATGCCTGTCCTGTGAGTCAGTTTCCTGTTCTCGTCATACGCATATCTGAACACCGCTGAATTGCCTTCTGCATAACGCCGGAGGGAGTTGATCAAATGATTGCTGCCATCATAAAAATATTTGTTTGAAGAAATCCTGCCTTCTGAAAATATCCGAAACTTTTCGACAATCTTTCCTTTTTCATCAACAGTATAAAAATTAATCGAGTTTCGCTGACCGTTTAATAAGTACCACAAACCTTTGGTAATCAAACCGTTGGAATCATAATTGTACACGGATATGCCGTGCTCGCCGGACGTATTTTCATAGTGAAGTTTTAATAACCGGTAATTTCCGACAGTGGGCGTATTTTCCCGTGGCTGGCTGTATACGAAAGATGCTGTAAATGCGCACATAAAAATACAAATTTTTGCAAACGATTCATTGCAACCTCCGCTAAGTTATTGATTTTTTTATCTGTTCACGAAAAAATAGTGGAATGCAAAATTGGAAGCACAACAGGTTGATTCATAATTGACCTTATAAGTGAATAAAGAATATGTATTAAGAGACGGAAATATATGGGGATAGTTTCAGATTTTGCGGGGTGGTTAAAGATAATTATCCGTGAGATTAATAATTAATTTACTTTTATTACCTTATCTAAAAATTCATCCGGAGTATATACCGGAAGCGCAGCCTTTTTAAAATCTTTAGTGTTTCGTGTGACATGCTAAGCACTGCTACAAAATTTCATTGATCTGATTTACTTCAACTCGATTTGACTGTTATACTATGCATTTTATTTAACGCAGAGACAAAGAGAACGCAGAGCTTCGCAGAGAGTTTTTTGTTTATTCCCGTAAATTGTTTACCACTCGCTCAATTCCATCACGTAGCAATTCTACATGAAAGTTGATTATTAATCCCAAATGCTTTTTACTCAAACGTAAATATGTTAAAAGTTTTGGCTTGTCTATAGGTGATAAACTTTCTCTTGCTTTTAAATCAACGATGACTTTATCTTCGACTAATAAATCTAACCGTAAGTCTGTGCTTAGCTTTATGCCTTTGAATGGAATCGGCACACTCTGCTGTCTTACAAATCGTATCCCTCTTAAATGCAGCTCGTGGCAAAGAGCATCTTCATATACTGATTCTAATAATCCAGGACCTAATATACGGTGAACTTCAATTGCCGCCCCTATTATTTTTTTTGATACCTAAAATTCTAAAATAAAAATTGCTATCCTGTTCTAAGACCACAGATGACGCTGATTTCGCAGATACAAAATCTGTGTCATCTGTGAAATCTGCGGTTGTGCTTTAATTATATAAAGCTAAATATGTAACAGCAAATTCAGACGATTCGTTTTAGAAATTTAGGTGATATTTCATTCTCATGCATATAGTTGAATCATCCTTTCCTTTCTCAGCGTTCTCTGCGAACTTTGCGTTTGTGTTTTCTTTGATTTGGATTATGTTATTGTAGCGCATCTAATTTTTCCGGGGCATCGTAAAATGAGCATAACATCAAGCACTACATTTGTATCAAACAAAACTTTCATAAATATTTTTCCTCTAAATATTTTTTATAATCATTCTCATTTATCTTGGCGCCTTTAAGAGAACCTTTTAGTGATTTCACAATTGGTGTTAATTCGAAATCATTTTGCAGTGCTTCGAGATCAATCTTTTTGAAATAATCAGAAACCAAGTTTGAAATAGAAACTCCTTTAATCTCAGATATCTTTTTAGCTTTGTCGATAATTTTGTCATCCAGTTGTATCGTTATTTTTGTAGTCATTATTTCCTCATATAATTTTTGTTCAATCGATAAGAAACATTACGTTGATAATATACGATTATTTTCACACATTTTCAATATTTTTATTCCAATGATCAAACGTTATTTCACATATTCTAACTCATATTATTCATCGCATGGAATGGCAATTGTATTATGAAAAACATCATATACTTTCACTGCTCAATCAAATAAATCCCATCCCCGGTTCCGATCCAGATTGTGTTACTACCGTCCACAGCAATTTCTGTGCTCCTATTAATAGGAAGCGCGCTGCCATTATGTACCCACTTCTGCCCGTTGTGAACTGCCAGGTACACGTCATCCCATCCGTAAACCGACGCCCATAAATTGCCATTTAAATCAGCAGTGATGTTTCCGACATAGCCCAATGATTCTCCAGTGTTATCCACCGGATTGTGCACCGTCCATTTTTTGCCATTATATTTAATGATATTGGGACGGGACATATCCGCCAGACTCGAAAGACTATAATCAACGGACGCATAGACATTGTTTCGATTGTCAACCGCGAGACCTGCTAACTGATATAAATCAATTCCAATATGATCTTCATCGAATAGCGTCCAATTTTCCGAACTAATTCTAAGAATGTAATCATCACCAATTTTTCCGTTCACAGTGACCCATTTATTGTTATTATGATCAACGATTACGTTAAAAACACCATGCGCGGGTAATGCCGAATTTTCCGGTGTGTACAGGGTCCACTGGTCGCCATTTAGCGACATCAGTCCTCCTGTATGATAACGGCAGGAGGCAAACCACAGAATATTATCATCATCCACGGCAAGGTACCAGACAATATTTTCTGGCAGCGGCGAATTGAATGTATTGTAAATCGTAAATTCATTGTTGCTAAATTTGATCAGACCAACATGAGTACCCAGCCAGATATTGTCAGTTTTATCAACTGCGATATCATGAATATTAAGGCTTTCCGGTAATGCTGAATTCGATGCGCAATAGACTGTTGCATCGCCATCGTATTTAATCAGCCCCTGCCGGAATGTGCCGATCCATGCAGCACCCCTGCTGTCGAATGCGATGGATGTCACATAGTACTCTGGCAACAGATGATCGGAAATTTTGATGGCAACATCCTGATATTCGGGTGAAGTGACTTTCTTCTCACAGGAAGAGTGTGCCCCCAAAATAAAAACCAAGAATAACGCGATTAATTTTTTCATTTTTTAAATGACCTCCTAACGAATTTCAAAGATATTGGAATACGCATGAAAAGGGATTTCCCATTCTTCGGAGTTTTGCTGGATGTAAAAATCAACACGCAATCGATACTTACCCTTTTCGTCTTTACGCTAATTAAATCTGTGCCAGGTTAGATATTAAATTATAACTAAACCATCCATCATTTGTTTTAAATATCTGCGGTCTGGCAGAAACAGCATCCCGATGTATGCCGATTCCATCATCATAAGGCTTAAATGATACAATTTTATTATATCGGATACGAAAGCTTTTTCGATTGCCTGTAAAATAAATATGTTTATTTGTTATTCCCATCAGACCAGTATCTATGGGCACTATTTCTGTTTTTTCAACAGGATAACCCTTGAAAGCTCCTGCCCGATAATAGACTCCTTTTGCGATTTTAATACTCAATCCCTGATGACCTCCCTCATAGTGCCTTCTTGTTTTTTCTTCAAAATATTCGACATCATTAAAAAGCCACATCATTTTCTCTGATTTTTGAAGATTGAATGGCAGATCGTTCGCAATCGTTATTTTCTCTGGTAACACACCATTGAGAACATCTCTTAAAATCGCAGCTTTAACCGTCTTTGTCAACGAACCATCAACATCTAATTCTGATTTTGAAAGATTAAAATGTTCCTGAAATCGTGTCAGATACTTCTCTTCTTTTTCAGATAATACGCCGTCGTCAAGAAAATCCATTACAGCATGTGACCAGCCTTTAATGAGGGCTTCTTTTGTTTCAGTATCGTTTATGAAACTTTTTTTGGCCAGATGCTCCAATTTCGACAAAAGAGAATCGAAAGCATCACCCTTTTTTATTGAATTCCTGACTGTCTCTAACATTGACGCCCACCCATCTTGGTGCAGTCGCTCACATTCTGAATGCTTCTTCCTGAGAAAACCTGCTGGTTTACCGCAATATATACAATTTCCCATAATGAATTCCTTTTAAATATTTCTCGAAACTCCGATATAGCATTTATTATTTTTCAGATTTTTGATTTGATATATTCCAGTTGTAGTGCGCGATTTACTCATCATTTTTTTTATGTGTTTCGTCTTAATGGTCAATAAATTAGTATCTTCTCAATATTTTATGGTAGATATGGGCGATTGCCTTTATGTCGTATTTAAACAGATTCCGTAGGTGTCACTTCGAGCGAAGTCGGGAAGTGACTCACTCGATACCTTTAAATTTTCGATGATGTGTTTCATTCGCGCACACTGCAAGTTGTTTCAAGAAACTCCAATCACCAGCA
>CAZCJL010000102.1:0-25853 GCA_964498785.1 uncultured Cytophagia bacterium | reverse complement strand
TGAGAGATTCTGGGTGTCTCCAGAGATACGGCGCGCTGGATCTGTTAGGGGGCGCCTTTACTTCGGGCCTCGTCCTCGGCGATCGCCTGCCACAGCATGATGTTGAGGACCCCGAAGACCGGGACCAGGGCGCCGACCGAGATCAACGCCCACTTCAGTGCGGCCCACGGGAGCAGCTGCTCGCTGTGAGCGAGCATCATCACGGCGAGGGCCAGGGCCGCGATGATCATTCCGATCATCGCCCACCGGTGCAGGCGGGCGATCTTCAGAAGTCGGGCGCTGGCCATCAGATGTCCTCCAGCAGCGACACCGACGGCCGGGCCACCTGGTTGTAGGCGGTGGCCAGGCGCTCGTGCAGCGCACAGGCCACGGTCTTGATGCTAGCGTCGACCGGCAGCATGCAGCGCGGGTTGCACAGGCTCTGCTCGAGCCAGCGCAGGACCCGCGCCGTCTGGAGCGCGTTGAACGTCGGGCGCTCCATGATGTCGATGACATCGGCGCCCCGGCAGACGATGTACGCCTGCCCGTCCGTGCAGTCGACGTGCACCGTAAGATAGAACCGGCGGATGCCGGGCATCGGGTGACGCTCAGAGCGAACGCCACCCCGGTCCATGCGAAGACGCATGCGTGGTTCCTTTCGGATCAGGAATGGAAACGCCCGCCCCGGAATGGGGCGGGCGCGCTAGCTTATGACGGATGTCTCGAGGTCGTTGGCCTAGACCTCAGCGTCGCCCTGGTCCAGGTCGGCCTGGGCCTCGGGCGTGCGGGTCGGGCGCTTGAGGCAGATCTCGTCGATCGCCTGGATCATGCCGCCCGGACCCTCCTCGTGCTGGGGGATGAACTCCCAGATCTTGTCGCTGAACCCGCTGAGCTGCATGAAGCGCGGGTTCTTCGTGTCGAACATCGAAGTCCCGTCGCTGTGCAGGTTGAACGAGTAGACGAACGCCTTCTGGCGGCTCGCCCACTGACTGCCGACCGACTCATTGCCGTACCAGCTCTGCATGTCCGACAGGACAATGATCCGCCGGTACTTACCCTCGCGGATCGCCGACAGCCCGAAGATCGAGCTGAAGTTGGTGCCGTGGCCGACGCGGCCCGACACCTGAAACAGGCGCTGGACGAGGGTCGTGACGCCGGCGGACCTCCGGCCGAGGTCGATCATCTCCGCGTCGTCCGCGAAGTGGGCGATGTCCGACTCCGGCAGCTTCTTGGCCAGGCAGGCGCCGATGAAGAAGCCCACCGCCATGCAGCTCATGGTGCTGCGCTGGCTGATGAGCGAACTCATCGACCCACTGGTGTCGACGACCACCAGCGTCGGACCGTCGAACTCCGGGATGACCTCGAGGCTGTCGTCGCAGGCCTTCTCCAGGCTGTCGAGGATCAGGTTCTTGTCCCGGGCCGGGAGATTGATGCCCGTCGCCTGCCGCCCCCAGTGGCTGCCGCCCTGGATCGGGTCGAACTGGTTGTAGGCCGTGAACAGGCGGAACGGGAAGACCCGAGCACGGCGCCGCCGGTCGTTGTCCACCAGCTGGGCGCAGGCCGCCCGCAGCTGGTCCGGGGCATCCTGCGCGATGTTCCGCAGGTTCCGGAGCAGGGCCATGTAGCCCAGCTTCTTCTCGGACAGCAGCTCGGCCCAGACCCGGGCCCGGGCCGCCGGGTCGCTGCCCGCGGCGCTCAGCCCGACCTCCCAGGTGGCGGGGGGCGCCAGCTCGTCCTTCGAGAGCTTGGCGGCCAGCGGGCCGCCGAAGTGGCAGAGCCGCATGACGTCCGTTAGGCTGACGTCACGGCTGCCGCCGGCGTACTTCGCCACCTGGTACTCGTCGAACCGCTGGAAGCGGTCGGCGAAGCCCCGCTTGAGGGCGGCGGGCAGCGGGGCCTTGTTGCCGGCCAGCGCCCAGTAGGCCCCGATGATCTCGCACATGTCGTCCGGGCGGACGACGATCGAGTTGAGGAAGTCCCGCTTCCCGCCGAACTCGTGGCGGGCGCAGATCGCCGCCAGGAAGTGCGAGCTCGTGCGCATGCCCATGTGGTCGCGGGCGAAGATCGCGGACTTCGCGCACCACTCCCAGTCGTCGATCTCGACGGCCAGGTCCTGGATTTGCTGCAGCTGCTCGTTCGCGTTGCGGTAGTGGTCGCCGCAGGCGAACGAGCTGAGAAGAACGGTCGCGAGCTTGGTGCGGGCGTCCGTGTCCCAGGCAACGCCGCCGGCCGCGTTGCGGGTGTTGGCGGGCCGCGGGTCGTGCGTGCCACGACCCTGGCCCTTCTTCGAGAAGCGCGCCATGTGTTCTGCTTTCTAATTTGTGAGCGTATGTGAGTACGCTCCCGGTTTAGTTCCTGCTTCGACCCGGCATGGTTTCGTTCTGCTCTTACGAGCAGAGCCAGAGCCTTCCGGTCCACAGGCGTTGATTCCCGCCAAGCCGGCGGTATAGATATTTCGTGCAGCGTTGAGATCACGGTCGATCTCGGTGCCGCAATGGTCGCAACGATAGGTGCGCTCTCCATGACCCGCTACTGGACTGTTGACTGAAAACCTGGGGAATGCTGCGAGGGGGCCGTTTGGGCAAGCTACCCGGCCAAGCCGGGGAAAGCCAGCAGTGTGTACGAAGTATCCCTCAACCCGCCACCAGGCGTTTTACTGATCTAGAAGCACGGGATTTATTGCGCCGGGCTTTTCTTTCCATGACGAAGTATCCGGCAGCGCCGCCACATGCTGTTGTGCTTCTCATATCCGAACGTCAAACAGCGAGATTGTCTCGCGCGGTGAAAACCAGGGAGTCGAACCCAGTATTGCTCCGAAGAGCTCAGCCCCCAGCGGGCCTGGTCGCAAATCGCTCGCGAAGTAACCGCATCGACCGCTACGCCTTGAACGCCGGACAGTATACAGGTCGGCTCGTTTTGCAAGAGACTTTTACCCGCCGATCGCTCCCCCTTTCTTGAGCCAACGAATAGCGTGAGCTGGCTCATCTATGTATGCGTAAATAACGCCCCGATTTTAGGGGCCCCGGCCGGGGGGTTTCCGCCCGAGATTCTGTCCGCGCGGACACTTTCTCAGCTTCTTGACAACCTCACCGGTCCAGGTTATGTTCGCCGCATGCAGCTGACGCTACGTGTGCTCCTCACGAAACGCGAGCAGATCCCCGTCTGGCTGGCCCAGAACGACCTGAAGGTGCTTGCCGAACTCGGCGTTTACGACGGCAGCCACCTTCGGTCACTGCTCTCGAGCAACCCTCGGGAGATGGTGGCGGTTGACAGCTGGGCTGGCGGTCATACCGATAACGACCAGGCCGCGGCGGACGCCCGCTACCGGCAGATGATCGAGCTCAGTGCGCAGGTCCCGTGTCTCCGGGTCATCCGCAGCGAGACGAGCGACGCGGCTCAGCAGTTTGACGACGGCCACTTCGACTTCGTCTATTTCGACGCCGACCACTTCTACGACGGCCTGACCAAGGACCTCGAGGCCTGGTGGCCGAAGGTCCGACCAGGCGGCTGGCTGGCCGGACACGACTATGACCTGGTGGCGAGGGGCGAGGTGTGCGCGGGCATCGTCTGGGGAGTCGTCCAAGCCGTCCACGAGTTCATCGGCCGCACCGGACTGCCCAGGAACAGCCTCTACCACACCGCGGCCCATGAGGTCGAACCCAGCTGGTTCCTCCAGAAGCCGGAATAACACCATGCCCCGACTCCACATTCAGAACTTCGCCCAGCCGGCCTTCGAGGACGCTCTCGAGCTGCTCATACCGGTCTGGGAGCCCCACTTCCAGGTCATCACCCAGGGCTGGGGCGCCTCGGAAGACCATGACGACGCCACCCACAGCCTGGCGATCGTCGACTGCGTCAGCGCCTACCAGAGTCTCAGCACCCTCCCGGATCGGGAGTGGAACCAGCTGACCTACATCTGGCTGGCCGTCCCCACCCCCTTCATCTCCCCGCACACGCTGAAGGCGGCGGCCCTTCCGGACTTCTGCGTGGCGATGGGCGGGATGTCGGCCCAGGTCCTGCGGGAGGGGGTGGCGGCCAACGGCGCGGCCCAGGACAAGGAGCTCTTCAAGCTGGCGCACGCCATCCGCCCGATCCGGCCGGGCGTCGACCACGAGAAGTGGCGGCCGTTGATCGGGTATCGGCGGGAGTACGGCCGGGAGGAGATCAGGCAGGCGCTGATGCCCGGGACCGACGACCAGGCGTTCGTCGTGCTGACGGCCATGGACGACGGCGCCGACCTGGCCACCGCCTTCGCGATCTGCGCCCGGCTCCAGGGCCTGCTCGAGCGGGAGGTCCACGTCTACGGACTCCGGTGCTGTGACGGCACTCCGGCGAGGCTGGCCGAGGGCGCGGGCGTCGAGCGGTTCCACGGCCTGCCGGAGATTCCGGACGACGAGCGCCTGAACCTGATGTTCAACGCCGCTGACCTCTTCCTCTGCACGTCGGTCGTCTCCAAGTACGGCTGGCCCTTCCTCCTGTCACAGGCGATGGCCGCGGGCTGCGTCTGCGCGGCGCCCAACGAGCACGTCTGGCTTGAGCTCTGCGACGAGGGCCGGGGCCTGGAGCTGCCGACCGGCATCTTCGAGGAGTCCAGCGACCTCCTGTACCGCGGCGACCAGCATTACATCCGCCGGGTGATGCCGGGCGATGGGGCTCGGGTGATCGCCGACGCCTGGCAGACGGGGCAGTTCAAGGAGGTGCGTGAGCGGGCGATCGCCTGGGCGCAACTCAACCGCCTGTCGACCTGGGAGCGGTGCGCCGAGGACTGGCTGCACCTGTTCGGTATCCGATGATCCCCAACGTCTTCCACTTCATCCTCTACACGCAGCCGGTCGAGGGGCGGGAAGTCCGCCCGTTCTCCCTCCTGCACTACGCGGCTATCCGCTCCTGCATCGAGACCCAGCGGCCGGACAAGGTGGTCCTGTGGACGAACGGCGGGCAGCCGGACGGCGAGTGGTGGGAGCGGGTACAGGACCAGGTCGAAGTCCGAGAGCGGGAGCTGGTCTTCGAGTGGAAGGGCCTGGACTTCCGGAAGTTCGGCAACCTCGGCCACTTCTGCGACATCCCCCGCATCCAGATCGTGTACGAGGAGGGCGGCGTCTACGCCGACATCGACACGATCTTCGTGCGGGACCTGGCGTCGGTGCGGGCGCAGGACACGGCCTTCGTCCAGTCCGAACCCTCGCTCAGCCCGGACCACGACGGACCGACACGACCCATGACCAGCATCCTGATGGCCCACAAAGGGGACCGGACGCTGCAGGCCGCGCTCGACGTCGAGCCGCAGGCCATCAGCACGCCGCCCGCACGGGGCGAGCAGCGGATCGTCTACTGCTCCTACGTGTTCAAGCACGTGCACGAGCGGCTGGGGCTACCGCTGCGGACCGCCGACCTCGAGGCGCTCGAGGTCCCGGTCTGGGCGTCGCTCGACGTCCTGCGCCGGTTCTTCGTCGAGGACGCCTACCAGCAGGTCCCGGACAAGGGCTATCTGATCAATGTCTGCGAGTCGGACAGCCGGCGGCAGTTCGTGCAGGCAGCGAGCCCGGAGGCCGTCTGGGAGCATTGGACGTCGTTCCACCGCCTCCTGCGGAAGTACGTGCCGCGGCCTGTCCACCCGGTCACCGCCATCATGCCGGTGATGATCGACAGCCAGGACCGGCTGGAGAACGCGCTGGCCGTCCTGCAGCACATGCACCGGACGGGCGTCGAGCGGGCGGTGGTCGTGGAGCGCGGGCGGCCCGTGCTCTGGGAGCAGGTCCGGGATCTGGAGTGGGTGGACTACGTCTTCGTGCAGGCCGACGGCCTGCCGTTCAACAAGGCCAAGCTCGTGAACACGGGCCTCCACTGGGTGCGGACGCCCGTCGTCTGCGTCTGGGACTGCGACGCGGTGATCCGCGGGGTCCAGGTCGAGCACGCGACCCGGTACATCACACAGGGCGAGGCGCAGGCGGTCGCCGGAATGAGCCGGTATCTGCACGTCGGCCGGTCGGTCGTCGAGCAGGTGAAGGCCGGGCGCGTGGATTACGGGGTGGCCGACCGACCGGACGAGATCATCTACGAGATCGACAACATCCTGAGCCACGGGGTGTGCTTCTTCGACACGGCCGTCCTCCGGCACACCCGCGGCTACAACGAGCTGTTCTGGGGCTGGGGGTGCGAGGACGACGAGATCGTCATCCGGCTGGTGAAGCTCGGCCATCGTTTCGTCAAGATCGCCGCGCCCGGCCTCCACCTGACGCACGCCCGCACCGAGAGCTGCCTGCCGGACCACGACCACTACGACCAGAACGTCGCGGAGCGCGACCGGGCGCTGAGCCTGGACGGTGCGAGTTTCGCCGCGTACTTCGGGCTGGCGGGCGGCAAGCCGACCGAGTACTCGAGCCGGTGGACGGCTAGGCCCGCAGAAGACTCGCGTTCAGGTCCCACGTCGACCGATTGAAGATCCAGGCGTCGGCATCCTGCCCACAGAGGAACCGCGCCTCCTGCAGGCGCTCGGTCATCTCGTCCAGCGGCATCATGGGGACCGTCGGGCTGGCGGTCGCCGCCAGGAACTGGTCGAAGCGAACGCGGACGCCTTCCGAGCTGACCTCCGGCCGGATCTCGTCCCGGTCGATGCCGTAGAACACCAGTTCCATGATCCGGGTGGCGGCCGTCGAGTTCCGGCAGATGTAGTGCTGGTCGAGGTCCAGGGCCGCGCTGTGCATGTTCGTCCGGCCACCGATCCGCTTCCCGACTTCCGGAACCAGGATCGTAGCGATCGACGAGTAGTAGCCGTCGTCGTCGAACACCGGCTCCATCCGCAAGAGCCGCGGCAGGAGATGGAAGACCCCGCGCAGCGCCCCGTAGTCGATGGCCGTGCCCACTCGCAGCCGCACCCAGTCCGGCGAGATGCAGGCCAGGCGCGCGGTGCGGCTGTCCACATTCAGGACGATGTTCCGGTAGCCTGCGGTCTCGTTGAACATCCGACGCAGGCCGGCCGGCGACCATTCGGTGAACATGGGGATCGGGAGCAGGGCCTGCTCCTCGATCTGGGCGGCCGTCGGACTGGGGACGGTCTGCACGCCCAGGACCGCGGCCAACCGGCTGACGATGTGCGGTTCGTTGGTCAGCATCAGGCCGATGCCCGGGCGGCCGTGGGCCGTCCGCCAGAGGTTGCCGAGAAGGGCCAGGGCCACCCGGCAGAAGGCGACACCCGCCCACGCACTCCACTCGGCGTCGGACAGCGGGGCGGGCACGGGCAGCGCCGGCCCCTCCATCAGGCTGGAGGACGTGTGCACGCCGTTCGCGTCGACCATGAAGTTCGGCATCCGCAGCCGGTTCTCGTACCAGCCGTACTGCTGGTCGGCCAGGACGGGCTTCGGGACGTGGAACTGCTGGGCCACCTCGATCAGCTTCTTCGACCAGCGCCCGTCGATGAACGGGATGCAGCCGGTGGCCGACACGACCCGCGCCTGCAGCCA
The DNA here is from genome assembly GCA_964498785.1 of uncultured Cytophagia bacterium. GTDB lineage: Bacteria > Zhuqueibacterota > Zhuqueibacteria > Thermofontimicrobiales > Thiofontviventaceae > Mariaggregatimicrobium. Next base: position 18,414 of record CAZCJL010000102.1, on the reverse strand, counting down.
CTTCGCGGTGTCCCGCATCGCACTGAGCTTCTCACGGAACCGGAGGTTGTGCCGGTCGCCGGACGGCGCCGTGAAGTCGATGGTCCCCAGGACCAGGGCCTCGCCCGTCTCGCCCTGCGGCCGGACCTGGTCGATGTAGAACTTCACACTGCTGATGATCTTGCCCTTCACCATCCAGCCCTCGGGCGTGTCGGAGATCGACTCACCGGCCCAGCTGACGACCACCTCCTGCTGGGCGTCGGTGAACAGCTGCCCGACGTGCCGGGCGTCGTCCCCCTGGACGTAGGACACGACCTTCGCCCGATCGGCCGGCTCGATCCTCGCGCCACAGAGGGCCGTGCGCGCGTCCTGCGCGCTGAACGTGGTCAGGTGGTAGGCCAGGGCCTGGTGGGCGGGGAGCGCCGCGTCCAGCCGCTTCTGGAAGACGCCGAAGCTCCCGTCGCACGGCAGCTCCCGGTCGACGTCCCACTTCCCGATGTCCGTATGGTCCAGGGTCTGGGCGGAGGGCACGCGCAGGGCCCGGACGTAGTGCCGGGTCTCGCCCCGCGGCGTCCAGTAGACAATCCGACCGCACTTCCAGTGCTCGGCGTCGTCGATGATGCCGTAGGGCACGACGAAGCCCCGGGGCCGGCCGGTCTCGAAGATCGACCAGAGGGTCATGCGCAGGGCCAGGGCGATGTCGTCGATCACCACCACCTCGCTGTCCGAGAACGACGGGACCTTGGCGAAGGCCGTGCACTTCACGTTCTCCCGCAGCGGGAAGAAGTTGGCGCCCTTGGTCGTCAGCAGCCAGAGGCCCGCGACATCCGCCTGGTCCCAGGCCGGAATGGCGAGGGCCGTGTACCGGCCCCACCAGGTCCAGGCCTCGCGGGCGGTCTTCGGCAGGCCGACGCCGGCCTCGGACAGGTCGGTCCGCCGCAGCTGGCAGACGTGGGGCAGGAGCTGGTGGAGGATCTGGGACGTGTGCCGGGCGTTGAGCAGGTCGAAGATCGCGTTCAGCGACCCGGACTGTTGCTCGCGCACGGCCTGAGCCTGGCGCGCAATCAGGTCCTTGAGCTTCTGCTGACGGTCGTGCTCCCGAACGTACTGCTCGATCGACTCCCGGCCGAAGTCCGCCAGGGACCGGAGCTGGAGCTCCTTGACCACGCCGAGTATCGGCTCGCCGCGCTTCGCCGCTAGCAGTTCGATGATGTCCCCAGTAAAGTGGCACGCGCGGCACGTGATGTTCAGCGGGCTCCGGATCTCGAGCTTGAGGCCGGCGCTGCAGATCGGACAATCGACGGCCGTGGGGTAGATGCGTCCGGCATCCACGCCGAGCAACCGGAACACGTTGTGAGGGTCAACCTGCATGAACAACCTCAGCCTGAACGCCGCTCTGCGAGTCGTGGGTCGAGAAGACCTGATGAAGCAGGCGTCAAGCCTGCCTGGAGAGTATACCTTCAACGATCGGAACGCAACCATCCTGTCGTTCGTCCGCTCGCAGGTGGAAGACGTAAGCCCGCCGATCAAGCAGGCTTGTGTGGACCATGCACGCTTCTGGAATGTCCTGGGAGAATGCGAGGAGATCGGCCAGAAGCTCGCCAGCTACCAGCCTCCGAAGCTGACGGACGCGGACTTCGCGCTGGTCGTGCCGGAGCACGGGGTCCGGAAGTTCGCGGCCCACGACGGCCAGAGCGCCTTCCAGGCGGCCGTGGACTTCGCCGAGCAGCGGCACCGCTACCCGCTCGCCTGGCGGAAGCACGCGGCCTGCCGGATCCTGACGGTGGCCGAGGAGACGGACACCGCCCTCCCGGACTACGCGAACCACGCACTCCACAAGTCGGCCGGCCTCAGCTTCCCGACGCCCGAGACCGTCGAGACGGCGCTCGTCCAGCGGATGAACCACACGCCCGAGGAGTTTCGGCCGTTGCAGGAGAAGCTCGGGTGCCTGCTGAGCCACCTGGTGGAGAACGAGTCGCTACGCCGGGACTTCGACTTCGTCAAGCATGCGGTCGAGGCCGTCGAGCAGTACGACATCGAGACCGGGCTCAGCGAGAAGTACGGCGAGTCCATCGACCTGCCCGAAGACCTGCTGTCCGATCGCCTGACCTTCGACAAGGTCGCGAAGCTGGCCGGCGTCAGCAAGCTGGCCGTGACCCTGGTCAACGGCCAGACGGTCGACGTCTGTGAGCTCGAGAAGAGCGCGCTGGCCGCGGTCGACCCGAAGCTCGCATCCATGGACCCGGGCCAGCTGGCCGCGGTCCTCCCCACCCTGCCGCAGGCCGACGCCGACCTGCTGACCCGAGTCCTTGCCTGAGGAGCGACTATGAACCCGGCTCTTGATCGTATCGGCCGCCGCATGATGAAGACCGGCGGCGACAGCCCGTCCGGCAAAGAACCCTGGAGTGGACTCCTGGAGCGTGCCAAGGAGATCCCGGTCGTCGGGAACATCGTTCGGGGCTTCGCGGCCGCCAATCCCCCGGCGAAGAACGACGTCTCCCTGTCGCCGGAAGCTGAGAGTGCCCCGGGCGGCGGCGCTGCGGGCGGCCCTGCGGGCGGCGCACCCGCGGCCAAGAAAGACCCCCACCTGCCGACGGAGCTCGGAGGCGGAGCGGGTGCCCCAGCGGCCGACCAGCCCAACTGGTTCGAGCGGAACTTCGCCAGCGGCAAGCCGGGCGACCCGTGGTACAAGCGCTACCAGGCCCCGCTGATGATCGGCGGTGGCGGCCTGGCCGCCTTCCTCCTCTACCAGCTGCTCGGCCGCGGCAAGGACCGGCGCCGCTGATTCTGTCCGCGCAGACACTCTTCACGTAGGAGACGACGATGGCACACAGATCGGTAGCTTAGGTGAGTAATGAAGCACGAAGGGCTCACACTCGGTCAGGCTGCGGCCTACCTCTCGCGACACCCCAAGACCCTACAGGCGTGGGATCGAGACGGGTCGTTACCCGCCAAGCGGTCGCCGGGAGGTCGCAGGTATTACAACAAGCGGGATTTGGACGTGTTTCTCGGCAAGACTGATCTCAACGCTGCGCGAAATATCTATACCGCCGGCTTGGCGGGAATTAACGCCTGTGGACCGGAAGGCTCTGGCTCTGCTCGTAAGAGCAGAACGAAACCATGCCGGGTCGAAGCAGGAACTAAACCGGGAGCGTACTCACATACGCTCACAAATTAGAAAGCAGACGACGATGGCTGATGACACCTCCGCCGCAGCGACGAACATCGGCCAGGTGGCCGGTGCCGCGCTCGAGGCCCTGCCCATCGACCGGATGATTGCCGGTCCGATGATCGCCGCCCAGAAGGCGCAGACCATGATGAGCACGAGCTACGCCGCGTTCATCGAACGGGTCTGCCTCGATGAGAACGGCAACGTCAAGACCGTGACCATGCGCCGGAAGGAGGCCCAGCTCGGGCCGAACGGCGAGGTGGTCGATGAGATCGAGAAGGAGGTCGAGGTCCCGATCCTGGCTCTCGTCTCCCACCCCAACCTCAACATCGACGACATCGAGGTCGCCTTCAACATGAAGGTCTCGAGCTCGTTCGAGGACCAGAAGTCGAACAGCTACGAGGGCGCGTTCGAGGCGGAGCTCGGCTGGGGCATCTTCAGCATGAAGATGAGCGGCTCGGTCAGCCACAAGGACGCCCAGACCCGCAAGACCGACACCAGCGCCGTGTACGACGTCCGGGTCAAGGGCAGCCGTAGCGGGCCGCCCGAAGGCCTGATGAAGATCATCGACTGGCTGATCAACGACGCCTGCCGGCCGAAGGTCGCGACGGTCGCCACCCCGGCCGCAGCCCCGGCGCCCGCCCGTCGATCCGGGACGACGCCCCCGGCGGCCCCACCGACCTCCGGTAGCTGACGATGTCAGAGCGCTCTGAGACCGTAGCGCTGCAGCAGCAACAGCAGCAGAAGCGGTAGTCGTGGCCTGGTACAAGCCCTGGACATGGTGGCGCTCGCCCGAGCAGCGCCAGGAGGAGGAGCGGATGGCCGAGCGATCGAAGCTCGGCGCCATGCTCCGTGGACTGCAGGACGCGGTCCAGGACGCGAGCGCCGTCGGCAACCAGCACATCCTCTTCCTGCTCCGGAAGCTCTGCGAGTTCGAGGAGGACGAGGACGGGCGCCTGACCGAGGTCCGGCCAAAGGTCATGCGGATGAGGATGCCGGGGTCGGACCACGTCCTGGACATTCCGCTCCTGACCCTGGTCAACCTCTCCTCCTACCAGCTGCAGCGGATGGAGGTCGAGATGTCGGTCAGGCTGCTGCTGGACGAGCTGAAGGCGGTGGGCGACGGCAACAGCGCCCAGCGCGGCAGCTTCTCGGTCGAGGTCTGCCCGAAGTCCCGGCACCAGAACCGGAGCTCCGAGCACGTCGGGGTGAAGCTGGTCTTCGAGGCCACCGATCAGCCCGAGGGCATGGCCCGGGCGATCGAGGACCTGAACCGCACGATCCAGGCGAAGCGGGTTGCGCCGCCGGCGACCCCGCCGGAGAATGGCCCGGAGGAGGGCGACGATGATCAGCCGCCAGCAGTGGGAAGCGGGCCAGATGTTCCTGAGCGGGGCCCGGCCGGCGTTCGCAACTACCCTACTATCACTCCTTTTGCGGACGTACGGCCTGCAGGTGATGGAGTGGGAGGGGGAGACGATCCAGCTGGAGGTGAAGGACGACTTTCACCTGGAGATGCCGAGGAAGGTCTACGACCAGCTGATGGCCCTGCTGACGGCCCTGACGACTGACGAGGTCTACAAGGACGTCGCGGTCTTCGACGAGATCTGCAGCGCGCTCAACGGCCGGGGCCTGGGCGTCGAGCGGGACGTGCCGCCGGTCACGGACGTGGCCTGGGCGGTCACCGAGATCCGGATCAACGACCCGGACCCCGCCACCCGCAGCCCCGAGCAGCCCTGGAGCCGGAACATCGCCCGCTACTGCCGCGTGGTGCTGGACGACGAGGGCATGCCGATCGCGCCCAAGGCCCTGGAGTTCGCCCACAGCCGGGCGGTGCCGGCCGAGGGCACGGACAACCCCGACTACTACGCCGCGGCCTGGGGCAGCGCACAGGCCCGGGCCGACGAGATCGACACGATCATGGCCGAGCGGACCCGCCTGCTGATCGAGCAGCTGATGACGGTGGGCGTCCAATTCAAGCAGCCTGTTGCAAGCTGACGAGTCAGAGTTACGTTCGGGAGATGGCCGAGTTCAGGGCGCCGCCCGTCAACATCCGCATTCTCGAGGCGTGCAACTTCCACTGCACCGGCTGCTGCACCTGCTCGCCAGGCGTCCGGCAGATCGTGGAGAACGACCTGCCAGCCGTCCTCCGCCACCTGCGGGACCTCTGCCGGTCGGTCGACGCCCTGAGCCTGCTCTCGATCCAGGGCGGTGAGCCGTTCCTGCTGCCGGTGCCGGTCATCAACCGCTGGGTGGACAGCTGCCTGGACGTCGTCGCCGAGTGCGGGCTGCCCAAGGTGCACACGCAGCTCGTGACCAACGGCCATGCCCTGTTCCGGCGACCGGAGCTCGTGAAGGACCTGACCGGGCGTCTGACGTGGCTCTCGGTCAGCCAGCACCCGGAGAACCTGCGGGACGGAGGACTGGAGGGGTTCCACCGGAACCTGGCGCAGATCGCCGCGCTTCGGCCCGACCTTCAGGTCGTCACGAGTCGCGCACCGACCTTCAGCCTCTTCGAGCTGCCGTACGCCGGGCCCCGGCCCGAGCCCGCCCCGTGCAACATGGGCCAGGGGGCGGGCCAGTGCTGGAACCTGAGCCCTGACGGCCTGGCGAAGTGCGATGCCGGCAGCCCGCAGGTCGTCGCTCGCAGCCCCAGCCGGTCCCCGGAGGCGCTCGAAGCGTCCAGGCGCCTGGTCCGGTCGCCGATCACGCCGGATGCCGTCCGGCAGCTGTATGAGGACCGGGAGCTCTGTCGGTGGTGCACGGGTGGTGTCAATCGCGTCCCGCACGCCTGCCACTGGTCGGACTCCGACCAGTACGCCCTGTACGGGATCGCCGTCAGAACAGCTCCTGACGACTCCCGATCTTCACCCTGATCCGATCCTGCCGCAGCTTCTGGCGGAGGGTCAGCATGTCGGTCCGGAACCGGCGGTCCTGCAGGACCTGGTCCCATACCCGCTGGGGGACAGCGGTCGTCCCGCTCTTCCCGCTCTGACCGCAGCACTTCTTCTGCCAGCCGGCGCCGAGCTTCGCGGTCAGGTGCTTGCGCACGGGTTTGAGGCTGGCCATCCAGTTGTAGTCGCGGTCCGCGGCCAGGGCCCGGAGTCGAGCGGCGCCCACGATCATCAGCTTCATATCAGGACTCCGAGATCGTGACCGTGGTGTAGTCGCCGTACTGCTCGCTGGCCGCGAGGCTGTCGCACAGCACCTGCAGCCGCTCCTGGACCGAGACCAGGAACTCCTGGGCCAGCTCGTCCGTCGCGAAGACCTGGTCGAAGGACTGCTGCCGGACGTAGGCGTTCTCGCCGACCACCTCGAAGTTGAAGTCCCGGTAGTCGCAGGGCGTGGCCACGTGGTCCCAGACCTGGGCCGTGGTCACCGGGTCGATCATGAAGACGAAGGCGCCGGGGTCGACGAAGTCCGTGTAGGCCACGATCTCGCCCTGCAGGCGGACGGTGCACAGCCCGGGCTCCGCCTCGTCCTCGGACACCTGGCTGAAGCGGTACCGGAAGTCGAGGGTGTACGCCACGTCAGGCCTCCGTCAGACCGTAGAAGATGCCCAGGACCCGCAGGCTGTCGGCGGTCAGCGGGCTGCCGCCGGTCGACGGACTGATGCGGACCAGGATCCGCTCGCCCTGCTGGAGGATGACGTCGGCGAACGGGCCGACGGTCGCCCGCTGCATGCGACCCGGGACGCCCTGGGTGAAGTTCACCTGCTCCGTCCGCTGCAGGCGGATGCTGGAGAGCGGCTGCCCGACGGACAGCCGGTAGAAGCTGACCTCGACCTGGCCGGTGACCGCGGCGCCGGACGGGGTGTCGACCGCCGCGTGGATGACGATCGTCGGCTGGTAGTCGGTGGCCGCGATCAGGTCCCGGCCGCCGACCAGCAGGAAGTCGATGAAGTCCGTGCTGTCCGGGCCCAGGCGGTGGCCGCGGAGGCCGATGTCCGCGCCGGCCGTGAACCCGTTGGTCGAGACCAGGGCGTAGGTATCGAGCGGGACGTTCGTGATCTCCGTCCACAGGTGCTTGGCCTCGAGGTCGGCCACGAACTCCAGGTCGATGATCCCGCGGAAGCCCGTGGTGTTGTTGCCGGAGGTGCCGGTGACCAGCAGGCCCCGCTTGTACCGAGCGACGTTGCAGCCGTTGGGCGTGATGGTCACCGCGCCCTGCCAACCGTTCGTCCCATCGCCCTCGGTCCCGGCCACGACCAGGGTCAGGGGATCGGTGGCCAGGATCGAGCTCACGGCCAGGGTGTCGATCGTGCCGGAGCTCAGGTCCTGCAGGACGGCGTCCAGCACCAGGTCGATGACCTCGGCGCTGGCGATGAGCCGGGTGGTCCAGAGCAGGATGTCCGGGGCCAGGTTGCCGCTCGCCACGTAGTCGACGGGCCACGGCGCCTGGCCGTAGTCCGCCTGGCCGACGGACGGCGCGGTCGGGTCCAGCCACCAGATGCCGTAGGCGTTGGTCAGGACCCTGGTGTCCTCCAGGATCAGCCCGCTCTGCGAGAACTGGGAGTTCTCCGGCGGGACGAGCGGGAAGATCTCGCGGAGCGCGCTCTCGTCCGGATGCTGGATGTTGTAGCCGAAGACCGCGTCGGTCGGGATCTGGACCCCGGACACGAAGCCCGGGAAGTAGGTGGAGTTCGCCGGCAGCCACCCGCGGAGCGAGTCGTCCGGCGTGTTGATGACCTGGGGGTCACCGGGGACCGCCGGATCGGAGGGGGCGGAGTCCGCCGGCTGGCCGAGCAGCGTCCGCCCGTAGTGGACGTGGTCGATGAAGGCGCCGGGGTTGCCCAGACGGACCAGCAGCTCGCCGGACGCCCGCATGTGGCCCAGGTAGATGCCGGCCGTGCCGATGTCCGTCGTCAGCTTGCCGGGGACGACCGCCGACAGGAAGACGTCGCCCTCGGCGAACGTCCCGTCCTCGTAGGCCGCGGCCCAGGCGACGGTCGTCAGCTCCATCGCACCGCCCAGGACGATGTCCGCGACCGTGCCGCTGACCGTCTGGATGACGCCCTGCCAGAAGGTCGAGTCGGCGGCCGTCGACAGGTTCTGGACGTTGACCGCGGCCAGTGCCGGCTTGAAAGTGTCGTCCGTCTTGTCCAGGTAGACGACCTCGCCCGCCACCATCCCCGACTGGACGGTCTGGCTGCGGAGCAGGAGCTGCTGGCCGGCCTCGAGGTTGTCGAGCTGCTGCTTCAGCCAGTCGGTCCGGTTGGTGAGGTCGGAGATCGACTGGTTGTCGGTCGCCGCCCTGACGTCCTGGCCGTCGATCCGCGGCCTGACGGTGGGTACCCAGATCGCTGCCATCAGTCGGCCTCCGTCGCCCAGGTCGCGGACACCTGGCCGGTGCCGGCCGCCGGGAGGGCAGTGGGCAGGACGTAGTACGCGTACATCCAGTCCCCGGTGTAGTCGACGCCCGGGCTGGCGACGAGCGCCACACCCCAGACCTTCGAGTTGAAGGCCGCGCCGTAGTCCAGGCCCAGGACGCCGGCCGAGCCGTTGGCCACCGCATTGAACGTGGCCCGGTTGAAGCTGTGGTTGACGTCCGCCGCCTCCAGCGTCACGGGCTGGAGGATCGGCGCTCGCAGGAAGTCGTCGGGCGCGACCAGCGCGTGGAAGATCGAGGCCGCGGTGTCCGTCCGGCTGGCCGCGGGCTTCGACGGCACGCCCAGCGTGTTCTCGTAACCGAAGTACATGTGGGTGATCTGGTAGTCCAGGTTCCCGGTCAGCAGCTGGGCGATGATGTCACCGCCCGTGTAGACCACCAGGTTCCGGCCCTCGACGACCTCGCCGGCCTCGTTCTCCAGGCGGACGTAGCCCCGAAGCAGCTTCTTGAGGTCGACGCGGCTCTTCATGTCACCACCACCAGCGGCGCGTAGTCGAAGAAGGTGAGATCGGTGCCGCTCTCCGAGATCACCTCTGTGGGGATGTCTGCATGGTACCCGTAGCCCACGGTATCGGAAGTCTCGGTGCCCAGATCGTAGCTGTCGTCGATGTCCGGCAGCAGTTGCAGGAGGATGATCAGGGTGTCGAGAGGCAGGAGCTGGCGGGCGCGATCGAAGAAGCCGCCGGGCGCCGCCGGCAGGTTCTCGAGCTCGGTCGAGATCACGTACAGGCTGTTCTGGAGCAGGTCCTGCACCCAGCGCTTGAGCGGGTTGACGGCGTTCGGGCCGGGCAGCGACAGTCCGTAGACCACTGCCAGATCGACGGCGTTGGCCGTGGCGTAGGCGTCGACGTCCACCCAGAACTGTTCGATGTCCGCCGGGGCCCCGCCGATCGGGAAGCGCCAGGGGCTGGGCCGACCCGCGTCGTACGACCACACGGTGTCCGTGTTTTGCACGGAGATCTGGGCGACGGCGCCAGTCGACAGGGGGGCGCTGAAAACCAGGCCCGGGATTTCGGCGCTGGTCGACGAAAGCACCTGCTCGTACTCCAGGAACTCGTAGCCCGTGGTCAGCGGCTCGCCTTCCTGGACCTGATCGCCGATAGCGACGGCCGGCGCCGGCACCACGTCCCCGACCGTCGTGTAGGCCAGGCCGTCGGTGATGATCGAGACCTGAGTCGGGCCGATGTCCAGGCCGACGACCGTCCCCGGCTCCCGGGCGAAGAGCACGGAGCTCGCCGCCATCAGCCCCTGCTGCAGGCGCTCGAGGCTCGGCCCGAGCAGCACCAGCTCCCAGATGTACTTCAGGGCCTGGCCGTAGTTCTCGTCGGTCGGCTGCTGGAAGTACTTCACCACCCAGCCCGTCCAGTCGTAGGGGACGGTCAGCTCGAAGTCGGCGTTCCGCATCCACAGGACGACGTACTGCTCGCCGGAGACCTGGTCGGTCTTCGGGTCGAGGATCGTGAACAGGTCGACGCCGAACGCGATCTCCTGCTTCTGTCGGTCGAAGGTGAACTGGCTCGGGTCGATGACCACCTGGCTGTCGGTGATTGAGTCGGTGAACTGTGGGATGTCGGCGATCGGACAGGGCGCCGGGAACAGGAACTGCGGGTCGCCGGCCTGGCCGTAGACCAGCTCCGGCGGGTCGTCGTAGACGTAGAAGCCCCCGCCCAGCTTCTCCTCGCCGTAGAACCGGAACGAGCTGTCCTGGAGCTGGCTCTGGAAGATGACCAGCGGCCAGAACGGCACCTTCCAGTAGGACTGCTGGAGGGGGACGGTCTGGGCCTGGATGAAGTGCTGGGCCCGGGAGTGGGTGTTGAGCTCGGCGATCAGCTGAGCGTAGGTCTCATACAGCACGAGCCCGCTGGTCTCGGGCGTCGTCCGATTCCGCCAGAAGGAGTCCAGCAGGTGCCAGAGCTCCTTCGGGTGGATCAGGGCGTCGCGGATCAGGTCGTCGTACTGGAACACGATTGACTCACACGAGGCTGACGGTCACGAGTCCGGCATCCGTCGTGAAATAGGTGTTGAACGGGCTGACCTTGGCCGTGGCGTTGGTCGGGATGGTCAGGACGCCGCCGATCGCGCCCAGGGAGATGTCGTTGTCGTCCTGGCCGTAGATCGTGGCGTTGAGCGAGACGCTCTGGAAGGCGAGCGTCGGCTCGATCGACCGCAGGATGCCGGCGATGACCACGGCGTTCAGCTGGGTGGTCGAGATCGGGAGGAGGTTGATGGCCGAGGCGACCTCCGCGGCCAGCGTCTCGGCGTCCGGGCCGTTGTAGTCGGCGGGCGTCGAAGCCACGAGGCCGACGGTCGTGATGCAGGGGACCGCGGCCTTGGTCAGGATGTCCACTCCCGGCGGCCGGTTCTCGAAGCCCAGGAGCACTTCGTCCACCGACTGGAGCTGCGGTTGGTATTCCTGGCTCAGCTGGTAGACGCCGGTCAGCGTGGCGCCCGGGCCCCCGGTCATGTCCACGATGAAGCCGCCGGCGTCCTCCCGATCGTCCGTGAACTCGATGACGATCTGCTGCCTGGACGAAAACGCCCGGTCGAACTCGTCGGGCATCGTCGGGTTGAAGGCGCCGGGCGTGGTGTCCGTCCACACGTTGTGCAGGATCTGATCGACCTCCAGGCTTCCGGCCGTGATGTCCGGCGGGGTCGTGGTGTAGAGCGGCAGGAGCTGGAGCCGATAGACGCCAGAGGACTGGGCGCGGGTCAGGGTGATGCGGGCGGTCCGCAGGCCGTCGTCCACGACCACCGCGTCCACCGCAAAGCCCCGACTGGCCACGGCCCCGGCCTTGAAGTAGGTGTCGACCTTGCCGCCGGTCGGGATGTTGAAGACGTTGTCCCGGTCCCGGGTCATCATCGGGCTGCCGGCGCCCAGGCTGTAGGAGTCCGACAGCTGGACGGTGTCCGTCACCAGGCTGTTGATGTGGTCGTTGCCGCCGACCGTCCGGCAGAGCAGGCCCTGCAGGCCGCGGGCCGCGAACTCCTGGTTCGTCTCCTCGGCCTGGCCGCCGCTGAAGTTGGTGATCGCCTCGATGTAGCCGAGGGTCGCGAAGTCGAAGCCCGAACCCGGGTCGAAGCGGTCGCCCGAGACCCGGACGGCCGACGGGCTGGCGAGGAGCGAGCTCACCTGCAGCTGGAACTGGTACTGGAAGCCGGTCTCCTCGTCGTAGACCTCTTCCTTCAGGATGTTGCCGGGCTGGGTGAAGTCGACGCCGACCGTCCCCACCGGGTAGGCGGTGAAGGTCTGGGCGACCTGGTACTGCAGGCCGCTGTAGAACATGACGCTGCCCGCGCTGAACGTCTGCTGCAGGTTGTCGCTGACCACCAGCCGGACGGTGCCCGTGGCGACGATCTCCTCCCGCCGGGTCAGGAAGTAGTTCGCCATCAGCTGGTCGAGGGTGTCGTCGTCGACCGTCACCTCGCCCAGGGAAATGGCCTGAAGCTGCTGGTAGAGGTAGGCCGTGTCGACGTCCACCTGGTTGCGGGCGGTGACCGCCACATTGCCGTCGACCAGCGTACTGTCGACCGGGCCCCCGACCGACAGGTCGAGGTCCGGGAACCGCTCCTGGAGGATCGCCCGGTTGGCGGTGGTCGCGGCGGCCAGCTGCTCCTCGGTCAGGCTGTCGCTGATGTTGCTCGTCACGTCGTCGCCTCCTCGGTCGTCACGATCGTCTCAGCCTCGATCGCCCCCTCCCGGGCCACGAGCCGGTCGCGGATGCGGAGGGTGGCGAAGTCGATGAACTCGAACTCCAGGAGCTCGGCTCGAATCGGGACGATGTCCTCGGCCAGCTGACGCATGTTGTTGATGATCTGGGCCGCCGTCAGGCCGTAGAGGCCCAGGACATCGGCGTTCGTCCGGACCCGGCCGGCCTCGAGCTCCGTGATCAGGATCGAGCCGCGAGGATCGTCCAGGCAGCTGAGGAACTGGACCGTCCACCGGTCGCGCATCCGCACCAGCTGGTCGTCGGTCAGCGGACCGAGGCTGTAGAGGCCCGCGGTCTCCTCGAGCGTCAGATCTTCGGCCATGGCCCCCTATCCTCCCTGACGGGCGGCGGTTCGCAACTCACGTCGCGGCGTCGGCCGCATCCTCGGCAGCCTGATCCGCCGCCGCGGCCGCCGCAGCCGCCGCAGCCTCCGCCTGCTCGGCGACCGACGGGCTGGCCTGGAGCCCGATCGGCTGGAACGAGAGCAGGGATTGGAGCTCGCCCTGCAGCCGCGACTCCTCCCTCAGGCACTGGCACCAGGACTCGAGGTAGTGGCAGGCCTTCTGCTTACGGTGGAGGAGCATCTTCCGGTAGCTCTCCATGGCGTTGGCCTGGCGCTGGAGCCGGATGAGCTGGGCCTGGGTGTCGGTCGGCAGGGGCCCGGTCTTCGCCCGCTTGAGCATGGCGTTGATGTCGGAGTAGAGCTGATCGCAGTTCGGCCAGCCGTTGGGGTCGGAACCGATGCAGACCAGCGGAGTGACGTCAGCCAGGTTGTCGGCGAGATTCGTGCACGGCTCATCGCCCGGATCCTGACCTTCCTCCCGTCCCGGAACCTCGCAGTCGTCGGCCTCGGTCCCCGTGTTCTTGCTGTCGTTCGGGTCCTCCTCCTCTTCCTCCTGCTCACCGTTCTCGGCCGCAGCCTCGTCAGCTGCGTCCGCCACCTCCTCCTCAGCCGCCTCCTCCTCGGTCTGGTCCTCGGCCTCCTGGTCGTCGTCGCCACCATCCCCACCGCCGGTGACCGCCGCCGCCAGCTCATCACGCCAGGCGTTGCGTGCCTCCAGCCACGCCTTGGTGTCTTCGTGCAGGCTTTCCGCCGGGTCACCCATTGACCTCGTCCAGCCGCTTCTGGATGCGGGAGGCGCGCTGGCTGACGGCCGAGGCCGACAGGTTCAGGCGCTTGGCGATCTCGTTGGTGCTCAGGACCTCCGCCCCGCGGTAGCCCGTGCGGTGCATCATGATCAGGCGATCGACCGGGCCCAGGTCGTGATAGACCGCGTCCTCCCAGTCGTCGTACAGCGTGCGCTCGACCGCCACGACGTCCGGCCGCTCGTCCTCCTCGCCCGCGTCCTCGTAGGTCGAGGTCGGCAGGCGGGCGCGCATCCGGCTCCGGACCTTGGTCACGCGCTTCAGCGGAAACTTCAGGACCTCGGCCAGCTCCTCGTCCGTCGGTTCCCGGCCCAGCTGGTCGGTCATCAGGTCAGCGGCGTGAGCGATCTCCGCCTGCTGAGCGCGAAACCGCTCGGGCGGGGCCAGCGGGTCCTGAATGGAGGGCGCCATCCGCTGCAGGGCCTGAAGGTGGTTGCGGAGGTGGGTCTGGAGCTGGGCGCCCTTCTTCGGGTCGAAGGACCGAATGGCCTTGGCCGCGATCAGCCGGGCCCGCTGCTGGACGACCGGGCCCGCGCGACCCGCGAACATCTGGACCGCGCCGTCGATCGTCGGCCGGTAGTGGTCGACCAGCTCCCGCATCCGGTCGGGGGTCGGGTCAGCCGCCCACTGCTCGTAGAGCTCGTCCTTCTCCGGCCGCTGCTTCCGCTGCTCAAAGACCTCGTGGATCGTCGCCATGGTCCCTCCTCAGAAGCTCGGGCCGCGAGTCTGCTGGCTATCCAGCCTACCTCCGACGTAGTTCGTGTTCCAGAACGGATGCTCCCCGGGATCGAGGTCCGGGTCGATCTGGAACTTCTGCTGGCTGAACGACCGGGCGTGGCCCACGGTGTAGGTCGTGCGGGCTGACCGGGCGGCCGCGTCGATCGTGACGTCCACCGTCTCGACCGAGCCGTAGATGGCCGGGGTGTCGGTGCCGCCCGTGATCTCCGGCGCCGACGGAAAGTCCAGGCGCACGGCCTCGAGCGGGCCGATGTCCGACCGGAGGAACGGGCAGCTGAAGGTGAAGCGCCGGTTCTGGTAGTTCAGCTCCCAGGTGATGAACTTCGCCAGGCTGTCGCCCAGGCCGCTGGAAGCGAGGGCGCTGAACGCCCGGGTCCCGCCCCCGCCCGTGAACATGTTCTCGTCGATCTGGGCCATCCACGCCGGGACCGCCCCGACATGCACCTGGCCGTAGGGATCGGAGCCCGCGAGCTTGAACTTGCCCACGACGCCGGCGGCCGCCGGGTTCGGGACGTCGTGATGGGCGCCCTCGACCAGGACGCAGCCGGCGTAGTTCCGGTACTCCGACTTGTTGTCCCAGCTGAAGGTGTCGTAGGTCCGCGGGCCGACGACCAGCGCATCCTGCCGGGGGAAGAACGGGGTGTAGGGCACGATCCGCAGGACGCTGCCGTTCTCCACCAGCTTGAACCGGAGGAGCTCGCTCATCTTCACGATCCGCTGGAAGAAGGGGTCGAACTGCCACTGGCTCATCATCAGGGCGTTGAGGTTGGTCGTGATGCCAGTGGCGAACTCCCGGCCGCGGCTGTTCCACGTCAGGCTGCCTTGTATCTCGTCCATCAGGTTGGCCGCCAGGCTGTTGACGTCCGCCCCGAACAGGGTCTGGATGGTCTGGGCGACGCTGTTCTCCGGGGCGTTGGTCTGAAGGGCGATGGCCTGCATCGCGTCTCGCAGCGGGCCCCAGAACTCGGCCTGGACGTCGGTCAGGTCGATCATGCCCGGGGCGTCGCCCGAGCCCGTGCCGTAGGCGAAGAAGACCGCGGTGTCCAGGTGGCTGGCCGGGGCGATCGACGAACTGCCGAGCGTGCCGCTGGCCAGGAAGGCGAAGCGACCGAAGATCCGGACCTGAACCGAGAACTGGCCGAACTTCAGGGCGCCTGGCCCGAAGTCGTCGATCACCCCGTCGAACAGGTCGAAGTCGTCGACGTTGAAGGCGACCGTCTGGTTCGGGGTCTGGCTGCCGGTCGAGTAGCCGGTCGCACCGTTGACGATGATCCGAACCTCGTCCCCCCGCTCGAAGCCGATGAACACCGTCTCGTCGCCCGTCTCCTTCCGGCCTACGGCCAGCGTGGCGATGCAGACGTTGATGCCGTTCGCCGCGAACCGGCACTGCACGCCCTGCAGCTCGTAGAGGCCGCCGGACGTGACCATGCGAATCCGGGGCCCGATGACCGTGGCATCAGTCGCCATCCCTATCCCTTGCTCCGAAGTAGCTGATGACGGCCGCCAGGCGATCGAGCTTGCAGAGACTCGAGCGGTAGATCTCGCGGAGGTCGCCCTCGAGGAACTGGAGGGCCGGGATGTCCGTGAACTGCTGCAGGACCCGGCTCGTGTTCTGGTAGTCGAAGGTCGTGTAGCCCTCGAACTGACCGACCAGCTGGTCCTGGTTGTAGGTGATCCGGGTGTCGTCCAGCGTGATTCTGTCCGCGCAGACACTTTCCTGGACCACCCACAGCAGCTGGATGGCGATCAGGAAGTGCTCGAAGTCGGCCGGCGTGAACCCGGCGAACAGGATCTGCTCGGCCAGGACGGCCGGGCCGGTGTAGGTCTTGGGCTTGACGTTCGCCGGCCACGTCAGGTCGCCGGTCGTCGAACTGGGGTTCACCGGCTGGGTCTGGGTGTTGTGCAGCGAGACGAGGAAGGAGTTGATCATTCGGGCCACGCTGTGAACTGGAGGGTGCCCTTGATCATCTGCACGCCCGAGGACTCGGCGTCGAACGCCAGGCCCACGTTGTAGCCACGGAAAGCCGCGCTACCGACAGCGATCGAGAGCGGGCGGATGCGCTGGCCGGTGGTCGTCGCCGTGCCAGGCAGGATGCGGTTGCTGAGGTAGGCTTGGATGACGTCGAACGTCGGCACGGTCTCCCCGCACAGGCGATTGGCGATGAACGTGATCGCGATCTGGCCCGGGGCATCGCCGAACGGCGTGATGTATATCACGTCGGACAGCGCGTTCTGGAACTGGGCAGCGACCTGCATCCCCATCTGGACGCGGGTCGCCACCCCGATGTTCGCCAGCTGGATCGGCTGGCCGTCGAACTCGATGGCCAGGGTCAGCGGCTGGACCGGGCTCTTGGTCTGGATCGGCACCAGCCGGCCGCCGGCGTTCGCGCAGGGAGCGATCACAGCCATCAGCTCACCCCCGTCCCTTCGCGCAGCGACCCGGCGCGGGTGAGGGGAGGCGGGTACAGGTCGCTGACTGAAGGCGTCGGCTGAGCGGTGCGACGGCCCTCCAGCGCCTGGACCTCGTCCAGCCGAGTCTCGACCTGCTCCCGAACCTGCTCCACGGCAGCCAGGGCCGCTTCTCCCGCACGATTGACGCTGGTGTCGATGGTGGCCTCCACCTCGTCCTGATCGCGCTCCTGGAGCTCTGTACGCAGCAGCTCGGCCCGGGCTCCTTCCTGGTCCGGAGCGCCGTCGACCGCGATCTCCGCCCCGGTCTCCGGCTGCTCGAGCTCCCCGAGCTCCAGGTCCGGCTGGCCTTCACCCGGCGCCCCCACCTCGAGATCGGCGTCGGCCTCCGGCGGGCTGACGTCCGCCAGCTCGTCGGTGAGCTGGTCGAAGCGCGACTGCCCGCCCTCCGACACCATCTCCCGGGCGTCGTCGAGCTCGGCCGACAACTGCTGGTCGAGGTCGTAGAGGTCCTCATCCCGGTCCTCGATCGGGAAGGCCTCGTCCAGCCGCTGCTGCAAGTTCTTCTGCTCGGCCAAAGTCCACCCCCAGGCGCCGCAGTCGCTCCGGTGCGAATAGGATATACCAGCGCGCGGCCAGGTCGAGGTCGTCGTCCGGCCCGGACCCCGTCAGCCTGAGCCACGGGCGCAGGCACTGCTCGGCTCGATGGGCCATGCGGCGGGCAGCCGACCGGGCGGTGTGCCGGTCGATGCCCGGAATCGACATCTCGGCGGCCAACCGCTGGGCATGCAGGCTCGAGGTCTGGAAGTCGATCATCCGCTTGACGGTCCGCAGCCGGAGACGGGTGGCGGTCCACCACTCGCGGCTGTCGTCGCACGTCCGGAAGTCGACGATCCCCCTCGCGTCGGCCTGCAGGGCCGTGGCTACGAGGGGGTCGGCCAAAAATCCGCGTCTTCCGCCTTCCGCATGAGGAACGAGATGTGGTTGCGGAAGTGGAGGTAGCAGGTCCGGATCAGGCGGTAGTGGTCGGCGTCCAGCTCCGAGAACCAGGCCCGGTAGGCCCGCTGGCGGTCCGCGTTGTCCGCGGACTCGGCGAAGACCTCGATCCTGGTGTTCGGGCCGCCGTCCAGCTTCACCCGGCAGAGGCTGGCGGCCAGCATGTACCCGTCGTACCGCAGGCGGCGGTCGGTCGGTGTGCCGAGACCCGCCTCTTCCTCTTCCAGTAGCAGGCCCTTGATCTCGCGCTCCAGCCGCGCGGGGATCGACCGGAAGCAGAGCTGGAACCGGCCGCCGAACAGCGTGAACCACTTCTCGAACGGCCGGTTGCCCAGGATGTGGGCGAGGAACGTCAGCTTCTCCTGGTCGTCGATCGCGTCGAAGCCGCCGGCCGACTCGACCTCCGGCTGCGGCCCGACCGAAGAGAAGGCCTCGCCCTCGGACACCCGGTTCAGGATCTCCTGGGCCCGCTCCAGGATCTCGGGCTCGGGGTCCGGCATGCCCGGGGGCTCGAGGCCGCCCGTGGCCATCTCGAACCCCGCCAGGTCCTCGGCTGATGCTTCGTCCATGTCAGATCCCCTTGAGCAGGTCGCCGTCGATCGAGCCGGCGGTCACCGTGAAGTTGACGACCGGCGTCCCGCCCCACTCCGCCGGCTCGTACTCGATCCGGGACAGGCCGAAGCCCGTCCAGGCCTCGATGCCGGGGAAGGCAGCGTAGAAGTCGTCGACCAGGTTGTCGTTGACCGTCGAGTCGACCAGGACGCTGCCGTCCTCGAACGCGGACTCCGCCCGCAGCTGCCATTCGGGCACCGGTATCGTGAAGTACTTCTCGTCGAGAAAGCCGTACTGGTCGGACCCCAGCCAGTGGGCGTTGAAGTCGCTCAT
>CAZCJL010000101.1:0-26151 GCA_964498785.1 uncultured Cytophagia bacterium | reverse complement strand
AAAGAGAATCCGAAAGCTTTGATGCACACCATCAATTATTGAATGGATACAATAATTTCAATGTAATGCTTAATTTCATGCCGCATTATGGTCAATGTATCCTCAATCCCATCGTGAATATTCACAGTTTTCAATTCATCCTGATCAATGCGGGCAAAACGTGGCAACCAGCGGACAATATTTATAACACGATCGGTTCCGGAAGTTATTACCCGATTTGCACC
The DNA here is from genome assembly GCA_964498785.1 of uncultured Cytophagia bacterium. Lineage (GTDB taxonomy): Bacteria > Zhuqueibacterota > Zhuqueibacteria > Thermofontimicrobiales > Thiofontviventaceae > Mariaggregatimicrobium. The sequence goes on along the minus strand of CAZCJL010000101.1, from coordinate 25,927 downwards.
GTCTGCCATCTGAATATTTTTTTGAACATTTTCACGTTTGTTTTGATCATTCGGAAAAGCGTCTTTCACCGGAAAAATTCATAGCCACAGGGAGCAGAGTACACAGCGTTTTTATTTTTATAGCGCTTAACTATCGCTTTTAATGTTTGGATGGATGGGCAAAATTATTGTGAATTTCGTTCCCATGCCTACTTCACTTTCGACTTCGATTTTTCCGCTATGATGTTCAATAATCTGATAACAAATAGAAAGCCCGAGTCCGGTACCCACGCCAACGCCTTTAGTTGTAAAACCAGGATCAAAAATTTTATTTAAATTTTTTTTCGGTATTCCGACACCATTATCTGCAAATTCAATATAAACATAATTATTTTTATATATTGTTGAAATACGTATTTCACCACTCTCTTTTATTGCCTGTTTGGCATTCATTAATAAATTGAGAAAAACCTGATTCAATTGACCAGGATAACAGAGCACAGACGGAATTTCTCTGTAATTTTTAATGACTGACACTTTGTGTTTCAATTCGTGATGAATTAATGATAATGTGTCTTCCAATCCTTCATGAATATCCGCCTGCTTCAAATCGGATTCATCCAGTCGGGCAAAACTTCTCAATCGTTTGACAATATTAGTCACCCGTTCGGTTCCGGTTGAAACGACGCTATTCGCATCTGAAATTATTTTGATTATTTTTTTGAAATCGACGTTATCCTCGTATACATCAGGATATGCAACCCGAATGACATCTTTTAGTTTCGCAATTGAACGCATCAGCGTATTGTGCATACTGTGGATTGCCCCGACGGGTGTGTTTATTTCGTGCGCCACTCCGGCAACAAGCGTTCCCAGCGACGCCATTTTTTCGGTTTGGATGAGTTGGGTCTGTGCTTCCCGGAGATTACGGTTTGCATTTTCAAGGTCTTCCAATACCTTTTTACGCTCAATATAAATACCCACCATTTCTGCCGCTGTTTGTAATAACCGAATATCGTTATCCCTCCAGCCCCATTTCGATTCCATATTATCGAATCCGATGAATCCATACCACTGATTTTCAACCCAGAGAGGTAAAATCAGAATAGACACATTCCCCTGGGCTTTCAAAATATTGCGTTCATTTTCCGGGAATTCATCGATGCGCCCAACAAGTATTTCGTTTTGAGATAATTTTTCCTGCCATCTTGAAAATCCGTTTTTGTAAGGAACCTTCTGTAAATCTACATCTTCAGAATAGGGCGACACTCCTTTCGCTTGAACAAGAAACGTTTGCTTCATACAAAGCCCGTCTTTTTCATCCATAAAATTCTTGAAGATAGAAACGCGATGTGCACGGGATGCATTAATCAAATGCTTCAGAGCATTATTCAGTACAATTTCTGGTTTGCTTTCCGAGAGCAGGGTTTGTGAACAGGCAGCGAGACCTTCTTCATAGCGGAGACGAGTGGCCATAGCTTGTTCGGCCCGCTTGCGTTCGCTAATATCCCGTCCAATTCCGACGTAACATAAAAATTCACCGGCATCATTTCGAACCGAAAAAATCGAGAGGTCGATATCTATTTTTTTACCTTTTTCAGGAATACTAATAATTTCGCCACGATAACTCCCTGTGCTCATTAGATCAGAAACAATATTTTCTGTGACTTCTCTGCCAAAGAAATAGTCCGATGTTTTCCCTTTTATTTCCTCATCATCAAAACCCAGGAATTCACGATTTGCCGGATTGCGCTCCATAAGCTGACCTTGTTCATTGAATACCATGATGCCATCGTTGGTATTCATAAAAATATGCCGATACAACTGCAGCCGGTTTTCGATTTCCTTGCGCTCGGTAATATCCTGTAAAATTCCCAGGGAACCAACCACCTTCCCGGTTTTCTCGTCTTTAACAGGAATTGAACAATCGCTAATCCACTTGATATCGCCATGGGGTGTTTTGATTTTCAAATCAACCCGATAACGATCCACCTCGCCGCGCAAAAACTTTTCACCATACTTCACTGCATTGTGCGGCATTTCAGCATCAGAAATAATTGTTTCTTCAACCAGATTGCTCATCAATTTAACTGTTAATTCTTTCGCTGGTATACCTAACAGCGATTCGATACCCTCTCCGATAAATTCATACACATTTTTTTCATAATTTTTAAGATAAGGAACTCCATCCGCATTTTCAATGGCTTCCTGATAAATTTCATGTGCTCTCTTTAATTCTTCCTCTGCTTTCTTGCGGTCAGTCACATCTTTGCCAATACTTAAAATTTCTTTGAGATTCCCGTTTTCATCGAAAATCGGCTTATTGGCCCAGGTGATCCATACTCTTTCTCCGTTTCGCTTCATGTTTTCATTTTCATTACTCAGATATTGATCCGGATATTGTTCAATTGAATCTATCAAATCTATTAAATTTATTCCCGATGAATCAACTTCCGGGACAATGGTTCCCATGACATTTTTTCCGAGTATATCCTCTTCTTCATAGCCAAAAAATTGTTGGGCAAATTCATTAAAAAATCGAATGTTACCGTATCTATCCCACCGTAGCATAATACTATTCGAATTTTCGACCAGCTCCCGATATTTCAGCTCACTTTTTTGAAGCGCATCTTCCATCGCTTTTGCTTCGGTTCTGTCAATGCCAATACTGACAATATATTCCACGTCTCCGTTGCTATCGACCAGCGCCGTATTTGACCAGGCAACCAGCCGTTTCTTGCCGCGCTTAGTAAGCCAGTAATTTTCTGCTTCATTGGGGAAATTACCGGCACAGAGGCTATCAAATACTTTTTCGACTTGTACCTTTTCTTCAGGTAATAAAAACAGATCAGCGAAATGCCGACTTTTTACCTCATCGTATTTGTAACCGGTAATTTGCTCACAGGCTCGATTAAAACGCACGATTTTCCCCTGTGGATCAAGAACAAGCACCAGCGCCCCGGCGGTGTCAAGCACTGCTGAAACAAAATTCCGTTCTCTCCGCAGTTCCCGCTCCGCCTGTTTTCGTTCCTGAATATCATATAATCCTGAAATGACCACATTTTCCTCGCCCAATCTCGTCATTTGCGCCGAGAGAATAACCCAGAGAGTAGAACCATCTTGTTTTTTTATTTGAATTTCATGGTTGGACAGGTAGCCATTTTCCCGGATTTTTTGTAATACAAATTGTCGATCATCAGAATTCACATAAAATCCTGGCGTCTCTTTATCCATCAACTCGGAGACGTCATAACCGAATAATGAGGCAAGATGATCGTTCACGAACATAATCCGGCTGTCTGAGAGGCGCATGACAATTAAAGGAATCGGAGAAGCATTCACAATTGTCCGCAGTTGATCATACGATTGTTTCATCCGGGTGATATCTGAATATGACCAAATTTTGCCCAACACGTTATTTTCATTATCTTTCACCGGTATACTCACTGGCACAATAATACGCTCATCCGGTCGCAACAGCTTTATTCCCTGATCATAGAGCTCGGCGGGATCAAATCTCTGTTTTAAAAATTCATCATGGTCGAAATGCATTTCACTGACGATTCTAAGAAACTCATCATACTCTTCAAAACAATCTTTAATGTTTTTTAAAAACCGATTAAACGGGCGGTGGATGATATCTTCAGGAGATAAACCAAAAATGTCTAACACTCGTCTGTTTGCCGATGTGATAACACCATCCGGATTTACCATCACGATTGCGTTGGGTGTTGTGTCTAAAATCGACTGCAATTCGTTTTGCCGCTGAGAGAGTTCATCCAACAGCTTTTTCATCTGCTCATTTTTTTCTTCAAGCTCTTCCTGAATCGCGTACAATTTTAAATTTGACTTGCCAATCTCGTAGGTTTTTTTTTCCAACTCCTTTGCTCGTTTATCCAATTCTTCATTGGCAGCAATCAGTGATTTTGTTCGTTCGCCAACCTTTTTCTCCAATCGTTGATATGATTGAGCAATATCCAGCGAAAGACCTAACATATTGGCAAACATTTCAAATATGGCGACATCTTGCTGTTCAAGTTTCACCTGTGCGTCATTCGTACAGGCAACGATAATTCCGACTGGCTTTTTTTGAATTCGTAACGGTGTAGCAATTAACGACTGAATGTTCATCTTAGCCATTATTGCCGATGACTTGTCTTTTGAATAGTCAGGAAAAAATATTGTTTTATCCTGTTTTAAACATTCATTAAAAACATCCGGCAGATTATTATCATGCTGATTTAATTTTTCAAACACACGGGATTCAACCGTTTCATTGATGTGAAAGGATTTCAGTTTCAATTGGCTATCGGTCGCTGTAAATAGCATTCCACAATGAAATTCAAGGTAATCGATTAATAATTTCGGAGCCTGATTATATAATTCATCTTCTTCCAGCGTCCTGGCGAAAATATTGGAAATTTCATTAAGCGAAGCCAGTTGCCGATTCGCGAATTCCAGGCTTTCTGTCCGCCGACACACCATTTCTTCCAGATCGTCCACGTATTTGTTAACTTTCTGTTCCAATAGTTTTTTCTCGGTGACATCCCGGGCAATCCCGTCACTCTTGACAACTTTACCATTTTTGACGATTGACCGCGCCCGGACTTCAAAATTTTTAGACTCACCCGTTTTTGTGAGCATACGAAATTCAACAGTGCGCACCTGTTCTACACCTGTTTTCATCGCCTCTGAAAAGCTGTTTCGGATTCGCTCCCGATCCTCCGGCTGGATAACATCGAACACTGATGTCCCGATCAAATCTGTTGGCTCATATCCCAAAATTGTTTTTCCCGCCGGACTGACATTGGTAAATTTTCCCTGCGGATCTAATGAATAAATGATGTCCGGTACATTTTCCATCAGCGCGTGAAGATCAGCCCGGGAATGTGCCAGTTTTTCCTGCAATATTTTATTTTCCGCAGCCTTAATAATGGTCGTTTCCATCTCATCGATTTCAAACGGTTTGAGAATAAAATCGTAGGCCCCATTTTTGATTGCTTCAACCGCAAGAGAAACGGAACCATGAGCGGTCAGGATAATAACCACAACTCCGGTATCGAGCTGTTTGAGTTTTTTTAATACATCGAGACCATTCATTTCCGGCATATTTAGATCACATAACACTACATCCGGCTTTTTCTCCTGGTAATGCTCAATCCCCTGCTGGCCACTGGCCGCAGTATCCACTGCAAAAGACCGCTGTGTCAATTTTTGGACGTATTCGCTTCGTAGCTTATCATCATCCTCAATGTATAAAATTTTAATTGCTTTCATGGCATCATTTTAAGTTTAAGTTAAACCAGATTTAAACAATTGGCTTTTTAACCTGAAAAATTCATAGCCACAGAGGCTCAGAGTACACAGCGTTTTTATTTTCAAACGTTACGCAAACAATAGCAACTCGAATTTTTCGTAAATCAGTTTGAAAAGTAATATGCACACACGTTGCTGTTTCTTTGTGACCTCAGTACCTCTGTGGTACGTTTTGTGAATAATGCAGGTTAAATCGCCCAACTCACGTTGAATTAATATTTATTTTGAATATATGAAACAACCCTCTAAAAAGCAAGAACAATTGATTGTCATATAGCTGCCATCCATTTGATTCATTTAAAGTTAATTACGATGTTGATCCCATCTAAGTATGATATTTTATCAAGCCGGAATAAAATTCCTTTACACCTTTTCCACGCTCTCCCCCTTGCGATGGTTTTTAAAAATAAAGAAGTCTCTATATTCATTACCTTCTATGTAATTGCTTTACATTGTATCCCCACTAAACCGTCGCAAGGGTAGTTCATGGGCCGCCAGTAAAGACGATTCACTCCGGCGCAATTACTGAAAATCTAATTGTAAATGTGAACAATGTAACAACTCAACTTAATTTCTTTCATTTTTTTCTTGTAATTAAATATTTTAAATGCTATGTTAATCTAATATCTTTTATCTGTAACAATGCACTTATTTAAAAAAGGAGGGCAATTATGTCAGGTAGATATATTATTTTAATAATCGTGTTATGCGTTGTAACGTTTTCATTATATGCCGATACCGGAACATTAACTGGTAAAATCGTTTATGAAACAACCGGAGAACCGATTCCCGGAGTTAATGTTTTTCTCGAAGGCACGGATTTTAGCATGATCACAGATATTGACGGTGAATTTCGAATCGAAAATATTCCGGTTGGGGAATATAATCTCAGAGTAGAATTTATTGGTTATCAGGAAACACTTTTCGAGAACATTCGGATTGACAGCAGACAGACGGAAACGCTTTTCATCCCTTTAAAATTCGAACCAGCAGGAGAAAACATTGAAGTTTCCCGCCCGATTGAGAGAAAGCAACGAGATATGATACCTGATGAGGTAAAAATAATCGAGCCGCGAATTGACCCGGTTGAAGTTATCGAAGAACCTGTGAGTGAAGCAGTAAAAATTGATATGAATATATCACAATACGGAACAATCGTTTTTAATGTACCGGAAGCACTTACGTTAAATCAAACAGTGGTGATTCACCTGGCGCTCTCTCCCACAGTCCCGCTACAGGATATTGAGCGGCACGTTACGGAAGAAGGCGCATTGAAAAATCGCCGTATTCGAATATCAAAAATTATGACTGCTGATTTAAAGGGAAGCGGCTTTGAAATTATTCCGATAACAGAATCAATGCAGGCGATTAACATGGATGATATTACTGATTGGCGCTGGGAAGTGACTGCACTAAAGCCTGGTTCTCGACATCTGCATTTAACCGTGAATACAATCGTGGAAATTGACGACCAGGAACGGATCCGAACGATTCACAGCCATTCCGAACTTATTAACATTCATGTTTCGATGCAACAGCAAATTTCAATTTTTGTTGCCGGAAACTGGAAATGGTTATGGTCGGCAATTTTCGTTCCGTTTGCCGGCTGGATATGGGAAAGTCGAAAACGCCGTAAGAAATGATAATATGGTATCTATCTCAAGATCCTATGATAAGATTAAAATAACTTGTATCGCTACATAATTACTTTTAAGCTGTTAGCTATTGGCTTTTAGCTATTTGCTAACACCAGAAAAACCAACGAAATCTAATAGCAATTGTAAGATATCATTGTTGCGTTTTAAATGGGATTTTAAGCGGATACAGTACTAAGAAACGAACTATCGGATTTGAAGGAAATAGAAATGGCTGTCTACATCGGGCTTGATATTGGTGGTACAAAATGTATGGTTGCTTCTGCATCATCGGATTTGAACATAAAAAAGCGCATTCGCAAACCAACTCCACCGGGACTTGAAGACGGACTTGCGCTGCTTCACGAGATGATCGTATCTGTTTCCGATGGTCAAGAGATTGCAGCAATCGGCGCGGCAATCGGCGGACCTCTGGACTGGAATCAGGGCATTGTGTCACCATTACACCAGCCCACATGGCAGAACGTTCCCATCAAAAAAATAATGGAAGAGAAATGGCGCTGTCCGTTTCATGTGGATATCGACACAAATGTTGCTGCTGTCGGCGAATACTCGCTCGGTGGTTATCAGGACGCTCGTTTTTTTTACATGACAATCAGCACCGGTATTGGCGGCGGTTTTTTATTGAACGGCAAAATATATCGCGGGATGCAGGCCATCCACCCCGAAGTCGGCCATCATTCGATCCATTTCCGGTGTTCAAATCCACAGGCTGTTCAGTGTGAATGCGGCGCGCCGGATTGCCTCGAAGCGCTGGCTTCCGGCAACGGCATCCGCCGGATTTACGGCAAACCACCCGAACAGTTGAACGATGATGAATGGGATGAAGTGATTTACAATTTAAGCCAGGGCATTCGTAATCTCACGGCATTTTATCTGCCGGAAGTCATTGTTCTTGGCGGCGGCATTGCCCATGCACGTGGCGAAAAATTAATATCAGGAATTGAAAAACTGTTGCCCGAATATTTGAAAATATTGCCAATTCCACAGATTCGTATTTCTAAATTAGGTTACGATACTGCGCTGATGGGCGCGCTCGTAATCGCAAAATCAGGGTTGATATGATTATTCTCAACAAAATCATTCCGATTATTTTTATCTTCATTCTGGGCTATATTCTCAAAAAGATCCGGTTTTTGAAAAAAGAAGATGGCGACCTGTTTCTGAAAGTAGTTTTCTATATCTCACTTCCCGCGTTGATTATCATTTCGATTTCCGGCTCCCGGTTAAATTTTCAATTTGCCTATTTGCCATTGATCGCAACAGTCATTATCTTCACGACCTTTGGGTTATCACTGTTGATCGGTAGATTGCTATCGCTTTCCAGACCGGTAATGGGAACATTTCTGATCGGTGCAATGATTATGAATACATCATTTAACCTTCCCTTCGTTCTGGCGGCTTATGGCGAACAGGGAATCGCGGTTCTTTCAATGTTCGATTTGGGCAACATCATTATTGTGCTTTCGTTTGTTTATTATATTGCCTGCCGTTATAGCGAGTCACGTTGCTCATCAAAAATTGTGCTTCAAAAATTCTTACTATTCCCGCCAATATGGGGACTGTTGATCGGGATTCTTCTAAGCCTTGCACAGATGCAACTTCCGCAATTCATAGCCGGATTTCTGGATTTAATGGGAGGATTAACAGTTCCGCTCATCATGCTCACGCTGGGAATTTATTTTGAACTGAAAATCTCCCATCCAAAAACACTTCTCATCGGATTGCTGTTGCGATTCGGGCTTGGATTTGCACTGGCGTTTTTGGCAATAAAACTATTCAAACTTAATGGACTCAGCGAAAAGATTGTTCTTCTGGAAGGACTTGCTCCTGCTGGTTACAACACTCTGATATTTTCAGTGCAGGAAAAACTCGATGTCAACTTCGCAGCAGAATTTGTTTCAGTGTCGATATTAATCGGGCTGGTTTTGATCCCTGTGGTATTGTTTATTTTGGGATGATAAAACTCGTATTTGAACAATAACACTCATTTTTGTCACTGAGCCACCCTGACTTTACACGAATTTGATTTGAAATAAAAAAGAATCCGTGGCTAAAATTGTTTTAGATAACGTTGATCGTATTCATATTATTTACTAACGTAGCTCACAATTTCAGCCATTCGCTGCAAATTTTTTATCGGAGTCCCCGGCGAAATTCCGCCCCCTGCAGATATAATTAACGGTCCATATTGCTCAGCCTGTTTAACCATCTCACCGGTTGCCGTTGTCACATCCTCGGCAGAACCATTGACGAACACCTCAAGCGGCGGGATATTTCCCAAAATGACGATATCATCGCCTAACAATTCCCGGGCGCTCTTCAAATCTGTCTCGTGACTGAAATTGAAGACATCAATCCCCACTTTGGAAAGTCCGGGAAAAACCTTTTCATTCGGCGTATCATTATGAAAAATGTGAATCAGATTGGGGAAATTATCGAATATTTTAGTCAGGAATGGAAATGCGAATTTCGCTGCATCCGCAGGGCTCATCATTCCGACCATATCATCCAGCACCAGGATGCCAACCGGATCGTCCATTCGCTGAAGCTGGGCGTGTAACCAGCGAATGCATAATTCTGTTGTCCTTTCCACAAGCATCAGACATTTATCCGGGTCTAATTTTGTCAGCAATAATAAATCGGAAACGCCGATCAGGTAAGACGCCACGGTTAATGGTCCCCGGGCTGCAGCGATTTTTGCCGGTATTCCATGTAAATTCAAATCATTCTGCATCCGTTCGTATTGGCGTAAAATGATTGGCATGAGTCCGTCTTTTTCCGGGTCAGGTCGTATTTCTAACAAGTCATCCAAAGAACCCGGGAAATGATGTAATGAAGGCGGTGAATTGGCGCTCCATTCAATAGGTATCCCCCAACCGCTGGGTTCGGCAGCCATGCCAAATTCAATCCAGCTACCGGGAATGAATGCAACATCCGGCAGGTCTTTTACCACCTGTAAATATGACTGTAACCATGTGTGTGGATCAAAATAAAAATCGAGCGTGTTTATTCCCAAATACCCGGGCATCCAGGGAGAGTCGATAATTATTGCCATCATTGTTGCATCTTTTTTCCTGACTTTTACCAGATCAACAAAGCGATTAAACGTGTGGTGATAATCTCCCATTTCTAATCCTTTTCATGTTCTGTAATTTATTAATTGATTATGAATATTAATACGTTATTATTTCCTCTTCACCCGCAGCGCGTTTAATACCGGCTCTCCGACAATCTTCTTAAATGCGATATTTATCCCGTCTCCGTTAGTAACAGAAATCATAAAACATCGTGACACTGCTTTATTCACGCCGTATTTTTTTGCCAGATCAAGTTCATTAAACACGAGTTGATCATTGATCAGTACATTAAACACCCGTTCGTTATCATTCAAATCTTCCGGCTCTGCAAAATACAATTCAACTTCATAATCTCCGTCCGGAACGTCCAGGCGATAGGATTTTATATCCGTCAAATAATAGCTGTAAACCGGCTCCATATTTTTGCAATGTACGATAATCAAATCTTTTTCAAACATACTATCTGTTCCGCCGATATGCCCGTAACTGTTTTTTTGATAGGATTGATCCGGCAACCAGATTTGGCCGCTTTCGTCAATAAATTCGCCGTGATATCCTGCATTCATATAAAGCTCAGAGATATCCTGCGAATCCTTATGCCATGTTGTCACTATATACGTAAATTCGATATTCAGAAAATCCTGATACAGTTGACCATCGCTCTCGCCACGCACTTCAATGAAATTATCGCCAGGAATGAACGGAACATCCCACACCGCTTTGTTGATTTCATCCGGGTGTTTTACACCCAACGAAATGCCATTGTGGAACAGCTCAATATTTTCTAAATTCGTGTAAACATCAACCGGCTGCAATACTGACTTTCCTGTTGTAAAATCAATTTCCGGCCCTCTGCTGACCCGATGCGCCCAATCACGACTTGCGATATAAATCATGGATTCGGGATTCCAGTTTGCTTTGTAAAAATAGTAAACATCCTTCGGTTTTCTATCCCAGGTTTGCATCCCTTTTTGATTTACGTGCGCAATTGAACCGCCGGTATGCGGCTGTGAAAAATCAAATTGATTCCATATTGCAGTACCAGCCAGATATGGCCGTTCATCGATCTGTTTTAAATACAACTCATGAAAACGACGTTTCCAGTTCCCGGTAAAATCAAATCGCTGCGGCTTGATTGCATTCAGCCGGACATCTGATCCCGCTCCATATTCGCTGATGAACAGTATTTTATCCGGATTTTCATGGTGCATTTTATCCAGCCACGGACCCAAATTCTCAATTTTACCGCCATACCAGCCGTGATAAACATTCCATCCCTGAACCTGCGGGATGACATCGATCCCTGCTTTCTTGTACTCATTTGATCCGTGAAACGCCATTGCAGTGTATCTGCCCGGATCTTCATGGCGGATTAAGCTATCCAGACTGAATGCAAAATCCCGCACATGGTGTTTATATTCGATATTCTCCATCGAATTGACACGGTCGCCATTTTCACTCCAGAGAAAGATTTCATTCATCGAGCCCCACATAATGACCGATGGATGATTATAATGCTGGCGGATCATTTCTCTCAGCATCTGTTTTGAATTTTGCACGAATTCTGTGGAAATATTCACGTAATTCACCAGAGGAACCTCTTCCCATACAAGCAATCCCAGCCGATCACAGGTTTCCGGTACAATCGGATCCTGCGGATAATGGGCAAGCCGGACAAAATTTGCACCCATTTCCTTTATCCATTCCAGATCCGTTACATGCTGACTATTTGATAACGCATGACCCACTCCCTTCACATCCTGATGCCGGTTCGTTCCCCGAACTTGTAATTTGTTACCATTCAATTCAAATCCCTTATTAGGATGAAAACTGAACCAGCGAAATCCCAGCGGATTTTTCACCCGATCAATAAGTTCATCATCAATGAAAATTTCAGTATATACATTGTAGAGGTATGGATCGTCAGGCGACCAGAGATACGGCTGATCAACCACAATTTCTTTTTGATTAAATACTGATTCCGAATTGGCATCAATATCAAGCGTTGTTGTGATCTGCCGGACAATTTGATTTTTATTATCTACAATAGTATTTCTAACAGCCACCTTTTGTTTTTTGTCTGAATCGTTTACCACGGTCCCCCGAATTTTTACAAGCGCATTGTCTTTCGTCACCTGCGGTGTGGAAATGAAAACTCCGGAAGAAGCATGATCCGTCACTTTAATATGCACCGGATTAGTGATGAGCAGCCAGACATCACGGTAAATTCCGCCATACAGGGCATAGCCGACCGAAAGCGGCGGGATGTTTTGGTCGTGACTGTTATCCACTTGAACAGCAATGAGATTTTGTTTTTTCTCCTCATCGAAATTCAAAAAATTAGTAACATCGAACGCAAAACCTGTATAGCCGCCTTTATGATTCCCGGCGAACGCGCCGTTCACATAAACATCCGCTTCCTGATTCGCACCTTCAAAATACAGAAAAAAGCGCCTGTCCTTGATACAGGTATCTAAATCCACGTACTTCCGATACCAGCTAATCCCGCGACGATAGCTCTCCTGATCATCAAACGGGTCATCGCTATTCCAGGTATGAGGTAGTGAAACAGACTCCCAAAGTGCATCCACTCGTTGTCTGAAGCCACGATATTCATCTCGTTGTCCGAATGCGATCCCGTTGGGATAGAATTTCCAGTTATCATTAATTGTATAGCGAATCCGCGGATTCGGTGTCAAATTAAATTTGCTCTTCGTTTTAGCAGTACCAACATCATAAATCGAAACACTTAATATAATGAATAACGCGATGTGTACTGTTCTGTTTAACTGCTGCATAATTCCTGATCTCTTTTAGTTTTCTGTCTGTAATTATTACTACTTAGTCAAATAAGTCATAACTAATTAGTTTTATTGAATGCTGGAGTGCAGTCCCCCAGTGCGCCTCAGGAGCATTTATGGACTGCATGTTGCAATGCATAAACGGCCTGTCCACGGACCACCCTTGCGAAGGTTTTTCAAAACGGGACAAGCTGTATATTGATACATATTCATGAATTTATCTAAATAGTGTGTTGTAGCGAAACCTTCGCAAGGGTTTGCCCGGCAATTACCTGGTTCCCGGACATGCTCTAAAGGCACAGCACTCCTTTTTTTCTTTTAATCTGATTAAGTAGTATTATTAACTTTAATTTTCATCAAGTATCATCAGTATCAGAAAATCTCATAAATTCCCTGCGCATCCTATCCCCCCATCATTTAAAAAAGAGTCGCCACTGGCAGTTCATAAATGTTCCACTGGCACACAAAAAAACTGCACACCAGTTCCCTGTTTTATCACGCAGGCTCACTTCACCAATAACATTTTAATTGTTTCCGATCGATGATTGGCTTCTATTTTTGCCAGATAAATCCCGCTGGTCACAGTTGAATTGTCATAAGAGGTTCCGTTCCAGACATGCGAATACGTTCCTTTTTTCAGAGAATGATCCAGTAAAGTAAAAACGTGTTTTCCATCAATTGTATAAATTGATAAATTGACATGCGCATCTTGCTTCAAATCAAAGCGAATATTTGTGGAACAATTGAATGGATTCGGAAAATTTTGATGCAGGACAAAGTTCTTCGGTAAATGGGAATCTTCGTCAAAACTACTGACATCAATAGTACTTCCATATTCATGAGCGCCTCGGTCCGTGGAATTATAAGGAACCTGGCCGCCCCAGTAATCCCTGCCACCACTGCCTTCAATAAATTTACCGGAATCGATACACGGTGAGCCGGGCTTCAATTTATAGCCATCAACAGTGTTTATGCCCAATCCTGCGCTTCCGGGATCAACAAGCATCGGATCGCTTTTGATCTTATGCGGATCACTCGGTTCCGAAGAGGAATGGTTCCCGTAAAATACGTTATAATAAAATATATTATTTGTACTGCTTCCGAAACTATAGCGTGTCGAAGATGCCTGGTTATAAATGATGTTATTATAATAACTGGTACGATCCGGGTAACCGCCCCAGCTTTTGTGATAGATAATGATAATATCTGACAAATGCGATCCCAAATAAACAGTGTTATTATAAAAAGTCGTATTCGTGATCGGACCGGATACGTGAAAAACTTCTCTTTTATCGTTCTGGCTGATATTGTACCTGAAAACCGCTCCGTCCTGAAATGCGGTGCTACTGGTTCCATTTGAAGGAGCGACAAACGCAGCTTCACCGTTATCATGACTATAATTATATTGATAAATCGTATTCTTGCAGCGATAATCCGCGTCAAATGCTCCGGCATCGGTTTCACCGGGCGCATAAACAGTTAAATAGGCTTCATTGAATTGGGCAGTTGCGCTATCACAATTGAAAAAGAACATTGCATTGCCACTCAATTTCGTCGCGCATTCACAAAAAACATTGTATTCCACCAACGGACGATGCGACACTCGCCAGATCAGGCCGTTTCCACCGGTTCGTTCAATCATATTATTTCGAATCACAATATTTAAACTCGGCGTCCAGTCTGTGTTTGTATCAATCGTCCGGGTATCCCATTCTGAGGCCAGTGAAATTCCGGTGCGATCCACATCGTAAATATGGCATTTTTCAATCAGAACATCCCTGAAATACGTCGGCGTGGTTGAACCAGTAATTTCAAAAAAGATACCGCCATTATTTTTTGATGTGTTACCAGAGGCAATTGACCCGTTTATATCATGAATATCCAAATTCAGTAATTGAATACTATTTACCTCCCCGATATTTGTTGCTTTAATGTAAACACCTCGCTTATAGGAATCCGGATAATCATAGTTATAATTCGTGATTTCCAGATTATTAATAATCCAATATTCCTGATTATATAACATTACAACATAATTGGCGCCACCGCCGTTAAATAGCGGTTTTACACCTTCTCCGTACGCATCAATTACGATTGGAACATTTTCTTCACCAGACCCTCTCGGCCAGAGCTGCCCGTTCCACACGCCATTCCGCTTGAACAAAATTGAATCCCCGGGCTGAAAGGTTGTTCTGCTCACCTTTTCCAGACTTTTCCAGGCAGAGCCTGGCGATAATCCACTGTAATCATCATCGCCGTTTTGATTATCTACAAAATAGGTTGTATTTCCGAACGAAGCGTCAAAAGATTCTGCGCAAACATAATGTGTAAATGCACAAAAGATTAAATAAGTTAATCCGAAAACAGATAAAATATTTTTTGAATTCACGTTCATCCACTTTCTTTCTTTTTTAATGATAGATAAATCAGATACAACTCTAAATTTATGCGAAACCTATCGCGGCAAGCCGCAATGTGGAAACACCCTTTCAAAGGTTTCAAACCTTTGAAAGGGTATCAAAACTCTTGCATAAAAACTGCAAGACTTCATTAGTAATACTATAATTTATTTACTGTTCATGCGCGCCTCTGTCCGGAAAATTATTGTATAATGGATTTCCCCAGAAATCCAGACCACCGTTGTTGGGTATCTCTTTACCCGTATCAATGCAGGGAGAATTCTTCTGTAACTGATATCCTTTTACAGATTGAATGCCAACCCCGGCGTTTCCGGGATTGATAAATTTTGGATCAGATATCAGTTTATGCGGATCGTCCGGTTCATTATCCGGATGGGAACCATAAAATACATTGTAATCAAACACATTATTCGTGCTTTCGCCATAATCATATATCACTTTTTCTGACGCCAAATAAAAAATATTATTGAAATAAAACGTGCTGTCCGGGTATGCCCCCCATTTTTTATGATAAATCACTTTGATCGATTCTTTTTCCGGACTGAGGTAAATAACATTGTTGTATAATTTTGAGTTTTTTAGCGGACCGGAGAGGTGAAAAACCTCGCGGTTTTCATTCTGGCTGATATTGTAACGATATGTCGCCCCGGTTTGAAAAGCAGTCGCGCTGCCCCCGTTGGTACAAATCACAAATGCGCCCATTCCGTTATCATGACTGTAATTGTATTGAAAAACTGTATTTTTGCAACGATAATCTGCATCAAAACCAGAGGCATCTGTTTCGCCCGGTTCATAGACCGTGAGGTATGCTTCATTATACTGACCAATTGCACTGTCGCAATTAAAGAAAAACATCGCGTTGCCGCTTAAATTCAATCCGCACTTGTGAAAAACATTATGTTCAACCAATGGTTTTCGAGACACCCGCCAGATCAATCCATTTCCGCAGATTCGTTCAAACGTGTTATTCCGAATTACCACATTGGTACTGGGAAACCAGTTCGTATTTTTATTCAGCGTTCGTTTATCCCACGAAGATTTCAGGGAAATGCCGGTTCGTCCCACATCAGAAATATGGCATCCTTCAATTAATATATCATCAAAATTGGTGGGAATCTTATCTCCGCTGATCTCAAAAAAAATACCCCCGTTATCTTTTGATGCTGAAGCATCGCCGCGTGCTACATTTCCGTTCACAAGATGGATATCCAGATTCAGTAATCGAATGTGATGTATCGTTCCTGCATTTTCCGCCCCAATCCAAACGCCCCGTTTAAAAGACGTGGAATCATTTTTATTATAGTTTGTAATTTCCAGATTCGTCACTTCCCAATATTCCTGATTTTCCAAACGCACTGTATAAAGCTGCCCCTGTCCGTTCAGTAACGGTTTTTGACCAGCGCCATATTTGCTGATCACAATTGGTTTTCCGGATGTACCCGACCCTTTTGGCGATAACTGCCCGTTCCAGACGCCATCTGATTTGAAAAAAATTGAATCACCGGGCTGGAATTGTGTTTGATTTATCTTCCCAAGATTTTTCCAGGCTTGATTTTGGCTATGTCCGTTGTTCAGGTCATTTCCATTTTTTAAATCAATAAAAAAATTATCCGTGAACGCATTGTTCTGACTAAAAAAGATGATGATAAGTGTAATCAAATAAATTTTTTTCATATACGCTGCCTTCGGCCGATTTATGGTGAGGTAATTAAATCGTATACATGTTGATTAATTTCAATTTTAGTATGATCCATCAGGCTGTCAATCAGGGCATTATATCTCTCATCAATATAAACAGATCGAAATTCTCTGGGAATTGAATTGAATGGAATCTCTTTAACTGAGCTTTTTTCTGACTTGTCTGAATGATTGTTACTCGTTTGCAAATAGTAATTTTTTAATTGTTCGTCACTCACTTTAAACTGATTGGCTGCTAAATGATTTTTCAGCCGTATTTGCAAATTACTGATAATATAATTGTAATATCCCAATTCCGTCAGTTCAATTGGACCAAAAATAACCTGTTTAGATTTATAAGCATTCTTACGCCGCTGTTGTTCTTTTTCAAAGTTCGTGAGA
Organism: uncultured Cytophagia bacterium; assembly: GCA_964498785.1. Lineage (GTDB taxonomy): Bacteria > Zhuqueibacterota > Zhuqueibacteria > Thermofontimicrobiales > Thiofontviventaceae > Mariaggregatimicrobium. The sequence goes on along the minus strand of CAZCJL010000101.1, from coordinate 8,597 downwards.
AAATCAGAATAGCAAATACTTTTCACAAGATTATTCTGTTTCGCAAGGATTTGTTGAACCTTGATTTGGATACATTCGTCAAGCGCTTTCTTTTTCAATATTTCAATTGGGATTTCGTCATTAAACGACCTGGTCCAAAAATCCGTACAATCCTCGGCGCTATAGTTCTGGTAAAAATCATTGTAAATCATTGCCCTGTTCTTTTTCATCAATAGCCTGAATTCAGGAACTGATATGATTTTACCATTAAGTTTGGCAATGTAATTGTCTTTAAGAGAGGATTCGCTGCAAAACAGAAAAAGCGTTAGTATCAGAAAATATTTCTTCATCGTTTATCCGGAATCTCATTATATTTATTTTATATTTCGAAAGATAAAAAATGAGGACTTTATAAACAAAGTCCCCATTTTTGCCTGTTACCATGTAAATTAACGTACCAATAACATCTTGACCATTTTTGTCTGTCCTTCGGCAGTAACTTTTGTAAAATAAATACCAGAAGCGACCTCAGTCCCTGTTTCATTTAAACCATTCCAGTGAATTTGATGTGCGCCGGCATTTCTCGTTTCGTTCAACAATGTGCGCACCTGTCTGCCCAGCAGGTCGACGACTGTTATCTTCACATCGCTGGTCTTACTCAAGCGAAATGAAATTTGTGTTTCCGGATTAAATGGATTGGGATAATTTTGATATACTGCAAATGCAGCCGGATTCGCAGTAACATCATCTTTAATTGCAGTCTCATTCAATGGACTTTGCACATACAGACAAGGGATGTAACTTTCATCAGGATCTTTTTCTGCATCAGCGCCAATGGTCGGGTCGAGACAATCTTTTGAGAAAAATCGGATATCGGAAAGATTCGCTTCTGTGTCCCAGTACGTTTCATCGCAAAGAGCCAGACTGAACGTTGTGTTGCCCTGGTTCAGTTGTTCCCGTACATAAGCCGTAATATCAAACCAGACCGGATAGATCGGGTCTGTACCGGAAATTCCCTCTGACTGTTCAGCCCAGGTGCCAATGGGATCACCGGCATTTTCTTTTGTCCACGGGGCTGTATCCCACGTCAAATTAGTTTCTGACCATGAATTGTCACCAATGTCATAAACGGCAAACTGTGAATATTTTCCGCTATAATTGTACAGCCTGTCAATTGTCAAACTCAGGAAAACAGAATCAACGTCTTCCGGAAATGCGTAAGGCGTGTCATCAAGCGAAAATTTCAGGTACGTGATACGTGCGTGCTTGTCATCGTCCGATCTGACCCACACGCGCCAGGTATTGAAGTTTTCAGTGGCGCCATTGCCTGTGTCTGCTCTCTTTTCGATATAGCAGTCCTCGCTCACCGGTACTCTGGCGTAATCTACCCACATCGGATTTTCATTGATGACCAAATACGGCAGAAAGGTGGAATCCGGATTTTTTTCAGCGCCCGGATCGCCAATACAATCTTTAGAAAAAATTCGTGCATCGGTACCATTTGCCTCTAACGTGCCGTAAGTCGTGTCTGATAATACCATGGAAAAAACAGAATTGCCATTGTTGAGCTGTTCTTTCACGTAATCGGTTACATTGAAAAATATCTTACGCACCGGATCAGTACCTCCGATTTGATCAATAGTGTCTTTCAGCGTTGCATAAACAAGTCCCGTATTTTCTTTGCTCCACGGCGCGTTTGTCCATGTGAGGGCGTCTTCGGTCCAGGTATTGTCTTCAGCTCCGTAAATCGAAAATGTTCCATAATATCCACTACCGGAACTCTGGTTATACCATCTGGCGAGAGTTAATTGCAAAAAAGCAAGTTTAACATCTTCCGGAAACATGAAATCAGTATTTTCAAGCGAGAACTTTAAATATCCGTCGCGTAAATACCGGTCATCATCACTTCTGATTCTTATTAACCATTCATTATAATTTTGTGTCTCCGGGGCAGCATCAGTCAAATCTTTATAGGAATAACAATCGTCGGTAGGGATAATCCAGTTAGATTGTGCGACAACCATATTCGAAAATATAGCGAGCACAAAAATAACCAGAATTGTAATGAAAAACATTTTTTTAGTCATGTGTCTCTCCTTTTGTTTAAAGGTATCGTTTTTTAAGTTACATATTGTAAATATCCCTGATTCAACCACCTCCTCAAAATTCTTATGTTGATTTTTCAGATTGAACAAATAAGCTATTGCAGAGTTATCACCTCCTTTTTATTTTTGACGACGATATTTACAAATGAATTCCAAACGAAAATAAATGAACCTGATTAAAAATCCCCACAGCCAGATATGCATAATCGAGATTGATTTTCCTGCCCTGTAATTCGTAATTCAAACCACCACCCAATGTCAATCCTTCTTCATCGTAATTAAAGCGATAGCCGGCCCGAAGCGAAAACATTTTCATGAACACATATTCAGAACCAAAATTTACTTTTTTCGAGCCATCATTCGGCAGGATATATTCCAGCGCCACTGTCCATCGGTGGGGACTGGTAGCGCTTTCTTCCAAAAGATCCATGGCAGCGCCTAACGAAAGCTGCATCGGTGTTTTTATCCGAAATGGTGTTTTCTGGATGCGATCTTTGTAATCACGAAATTCGGCGTCCGGTCCGAAATGTCGTCCCAGCATGGAAACTCTCAACGTTTTATAACCTGTATTAAACACAGTCCCGATATCCAGAGACCAGGTGCTTGTTTTCGCATCATCAATGCGCTCCTGAATGAACCGTAAATTACCACCGACCTGTAGCTTATCCGTTATCTGACGAGCATAAGTCATTCCGATGGCAAGGTCGCCGGCGTCGAAAGTCCCCAATCCGTCAATAACAGGTGTATAAATCGTTCCGGTAACCAATACTTCTTCCTGATACTCAGTTCGTAATTCTTCACCATAATCAACGTAAATAAAATTTAATCCAACGACACCCCAGTTGTTAAAATTCTTTACCATCGCGAACGATTGGTAACCAATATCCGCCACCCAATTCATGTGGCTGAATGACAGATCGAAATTGGCAACATCTGCGGTGGATGCAGGATTGGTCAATGCCGCATTTGCATCTCCGTGCCCGATAGAAGAATTGACGCCTCCCAGTGCCGCGTTTCGGGCATTGGTCGGTAACTTTAAAAACTGCCAGCCTACCGTGCCAACACTGCTGTAATCCATGGGTTGAACACCCCAGTTTATTTCATTATAATCGATTTGCCCGAAACCAGGATGATTCCCTGAAAAAAGAATCAATATGAATAAAAAAGTTATTAAGATATTTTTCATTATTACGTCCTCCAATCAAATGCCCTGATTATTTATTTAATAATAAAAATCTTACCAATTTTGCTGTCGCCTTCATGACCTGCGACACGAGATTCGATGTGATAAATATAAACTCCCGGACTCACATTCATCGCAAAATCAGTCAGCAAATAATCTCTACCGAGGCTTGAACCCCATGTCTCTTCTCCCCCTCCATCATGTTCAATTCTGCGAACTAAATCCAGGGCAATGGTGTAAATACGAATCGTGCATTTTTCAGGAATATTCAGAAATGCAAGTCGTTTCATTTCGCCGCTATCTCTCGGAAAACCGCTCTCCTGCCGAAATGGATTTGGAACGACTTTTATTTGATCCATTTGATTGGTCGAGAATGACTGTGCAGCAACAGCATCGATGATGTACGCTGTCATTGCGCTTTCACTCCCCTCGGTATCATAACTTGTCACACAATAACGATATGGAATGCTCATTCGTGCTCCGTGAAAGAAAACGATCTTTCCGTTATCCAGATATTGATCTGCATCTTCAACTGGTAAGTTATTCACCAACTTCCAGGGACCTTCAATCGAAATGTTGGAGCTATAGATGTTATACCCAGCGAAATCAGATTGACCGGTTAACGGATCGGCATAGCTGGTATGAACAGGATCCCAGAACAAATTGACACCCGACTGTAAAACGCCATTCACTGTTCCGGAGGATGGCTCCACGAAAAGTTCGCGGGTATTATCTAATCGGGGGACATCTGCCGGCGTTGGCGGAGGAATTTTTTCAATGATCCTGAAATCATTGTTGATCACTTCTTTAGCCGCGCGCCAGTTTTCTTTTAAATTTTTCAAACCTTCTTCCACAAAGTGAAATGTTGCGGTGGTATCTCCCATAATCGTAATATTTCTGTCCATTTGTCCGGCAAGTACCACCTCTACCCACTCAATCGATTCGCCCGGAGCGATGTCGTATGGGCCAATTGTATAAACGTATCGTGGATTTCTTTCCCACAGGCTCCCTGCCAGATCACCCTCGGAATAGTGCGCATGAGCATCACGCCAGCTCATTTCGGGTTGCTCGTTTTTTAAAATTTCCGTTAAACCATTCCACGTGGCTAATGCATCATGACCGGGATAACGATCTGCTGCGGGAGCATCTGTGGAGCGGGCGAAAATATTACGCCATACTTTTTTCTCACCATTTTTATTAGGCGTCAGCGCATCTTTGTAAAAGGTGAATGCATAAAGAAACGGACTATACAGCTTTCGGTCACGGGAATTGGCAACCTCGATATTTCCGGGATCACCGCGGTCACCGGTAATCGTTCCCGGATGGATTGTGTACACCGAAGAATCACCTTTTCCCCCGGGCGGCCAGGATGTATCATCATAAAAAATGAAACCCACCTCATCACTGATTTCCTGATCCCATAAATATTCGACATCATAAGAAGAACTAATCGGTTTGCCCGGACCGGACGGAGTGAACATACGTGAGTAATAAAAATTTTCAAATGTCAATGTGTCAGTATTTGTTAATTTGCAGTGAATGAGCACGAAATCATCGTATTTTGGCACACTCCACACCATGGTTTTCCCTTTTAGCTGATATGCCATGTGTTTATTGCCACGGCTATCCGATTGATATGAGCCAATGATTCCTTTGAGGTATTCTTCGGGCTGGTTCGGATCGACGAGATTGTAATTTTTAACAAGCTCAGTTTGTTCGATTGCATACACATGACTCATCGTTCGCTGATTTCGATACTCCCAACCAAAGTTTTCACCGTCTAATTGAGCAACATTGAATATTCTGGTAGCATCCCAGCCACCGCCGACTTCGTTATTTGCTTCATAATGACCGGGGTAAGTTAACAGCCAGGTATTTCTTGTAGTCATGTCTTTTTCCAGTGATCCGTTGGGGAGGCAACATATCCACATTTTTCCCCGGGTCAATCTTTGTTTCTCAACATCTTGCTGAGCCTCCAGATTGATAGGCATAAACATCAACATTGCAAAAATGACGATCATTACGTAACACATAAATTTATTATTCATTTAATGCCTCCTGTTTTCAAAGAGAATGAACTTTTTTTTAGAACTCAAGCGCCATGCTCAAATAAATTTCACGCGGATTATTATAATACCAATCCCACACCATCGGCTCTCGTGTAATTTCGTGATACGGTAATTCTGCTTCCTCAAAATAGCGGATACGATCACCACTGGTTGAAGAACCACCCGGCAACCTGAGATGTTTTTGATTGAACAGATTCTTTACCAATATTGAGAAATTCGCATTCATATTACCGACCACTTTAACCGTCTTTGTCACGTTCATATTCGTATTCCACCGATCTTTCCATTGCCTGTTGTTCGGTACTCTGATTTCCTCAGGTGTGCCGGGCGGATAGTACGTAAATCGTTGTCCCTGCGCCCAGGTGGTTGACGTATTTATAATAATATTACCAAGTGGATTAAAATTCATGAACGCCGGGCCAAATTTTTCCGGTGTCTGAATCACAAATTTCAGGAAAGCTGAATTATGTGGATTCCATGAATCATCGTCAAGTCCGTTCGTTCCATTATCCATATTATTGGCTCCGCTACTTGCATACGTATTTGACTCGCTGAAATATTTGTAGGCATTTGCGATATGATAGACGCCATTATTTAAAAATGACATTGTATAATTGGCGCTCACATTGAAGTAGCGGAACTTCGTCGCTAACGTCGCTTCTATTCCCCGCACCTGCGCCCACGCGCCATTGACATACGTTTGAAAATACCCGATCGTTTTTCCCAATGTACGACCATCCATGCTGCGCGGATCACCGTGCAGTTCCACAGAAACATTACCACCGGAACGAGCGATATTTAAATCATTCGGTCCCTGCCGGATTCCACGGGATGTCAAATTATGTGCGTCCCGATAATACATAGTAATATCCAATGATAACATATCCTTGATATTCTGCTCGATACCAACTTCATATTGGGTCATTTTTTCCCATGTCAGGGCCGGGTTTGGATTGTAATGGGTGTAGAAATTATAATGAACGAGAACAGAATCCGGGTTCATTTCAAAATCGGAGGTGCCCCCTTCCTCAACAGTTGGCGCTTTTGTTTCCACTAAAATGGGACCGGCTATCTTTTGCCACGGCGGGCGTTGATAAAAATCACCATACATAAAATGAAGCACCGTGTTTTCACTGATCGGATGAGAAATGCCAAATCGCGGGGAAATCGCCCATTGCGTGGGGGTATCCTTGTATCCGGGACCCGAACCGTTTTCATCATAAGAAATCCGCCCGATCTCGCTAATATTCCCAATGGTGCTGTCTGAAATCATCAATGGGTCATAGAAATTGGCAGAGACTGTTTTATTCGCATCAAAAAAATCAACGCGAACGCCGGCATTAATCACCATTCCCTCGAATTCCATTTTATCCTGAAGATAAAAAGCGCCTTCATACGGATGCGAAACAGTGGGACCGAGATCAGTGACGTGAGCATCCGGCGAGCCGCCAATTTGCATCTGCTGGTAGTCATGCAGCACCTTATCAAATTTCTGATACGAAAACAAGCCGCCTAATTTAATTTGATGGTTCGTTGTGATCTGGCTGGTCAAATCAGATTTTATGGTCGTGTTAGCAGTTTTTACACGGTTGCTCCAGACATCGCCGACATCAGCCCACTGGTAGGTGCGGAGTGAAACCGGAAGACTTGAATAGGGGTATTCTGTTGGTAAAATGGGAAAACCTGTATCTTCATAAAAAGCAGTACGCATAACATCGCGATAATCCATGCGATAATCCATCTGCGAGTGTTGCAGCGCCACCTGAATAAACGTACTGGGACTAAAGGTGTGAGTCACCTGTGATTTCATGTTAAAGAATTCTGTATATTCCGGCGCCCGGATGTTCCACTCGCTGCTACTGTTAGCGCCGTATAACCAATAAAGATACCTGTCATACGCATTACGCACAAACGGAAACGATGAGTTGTCATGGAACGTATCTTCTGTCGAACCAAAATTTGTCTTCGCAGCGCCGGAGTTTTCAAACCTGGTATAAACACCGGTAAAATCAATTTTCGTACTTTTCGTGATGTTGTAATATAGCGCGCCCTGGAATGTCATATCCGGATTATACTTCAGTGCGGAAGGATAGCGCGGTACTCCTTCTCTGTAGCGACCGGAAAACATGAAACTGAGATCAGATGTAATCGGACCATATAAAGTTAATTCTGTTTCCCATTCCATTCGTTCTGCGTAATTCATCTGCGGATTAAATTTTTCGTCATTGACAAAACTTTTCCACCAATCCGCGCGTTCCTGTGGCGTCATGCTGGCGAACGGATTTATGTCGCCATTATAACCAGGATATGGTTCATCCATCCATTTTGTCTGCCAGGTGGAATTCGGATCCCAGAATTCCGGGGTACACATCACTGTTTGCTGGAATGTATCTGAGCCGTAGATATTGCTCCCCCAGTGATACTTGCCTGCAGGCTGCATTTTGTAGCGAAGGCTTCCGCGAATTCGATCCCGGGATGTTTTGGTAACGATATTCATGATCGCACCATTCGCCTGCCCGTATTCGGCGTTATAGCCGCCAGTCAATACTTCAACTTCCTGGATCGTTGATAGATTAATCGTCTTAAAATTGGTATTCGAGCCCACATCCCGCATATCCATGCCATCGACGCGATATGCTTCATGTAAACCAAAGCCGCCCCTGATTCCACCATTTATATTGGTGCCAGGCAAATCACTGATCACTTCTTCTAACTCCGTGCCCCAACTTTGATTTATTTGTTGTGTCGACAACGTCTGCTTGCTTGCCGTCAGATCAATTTCCACTTTTGGCTTTTCAGCGATCACCTCAACCTCCTGCCCTTCTAAAATCGTTGCCTGCAATTGGACGCTGATCTCTGTGGTCTGATCGATCTTCACGCGAGCGTTTCGTATGATAGTTGTTTTGTAACCCATCATCGAAACTTTGACCTCATAAGTACCGGGCGGCACATTCAAAATATAGAATTGCCCGTTAATATTTGTTGCCGATCCTAAAAGAGTACCGGATATTGAAACATTTGCACCCGGGAGAGCCTCCCCTGTTTTTAAATCTTCAACAGTACCGGCAATTTTTCCGGTGGTCCCGGCTGTTAATATTGTTGCAATAAATAGGTGGAACAAAATGAAATATAAAATAGGACGTCTTTTCATAAGTTACCTCCATTTTATATGATTTTAGAGGACATCTCTGGTATGATAAAAATTCTATCTTCTCAATATTTTATGGTAGATATGGGCGATTGCCTCTATGTCGTATTTAA